>CAZWFQ010000001.1:0-227930 GCA_964633225.1 uncultured Anaerolineaceae bacterium
TGGGTGGTGCCGGTGACGACCAGAATCACCTCATCCACGTCGCCGGTGATCGAGATGGGAATATCTACCGAGACATCGGGGTTGAGGGTGATGTAATGCACCGTGGTATCGCTGCCCATCGTGATCAGCGCCAGGCGGAACTCTTGGGGCAGCGCATTCTGGATGCGTACCCAGCCTGCGGCTTCCCAGCCGCCGTTATCGTTCTCAAAATCGCTGCTGTAACCGATCTCGGGCACCGAGATGTCGTCCAGCAAGAAGCCTTCCCCGTTGACGGCGGCATCGGTGACGTACTCGAAACGCAGTTGGACGTTCTGCCCGGCAAAGCGTGAAATGTCCACGCTCTCCTCGATCCAGCCGTCTGAGAGGCCGCTGTAACCCCAGCCGTAACCGTTGCCGTACGGATCATCATCTGTGCCAGAAGGGGTGTTGAGGATTTCCCAGGTGTCGCCGTTATCCGTCGAAGCCACCAGGTACAAGAAATCCCACCCTTCTTCAATGTCATACCAGGTCCAATAGTTGAGGGTCAGGGGTCCGGATTGATCGCTGAAGTCGAAGCTGCGGGTGAGGGTCATGTCGGACTCATCGCCCTTGTTGGACCAGAAGTAGTAAGCGCCGGAGAGGGGGTTTTCAGCCAGCACGCCGGTCTGCACCGCACCTTCGAAGTGGATGGTGTAGTCGCCAGAGCAGGTGAAGCGGATATAGTCTGTTCCATACTGGCTCACATCCCGTACCTGGGCACTGAGCGGGCAGGTGGAGAAGTCTTCGGTCGAGTCGATGCCGGGAGGGCCATCGTAGCCGTATCCGCCGTAAGCGAAGCGACCATCGCCCACACTGTCATCTTGCAGGTAATTGGTGATCGCCCAATCGAGGAAGAAGTCGTTAGCAGTGATAGGTTGGCCGGTCAGTTGGTCATTGGCAGCAATGGCTGCCAGTACATCGTTCACTGATGCCATGCCGTTGTTCTGGTTGGCCACCAGGGCCTGCGTGGCCTCCTCGCCAAAGCGCTCGAGGAAGTAGGTCACAAATAGGAAGCTGGCCCCGTAATGCGGGGTGGTGTCATCCTCGGGCCAGTCGTTGAGCTGCATATCGGGGTTTAAGGCAAATTCCCAATCAAAGCCGCTGTCATAGTAATTATTGAGCAAGGCCGCCAGCTCTGAAAAGCCCTCGTTCAACCAGGAGGTCTCGTTGCGGTCCTGGTACCAGTGGATCATGTGCTGGAATTCGTGCGCCAGCACGCCGTAGGTGAAGGTCTCGTCCAGGTCGACGTTATCGGCGCTCAAGAAGAACATCTCGGCAGTATTCGAGTATTCGTGCGCCTCGGGCAAATACTCATCCGATGTGGAGAAGTAGCCTGCAATACTCCATCCCAGGCCGGTGGCATAGAGGATATAAACGTGCGGGTCACTGTCCACGCCCGGGCTCCACTCGCTGCCGAAGAACTCGCGGTTGGTGGGGTAGATGTTGTTCTCAAAATCCTCAGCCAGGGCTTGCAGATCGCTGTTGTTATAGCGCACGCCATCTTCAATCCAAAAATAGGCGTGATCGGTCGCATATTGCAGGGTGGCGTCGATCTGGAAGCTGTCGTTTGAATCCAGGTTAGAGACCCAGAAAGCGCGCTGGTCGCCCACCCTGTACCAGCGGGCAGGTGCTGGCAGCGTGGCAGGGATTTCTCCTGCTCCGCCCAGGCGGTCAGCCAGCTCCAACAGGTCGTTGATTGGCACCACTGCTTCTTCCAGGGTCAACAGTGTGTCGTGTGGAACGTCTGCCGCATTCCCGTTGATGAAGGGTGTGGGAGTGGGCCCCCGGCCTGAGAGTACGCTGGGTGTGTCTGTATAGATGGGCTGCGGCGTGGCGGTATCTTGCCGGGCGAGGGTGGGGTTGGGGATGGCTGTGACCAGGCTGCCGCTGGCTTGCGTGGGCTGCGGCGTCGCCGTCACAGCCATGCTGATGGGCGTCTGATAGGGAGCCAGGGTACTTGAATATCCAGTAGGTGCGGCAGCAATGGCGATCACGACAGCAGATGTGACGATGCACATCGCCAGGCAGCAAACGCACCCAAACACCAGGGCGATGGCACCTAAAACAAGACTGGTAGAACGGTCCATGATACCTTCTCTTCTTAAGGAAGCACTTCGTAGCGGTAAGCCGCCTTTTGGCGGGTGAACTGGGTGGTGCCGGTGACGACCAGAATCACCTCATCCACGTCGCCGGTGATCGAGATGGGAATATCTACCGAGACATCGGGGTTGAGGGTGATGTAATGCACCGTGGTATCGCTGCCCATCGTGATCAGCGCCAGGCGGAACTCTTGGGGCAGCGCATTCTGGATGCGTACCCAGCCTGCGGCTTCCCAGCCGCCGTTATCGTTCTCAAAATCGCTGCTGTAACCGATCTCGGGCACCGAGATGTCGTCCAGCAAGAAGCCTTCCCCGTTGACGGCGGCATCGGTGACGTACTCGAAACGCAGTTGGACGTTCTGCCCGGCAAAGCGTGAAATGTCCACGCTCTCCTCGATCCAGCCGTCTGAGAGGCCGCTGTAACCCCAGCCGTAACCGTTGCCGTACGGATCATCATCTGTGCCAGAAGGGGTGTTGAGGATTTCCCAGGTGTCGCCGTTATCCGTCGAAGCCACCAGGTACAAGAAATCCCACCCTTCTTCAATGTCATACCAGGTCCAATAGTTGAGGGTCAGGGGTCCGGATTGATCGCTGAAGTCGAAGCTGCGGGTGAGGGTCATGTCGGACTCATCGCCCTTGTTGGACCAGAAGTAGTAAGCGCCGGAGAGGGGGTTTTCAGCCAGCACGCCGGTCTGCACCGCACCTTCGAAGTGGATGGTGTAGTCGCCAGAGCAGGTGAAGCGGATATAGTCTGTTCCATACTGGCTCACATCCCGTACCTGGGCACTGAGCGGGCAGGTGGAGAAGTCTTCGGTCGAGTCGATGCCGGGAGGGCCATCGTAGCCGTATCCGCCGTAAGCGAAGCGACCATCGCCCACACTGTCATCTTGCAGGTAATTGGTGATCGCCCAATCTAAGAAGAAGTCGTTGGCGGTGATCAGTTGGCCGGTCTGCGGGTCCACGGCATTGAAATCAGCCAGCACTTCGTTGACCGAGGCCATGCCGTTGTTCTGGTTGGCCACCAGGGCCTGGGTCGCTTCTTCGCCAAAGCGCTCGAGGAAGTAGGTCACAAATAGGAAGCCCGCTCCGTAGTGTGGGGTCGTGTCATCGTCATTGGGCCAGTCATTGAGCTGCATATCGGGGTCTCTTGCATATTCCCAATCAAAGCCGCTGTCATAGTAGCCGTTGAGCAGGGCCGCCAGCTCTGAGAAGCCCTCGTTCAGCCAGGAGGTCTCGTTGCGGTCTTGGTACCAGTGGATCATATGCTGGAACTCGTGCGCCAGCACGCCGTAGGTGAAGGTCTCGTCCAGGCCAACGGTATCGGCGTTGAAGAGGAACATTTCAACCGCGTTGGAATATTCGTGCGCCAAAGGCGAGTATTCATCAGCCGAGGAATAATAGCCCGCAATCGAAGCCCCCAGGCCAGTGGCATAAAGAATGTAGATATGAGGATCGCTGTCCACGCCCGGGCTCCACTCGCTGCCGAAGAACTCGCGGTTGGTAGGGTAGATGTTGTTTTCGAAATCTTCAGCCATCGAACGCATCTCGCCGCGGTCAAAGTCTACGCCATTTTCTACCCAGAAGTAGGCGTGGTCGGTGGCATATTCCAGGGTGGCGTCGACCTGGAAGTTTTCATTGGTATCCACGTTAGAGACCCAGAAGACGCGCTGGTCACCTACCACATACCAACGGGCAGGGGCCTCAAGCGTGGCAGGGATATTGTCTTTGCCTTCCAGCCGGCTGGCCAGGTCCAGCATATCATTGACCGGCACGACAGACTGCTCAAGGGTGAGGCGAGTATCTTGCGGCACAGGCGTAGACTGGGGGTCATCAGGACGGATGACGACCGGCGTAGCGCCAGAGTTGGGGAAGGGTGTGTATCCATACCCGCTATTGCCGGGCTGGTCGGCCAGAAACATTGCGCCTGCTCCCAGCGTGGCGCAAACAACCAGGCAGCACACACACAGCACCAATAAGGCGATGATTGATAAGATGATTCCCGTTGTACGGTCCATGCAATACCTCCAATGCAGCAGCCGTTACCCGGCTGCTGAGTAATGTTTCGATTATACTGTAAAAGTGGGGTGTTTTGTGCTTGCAGAGTTCGCACAAAACACCCCACATCCTAAGCTCTAGAAATCTCGAGTTCTAGGGGTTGAGAACGATCTTGCGAGTTTGGGTATGGATGTGGAAGCTGCAGTCGTTTTCTTCGTACAGCGCTTCGATCGTCCACCACCAATCATAGCCCGTCGTGACGGCGGTGCTGCCGATGAAGTTGGCTGTTGTGGCGTTGGTGGGGCTCGAATCCCATTTTGTGTTCAAGATGTCATCATAACCCAGCTTCACCGTGTACGTGGCGGTGCGGTGATAAGCAGACCATCCGAACACGATGGGATTGCTGGCATACACCTGGGCCAGGGAGAAAGAAGCGCTTTCATCGGGAGCTGTGGGCTGGAAGAGAGCCGTGCCAACTCGCAGGCTGATCTCGATATCGGGCACCTGGACAACCAGGTCGTCTTCTTCGATATCTTTCTCCACCCATACCCACTCAGCGATCTCATCGCTTGGATCAAGTGTGTCGTTGCTGGCGTGGAAGAAGTCAATCAGGAAAGGTTCGCCCACATCCTTGGGCAGGTCGAACTGGTAGTACCCGTTGGTATCCGTTTCGACCGTGAAGTCGCCTTCGTTGATCTCTAACGTCACGTTCGCCACCGGGGTGCCGTTTTGCACCACGCGCCCCTGGACGCGAATATCGCCTTCTGTAATGGTCTCGGTGGCTGTGGGGGTGGGCCCGCCGGTCGTCCCAGTGGAGGTGGGGGTAGGGGTGGGGGTGTCAGCACCTGGCTGGGGGGTAAGTGTGCTGGTGGGAGGTTGGCTGTCGGTCGTTGTTGCTGTGGGTATGGGCGTGTTTGTGACCGGGCCTGGATAGCCGCCTCCACTGGACTGGGTGCTGGTGGGGGTAGCCCCGGCTGGGGGTGGCGTCAGGCTGGCAGCAAGCGTGCTGGTAGCCCCTCCTGGCGTTCCGGGTGTTGCGGTGCTGGCGGGTATTTGCGTGGCTTCGCTGGTACCCGGGGTCTCGGCACCAAGGGTGGCTGTGCCCAGGCGCGGGGTGTAGGTGGGGCGGCGGGTAGCGGTTTGGGTTGGGGCAGGTGTGAGGGTGATGGTGGCAGTGGGCGGGATGGGTGTGATGGTGAAGGTTTCCGTGGGCGGCTGCCAGGGCAATGGTGACGCCGTATCCTGCGCCAGGTACATGCCAAATGCAGCCAGCAGGAAAATACCGGCTGCCAGCCCAACCAGCAGCACCAAGTAAAGATCGTGGGCTGCCGGTGAGGCGTGGGCCTGGTGGGGGGCAGACTGTGGCTCAGGGTGTGGGGCGTCTTGAAAGGTCATGGGCAGTAGTGGTGGGGCGCCCAGCAGGCAGGTGGCCGCGCTGGACGCCCCGTTTGGGTGTGTAGGATCGACTTACTTGAAAGAGACGTCGTCCAGGTAGAAACTGCTGTACAAGGAAATGTCAGTACTGACATAGAACTGCAAAGTAACGGCCTGGTTTGCATAGGCGCTTAAGCTCACCATGGCTTCAACCCAACCGCCGGTATTGGCGCTGGTACACAGATCGATGCTGTGAACACTGACGGAATTGATCCTGACATAGGCGTTATCAAATCCACAAATGTCTTCTGATGAAGTCCAGTAGTAGAAGCTGAGCGTATTCCCCGATGCCGGCACGGTAATGGCCTGGGTCAGGGTGCTCACCTCATTATGCAGACCGCCCATCCAGGTGGCCCAACTCCCGCCGTGGGGTGCCGCGCCGCCATGGGACGAGAGGTAGGCGGCATCTACGATCAGGTCATATCCATTGCTGGAGTATTCCGCCCAACTGCCATCCTGTCCATCCTCAAAGCCGCCGTTCAGGATCGTTGATACCGGCGGATTGACGGTGGCGCTTTGGGCGTTGCTCCAGGCGCTCACCCCGGCGGCATTGCGGGCCCGCACTCGGTAGGTATGGGTGCCCACCGGGCGTCCGGTAAAGTTGTAAGAGGTGCTGGTGTGGCTTGTAACCACCACCACGCTGTCTTCTTCAATTTCATAAGAAGTCGGCGCCGCGCCGCTGCCCACCGCCCAGGCTAGCGAATAACTGCCGTCGCCGTCGGCATTGGAGATCGCATTCAACGTGGGCGCACCTGGCAAGGTGGCCTGGTTGCGCATCACCATCGGCAAGAAAGACTGTGTGCCGCCGGTCGTGGCGGAGTCGCGGTTGTCATTGGGGTTAAGATCATCCTCCGCTCCGCCCACTGTCACCCGGTTGGTTAAGATCGTGGCCGGGTTGGCTGGAAGCTTGACCACCAGGGTGTACTCGATCGATGCCGCTGGCGCCAGGGTGGATGGCGAGATGGTGCAGGCAAACCCGGTGGCTAGCGAGACTCTGCCGCCCAGGCAAGCTGGGGTCAGGCTGGTTACGGTGACGCCGGAGGGCAGAGTATCGGTGAAGGTGACGCCGGTGGCATTGATGAGGCCATCATTGGCGATTGAGATGGTGTAGGTGATGGTGCCGCTCGGAATGAGCAATGCAGCCTCAACGCTCTTGTTGATCGACAGGTCGGGCAGATTGCCGTTGCGCAGTGTGAATCCATCTTCCAGTACTTTGTATTCGCCCGGGTTATCCACGCGCACATCGTACAGGCCGGGCGTGGCGCCGGTGAAATTGAAGCTGGCTGTGATCCGGGTGCCTTCTGCGTTGACCGTCACGCTGCTGCCATTGATGGTCGCTGCGCCCAGGCGCAGAGAAACAGCCGCTGCGGGGTCAAAGGCCGTGCCCGTGATGGTGGCGTTAAGCGTGGTGCCGCTGTAAGCTTGCGCGGGGGTGATGCCGGTGACCGTCAGGGGGATGCCGGTTGAGAGATTGCCGGTCAAAAATAGGGCAAAGGGCTGCGGCCCAACGGGGACGTTTGCGCCGATCACTTCCACCGTCCACAAGCCGGCAGTGGGGGTTGGAATGTAGACACACTCAACGTTGTTCAGACCATCGGCACTGCCGCCGGTTTGTGACCACCCGCCGGCAAAAACATTGCCTTGGTACACTATGCCGCCAGGGCCAGTGACCCGCAGGTTGAGGTTGTTCACCAGGGCCAGGCCAGATGAGGACGTGGCGGGGGCATCGCTCCACACCAGCGAGACTTTGAAGGGGGTGCCCGCTGCCACCGTGTATTGGTAAGAGGCAGTGCCAGAACCGATGCCGGCGGTGTTATCCACAAAGGTCCGGTTGCCCGAAGCCGTGGCCGCACCCACGTTGATCAATCCCCAGCCCTCGTGGTTGTTGGGGATGGGCAGGCCCGCCTCTTGCGATGTGTTGTTATAGCCGCCGATGTCAACTGCGGTGTTGATCAAGGTGGCCTTGATCAAGGCTGCCGAGGGCGAATGGCTTTCGGCAGTGAGGTAGTAATCGCGCACCAGGGCCGCCGCACCGGCTGAGAGCGGGCTGGCCATGGAGGTGCCGCCCATGTACATGTAGTAGCTATTGTAAGAGCCCCACCCATTGCTGCTGGCCAGGGAAGAACGCACTGACAGGATATTGGTGCCGGGGGCTACCAGGTCGGGCTTGATGCGCCCATCGGCCATGGGGCCACGGCTAGAGAAAGCTGCCAGTTCTTGCCGGGTGTCAGATGTGTAGTCGCTGCTGGTGGGGGCAGCCCCAAAATTGGAAGGCCAGACCTGTCCCCAGGTGCGGGTGGCAATGCCGCCGCTGCTGCGTTCGTTGTCTGACGCGCCGATGGTGATCAGATTCTTGGCAGTACCCGGCGAAGAGATGGAATTCACATCTACATAGCCATTATTGTCCCCATCGTCACCCGAGTTGCCGGCCGAGACCACCACCACCATATCGGGGTGGCTGTGGATAAAATCATCAAAATAGCGTGACTGGGTGTCGTAAACCCCGAATTGTCCGCCGCCCCAACTGTTGTTTTGAACGCGGGCGCCCCAACCATAGACCTGGTTGAGCAGGGTGCGCACATCATCGGGAATGCCGGTGAGGTAATAACCGTTCGGGCAGCTATAGGGATCGGGGCTGGCCCAGGTAGTCCACTGCTCCACGGCCTGGAAGGTAATGCTGGCCTGGTAAGCCAGACCCTTGATTTGGCCGCCAGAAGCGGCCCCGCTGCCAGCCACAGAGCCGGTGACGTGCGAGCCGTGGCCCGAATCAGTGTCGGATGCACCGTCGTTGGCGTTCGAGTTGGAAATTTCGCAGCCGCCGCCATAATTGGCATACACAACCGGCCAACTGCTGATCTGTGCCACGCGGCCGGCGAAATCTTGGTGGATGGCAGACGCATTGCCCGTATCCAGGCCGGTGTCGGTGACGGCGATGACCACGCCTGAGCCGGTGTACCCGCTGCTCCAGGCGGCTGAGCCATTCATGATGTTTCCGCCGCCCACATCGTTGTGCAGCTCTTGCAGGTAAAGCGGCTCGATCCACAGCACGCCCGGCAGGCGCGCCGCCTGGGCTACCTGGCTGCCGTTCAGCACGGCCACAAAGCCGCCGTCGTAGGGTCTAGAAAGCGGATCAAGACTGGCAACGGTCTGCGCCAGGCTGTCTGTATCGGCCCAGGGCAGAGTCAGCACCCGGTAAGAACGGGTTTCGTTAAAATCAACGTCTGCTGAGACCCGGTAGGCGGGTTCGTATGTACCAATCCAACGCACAAAGGAGTAGGCTTCTGCCGAGATTTTGGACTCGGCATCGAAATGCACCAGGAAGGCGTAATCGGGCAGGTAGCCGCCAATCTGGCCGCCAAGTTTGGCGATGGCGTCTTTCCACTCCTGGCGCACCGGGCCGGTGAATTGGAGGATGTAATCGCCGGATGCAGCCACCTCTTCTGGGGTGTAGGCCAGGCTTGCGGGCAGGTTGGGCGTGCTCTGTAAGGGGTCAAATGTGCCGTTGGCCAGGCGTAGAAAAACCGGTTCTGCCTGGTTGGATGCCGCAAGGCCATCTCCGGGTAGTGGCTTTGAACTATTCGGGGTGTCCCCATCTGCCAGGGCCGGTAGGATGGAAACAAATATTAACAGAATCATAATCACTGCCGTACTTAGCCACCACGTTTTTGCACGCATAATTCCTTCCTTGGGCGGGTGAGCGAACCGCCCCATCATTTACCTTTGAACGATGTAATCAATTGGGATTGAGAGATGGGTTGATAGAAAGTTGTTAGCCTCGCTTGGGACCAATATACTTCTCCTTTCTGAATACATTGATCAAGAGCGAAAAAACCAGCTTAACTAGCATTATAGAGTAATATAGCCAATTGAACAAGAAGAAGTAATCTGCCGCCAGGTTCTTGCGATAATATAGATAGTAAGAGCGGTGCCACTCGTAAATAGAGCGGAAGGGCTGGGCGCGTGAGCCTCCCCGCCCGCCGAAATGGGTGATCTGGGCAGTGGGCACATAATAGATCAGCCAGCCCGCTTTTTGAGCCTGAAAACAGTAATCGGCATCATCTTGATAAGCAAAGAACTGCTCGTCTACATAGCCAATTTGCTTGACCACTTCTTGGCGCACGAGCATACAGGAACCGGAGACGCCGTCGCAGGCATGGGTGGCGTCTTCATCTAAATAGTTTAGCAGGTAACCGCCAAATAGCTTGCTTTTGGGGAACAGTCGCGAGATGCCCGAAAAATAGCTAAAGGTGGCCCAGGGCCTTGAAACCCCGCGCCGGCAGGGTTTTTGCATCGTGCCATCCCGGTTCAGCACCTTGGGCCCACAGATGCCAACCTGAGGGTGGGCTTCCATGAAGGCCACCAGGTTTTGCAGTGCCCCAGGGTGGATTATGGTGTCGGGATTCAGCCACAGCAAGTATCGCCCACTGGATAGGCGCATGCCCTGGTTGGTGGGACGCACAAAACCCTCATTCTGGCGGTTCTCCAACAGGTGTATTTGGTCGGAAAATTCAGATTTGAGTATCTCCAGCGTGCCATCGGTGGAGTGGTTGTCAACTACAATGATCTCAAGCGATAAGCCCTGGCTGGTCTCAGCCAGCGAGTGCAGGCAGTCGCGGATGTAGCCGCTGGCATTGAGCGTGACCATGCAAACACTGATGTCGGGAGTGGTGGACATAATTGATGACAAGATCAGGCCTGGCCCAGGGCGTAGCGGTAAGCCAGGCGCGTTTTTTCGGCAGTGCGCTGCCAGGTGAAAGTTGCGGCGCGCTCAATTCCCAAGGCCGACAAGCGTTTCCGTTCGGCGGGGTCAGAGAGCAAGCCTTGCAGCGCGGCTGCCAGGCCCTGGCTGTCGTGGGGAGAAACCTGCACCCCCGCGTTGCCAAGGATTTCGGGCATGGATGAGACGTTTGATGTGATCACGGGTACGCCGCAGGCCATGGCTTCTAACACTGGCAGGCCAAAGCCCTCGTAGAACGATGGATAAACGAAACATTGTGCCAAATTAAAAATCATGGGCAGGTCTTTTTGTTCAATATACCCGGTGAAGAGCACTTTCTCTGCCAGGCCCAGGTCTGCCACTTGCTGATCCAGGTGCTCAACCATCCAGCCGCGGCGCCCAGCCATCACCAGGCGGTAGTCTGGAAATTGTGGGCTGACCTGGGCGAAGGCCTGCAGCAGGGTGGGAACGTTCTTGCGCGGCTCGATCAACCCCACATAGAGCACAAAATGCTCCGGCAGGTTGTATTTCTGGCGCACAGCATTTGCACTGGCAGAAGTGGTGTCCAAGGGGGCAAAGTCAGATGTTACGCCAAGCTGGGCAGTAAAGATCTTTTGTGGCGAAATGTTTGCCAGCCGGATGGCATCCTGGCGGGTGCTTTCTGAGTCGGCTGTCAGGGCGTCTGCCAGGCGCCCGCTGGTATGGATAAAGAAGCGGAAGAAATAACGCTTGGATAGGGTGTGGAGCTTGGGATACAAGAAGAAGGTCGTATCGTGCAGGGTGACCACACGCTTGCCGGGGTAAGCCAGCGGCAAGGTGTAATGCAGGCTGTGCAGCATATCCAGGCGTTGTTGAGCTGCCAGGCGGGGGAAGGCTGTCTGCTCCCAGGCCAGGCGGCGGGCAGGGGGGATATCGGGCAGGGGGAGGATGCGGAAGGCTGAAGATTGGCTGCCAGGGGGCAGTCCTAAGAGCGGTAGACCATGTTGTTGGACAAAGACGCAAAATTCATCTTCCAGCGGCTGGCGCGCAAAAGCCCGGATGAGCTGGATGATGTAATGCCCGGCTCCAACCGGACGTGCGGGGAGGGCGGTAGCGTCGATACCGATGCGCATTTTGTTTTGATGCCGTGTGCAGCCACCAGGGACAGGCTGCGAGTGGATGGTGAAGCGCTGGTGAAAACCAGTCTCCACTCGGCGGGTGCTGGGCTAAGGCGCCAGCACGCGGACGGGTGCTTCGCTGCAGTAGACAGCCTGATTATACCCGTCGTTGACCTGTGCGCAGAGGTAATATTCGCCTGGCGTCACGTTGCTGGTATCCCAGGCAAACGTAATATCGGCTGGCAGGGCTGAGACGAAGGGGTCTGGCCCCACACTGGTTTGTACCACTGGCAAGAACAAGCGAAACGGCCCGCTGAGCGGCGACGGCGTGTAGGGTTGGGCCGGAGACTGGAAGGGCTCACTGAGATTGGTAGTGTAGAAAAAGCTGACGCTCTGCAGTTCAGCGGCTGGTTTGTTCAGAGTGACCTTGATCGGGAATACCCTTCCCTGAACCACGCTGTCCACTTGTGTCAGGCGCAGCCAGTCGAAGCGCTGGTGCAGGGTGAGCGCGGTAATGTTCTCGTTGGGGTCCAGGCGGAACTTGACCAGGGGGCCAATGCTGGCTTGCGCGGTCCAAGGGGTATAGCCACAGCCTGAGGGGGTGAATTCTTCAGGAGTGCCGTTCCAGCCATTGTACAGGTCAACGATGTAGGTGTGCCAGCCCACATCCAAGGCAATGGCCCGGCTGCCGTAGTAACAATCCTCGCCGGGGCGATCTAACTGCCAGAACAGGCGCACAATGTGGCCCAGGTCAGGAATACTCCAACTATCCTCGGTATAGGTGGAGAAAGAGAGGTAACGATAGGCAGAGAGGTTGCCGTGATCGGGGGTGTTCAAGAAGATGCGCGGGTCAGCCTCATTGGCCCCAGGGCCTACACAGGGAGGGCTTAATTGGCTTGGGGGTGCGGTATCGAGCCAGAGCTGACCGGCATTAAAGCTGTAAGTGGCACAGTCCAGCTTGGTCACATCAGAGCTTTCGATATCCCAGGCATTGCCGTTCGATGTGGCATAATCCAGCCCGCTGAGGGGTGAGGGACGGGTAAAATTGACGATGGGGGTGCCGACGATGGTGAGTGTACCTTGCTGGATAACCTGGTCGCCAGCGCTGGTCTTGACATAGTAGGTATAATCACCGGCTGCCAGCCCCTGCACATCCCAGGCGTACGAGCCATCCGGCTGGGGGGTGAAAGAATCCGATACCAAGATTTGCCGCTCAGGCGTGCCAGTGCCCAGCCAGAGGGTATACGTGCCCTGCGGCAGGCCGGTGAGGGTGGTATAAACAGGCTGGCAATCGGTCAAGCGTGCCCAATCCACGGCAAACTGTGTGCCGGCGACCACACTGGGGATGACGCGTAGGGCTTGCCAATACTGCTGGTAAGACCAAGGCTTGTTATAGGGCACCACGGGATTGTTCAGATCTGCCCGGTACAATCCCCACTGGTTATCATGCACGGTATTGCCGATGGACAAGCCCCATGCCTGGCTGGGGTCCCCCCATGTTTCCATGGCACGGTTGGCGGCCCAGAAAAGCGAGAAATAATTGCTCTGGGTTGTGGGCCAATCGGCAAGCATGGCAATATAAAAGCAGCTAAATTGGCTTGATCTGATCGGTAAGCGGGCACCAATCTTATCAGCGATCATCCCCGGCGGGTAACCAGAAAACAACAAATAAAACTCGCTGTAGCTGCCCAGTGTGTGCGCAGAAAATATGCCGTTGGCTACTTGATAATCTGCCAGGCGGTCGGATTCAACTGTACGGTTGAACCATTGGGATATATCAGAAAATTCTGACATATCCCAGGGGTCACGCAGCACACGCGTGGCAAAGTCAATGCTTTCGGGAGCGGTGTGAGAATTTAGAGCCAGTGCTGTTGTTGCAGGGCGCAGTCCGCTGATCCAAAACGCTGCCAGAAAAATGGTAACAAGCGTCAAGCGGGTTAAATAATTTACCGTCTTCATCACTTTCCTCCAAAATATGAGCCGGTCCAGGCAGTTTCAATCTGCCTGAATACCATCCCCGGCGCATATTTTCATCATAACAGGGATGAAAGACGGTAAAAATGAGAATTTAGTACTATTTTGGGTAAAAAGATATTTACAGTCTTGAAAGCCGCCATTGCACATAGCGCCACAGGCGGTGCAAGAGCACGCCTGCGCCTTCTGTGCGCCAGATGGCCCGGGCACGGGCGAAGAGAGTGGATAGTGGCAGGCGGGTAGTGGCAAGTGGCAAATGACCTGCAGGGGGGCGATTGGGAGACGCGCTGCGCTCCGAGAGGCAGTAGCGCCGGAGCGGGGCAACCACCTCAGGCCAGGCAAAAACTTCTGCCAGGTGGGCAAAGGCCGGCGCCCAGGCAGCTTTGGGCTGGCTGAGCAGTTCGTTTAAGCCCTTGGCCACGGCGTCTACATCCATGGGGGGCACTACCCGTCCAAGCTGGTACTGGCGTACCCATTCGCTGGTCACATCGCCGCTGCTAACCAGGGTGGGCAGTCCGGCCCAGAAGTAATCCAGGATGCGCGTGCGGATCGAATAGCGGGTTTCTGCATGCAGGGGGTGCAGGGTCACGCCAACATCTGCTTCGCACAGCAGGGCTTCGCGGTCTTCGTAAGTCAGCCACTCGTAGAAAAAAATCGTGCGTTCTTTTTCGCCCAATTCCTCAGCCAGGGCAATGGCCCTTTCGGCCATTTTGTGGGGCGGCACAAGGGGGTTGGGATGGCGGGTGCCCAGCAGCACCAGGCGCGCCTGTGGGTGCTGCTTCACCACCTGGGGCCAGGCCCGGATCAGCGATAGTGGGTCTAACCAATCCCAGATGCCGCCTCCCCACAGCACGATGCGAGATTGCTGGTTAAAGGCAGGGTGCTGGTCTCTCAAGAATGGACGCACCAGGGGATCGCGGCTGGGGAAGCCCACCCCCACCACATCAATTAGCGAAAGCAGGCTGTTGTCTTGGGCAAAGCTGCCCGGGGTCACTCGACCGTTGGTCATCAGTGCACCCAGCCACAGGTCGCGCTGGCGGAGGTTGCCGCAGATGAAGTAATCACCGGTTTGCAGCAGCCTGTTCATCGATGCCACAGCTTGTTGGTTTAGCCCTTCCTGGACGTCTAAGGGCTGGTCTTTGTAGTGATACAGGTTCTCAAGCACCAGCGGGTCGTACAAATCTACCACGCGGCGGGCATGACTCTTTTGAAGGAATGAAAATTTATCAAGAATGAAGCTCGAGAAAAGCACAACATCGCTGTTGTTGACCAGGGTTTCGACAGCCCCAGGATGCTCGAAGCGGTAAGGAAAGAGGCGCAGGCCCTTCTCAGGAAGCGTGCGATTGGCGGTGCTGCCCTCGCCCGGGAAGGCCAGGGTCACATCCAGGTCAGCCGAAAGGGTGCGTGCCATTTCAAGGTAACGCATGCCGGGGCCGGCCATTTTTTCGCCGACGATATCCTGGCTGATGATCAATAAAGATGGGCGTTGGCTGCGGGTTGTTTCCAGTTCGGGCATGGGGCGCGTCTTTCTGGCAAGCATCAGGGGTAGGTAAACATGCTGGATTATATCCCAGCTTAATTCGGGCAGCCCGCGCCAGATGAAAGGCGGGGGAATCTGGCATTGAGCGCTTTGCTGGTAGGCAAAGAGCTGACGGTCTGAGATAATGCGGCGGGATTGCAGAGCCTGGCGTTGAGCACGCAGGCTGGGCAGTTTGTGGAAGAAAGTGCGCCAGCCATCCAGCACGGCGTGGGCCAGCGGGCGGCGGCCGCGCAAGCTGTAGAGCATGAACCGGGCGAGATCTTCTAAAGCGTAATTGATCAGGAAGCGGGCGGCGGTAAGAGGTGAAAGTAGTTTATAGGCCAGGCGCAGCCGCCCGTGGACCACATTGCGCAGCTTGAAGGGGGTCAGGTCCACATCCTGGCCCGTGTGGGTCCGTTGGCCAAAGGCATGGTAGATAACCGCCTGGGGCACAGCCAGGGCGGCAGCACCCAGCAAGCGGGCCCGGTAGGACCATTCTGCATCCTCGTAGTAGATAAAGAATTCTTCGTCTAAGGGGCCAGTTTTCTGCCAGACCTGGCGCGGGATGATGGTGGCGGCAAAGCAGGCAGATGGGAGCTGCTGCCAGTCATCGAACTGTCCCAGGTCAAGGTGGCCCTGGGCGTTATCGGCGCCCCAGAAGGCCGGGCCGACGCGGTTGCCCAACCCGTTTAGAAAGGCTGGCGCCCAGGTGTAGCGGAGCTTGGGGACGGCAATGCTGTGCAGGGGCGTCTCGTCATGCGGTTCAGATGGTGATGGATCTGGGTGCAGTGCCGGGGCAGGTGAGCTTTGTTTGGCGTAGGCAGCCAGGAGGGCAGAGATGGCGTTGGGGGCCAGGCGGGTATCAGGGTTAAGGAGCAAGAAGTATTCGCCCTGGGCCAGTTCGACGCCGCGGTTGATGGCATGGGCCAGGCCATAGCCCGGCTGGAGGCGCAAGGTGCGGACGGTAGGGTAGTGTTCGGCCAGCCAGGGGAGGGGGTCTTCGGTGGAGGCATTGTCTACCAGGATGATCTCGAAGCGAAGACCGGATGGGGTTTGGGAATGCAGGGATGTGAGGCATTCGTCGAGCCAATGGCTAGAATTGTAATTGACAATAATGATGGAAATTAAAGACGAATCATCTGGTGGGGTGGAGAATTCTTGAGGCAGAGCAGCGATTGCTTCTGGTATTGGGTCTGTGACTCTTTCGAGCAGGCCGGCCTCACAGAGGCAGGCAAGGGCGGCACGAATGATGAAACCGCGCTGGGAGTTGGTGGCTGAAAGCGAGACGGGCGGAGCAGACCAATCTGCTGCGAGCAAATCGGACAGGGTACGGCCACCGGCTTGCTGCCAAATGGCCATCAGGGGGGCGTCTAGGGCAATGCTGCCGCCCTGCTGAGTGGTCAGCAGGGGCCTGGCGGCAAAGGTCTGCGGTTGAACGCCAGCCGGGATGCGGTAAGATAGCATGGTCTAGCGCATCCACTCCGCTACGGCATTGATCCAATCGGTTGCGCTCTGGGCCAGGGTGCGCTGGCTGTACAGGTAGTGGCTGGCAGATTGGGCAATGTGCTGGCGCAGGTGGTGGTCGGTGAGCAGGGTTTCAATGGCTTCTTCCCAGGCCGCGGGGGTGTTTTCGGCCAGGAGGCCTGTTTGTTGGTGCTGGACGGTAGTTTCGTAGGCCGGGCCGCGGCTGAAGATGCCTGCCGCTCCGATGGCGGCGTAATCCAGGAATTTGATATCCGATTTGGTGTTGTTGAAGGGTGTGCTGCGTAAGGGCGAAAGAGCAATATCCCAATGCAGGTTGGCACCGAACCAGGTCAGAAAGAGCGGGTATTCTTGCTCGGCAGGGGGCAGATCAATATAGCGCACGGGCAGCCCTTCCAGGGCCTGGCGTGTATCAGCCAGGCGTGTTACGCCAACCATTTGCAGCTCTATCTGCTTCGGGTGTCGCCGGAAGACGGCCTGCAAGGCGGGCAGGATCATCATCAGGTCTTCGTCGTGCGTGGCGGTGCCCATGCAACCAATCACCAGGCTTTCTCGGGGTTGGGTAGGGCGGCGTTGTACGAGCAGGCGCTCGTCCAGCGCATTGGGGATAACCACCCAGCGGCTGTCATCTTGCGGGGCGAATTCCAACAAGCGCTGGCGTAGAGCCGTGGTGGAGCACATCATCCCATCGGCCTGGCGCAGACAGTATTCGACGATCGGTAAGAATTCGGGCGGGGGCCAGCCCTTATTTTCTAGCACCAGGTCAAAAAAATTATCATCCAAAGAGTAAATGAAGCGTGCGCCAGCGCGATGGATGCGCTCTACCAACTGTTGGACGGCCTCCAGTGAAACATCTGGTCGCCACAAGCGTTCCAGGATGACCAGTTCAACGGGTTGGTTGGCTATGCCTACCGATTGGTTGTGGAAATCCAGGTCGAAGCTAGATTCGACGTAGGGGGTTATTTTGGGGTGCGAGAAAGGACGAATCAGGCGCAAGTATGGGCTGCTGTGCGGTCGGAAATCGATGCCATATTCGTAAACGACGTGCAGTCGCGGGCGGAATGTGTTCACCGGAGACATATTCATCGTGCTCACCCTTCTTGGCCCTGCCGCCAGAGCGCCTGCAGCATCTTGAAGGCCGGTTGTTCGGGATAGAACTGCGGTGTGAGCAGCCGCCCGTTCTGCTGTAAAGTCTGGCGCAAGGCATGGTCGGTTATCAATCGCTGTAGGGCAGCATAACAGGCCTGGCTGTCTTGGGTATCTACCACCAGGCAGTTCTGTTCGTGCCTGGCAAAATCGCCTGTGCCGCCGCGTTCTGGCACCACCGCTGCCGCGCCACAAGCCATGGCCTCTAAGGCACTTAACCCCAAGCCCTGGAAAACAGAGAAATCCACGAATATATCGGTTTCACCCATCAGCGCGGCTACCTGCTGCTGTGTCAGGCGCCCCGCCAGCTTGAAGGGGAAATCCAGCGGCATTGATGACCCAACACCGCTGGCGGCTTGTTGCAATTCGGTCAGGTGGGCCCCAAAAATGAGCGGCTCAATCAGATCGCCGAACTCTTGGCTGGCGCGCTGCAGCAACTGCATGGTCAGCCGTGGGCTGCGCCGGGGTGTGCTGGGGCGGATCATGGCTGCTATCCGCAGGGGCCGGGGGGCAGGCGAGGCTGCAGATGCCTGGTCTTGCGGGGCTGAACGGCGAGCCCAAAATAGATCTGTGTCAAGACTTGGGCCAATGATCTCCATCGGCAGCCGTTCACCAGTGCCGCCATGCTGGCGGGAATGCATCCGTTGGATCTCAGCATCGATCCAGCGCGTAGTACAGCAGCGGATGAGCTTGGGAAACAGTGTGTAGGAGGCAGCCGCTTTTTGGTAGCTCTCTGAGCCTGTTTCTTCAAAATATGGCTCATAATCTTGAATAAAATACCCCAAGGGCAGTTCTGGCTTGATTGCAACCAGTGGAGCAAGCCAGTAAACGGTGATATATGAACTGGCGACTGCCGCATCATAGCGCATGGCGGTCTCAGGCAGGTCTTCGATTTCGCCATATGCTACTGGCACATCCAGATCAGGATAAGCCCGCTCAAAATCTCTGCGATAAGGCGAGAGGTTGTAAACCTGCGCATCCACACCCATGCGCCGCATGGCCCTGGCAGCCAGGAGAACGAGGTTGGCACCTCCCCCGGCGGCAGCCACAGGCAGGATGAATAACAGCCGCTTGCCAGCAAAATGTTGCGCACCGCGCTGCTGCCATTCCTGGCGTTCAGCATGGTAGGCGTCTTGCGCGGGGGGGAGCAGGTCAACTGTCTCGGGGACCGTGATGGTCTCGATCCCCGGCGGCACGGTAGCCGGGGCTGCCTGGTTTTCTACGGCTGGCAGGGTGGGTGCTGTTCTAGGTTTGGGCAAGATTGCCCTGCCTGCCTGGCGCAACCTTGCCCAGGCGGCGCCAACCAAAGCTTCGCGGCGGCTGCCGATCGGTACGGCGCGCTCGCGCAGGCGTTGTAGGCGCACCATCAACCGCCAGCTTGTGCTGTTCAAGATGGCGTCTCGTTCGGCATGTGCGGCATTCACCGCCTGCTGCCAAGATTCGATTTCCATATCCCGGGCGGCGATGATGGCGTTCTTCTGGGCCAAGCGGACTTCCAGAAAGCCGCGCAGGTCAGCCAACTCTTTGTTCTGCCCTGCCATCTCGTGGCGCAGATGGGCCAGCTCTTTCTGGCGGGCGGTCTCTTTTTGCATCAGTTCTTGTCTTTGGGTGATGTTCAAGCTGCGGCGGATCGAATTTTCCTGGCTTAGCTGCCAGAGCAGGCGTTCGTAGCTGGTCAGGGCCTGCTCTTCTGGTGACCTGGCTGGGGGTTGGGGGCTGGCTTGGCGGAAAAGCAGCGGTGGCAAGTCTCCGGTCGCAAGCAGTGGGCGCTCAGCGGCAAGCAAAAAGGAAAGAGACTCTACATCATGCACAAAACCCTGGCGCAAGAAGAGCAGTCCCCAAAATTCGGGGCCCGCATTTTCGGGCACAACAGCACGCAACGGCTCTGTTGGTGCTGCTGATGCCGGCACAAACAACACAGCCCGGCAATGCCGGCAGAGATTGGCGACGGCGGCTTCGGCTGCGGCAGGAGACAAGTCTTCAAGGTTTGCTCCGCACAAGATCAGATCATAGCTGGCCCGTTCAAAGGGCTGATCGAGCGGGATGGGTTGGCCCTGGTTTATGCCTCGGGTATCCAATAGGCTGCCAGGTTGAATACCCTGTAGGATGCGTTCTACCAGGGTGTCATGGGGCAGGGAGAGATCTTCTTGGGGGTGGGGCTCTATGTTCATCTGTACTCCATGATCGAGCGCAGTGCAGCGCTCCAGGCGGTGGCACAGTGCTGCAGGGTGCGCTGGGCAAATACATAGGATTGGGCTTGCTCGGCCAGGCGGCGGCGCAGTGCTGCATCTGCCAGCAGGCTTTCCAGGGCTTCAATCCAGGCAGCAGGACTGTCTTCAGCCAGCCAGCCTGTTTCCATATGCCGGACCGTTTCAGCGTAAGATGGGACGCGGCTGTAAACCCCAGGGATGCCCAAGGCAGAGTAATCCAGAAATTTTATATCGGACTTGCTGCGGGTGAAGCGGGTATCTTGCAGCGGTGCGATACCGATATCCCAGGCCATGTTTTTTTTCATCCATGCAACGAAATTGGGGTAGGCCGTTTCTTCTGGCGTGGGGCGCAAAACCTGCACTGGCAGCCCCTGGAAGAGACGCAAAACAGCCGGGTTGCTGACCCCGCCGGTGATCTGCAGTTCTACCGCTTGACCAGCCCGGCGCAAGACGGTGCGCAGGGCCTGGGTGACCATCAGCAAATCAGCATCGTGAGTGAAGGTGCCCATAAAACCAATCACAACGGGGGCTGCGGCCTGCCCTTGGGCGGGTAGTGGGCGCACAGGGAGATGCTGGCCGTTCTCGCTGAACAGGCGCTCATCCAGGCTGTTGGGCAGCAGGTGAATGCGGGGGTTGAAGTGCTGCAGGCGTTCTTTTAGGTATTTGGTTGAAACCAGAATACCTTGGGCGGCCCGGCAGAAGTAGCTGATGGCCTGGCGGGCTGCAAATGGCACTTGCTCCAGGTCGAGCAGATTATCGTCGATGGAGTAAACCAGGCAGGCGCCATCCTGGTGCGCCTGGCTGACAAGCTGCTCGGCTTGGGGTAGAGAGAGGTTAGGCTTCCAGGACCGTTCAACAATGACCAGGTCGGCGGCTGCATAGTCTCTGCTGTAGGTAACTTGAAAGGCCGAGGCGTTGGCCGGATGAGTCAGCGGGAGGATATCGCGGATATAGGCCACGCCAAAGGGCTTTAGGTCTACACCGTGCTCGTAGATGATGTGAAGGCGAATAGGATTCATTCGGTGTAGTATGGTTAAGGGAAGAGCGCCTCGAGGATGCGATAAGCAGCGTTTTCGGGGAAATACTGGCAGGCGTCGAACAGGGCGTTCTGCTGTAAGTTGGTGCGCAGCCGTTCATCTTGAACCAGGCGGTTCAGAGCGGTCACACAAGGCTCAAGCGAGCCGGTTTCGATCACCAGGGCATTCTGCTCGTGGCGAGCGAAGCTGGTGGCTCCACCATTTTGTGGGACGATTACAGCCGCACCGCAGGCCATGGCTTCCAGGGCCGTCAGGCCCATGGCCTGGGAGGAAGAGAAGTCGGCGAAAATATCCACCTCGTTGACCAGGGTTGCCAGTTGAGATGGTTTGAGCAGGCCAGCGTGCCGGGCGAACGAAGCCTGCTCACCGAGATCTCTTTTGATCTGGCGCAAGCCGGGGTCGTCGGGTGTACAGCCAAACAGGATGATCTCCACATTCCCACCATGCTGGCGGGAGATGGCGCTCAGAGCCTGCAAGGTCAGGCCCGGCTGGCGGCGCGGCGTGCTGGGGCGGATCATGGCGGCGATGCGCAGCGGGCGGGCGGGCCAACCGGCATCCTGGCGGCGGCGCGGCCGGAAGAGATCCATATCCACGCTGGCCCCCACCAGGTGGCAGTCTACGCCGCTGTTTTGCAGCACTGCCTGGCGATTCCATTCTGTTTTGGTCAGGCGTACCAGCTCAGGGAAGAGCGTGTATGAAGCGAGTGCCTGGACGTATTCTTGCGAATGGGGAGGAAAGAAGCTGGGCTCGTAATCCTGGATATAGTAGCCGCGCACCGGCACATAAGCATTTTCGGGCATCTGCAGCCAGGCGATGGAGTTATAGAGGGTGCCAATGACGGCATCATACTTAAGCAGGGTGGAGGCACATTGGTGAGGATCTGTAACGTATATACTGGGCAGGGTACCATTTGGGTAGGCATCTTTGATGAAAGCCTGGTGACCGTTCAGGTTGAGCAGTTCAACGATCACGCCCATGCGCTGCATGGCGGCGGCTTCTTGCATCACCACATGTGCTCCGCCGCTGAACTCGGTGACTGGTAGGAAAAAAGCCAGCCTCCGGCCTTCCCAACGGCGCTTGCCGTCTTCAATCTTCTGTTGTCGAGCGTGCATGATCTGGCTGCGCGCCCGGCAGCCGAGCATGACGCGATCAAAGCGGGTACGCTGGATGCCCTGGCTGATAAGCTGGTGACCATACTTCTCACCAAATAGCTTGTCTGAACGCTCGACCAACTGTTTGCGGCGCTCGTGCGAATAGGAACGGGATTGGGCATGGTAGATGTAAGCATCATCTGCCACGGCCAATTGCCAGCCAGCCTGAGCCGCGCGCAGGCAGTAATCATTCTCTTCGCCGTAACCATCGCCAAAACGTTCTTCGTCAAAGTAGCCAATCTGTGCAATGAGGGTGCGCCGGATCATCAGGCAAAAGCCGTTCAGGAATGAAAGCCGTGGGTAAACCCGCCCGGCGTGAGCGGCCAGGCGCAGGGCCATCTCATCTACGCTCAGGCCCTCAGGAAGTGGGTTGTCGCACCAATCTCCATCCGCGTTGAGTATCTCGGGGATGGACTGGAAGGAAGCTGTATTCGAAAGCGGCCCGACGATGCCAATGTGTGCATCCGATTCGGCGCAGGCGACCATGCGATCCAGCCAGGCCGGGGTGACGATGGTATCGCTGTTAAGCAGTACGGCATACGCGGCAGGTGTGGGGCAATTGTAGGAGGTTTGCAGGCCACGGTTGGCAGCGCGGGTATACCCGCCGGCCTTTTCGTTGCGCAGCAAGATGGCGGCTTGTGAGCGGGCGAAATCAGATAGGTATTCTTGAGTGGGTTGTTCGCTGCCATCATCCACCAGGATCAGATTGTAGGGCGGCGTGGTGTTGCGGATGACCGATTCCAGGCAGCGCTGCACATCGGTAAGGGCATTATGCACACACACAATGATATCTACGCTGGCCTGATGGGGCTGCAGAGCAGGAGGCACCGGCACGTCATGCACGGTGAAACCGTTTGGGCCTGTGGGGCGGCGAAATCGCAGGCGCAGGCGCTGCCAGAACTGGCGCAGTTGCAGAGAGAATTTTTCGCTGAATCGGCGGAAGAATACGCCCAGGCCGCCCTGGCGCAGCAATGCCAGGCCGCGCCAGGCTGAGTACATGAGTTGTTCGCGGCGGCTGTGGCGAGGAACAAGGCAGAGACGAATGGCCTGGATGCGCTGCAAGAGCTTCCAACTGCGGCTGTTGAGAATATCCTGGAGGGTGGCCTCTTTTTCTGCGAGCAGACGCTCTCTCTCTCCCAACTGAAGACGCAGAGCCTGGATGACCTGCTCTTTTGGGTCTGCCTGGGTGTCGGCTTGGGCTGCCGGTGAGGCTTGGGCTGCCGGTGAGGCTTGGGCTATGGGCGATTCTGGTGCAGTGTCTGTTTTTGGTTCGGGAGGAGAATAGTTTTCCATCAATGGATCACTTTGCCTCGATGGTTTGGAGATAGAATTCTCGGAAACGGCGCGCAATCTCAGGCCAATTATAGCGTGTCACCACCTTTAGATGGCCTCGCGCACCCATGCTGCGCGCCCAACCTGGGTTCTTCAGCAGCAGCAAGAGCGCCTCTGCCAGCATATCTGAATTGTCAAAGTGGATCAACAAGCCATCCCGTCCAGCGTCAATCACGGAGGGCACGGCCCCATTTTTGCAGCCAATGACAGGTTTTTCCACTGCCCAGGCCTCAATGTAAGCGATGCCGAAGGATTCGTATCCAGAAGGATAGGCCAGGATGTCTAAAGCCGCAAACATCCAGGGTTTATCCTGGTCAGGGAAGTTGTAACGCAGGATGACTTTTTTCTGGTCGGCGGGAGAAAGCTTGGCCAATACCTTGGTCAACTGCTCGGCGTATAACGTTTTTGCCCCAGCGATGAGAACATGGGCAGATGGGAAAACTTGCCAGACCTGCTGCATGGCGCGCAGCAGTGTTTCTACGCCTTTGCGCCAGGTAACCTGGCCGACAAAACCGATCAGGGGCAGGTCGGCGGGGATGCCCAGGCGTTGGCGGGCAGCCTCTTTTTGAATGCCTTCAAAAGCGGGCAAATCCGTGCCTGCACCGATGACGCGGATCTTCTCGGCGTGCACGCCGCGCCCAGCAACGTAATTCGCTTCGTGGTCAGTTAAGGCCACAAAGCCGTCGGCTTGCTGAATAGCCCGGTAGATCATGGGCCTTTGGTAGCCCCAGGTATCGGCCGGGTGCAGGCATCCGACCAATAGGCAGGGGCGTCCAGTGTTGTGGGCGGCGTTTAGTGTGGTGTACATGTGCAAGAGCGGGAAGGATGCCGCAACAGCAATCTCAAAATCAGCCTGGCGGATGGCGCGGCCCAGGCCGGGGATGATGGGGCCATTGTATAGGCTGCGGAAGTACTGGCTGCCGGGCAGGCCGAGATTGCGTGAAAGATAGCCAAAGGGCCGGCTGAGGTGGCTGGCGACCGGGAAACGGCGCACATGCACGCCATTGATCTCTTCTTCACCCGCTGCCATGCGAGGCAAGCGGGGGGTGGAGAAGGCCTCAGCGCTGTAGCAATTGGTGGTGAAGACGGTGACTTCGTCGCCAAACTGCGTGACCAGTTCCTCTGAAACTCTCTGGACGAGGTGTTCGGTGCCGCCGATGGCAGGAAGATAGCCCTGGACAACGTGTAAAATCTTCATGAAGGTAGGTGATTATACGCGCGACAGCCGCCAGATCAGGTGGCGGCGGACACGTTGGAACAAGGCTTTTGCGCCGCCCCGGCGCAAAAGGTAAAAGGCGGTTGCAAAAAGGCCGGTTGGCTCTCCGGCATCCGCCGCGACGGCTTCGATGTGTGCCAGGCGATCGGGGGCGGGGCGGCCCTCCAGGCAGTAGCGCACCAGGTGTGTGTAGGGGGCCTGGGGTGAGTCGCCCATTAGATCGATCAGCTTTCGCAAGCTGGGGTCTTGTTGGAAGTTCAGGGGATTAATGCGCCCGCTGATGGCCAGAGCTCCCAGCCAAAAGCTGCGCTGGCTTTCATCCTTGCACAAGAAGAAATCACCCACCTCAAGCAGGCGTTTGAAGACTGCATGGCTGCGTTCATTGATAGCCTGCTGGGCCGCGAGCGGTTGGGACTGATATTCCTGTAGATCATCCAAGATGAGCGTATCATGCAGGTCGATTACCAGGCGTGTCGGGGTATATTCCAGGTTCGGGATTTTATCCACCATGTAACCGGAGATAAGGATCACGTCACTGTTTTCGAGAAGCAAATACAAGCTGTCTGGACGGTCGATCCAGTAACTGACCTGGTGCAGCGGTGCCGCCGGATCCTGAGCTTCTACAGTCGCAGAATCGTCCACCGGGCGAGCCGAAGCGGTGCTGACCGGGGTGGCGAAGGTCACATCCATATGCTCAGAGAGCGCTTGAGCCAGGGCGAGGTACGCTTGCTCACGAGAAGGTGCTTCTGGGGCCGGCCCTGGCGGAGGGCATACGACCACCATGTGCAGGCGGCGGCTATAAGGGCTGAATTCAGGCATGGGGCGGCTTCTTTCTGTATAGATCAGAGGGGCGTAAGTATTGGTCACCAGGTCCCAGGTTAATTCTGGCAGGCCGCTCCATGTGATGGGAGCGGGGATGTGTTGTTGGATGGCAAATAACTTCTCATCATTGATGGCACGGCGGGCTTGCAAAAGGCAGCGCTGGGCCTTGATGCCGGGCAGGCTGTGGAGAATATTCTGCCAGCCGGTCAGGCGGGCGCGCGCCATGGCCCAATCGCGGGCGCCGAGAGAGCGGAAGATCGAGAACACATCTTCGGCCAGGTAGTTGCGCAAGAAGCGCCCCCGACGCTGCTTTAGCAGCTTGATCGCAAAGCGCAGGCGGCCATAGACCACGTTGGAGAGCTTGCGCGGCGAAAGACCTTCTGACTGCCCAATGGGACCGCCCGTCCCGCCAAAGGCGTGGTAAATAACAGCCCGCGGGGCAGCCAGCACCTTGAAGCCCATCAAGCGTGCCCGGTAACACCATTCGACATCTTCATAGTACATGGGGAAACCTTCATCCAGGGGCCCGACCGTTTGCCAGGCGGCCCAGGGAACGAGGGCAGCAGCAAAACAAGCGGAGGGTAGCTCCTCCAGATCATCGAACTGGCCGATATCCAGATGGCCCAGCGCGTTATCGGTGCCCCAGGAGACTGGGCCAACCTGGTTGCCCAGGCCGTTGAGGAAGGGCGGCGCCCAGGAGAAGTATAGTTTGGCAGCCACAGCAGCGCAAGATGGGTTGCTCTGGGCAGTGGCAAGCATTTGCTGGATGGCATCCGGCTCCAGGAGAATATCGGGGTTCAGGATGAGCAGGTGGCTGCCGGGCTCGGCCAGGCTGCAGCCGAGGTTGATGGCGTGTGCCAGGGAGGTGGGTTGTTCGATTTGGTGACGCAGAACGGCCGGATAATTGGCCGCCAACCAGTCTAACGCCTGGTCGTGGGAGCCGTTATCAACCACGATGATCTGCGTGGGGGGGCAGGTTTGGGCCAGCAGGGAGGGAATACAGCCCTTTAGCCAATCCAGGCTATTGTAGTTAACGATAATGGCGGATACAGAATATCCGGCGGAGATAGATACTTTATCGTCTGGGGGCACAAAGGGTTCTTGAACAGGTGATGGCTTAGTCTCGGGTGCTGGTTGCGTAATTCTTTCGAGCAAGGCGGCTTCACAGAGGCAGGCCAGGGCAATATTGATGGTGCGCGGGGTAGCAGCAGGATGGAATTGGCGACGCGCGGCGACAATCTCGCTCAGGCTGCGGCCATCAGCAAACTGCCACAACGCCAGGATGGCGGTATCTACAGCCACATGCCCGCCCTGGCGAGTGGATAACAGGGGACGATTGTGCAGGGTGGAAACCTGAACCTGGGTAGGAATGCGGTAACGGATCAAAGATATTTACGCTCTATTTCTCTGAATGAGGCCAGTTCTTGCGCAGATAACCTGCCGTCTCACGCACCAATACTCGCACCCCATGTTCCTGCAATATCCTCCAAGCGCCCTTAAACGGCCACTTGCGTTTTTGGGGTGGGGTTGCTATTTGAGGTGGGGTGGTGCCAGTTCCAGCTAACCAACGTTCAACCCAGCGTTTGCGATCGGGGCTATTGGCTGACAGGCGATTGGGTATAACCTGCGCATCCGGTGCAGGAGGCTGGTTGCGTAGCACCAACTGTGCAAAGAGACTGGGAACAATCTGATGCTCAGCAAGCAGTTCATCCATCAAGATCATCAACTTGATGATGACTTGTTTATCCACCGATCCATCCTCAATAAAAACATCAGGATTCAAGCCATTTCCCCATAGGGGGAATAATAAAGCGCCGCCGAAATCACAGTAGTCTACCAATTCAAAGTGCTTGCATAGGGTCGGAATGATCTCGTCCGAACGGACGGCTTCAGATGGATCCTCTCTGATCACATCTTCTGGGTTGATGCGCATTACCTGAGGAGAACGCCGCCAGGAAAGTGGCAGCACTTCCATCACTCGGTTGATAATCTCTAATTGCTCTGCGCTGTATTGAAAGCGGGGTGGCCCAACATATTCATTGATCAGGATATAGCTTCCTGGCTTGAGCGTTTGGCGCAGTTGAGTACATAAATGATCTAGATTTTCCACATGGTGCAACGCACCGAAAATCATTGCTAGATCGTAGCGATCTTCTTCCAGGACGATGGCGTTAGCATTATCTGTCCAATAGCGCACGCGCTCGCCCAACCCGGCTTTTTCGGCCTCTTGTTGTGCAATTGCAAGCGATCCGGCTGAGACATCAAAGCCTTCCAATTGCTTACATATCCCCGCGGCCAGCGCCTGGCGGTCGCAGGTGCCAGTTCCACAGCATACGCTGATGGCGCGCTCACAGGGGCCATTTTTCAAAAAGCTCTTGGCCAACCATTCGGGCATCGTGGTGGCAAATGGAATGATATTCGCGTTGATATAGGCGTCAATAATGGGGTGGTGACTCCAGAAATCTTTGGGGATTCCGTTTGCCCACTCACTATTTTCCCAACGCTTGGCAACTCGTTCTAGATCGCTCATCTTATCTCTCTTTTTTACTTACCATGGAAAAATGGAAGCGTGCGCCACCAGGGAGAGCTTTGAATTTCTTCCAGTTTGTGATGCGCGTCGGCCAACTGTGCATCTTTTTGATTAATCAGCAGTTCCTGCTGTCTGGCAACCTCTTTGGCGGCTTGCAACTCTTGGGTTAACGCTTGGATGTGTTTCTCATAAGCCTCGATCTGGATGCGGGCCTGGATAGCCTGGAAGCGCAGGTCGGCATTTTCTTTCCAGAGCGGCATAAGCCGCCGCTCATAGTCATGCACCAGGCGTACGAGCGGGACATCTTTGCGCACCAGGCGCATGGCCCAGGGGGTGATGAACGACGCGTCGAAATCAACGTCGCGCAAAAAGCCATGCCGGGCAAAGGCCTCAGCCCAGTATTCTGGAGGTTGGACATTGAAGTGAGTGGCCTCTTGATAGTCGTACGGTGTGGATGAGAATAAAATATCGTCGCTATGCTTGCACAAGTTGGCGATTGCTTTGGAAGCCTCGGCTGGTTGCAGATGTTCAAGCACTTCGATACACACGATCAGGTCATAGTGGGCTTGCGGGAAGGGTTCCAGGATGGAGCTTACCTGGCAGTAGGGCTGGAATTCTGGGTGCACCTTCTGGATGGCATACTCAGAGATATCGATGCCCCAGGCATCTACCCCGTGCTTGCGCAGGCCCTCCACCAAAAAACCCATGGCACACCCGGCATCCAGGGCGGTGGTGGGTTTGATGTCGCTGACGATGCGTCGCGCCAGGCCATCGAAGAGCCCCAACCATTCCTGGTTGCGTTCATAGGGTTTTCCGCAGTCATGGCTGTAGTAGTAGGCATTGAATAGCTCAGATGGCGTTTGGGATGTCATGGGATGTAGGCTCCATTCAGTGGGTGCAGTGGCTGCTGGTGCAGCGGGCAATCACAATTTGGGTCATGCGGTTTCCAGCGGATATGGATCGTCTGATCGCCATTCGCCGCGCAGGGTCAGCAGCCCGTAGCGCTCTTGGTTGATCTCATCTCGGTTGATCACGCGGAATGGGTAAAGACGATCGTGGTAGTCAAAGATCTCGGTGTCCCCATCGTTAACGACCGCCACTGAGAAATTATACAGCCCATCCAATAGCGGCAGCGATGGGATGGTATACGTGATGCTGCCAATTTCTCTCAGGGCGGGCAGTGTGACCCCGGCAGTGGATGTGTTGGGGCCGGTGATGTGTACGCCATCCTGGCGGTGGATGGCAAGGCCGAAAATGGGGGCCGAAACAGGCTGGTGGGCTTTGTAGTCCATGTGTAGCACCAGGGCCTGGCCGGTTTCAAAGATGGTTTGCTCCTGCCCAGCCTGGTCTGTGATCCGCACCCGTGTGATCTCGACTTTGCGTGTGCCCCAACGGGTGGGGGCGGCTTGTTCTTTGTCCAGGTCTGCACTAGCAGAGCTTTTCATGCCATCGTCAAATGTGATATTTGATGGAACCGGGCTATCTCCATCTGGCTGTTCTGCTTCGCCAGAGGCACCTGGTGCTCCCGTAGCGGTGCGGATGGCCTCGCGCTCGGCAGCCATACGAGCGGCTTCGCGTTCAATGGTCCGCCGCAAATATTGGTTCACAACCGCTTTGGCTGTACCCAATGAAACCAATTCGCCATGATCAAGCCAGGCGGCACGCGTGCAAATCTCTTCAACACGTTCCATGCTGTGCGACACGAGCAGAATGGTGGTTCCGGCTGCCTGGAAGGACTGGATGCGCTCATAAGATTTGGTCTGAAATTCCGCGTCGCCCACACCCAAGATCTCGTCTACGATCAAGATTTCCGGCCGTTTTGCGGTGGCAATTGAGAACCCTAACCGGGCAAACATACCGGTCGAATAGGTGCGCAGGGGGGCATCGATGAATTCTTTTAGGCCTGCAAATTCAATCATGCTTTCCATGCGTTCTTCAATTTCTTCTCGGGTCATGCCAAGTAGGGCGCCGTTCAAATAAATGTTTTCGCGGCCAGTCAATTCCGAATCGAAACCGGCGCCCAATTCCAGCAGAGGGGCAACTCGGCCGTACAGCCGCACCCGCCCGCGTGTTGGGCGCAGCACACGGGCCACGACCTTAAGCAAGGTACTTTTGCCGGCGCCGTTTTGACCGATCAGCCCGAATACTTCGCCGCGCCGGATGTCGAGCGTAATGTTTTTCAGCGCCCAAAGGCTGTTAGTCTTGACCCGCCCTTGCATCCAGCGAATGGCGTACTCTTTAAAAGATGGAATCCGTTCTTGTGCTACCCGATAATGTACTGAGACATTGTCGAGTATGATCACCGGTTCTTGGTTGTCTTGCTGTCTGGGAGGCGAGGAAAGCGGGGTGCTGGATGTCATATTAGATACGATAGGCAAGTTCATCTACTCGTTTTGTAAATACAAACCAACCGATGACCAGCGTAGCAATTGCAAGGCCGGCTGTGATTAGCCAGGCCTGGGGCGTAGGGGTCTGGCCCAGGTAGATGATGGAACGAAAAACATCTAGCATGGTTGTCATCGGATTCCACTGCACAACGGGGGCAAACTTCGCCGGCACGATGCTGAGCGGGTAAATGATCGGCGTCAGGTAAAACCATATGGTCAAAAAGACGCTGTACATATCGACAATATCTGTAAAGAACACCGCCAGCGTCGAGAGCAGCAGCGAAAGACCCAGGGTGAACATGACCAGGATCAAGATGGCAAGCGGCAGCAACAGCAAGGCTGGGGTGAATGGGTGGCGCATGAAGAGCATGACCAATGCCAGCGGGATCAGGGCCAGCAAGAAATTGATTACCCCATTACCAGCCACTGAAACGGCAAAAATGGTGCGCGGCAGGTAGATGCGTTTGAGCAGCCCGCTGCCCCAGATCAGTGTATACATCGCTTGTGTGGTGGTCTGAGACATCATATTCCAGGTGATGAAACCCACTAGCAAGTAGACGGTGTAATTCTCGACGTCAAAGCGGAAAATTTGTGAAAAAGCAATCGTCAAGACCAGCGTATTGAGCAGAGGATTCAACAACGTCCAGATGATGCCCAAAGCAGAACGCTTATAGCGCGTCTTGATGCTGTTCGAGATTAATAGCTGTAGTAGATCACGGTAGCGCCACAGTTCACGCAGCTCATGCAGGGCCGGCGAACGGGCGGCATCAGAATCATAAGTCAGTTGCATAGGTTATTGTTGGCCAATTGGGCCGCTTTCTAAAATTGCCTTGACAATGCGTCCGGCTGCTTTGCCATCGCCATAAGGGTTGATGGCCTGCGCCATGGCCGCATGGGCTGCAGGATCATCCAACAGGCGGCGCGCCGCATGGACGATCTGCTTCGTGTCGGTTCCAACCAGGCGAACGGTGCCGGCCTGCACACCCTCGGGGCGCTCGGTGACTTCGCGCAGCACCAGCACCGGCGCCCCCAGCCCGGGAGCTTCCTCTTGCAGGCCGCCCGAATCGGTCAGCACCAGGGTGGCGCGTTTCATCAAGTGTACCATAGGTTGGTAATCCAAAGGCGGCAGCAAGAATATGTTGGGGACGCCGGTCAGCAAGCGGTAAACTGGCTCTTGGATATTGGGGTTCAGGTGCACCGGGTAAACAATGCGCAGGGTATTGCCATACGTTTCAGCCAGCTCGCGCAGCGCAGCGCAGATATTTTCGATCGGCTGGCCAAAGTTCTCTCGCCGGTGTGCGGTGACCAGGATGAGACGAGGGGTGCCCACTTCTGCCTGGCGGGGCAGGCCAATGGTGTCGAGCAGGGCATTGATCTCTGGGGTGGGCGGGAGCGCCGCCACGGTTTGCAGTGCATCGATCACGGGGTTGCCGGTGACCAGCACGCTTTCGGCCGGGACCCCCTCGCATAGCAAATTCTGGCGCGATTGCTCGGTGGGAGCAAAGTGCAGGTCGGCCACAACGCTGGCTACCCGGCGATTGATCTCTTCGGGGAAGGGCTGCCATTTGTCTGCGGTGCGCAGACCGGCTTCCACATGACCCACGTGGATGCGCCGGTAAAAGGCTGCCAGTGCGGCGGCCATCACGGTGGTGGTATCTCCTTGAACCAGGATCCAATCTGGCTTGAGCCTGGCCAATACCGGGTCGAGATGGGTGAAGATGGCTGCCGTCAGACCTGCCAGGGTTTGGTCGGGGCGCATCAGGTCCAGGTCAACATCGGGAACAATATCGAACAGGTTAAGCACCTGGTCGAGCATCTGGCGGTGCTGGGCAGTGACACAGACCTGGGCTGTGATACCCGGGGTGTGGGCCAAAGCCCAAACCACAGGTGCCATTTTGACGGCCTCAGGCCGGGTACCAAAGATAGACAGGACGCGGATAGTCATAGGATCAATTCATGGCCAGGTGCAAGGCGGTTTGCCAGGCGGGCAGGCGCAGGTTGAAGGTGCGCTCGAACAGCGAACAATCGAGGGCAGAGAATAGAGGCCGCTGGGCTGGGGTGGGGAAGTCGGCCGTAGCCGCGGGCAGGATCTGCTGCACGGTTTGACCCTGTTGCTGTGGGTCCAACCGCAGAATTTCCTGACCCCATTCCAGGCGGCTGCAGTGTCCCCATCCAGCCAGGTGGTATAGGCCGCTGCGCCCAGCCAGGTACGCCGGGAGATCGCTGCCAGCCTGTGCAAGCAGCAAAGCTGTGGCCTGTGCCAGGGCCCTGGCCCATGTGGGGTTGCTGACCTGGTCGCTGACCAGTTTGAGGGTGCTTTGCTGGCGCGCCCACCCCAAGACTTTGGTCACAAAACTATCGCGGCGTGTGCTGTAAACCCAGGCAGTGCGTAATACCAGGTAATTCCCGCCGATTTGTTGGATGGCCTGTTCGCCAGCCAGCTTGGATTGACCGTAAACCCCCAAGGGTTTTGCCAAGTCGCTTTCGATATAGGGCGCGTTTTTGCTGCCATCAAAAACATAATCGGTCGAGTAATGGATCAGGGCGGCGCCGAGGCGCAAAGCTTCTTCTGCCAGCATACCTGGCCCCTCTGCATTGATGGCATGGGCCAGGGCTGATTCGCTCTCGGCCCGGTCTACCGCGGTGTAGGCGGTGGCATTGACAATCAACTGCGGCCGGACCTGCCGGACAAGCGTCCGGATTGTCTCCGGTTGAGCGAAGTTGATGGCCGGATAATCGGCGGCGTCAACATCGCCCAGGCCGGCCAGGCAGCGTTCCAGTTCCCAGCCCAGTTGGCCAGTGTTACCGAGCAGTAAAATGCGCATAGTCTTTGACCTTGTCTTTGAATTAGCTCTGGTGGAAGGGGATTTCTTCTTTTACCAGGCGCAGCAAGTATTGGCCGTATTCGTTACTTTCCATCTCTTTGCCCAACCTGTGAAGTTGGGCGGCGTCGATAAAGCCCAGGCGATAGGCAATCTCTTCGGGGCAAGAGATCATCATGCCTTGCCGCTCTTCAACCGCATGGACAAAGTTGGCCGCCTGGAGCAAGGATTCGTGGGTGCCGGCATCCAGCCAGGCCACCCCGCGTCCCAGCACCTCTACCTGTAGCTGTCCCTGGTTCAGGTAGAGCATGTTCAAGTCGGTAATCTCAATCTCGCCGCGTTTAGAAGGCTTGAGCGAGGCGGCCATTTCAACTACATGCCCATCATAGAAATACATACCTGGTACGGCATAATGCGAGCGGGGGTGGGCGGGCTTCTCCTCAATGCTCAATGCACGTCCGTTGGCATCGAATTCAATCACCCCATAGCGTTCAGGGTCCCGCACCGGATAGGCAAAGACGCGCGCCCCTTGTGCGATGTCGGCGGCGTGGCGCAGTTGGGCCGGCAGGCCGTGCCCAAAGAAGATATTATCACCCAAGATCAGGCAGACCGGGTCTGTGCCCACGAAGTGGCGCCCAACTAAGAAGGCATCTGCCAGGCCGCGTGGCTCGGCCTGCTCGGCAAATTCAAAATTCAGGCCCCATTGCTGCCCGTTTTGCAGCAGCATGCGGAAGCCCGGCAGGGCATCGGGCGTGCTGATGATGAGGATCTCTTGAATACCCGCCAGCATAAGCATGGAGAGTGGATAATAGATCATGGGCTTGTCGTACACTGGCAGCATCTGCTTGCTGGTGCCAAGGGTGAGGGGATACAGGCGGGTGCCTTTGCCCCCGGCGAGGATGATACCTTTCATAGTCTCTCCTTTATGACGTGCGGTTGGCGTAATTTTGATCCAGCCATTTTTGATACTCGCGCTGCTCGCGGGTGGCTTTTACCCAATCCGGATGCGAGAGATACCATTCAACGGTCTTCTGTAAGCCGCTGCCCAACGATTGGCGCGGCTGCCACCCCAGCGTGTTCTGGATCTTGGCAATGTCGATGGCATAACGGCGGTCATGCCCGGGCCGGTCAGGGACGAATTTCATCAATTGGCTGTGCGGCGCATGTGGAGAATGGGGGCGCAGCTCATCCAGGGTGGCGCACAGATGCTGCACCACCTCCAGGTTGGTAGGTTGAGAGCCGCCGCCGATGTTGAAGGTCTGGCCGGGTGCGCCTTTGGTGATCACCAGCCAGATGGCTTCGCAGTGATCTTCCACGTACAGCCAGTCGCGGATCTGTTTGCCATCCCCGTAAATGGGCAAGGGCCGGCCATCGGCTGCGTTGAGGATCATAAGCGGGATGAGCTTCTCTGGGAATTGGTTGGGGCCGTAATTGTTGGTGCAGTTCGTAATGCTGTAAGGCAAGCCGAAGGTATGGCCCCATGCGCGCACGTAATGATCGCTGGCAGCCTTGGCTGCCGAGTAGGGAGAGCTGGGGTCATAGGGGGTTTCTTCATCCCAGGCAGGGTCTTCCAGAGACAGGGTGCCGAAGACCTCATCGGTAGAGATGTGGTGGAAACGAACCGCCTCGAGCGGGAAGGCCTTTTCGACGATCCAATACTGGCGAGCGGCCTCTAACAGCGTGAAGGTGCCCACTACATTGGTCTTTAGGAATTGGTCGGGGTATACGATGGAACGATCCACGTGGGTCTCGGCAGCAAAGTGGACAATCGTATCAACCTGGTGTTTATGCATCAGCTCATCCACCAATGCCCGGTCGCAAATATCGCCTTTGACGAAGGTGTGGCGCTCAGGGTCGGGCAGGTCTTGCAGGTTCTCCAGGCTGCCAGCATATGATAGGATGTCCAGGTTGACAATGTGTATTTCTGGCTCGGTCTTGAGTAAAAAACGGACGAAATTCGAGCCGATGAACCCCGCCCCCCCGGTGACCAAAACGTTTTTCATGTCATCTCCTTTTGGGTGACCTGCTGGTTACCCTTCCATAGTCTTGTAAACTTCTGCTTCTGATAAGAGCTTGCCTTGCTGGTCTTTTGCTGCCAAGATAGGCATCTCGCCGGCTGGAATTGGCCATGCAATGCCCAGGGCCGGGTCGTTCCACAGTAAGCTGCGCTCCCATTGGGGAGCGTAATAGTCGCTGGCTTTGTAAACCAGCTCTGCCCAATTGCTGAGTGCGTAAAAGCCATGTGCAAAACCGGGTGGGACCCAAAGCTGCTGCTTGTTCTCAGCCGAGAGGATCACGCTCACATGTTGACCAAAGGTAGGAGAATAGCGGCGCAAATCGACGGCTACGTCAAAGATCTCGCCTGCCACCACGCGCACCAGCTTGCCCTGGGGCTGCCGGATTTGGTAGTGCAGGCCTCGCAGGGTACCTTGCTGTGAGCCCGAATGGTTATCTTGAACGAAGTTGACATCGATGCCGGCCGCGGCAAATTTTTGGGCCTGGTAGGTTTCCATGAAGAAACCGCGCTGGTCGCCAAAGACTTTGGGGGTAATGAGCAGTACATCAGGGATTTGAGTAGGTGTGATTTGCATAGGTATATTGTAATAGTGAATGGTGGATCGTGGCTAGATGTGTCTTATTTTGAAGTGGCAGGGATGTGCTGATGGTGATCGTGTCTTGATCGTCAGTGGGCCGCGCATTGATAAATAATGATATCGTAGGTTACCTGGTAAGGGGCGCCAGGAAATATATTGATGATCCGGCAGTTTTGAGCTGCATATCCTCGTTCTAGCCCTGGGGCTGCCCCACTAAAGAGCGCCAGGTAGTCTGGTTGGTACTGGTCTACCGCCCAGATAGCCGCCTCTTCATATGTGGTTGTGAGCTGGGCAGCAATGTCTGGCTGGATCAAGCCTGCAAAGTCGACCATGGGACGCTGTGCATAATACCCGATGATACCCACTTCCAGCGCACCCACCGATGCCTGGGGAGACGTGTTTTGCGCCAGCCATTGGCCAACGGGACGAAAGAACGCCAGGCGTGGATCAGGCGATCCTTGCACCTGCCAGAGGTCCCCCGCTTGCGTGATCAGAAGCAAGCCAAGGATGGCAGCCGCAGGAACAATGGGGAATAGGTGGTGTCGGTGGAGAGGTGAATTCTGCCTGGATGCTATCCACCGGATCAAGTTCATACATTGATCTAATCCCAGGCCCAGTGCCACGAAGAAAGGCGGCACAAGCGGTGCATAGTACCAAAAATAGCGCGTAACGCCCAGGGCGGCATATGCCATGAAATATAAAAGCCCCCACCAAAGAATCAGCACAGGGGCTGTGGGGTCGGGCGCATCCGGCTCGCTGCTTGGCGAGATAACGGGCCGGGTCAGGGCACTGATGACGCCAGCCAGGCTCAACAGGCCGGCCAACAGGTAAGGCCAGGCGGCGTAACGTTCTAGAATCGAGAATATTCCGGCAGCGAACCCGATGCTGATCGCCAGGTTGCCTTGGTTTTGCTTGGCAGCCAGGGTGACCGGCAGGGGGGAACCGAAGTAACCCCAGGCAAAGATTGCCCATGCCAGGATCAACGTCAGGTAAATGCCAATTGCTTTCCAGGGGATGGGCCTGCGCCGGAGAATGTGATCGAACGCTAAAGGTATAACCAACAGCAGGCCATCAGGCCGGGTCAGGGCTGCCAGGGCCGCGCAGAGGGCGGTCCGGGGGTAATTTCGGCGTTGGTAGCTGGCAAAGGTTGCCAGGCAAAATGTCAGGTAAAGCGGCGTTTCTGAACTGAGGGTGCTGACCACCAGGGGAAAGGTGGGGTAGAGCAAGAGCCCCACCCAGCCGACAGCTTCAGACTGCCACTGCTTACCCAAGTCCCACAAGCATAGGCCTCCCAGCGGCAGGCTGATCGCACCCAGTGCTACAGCCAGGCCGGGGATCAGTTGCAGATCATCTCCCGGCCAAATAGCGCTTAGCCCTGCCAGGATAAGGGTGAACAGAGGGGTGGTGGTGCTTAAAATATGCTCGCCCGGGTTGTAAACAAACCCCACGCCATGCGCCAGGTTATGGGCGTAGCGATAGGTGATGAATGGGTCGTCGTATCCCCAATGTGAGAACGCCAGGTAGCCAAGCAGGCCGGTAAGCAGGATATACACCGGAATCCGATACCGTTGTCCAGAGTAAGGGATTTGGCGGAGCCAGTTCCAGCCCTGGCGTTTGCCATTGGGGCGATCAGTTGGTTCAGGATGTGGCATGAAGGACGCTGTAGATTAGCGCAAGATCAGGGGCAGGATGGTGGTGAAGATCTGGCTGCCAATAAAGGGGCGGGGTGGATCATAGGCTGTGTTCCAGATCAAGGGAGAAATAGTCACGGTGTAGTTGGTCAGGTAAGAGGTGTAAACCTGGCCAGCCTGATCGGCCCAAACTTCGTGCGCCCAACCAGGGGCGATGGTACGTGTTTCGCTCCACGGGCCAGCCGGGCTGGCGCCAATGCGGTACACTTCGGCGCCGCCGGAATAGTGATAAAAGAGATAGTAGCTGCCGTTGGCATAAAACAACGTGGGGCTTTCAGGTATGTTGGTGAAAGGACCAAAAGGTGCGTTAACCACTGAGTTTTGGCCGTTGCCGATCATCAAACCGCTGCTGGTTGGAAGCGGTACAGGCGGGATGACAGTGCCCCAATCGCGCCAGGGGCCAGCCGGGTTGGATGCTGTAGCCAGGCCGATGATGCCGCCGGTTTCATCCGTGGCGGTATAGTAGAGGTAGAGCTGTGGCCCGATCCGGAAAACAGCCGGGTCGCGGCAGTCAGCCCACTGGCCTGGCTGCCAGTTTGTGCCAGTATGATCGGGCTGAAAGACAACCCCTTGTTCCTCCCAAGATTTGGGATCGGCGGGGTTGGTGCTGGTGGCGAGCAGGATGCTTTGGGTGTAATCGTTTGTTACACCGGTGTAATACATGTAATAGACGCCATTTTCAACGAATACGTGCGGCGCCCAAACGGCATATTCATCCCAACTGCCAGTTTTGCGCTCAGCCAGGATGGGATCCAAGGTTTCCCAGGTGCAAAGATCGCTCGAACGGCCGTATACAAATTGTGCCTCACCGGGCAGGTAGATTGAAACCAGGTAGTAATATCCGGCATGCCAAAAGATGGTGTGATCTTTCAGCCCAAAGTCGGTTGGGAACCAACCGGGCTTTTCGCAAGGCGGGATTGTGAGATGTGTTGGTCTGAACGACCGCTGTCCCGAAAGGACAGCGGTCGTGACCGGTTCTGCAGCCTGGGCCGGGAGGACAAAAAATAATCCCAGCGCCAACAGCCCCAATACCACTCGTACACGCATTCTGTTCTTGGCGAGTGATCGGTTGCGGAGAAACAAGGGGTCTTTGGCCAGTTATCCCTGGTCAACTGGCGCTGACGGTTGAGAAACTGGAGGTTCGCTTTTTGGTAGTGTGGGTGAGCGCCACCAGTCGATCAAAAAAATCACCGCCGACGAGAACAAGAAACCAGCGGCCCCGGCAATGGCGCCGTTGATAGCCGAGCGCGGTCCAATGGGATGATTGGGGTCAGGTGGTAAGGCCAGGCCCACAATCCGGGCTGCCTGGTCGCCTCGTTCAAACGAGATCTTCGACTCAACCACCTGGTTTGCCAGGGCAACATAAGCCTGCTGGTTTATGTTACGTTGCACGGCTAGTGTTGTGTTCTTATATTGCGCTATTTCCAATTCAACACCTAAATCAATAATGGCGGCGGCGGCGGCATCGGCAAGGTCAGCATGGATTTGGCGTTGGGTTTGTAATGCCGTGATCAACACTTGCAGATCATCACGCGCCTGGCTAACCGTATATCCTTCGCCCATTAGATCGGCGGTATTATCCACCGGGATGCTGATTTCAATGCCTCCCACTGAACCAACAGACCTTTGGCGCAGGGCCAGGAAGCTTAGTGCGTCTTGAAGGGGAAGTGGTTTACTGGCGCTCAAGCTTTGCAGTTGGGTGTAAAAAAGTTCGATGTCATCGATTAATATATCTAAACCGTCGATATTTTTTAGATTGGATGCTAAGGATTCTCTTGCGTCTTGATACTGGATTTCAAGCACAGGGATTTGGCCTTCTGGCAGGTAATCGATTAGGGCTTGTTCGGCTTCATCCCAGTCCTGGCGCGCATTGTTAGCCAGGGCTTCGAAGTTATCAATGCTCTCTTCATTCAGCCCAGAAAGCATGTTCAGACGCTGTGTGAACAACCTGGCCCAGGTGTTGACTAGAGCCGCGGCGCGTTCTGGGTTCCCGTCGACCACAGACAGGCGTATTTGCTGCGTGCCGATTATCGTGGCATCCATGCTGTCTTTGAGCGAAACCAGTGTCTTCTCAGGATCTAGTAACGGCGCAACGGCAGGGTCCTGATACACTTCCAATAGCAGGTCATCTACGAAGGCCATATCTGGGGATTTTATCTCTGTTATGATGTTGGTCTCGACTGTTGAATCCAGGTTGGTGCTAAAAATAGGCTTGGCCATGAATACCATTGCCGTGGCCTCATACTGCTTGGGCAAGAAAAGCTTGCTGTATGCATAAACTGAAACGGCTAACAGCAAGCTGATGCCAATGATCCACCATTTACCTTTCCACAATGTCAGGATAATTGCTCGCAGGTCAATTTCGTCATCTTCAAGGTGCATTGTGTTCATAAACAGTCCTTTTATTGAAGTGTAGTTGATTTTCTTAGCCAGAGGCGCAGGCGCAAGGGCAGCCAGGCATAGGCCAGGCGGCGCAAATACCAGCGCAAAGCCAGGGGAGATACGCGCCAGAGCCACTCTGGACGAGGTTGTACCACGCGCCGGTAGACGCGCAGCATTTCAGGGTAACAACGATCATCAATGGTTGTGCTTTTGCCTTGCTTGTGCAGGCGAAAATTTGCCCACAGGCGCGGGTGGTAAACCAAAGGTCCTAACTGGGCCAGCCGCACCCACAGATCATAATCCATGGCAAAGTGAAAGCTCGGGTCCAGCGGCCTGATCTGCTGCCAGTGGCGCACCCAAAAGAAGGTCGTCTGCTGTGGAATGTGGACTGCCCCGCGCAGCATGCCTTGCAGGTCAGTCTGGCGCGCCGGGAAACGCTCTAAAACTGCCCCGTGCTCGTCGATCAGGTTTGCGTCGGCATACACCATGACGGTTTCGGGGTGGCTGGTCAGAAAGGCCACTGCTTCGGCGACGGCGCCGGGCAGGTACGTGTCATCTGAATTGATCCATGCCAGGATCTCGCCGTGGGCATGAGCGAAGCCTTTGTTGATCGCATCTGCCTGGCCTTGATCGGGTTCAGATACCCACCAGGCGATCTTGCCAGCCTCGGCGTAACGCCGGATGATCTCGCTGCTGCCATCTGTAGAGCCGCCATCCACCACCAGGTACTCAATGTGAGAATAATCCTGCTCAACCACAGAGCGGATGGTTTCTTCCAGGTAGGCAGCCTGGTTGTAGGATGGGGTGACGATGGAGACGAGAGGATTCAAGAGAGTAGGTCAAGATCGCTAAACCCAACGCAGGCCGTTGTCTTCAACGATGAGTTGTTGGGTGTGATGTTGTAGGCGGCGGCGCCAGGTGCGGTAGGTCAAGAAGAACCTTCCCAGTCCCACAGAGCCGCCAAGAGCCTGGACGGATTTATACCACAGACGCGCAGATTTAGGGAAGTCTAGCTGCCAGGCCTGGCGGAAGTGCCCCAGGGCCTGGCGGTAACCACTGCTGGAGCCTGGGTCGGCGGCATCAATCAGCCGCCGGCCCGCAAAAAGGTGCAGGCCAGCCCGGATGGCCCTGTTCTGCGTTCGCAGGGTGGGTTGGAATAATGGTACGGCCTCGATAGATTTTACAAAGCGAAAGGCTTCATCCACAAAGCGGGCTGCCTGGGCAATGGTCTTGGCATCTTGGTGGGTGCGTTCGACTGCCCAGAATTGGGGTACATGGAGAATCGGGAAGCGCGCGGCGATTTCGACCCATAAGATATGGTCAAGAATCAGGTGATAATCGGTGCGTAAAAACCCGGCTTGCTCCAAGGCCTGGCGACGCATGACCACGGCCGGCTGCAAGAGGACATTGAAAGACAGCAGGTCGGGCAGATTGTACTGGGGATAATGGTGCCAATCCAGCAGGCGCAGATCTGCATCCACCATCACCCCATCCCCATACACCATGCCGGCTTCAGGGTGGGCTTGCAAGGCCCTCACGGCCTGGCTGAGGATGTCTTTTTGATAGTACAGATCATCAGAATTCAGCCAGGCTACGAACTCTCCCTGGGCACGGGCAAAGCCCTTGTTGATGGCATCAGCCTGGCCCTGGTCTGGTTCTGAGATCCACCAGGCGATCTTGCCAGCTTCGGCATAGCGCCGGATGATTTCGACGCTGCCGTCGGTAGAGCCGCCATCCACCACCAGGTATTCGATGTTAGGGTAATCTTGCCACAACACCGAGCGGATGGTCTGCTCGAGAAAGCGGGCGTGGTTGTAGCAGGGGGTGATGATTGTGAGCAGTGGATGCATGCGAAAATTACTTGTTGCAGAATAGTGTATTGTAATCCACCTTGGGGAAGATCGTCAGCTTACCTCCCACGGTGGCGTCTAGCACGCGCCGTCCATCTGCCGCATAGGCCTGGCGGGCCAAGGTGTAGGCCCGTTCAGAGCCTTCCAGGTCGGGGAGCTGCCATTTGAAACCGGCCCCAAAGTAGTTGGGGGTAAAGTGGTTGGGATCATCGCCTTGCGAGACGATGGCCTGGTTGGCCTGGCCTTTGGTTTGAAAGTTGTGATCCACACCCACCAGGATGGCCTCTTGGAAGCCCATGTAAAATGCCAACTGTAGGGCCACGTAGGTGACGGTAAGGCCCTCAAACATGCGCCCGGTGGCATCGAGGGCGAAGTTCTCGACACCTGTGAAGTCGGTGTCGAGGTAATTCAAGCTTGGGTCTTCACGGAACCAGGTGCGGGCGCGCCAGGTGATGAAGCGCGGTAAGCTCAGCCCTTGCATCTCCGCCGCGCATTGCTCAAGCACCAGGTCGTTGACCGAGACCAGGTAAGTGGTGGTGAACCCCAGCTCGGGGAAAAGCAGGTAGATGCGGTTGAGCCCAAAAGTGAATTCATTGCGCAGCTTGCCCAGGTCGGTTTGGCGCAGGCTGGGGCCGTTGCCGATGATGAAGCAGCGTTTGCCGGCATGTGCGTTGTGGTAGGTTTGCATGCGAGCCTGGCTGCGCCGCCAACGCGGATCGATGGTCTGCGCCCAAACGTGGCGCCGGCGGTTGCGCCAATCCCAATATGCGTTGGATGTGGCATTCCATAAAGGCGCAGGAACGATCTTCTTAAGGGTGCTTTTCATTCGGTGCTCAAGCGGGCGGTAGCGCCACCATCCACGATCACAGCCTGGCCGGTCATAAAGGAAGACTGCACATTATCGGCCAGGAAGTAGATGGCATGGGCGATCTCAGAGGGCAAGCCCACGCGCCCATTGACCGTTTTGCGGGCCAGGTTATCCAGGCGCGCTTGCACATCGCCGCCTTGCACATGCCCGCGGCCCAGGCCAGCGCGCAGCATGGGCGTATCCACGGCGCCGGGAAGGATGGCATTGACGCGGATGTTGTTGGGTGCCAGTTCAATTGCCATGGCGCGCGTCAATGCCAGCAGGCCGCCCTTGCTGGCTGCGTAGGCAGCAATGTTGGCAGAGGTGGCAACCGCATGCACCGATGAAACATTGACGATGGCCCCTCCGGCAGCGGCCTGGAACAGGGGATAAGCCAGCTTGACACTCAAGAAGACAGAGCGCAAGTTAGATGCCATGACTGCATCCCATTCTTCGATGCTGGTTTCAAGCAGCGGCTTGGCGATCTGCAAAGCTGCATTGTTGATCAGTGCGTTCAGATAGCCCGTGAAGGCCTGGGCCTGGCGAAAGATTGATTCTAGATTCTCGCCAATCGAGATGTCTGATTCGATGAACAAACCATTGGATGGAAACGGTTCGCCGAAACTTGAGCGGTCAACCCCAATGACGCGCCAGCCGGATTCAGCGAACAACTTGACGGTGGCGCGGCCAATGCCGCCGGCAGCGCCGGTAATGAGTACGGTTTTGGGAAGTGTTTGTGAGGGGAACATAAGATAGTAAATAGTGGATAGTGAATGGTGAATGGTGGGTCGCCTCTAAGTGATCAGTGGTTATCTTTGAGAGAGGCCTAACCCATCGAGCAGGTTCTTGATGGTATTGGCGTGAACGCGTTCCCAGGCCGCCGGGCTGGAATTGGCGTTGTGGGGGGCCAGCATCACGTTATCCATGCAGCACAGCGGGCTGGTAGCGGGTAGAGGCTCGTGCTCGTACACATCCAGGGCCGCACCGGCAATCTGTCCGGCTTGCAGGGCCGCAACCAGGGCAGGCTCTTCGATGATAGGCCCGCGTGCGGTGTTGATCAGCACTGCAGTCGGCTGCATCATTGCCAGGGTGCGGGCATTCAGCAAGTGGTAGCTGGTGGGGTTCAGGTCGCAGTTTATTGAGACAAAATCTGACGCGGCTAACAGTGAATCGAGGGTGGTCATCTCGACATCATTTTCTTTGATGAAAACGTGATCGACCTCGGCAATGTCGGTACCCAAAACGCGCATGCCAAAGGCTCTTGCCCTGCGGATGGCCGCTTTGCCAATGGTGCCCACCCCCACCACGCCCAACCAGCACTCGCTTAGCGAGCGACCAGGGATCTTCTCCCAGACGCCTGTTTTGACGGCCTGATCCATCCAGGGCAGGCGGCGGGCAAATGCCAGCACGTATCCTAGGACTGAATCAGCTACTGGCAGGGTGAATGCATTGGGCGTGTTACCCACTTTGATGCCCAGGCGAGCCGCAGCAGCCCGGTCAATTGAGTCAACGCCTGTGCCCCACTTGGAGATGATCTTGAGCCGAGGTGTGCAGGCCTCCAGCACGCGGGCCGTATAGTGATCGTCGCCGCAGATCGTGCCATCGAACTGCCCGGCGTAAGCCAGGATTTCCTCTTCTCCCAGGCGCTCATGCACATCAGGGACGATCAGCTCCAACCCATAGCTTTCGAGCACAGGGCGGAAGCGGTCGAGGAAGGGGATCATGTAAGGTGCAGAAAAAAGTATTGTGGTCATCGTTTATCCATTCTAGCGGTTACGCAGCAAGAAATCGGTAATCGCAAAGTCGAGTTCTTCGTCGATATCCCAGGCTTCGGCCGGATCAATCTCGAACATCAGCGGGCGTTCGCCAAGCCGGTTGCGGCGGTCAAGCAGAATATGGCGCGAGAAGATGTAGAGACAAGAGTTCTCTTCGTAAACAGGGGGCAGATCTTGGGTTTGTAGGAGGATGGCAGGGTTATGGTTGATGGCCCGGCCCAATTGATCCCACAGCCGGGTTTGCAGGCGGGTGACCGAAAAGAGTGAGTCGTAAGCGGGGTAAGATGCTTGCAGGGCCTGGATGGCGTTTGAGATGCTGCTCGGACGCAGCAGAGGGTTGGTGGAATGGGTTTGCAAGTATAGGTCTGCTTCCACCTGGGCTGTGTCGTAAGCCAGGATCTCATTCATAGGGATGGTGTCGGAGCGCAGGTGCTCGGGCCGGTCGATCACATGCACGGTGGGAAAGTGCTGGCGCAGGCCGTCCATCACCGGCTGGCTGTCGGTATCGACCACGATATCGCTGATCTCAGGACAGGCCAGCAAGGTTTCTATGATATGGTGAAAGAGCGGTTTGCCAGCCAGCAGGCGGTAATTCTTGCCTGGAACACGCTGGCTATGGTGACGCATGGGTACAAGAGCGGTTATTTTCATAGCGGGCCTTGTGGATACTGGATGGGGGGGATCTGGCGGGTGGAATTTTCGGGGGAGAAAGTCACCCCAGGCGGGTAATAGAAAGTCTGGCGGAGCTGCCAGGTGAGAGGCCCAGCGTGGCGGTAGCCTTGATAGGTACCCCAAAACTGCATCCAGCGGAACCAGAGGATGCTGGTCATAACGCCCTTATGGGTCAACTGCCCCTGGCGAGCGGCATGCCACAAGTCGTTGGTGGCGTTGGATGTGAAGAGACGAACAAAATCCCACCAGCGAAAATGTTCCTGTGGAAAAAGGTGCTTGAAGGCCATTGCCTCACGGCGGTAGCGGTTGAACACGCCGCGCGGGGTTTCGTGGTGCACGTGCGCCACCTCGGCCTCGGCAATATAAGAGATGGCATAACCCTGCGCCATGATGCGATGCGCCCAGGCCAGGTCTTCCAGGCCAGGCAGGGTCTCATCATACGGGTATTGCTGCCAAAGGCTGCAGCGGATGGCGGCGTTGGCGTTATTGCAGAACGGGTAAGGCTGGCGCGGCTGAGAGCGGTCTGCATACCAGGCGGCAAATATTTGATGTTCCGAAAATTTGGTACTGGCGTTACCACGCTGTTTGCCGTAAGAGAGCGCAATTTGAGGGTCCTCGAAGGGGGCTAAGAGACGCTCCAGCCAATCTGGATAAATGGGGTAAACATGGGCACTGGCAATGACCACCAGTTCGTTCGAAGCCTGGGCGATGCCCTGGTTCAGCGAATAGCCAAAGGTAAACGATTCGGGGCGGATACGGACTACCTTGACCGGGTAGCGCTCAGCCACTGCCACGGTCGCGTCGGTTGAGCCAGAGTCAACCAGGATGATCTCTACATTTTTGACCGTTTGCTTTTGGATGCCCTCCAGCAAACGGCCAATGTGCTGTTCTTCGTTGAAAGCGCGAATCACAATTGAACAGGCATTAGAAGCCCCGTTTTGTGGGCTTGGTGAGCTCGCTACTTCTCTTACCAATCGAGATCCTTTTCGTAGCCCAGTTTGATCAGCATCTCTCCAGCTACTTTCTTAAAGATGGCTTTGTGCTCATCTGTAAAGTGCTTTTGCCAGTCGCCGACTTTGCCACTGCGGAAGGTGGGTGACTTTTCGGGGATGATGTTTCTTTCAATCACATCCATCAATTGTTGGCGGCTGATTGGCAGGGTATCGACGCGCTGCAAGAAGTGGTCGGCGGCCTTGCCAACCGCAGCCTGGCGGTCGAGAATGTAATCTTCGAAACGCTGTGCTAAAACGTTGGGTTGATCGATCCAGGCCACGTAAGGCTCAAAGCGCTGTCCGATGTCGGGGAAATCGACCGGCTTGCCATCTGGCCCCACAGCGTTGGGCAGGCCCAGGATGCTGGTGCGCAGGCGCTCTTCAAAAGTGGTCAGTACTTCAGTGTAGTATTTGTGATGCACGTGCTCCTGGGCGCGGTCGGTGACGTAGAAGACGTGCGAGACGACCACGTCACGGGGATCGCGGTACATAAAATAAGGCAGGTAAGCTGACTGGCTGCATGCCTGTATGGCCTCGGGCCAGGTATGAAAGTGAGCCGCAGCCACATCGCCCGGACGTAGTGTTTTGAGGTAACGCACAGCATCTGATCCGGCACGCGCTGCGCCCGTCTCTGAATCAAAAGCTGCAAAAACGTCAAATGAACGGTCAGAAAAAGGCCCCACTTGGACAAAGGCTTCAAGCACCTGGCGTAAGAGGTTGGTGCCGCTTTTGGGGAAAGAGATGCCCAGCAGCACAGGCCAGCCGTCTTTGGGTGATGCCGCCTGGCGGTACCGCCAGCCTTGTTCCAGGCGTTTCGCGTAGTATCGAAGCCAATAAGCGGTTCTAATCGCACGATCTTGAAGTTTCATGAATGCCTCGCAAGGATGAATGCGGACTTGTCTTGTCCGCCAGTTTCTTCCAGCAGGCCATCCAGGATGGCTTGCATGGTGGGTGAATTTTCAGGTAAAAGCTGTTTCCAATCGAGCCCAGCTTTGAAAATGACAAAACCAGGTAGTTTCTGTGCTTCCAGGTAAGCATCAAATGGAAGTGAGGTGCGGAAAAGTTGGTAATACAACACACGCCGGGCGTTAATTTTGAATTCGGCCGGCGGGGTAATCACCTCAGCCACCAGGAAATCCTCAGCCTGTTGGCGGTGAGCCTCGGGTGTGAGCGGCAGATAGACGGTGTTAAAAGGGGTATAGCGGGCCTTGCCGGCGCACAACACGGGCGCACCCATGATGGAAGCTTCCAGGCCGATGGACGAGTTATATACCATGACGAACTTGGATCGCTGGATCATCTCGTATGAGCTGATGTATTCAGATGGCGCAACGAACATAGCATTAGGCAACTGCTTTAATCCCCGTCTTTCAGCCCAGGCCTGAACGGTCTCTTGGCTCTCTTTTTGCGGGCGCGTCTCGTCGGGATGGGCACGGACAACAAAAAGGGTTTCGGGATGAGCCCGGATCAATTCCAGAACTTGCTCCAGCCAGGCGAACATATCAGGAAAGATGGTGTTCGCATGCACCTGGCTGGTGTCAAAGATCACATTGGTGAAGACAGGAACCAACTGCTTGAATTGGGCCAGCTTATCCATAAAAGCCTGGTCCAGGCCGCGCATTTCAGGCCAGAAGCGGATGCCAGCCATGCTGAAGTTGCCGCGGAAACGTTGTTCCAGGTAAGTGTCCAGGCGAGCATTTTCGGCTTCATCCAGCTCGTAATCGGGCGGAATATCCATGGGATAAGCAGTGGCTTCGCCAGGAGTGAAAAAAGCTGAGAAGGGGCGCATGCCAACCTCATGTGTGATGCAAGGGATGCCACGCGCTAACGCTAAGCGGCGCGCCACCGCCTCAGGGTAGAACATGCCGTTGAAAACAACCACCATGCGCGGGTTGGTACGCTCCAGGAAGGCTGTAAACTCTTTGGCAACATTGTATGCTGATAAAATGTACTGGCGCATCAAGAAACGGGTTGGCTGATTGTCTTCTAGGTTGTGACGGCGCAGGACCCAACGCAGCGAAGGGAGGACGATCTGGCCCAACGGCAGGGCTTCATCCGTTGATCCAAACGGATAATGAAAATTGGATAACTCGGAAATGCTCAAATCTCGCACAGCGGCAGCAAGCGCTGGGTTTTGGACATAATTGAACCACTCCACAGGCTGGTGCAGCATGCGGCGGGCGTGGCGTTGGCAGGCGGCACAGGGCGGCTGTTTGCGCGGCCGGTTACGATCCGTCCCAAGCACGCAGCGGCTCATACCAGCCAGGCAGTGAAAGTGAACTACCGGCTGTCCTTGCAGACGCAGTGCCAGGGAGGTCAGCAGGTGGAAGGCATTGTTCAGGTTGAGGTTCAAAATACCTGATGAAAGCTTGACGAAAGCCACCGGGCGGCCCTTGGGTTGGGGGGCTTGTTCATTGATTTGGCGGGCCAGGTCAGCGATACGCTGGCTGTTCACCCGCTCATATCTTGAGATCAAAGCGGTCGCGCGATAGCGGCGAGCGATCTCCAATAACCGTCTATATGTTCTTACGCTTAGTTTAGCTTGCTGGTTATCCACTTCGTTCATTTGTCTGGGTTGGGGCTGGTGCAGAAACCTCGCCTGTTTCATCGCCTACCACGCGTCGCAGCTTGCGCAGTGAAGACATTTCGCTATCGTACACCCGTTTTACACCATCGCCAACGGCCTGCTCGGTTACTCGGATGTATTTGACCAGCCGCTCAACCCCGCCTGGCTCCACCGATGCTGCCTGGTCACCACCCCACATGGCCCGGTCAAGGGTCACATGGCGCTCAACCATGCAGGCGCCCATGGCAACCGACACCACGGTCGGGATCAGGCCGACTTCATGACCTGAGTAGCCGATCGGGCAGCTAAACGTGTCTCGCAGGGTGCGGATGACCGATAGGTTCAGTTCTTCTGGCTCGCAGGGATAAGTGCTGGTAGCGTGGGTAATGATCAGGTTTTCTTCTCCCACAACCCCTACTGCCGCCCTGATTTGTTCCATGGTGGACATACCGGTTGATACGATCATGGGGCGGCCTGTCTTACGTACGTAGCGCAGCAGTTTGTGATCGGTCAGTGAAGCAGACGGGATCTTGTAGCAAATGGGGTTAAATGCCTCCAGGAAATCAACGGCGGCCTCATCCCACACAGAGGCAAACCAGGGTATGCCCTTGAACTTGCAGTATTCGTCGATTGTACGGTACTGGGCTTCGTCAAATTCAACCTTATACCGGTAATCCAGGTACGTGATATACCCCCAGGGGGTCTCGCGCATGATACTTTGTTGTTCGGGGGGCACGCACAAATGGGGGGTTCGCTTCTGGAATTTTACGGCATCCACACCGAACTTGGCCGCCATATCGATCAAGCCCTGGGCAATTTCGACGCTGCCATTGTGGTTGATGCCGATCTCGGCGACAATATACGTAGGGTGTCCATCGCCAACTTTACGATTTCCAATGGTGATTTCGCGGGTCATAGGGTCTCCTGTTGGAATAAATTAACATTTATAGAGTGAGGATTTCATCGCAGTCATGTACAACTTGGGGGTGGGTCAATAAATCGCAGGGTCTCACTTAATGTGAGGCGCAAAGCAGGTCGCATAGTTCGCGCACCGCGCCGTGACCGCCCGGATACGACAGCACCATGTCGGCCTGGTCGAAGGCCGCCGGGTGGGCGTCTGCTACCACGACCGCGCAGCCCACCAGAGGAAAGCAGGGCACATCGTTGATATCATTGCCCAGGTACACCACCTGGGCAGGATCTATCTGGCGTTCAGCCAAGAGCTGGCTCAAAGCCGCAGCCTTGTCTTTGATGCCTTGTTGGATGGGCAACTCCAGCTTGCGGCAGCGAGCCGCTACAACCGGATTCTCTTCGGTTGAGAGCACCACAGCAGGGATGCCCGCCTTGCGCAGCATAGCAATCCCCATCCCATCGCGGCGGTTGGCTGCCACCATCTCGTGCCCATCCTGATCCACCCACACCCGGTCATCGGTCATCACACCGTCAAAGTCGAAGACTACCAGGGCGGGATGCTCGGGGATGGGCCGGGGGAAGGCTTTTGGACGCGAGCGGATGTCTTCTGGCAGGCCAACGACATCCATTGGGCAGGCATCTTCTTCAATCGGTCCTGGTTCGTTCTCGCCGGCCAGCGTAGGGCGTACCATGGGCAGCTCGCCTCCTTCGGATGCAAAGAGACCCTTGGTGATCAGCCACTCTGCGCGTTCCCAATCGCGCAGTGTATCAATATCAATCGTATAGTGGGGATCTATGTGCAATGGCAGGATGATGTTCCCGCTGAGAGATGCCTTTTCCAGAATGGTGCGGCTGCGAATGGCGTCAATGTGCCCAGTCTGCCAGTAGGTTTGGGGCAGGGCCTGGCGTGGGGCGTTGTAGGGTTCGTCCAGTCCAGGTACGGTCAACAGGGGGCGCATTTGGCCGCCTTCGTCAACCTGCCACATTTTGAAAGGGTTTTGCCCCGATGGAACAATGCCGCGCACGGAATCGGCTGCCGGATGGTCAATCAGCATCTGCACAGCCTGGTCCACGCAGTTGGGCGGGCGGATAGGCGAGGTGGGGCGCAGTTGGACCACAATATCTGGCACGTAACCTTCATGTTCTTTCAGCCAGCCCAAAGCATGGGTAAAGACGGGAAAATCGGTGGTGGTGTCTTGCGCAAATTCGGCCGGGCGCAAGAAGGGCGTCTCGGCGCCGCAAGAGCGGGCCACTTCGGCAATCTCTTCATCGTCGGTTGAGACGATGGTGCGTGTTATCAGGGCCGATTGCAAGCCCGCGGCGATGCTGTAAGCGATCAGGGGGTGCCCGGCGAGCAGGCGGATATTTTTGCGCGGAATGCTCTTAGAGCCGCCGCGGGCAGGGACCAGGGCAAGTATGTTCATCGGTGACCGTTCGTTTTCAAAGGGATCTTGGCCAAAAGTTGATAGCCAATTGTGGTTTTCTTGCTTGTGCTGCCCCCTGGCTTTTGGATCAGCCGAGAAACAGAGAGCAGGCGTGGGGTAAAGAGCGGGTAGGGCTGTTCCAACAGGCGAGGTTCCTCCTGCTCTGGGGTAAAAATGCCTTCCAGGGCGGTGATCAAAGTGGAAACCCATCCTGCCGGGTAGAGCATGGTGACGCCTTCTCCCTGGATGGCATGTTCCAGGGCAGCAGCAAAGCGGCGCTGATGCTCATCTGTGGCAAGCTCTTGGGTATCCTGGGTATCCCATTTCAAGATGTACCCCTGGCGGTAGTTGGAGTAGAGCGGGGTCAGCGCTGCTGCCGTTAGGGTGCTCAAGGAGACCGGTACGCGCTGGCAGAAGGCATGCAGCCGTTCGACCAATCCATCCAGCGCCTGTGAGCTGTCGACCTCCAGGCGCTGGCAGGTTTGGTGGACGGGCAGCACGGCGCGGCCATCATAAATCTGCTGCAAGTCCGACTGCCGCTGCTGCATGGCATTGATCTCGGCGGGGTCATCTGATTCGAGCAAGATGCAGATATCGCCCGGGATGCTCGGCCGGGCATAGTTTGGCTGTATCACCAGGCAGTCCACCCGCCGTCAACAACCACGTTATTGCCGGTCATATAGGAGGATGCATCTGATGCCAGGAAGAGCAGGGCGCCATTCATTTCGTCTTGCTTGGCCATGCGGCCCATCACGGTACGGGCTGAATAGGCCTTGAGGAAGACCTCATCGTGGTCATTGAACACGCCCCCAGGGGTCAGACAATTGACGCGCAGGTCGGTGCCGGCGTAATAGGTCGCCAGGTAGCGGGTCAGGCCAAGCACGCCGGCTTTGGTGACCGAGTAATAGATGGGCTTGAAGGCGGTCTGCTGCCCGTCGCGCTGGTAAAGGCGTTGGTCGGGGGCCACCAGGCCATACGTGGAGCAGATATTGATGATCGAACCTTTCTTCCCCTGGGCCAGCATCGGGCGGACGGCAGCCTGGCAGCACAGGAACATGCCGGTCAGGTTGACATCCAGGGCAGATTTCCAGGCCTCAAGCGGGTAATCTTCAAAAGCGCCCGAAATGGCGCCGCGCTTGGCCATCTCTGCCAGTGCCGCGGGGTCGAACTTGGGATCGAGGGCTGCGCTGTTGACCAGGATATCCAGGCGGCCGAAGCTGCTTAGTGCCGTCTCGACCATGGTCTGGGTCGATTCGGGCCGGGTGACATCTGTCGGCGCGGCCACAGCCTGGTAGCCATCCTGGCGCAGGGTCGCGGCAACGGCTTCGCAAGCGGCGGCATTGATATCTGCCACCACAACCGCGGCCCCGGCCTCTGCCAGGCTGCGGCAGAACTGCTTGCCCAGCAGGCCCGGCCCGCCAGTGACGATGGCGACGCGCCCAGTGAGATCGAATTTTGAAAGAACGGTTGGTTGAGAAGCGATAGACATGAAAACTCCAGAATTTTTGTGGTGTTCGACACTCATCGCGAGCGAGGATTATATCCTAAGACCTGCCTGGTGAGCAAAGGAAGGCGGCGGTGTGTGCACGGGTCATGGCAAGCGGCCAAAGATGATCACGTTGCCATAGTTAGCGAACAACGGCATGCCAGTTGAAATTTCATCGTAGGTCGCCATATCTGCGGGCTCCTGGCTGTTGTGCAGGTCAAATAGCACCAACACGGCCTGGCCCTCCAGCAGCCGTGCTTGCATTTGTACCAGGTCGCTGGCAAAGTTGGTCCTGGCCTGGGTCGTGACCGCATCCATGGGGGTTGGCAAGACATAAGCCGATTTGCCGGTCAGCAGGAAGATTGCCCCGGGCTTGTCGGAATAGATCAGCATTGTTGACGGCAGGTCACGCACGACCTGGATAGCGGGCGAGGCTTGCCATCCCTGGTGAGCAAACCCCCGGGCCTCCAGCCTCAGATCACGCACTGCCGTCACGCCGTCCCATACGCTGGCAAGGACCAGCCCGGTGCACAACAAGGCCAGTACCCATTTGACAGCTGCCGCTCGTTGGCCAAGATTTTGCCACAACCAGGCCAGCCCACTGGCAAATAGAATGATCTCTGGCACATATGCCACAGCAAGAATGCGGTCGTTCAAAGGTGTGGTGGCGTCGAAAAGGCTGATCGACAAAACCAGAAAACCCAGGTAGGTGAGGATGTGGGCTGCCAACACAAATGCCAGGGCCAGGCTGCCCGTCGATGGCTGTACTGCCGGGCGGCCGCGCCATTGGTGCCATATCACCCAGCCCAGCCAGGCCAAGATGCCGGGGACAACGATCAATGCTAGCAGGCTGAACAGCCATCCCCACAGCCGGTGGGCGGCCAACAGATCATCTGGGGCCAGCCAGGTGAGCAGGTTTTTGATTCCTTCCAACAGGGTTGCCAGGGGAATAGGGTGCCAGTTGAACTGGCGGTTGCCGAGCGAACTGACCTGGCTAAGCCTCAGGTTATAGCCCATCCAGGCGAGCAGTGGCAGCAGCATACCTGCTACGAGCAAGGCCACGGCCCGCAGTGGGTTGGCACGCAGGGATATCCGGCCAGGAATAGAAGGCCAGCCTTCCATTTTCAGCAGAGTGAACGTCAGCAGAATGGGGATGACCAGGCTGGCTCCGGCATAACGCGTCAAGATGGTCAGGCTGAGCAAAATGCCCGTCAAGAGCGGCCAACCCCAGTGCCGGCGCTCAAAACTCTGTGCCATGGCCAGGCAGGTTGCCAGCAAAAGCGTTAAAAACAGCGGCTCACTCATCAGCATGGCATAAACGCCCAGGTGCACATCTGAAACAGCCAGCAGCACTGCCCCTAATAAGGCAAAAGGTCGCGAGCCGCAGATCTTATCAATGCTCAATCCTACCAGGATGATGTCAATGCCAAACAGCAAGCTGATTGCCAGACGGCCACCCGCCAGCAGATCTGCCCCTGCTGCGCCCAGTGCTGCCAGGAGCAGAGAAAAAAGCGGTGGAAAGTGGGTGATGGGCTTTAGTTCGCCGCCGCCCGAAGTACGGACATAGCCATTGCCCGCCAGCAGGTTGGAAGCACCTTCAACGTAAGTGGCAGAGTCATTGACCAACCCAAACCCATAGGGAGAACTGTACCATAAGGTCCAGGCGCCGATGCCGGCAACGATGAAGAGCGCAAGCAGAAATAACTTGTATTTCATGGGATTTGTTTCACAACGCAAAATACGGCCCCATCGCGTCCAACACTGTACAAAATGGGTGCTTCGAGATGGATCTTTTGATCGGCATTGGTTCGGGTTGAGAGCAAGAGCAGGCTGCCAGAGAAGGTTTGGTCATCTTCAGGTTCAAAGCCTTCGATGACCAGGCCCGGGGCGGCATATTCTTGGGCAATTGACGGCTGGCGTTGGACGAACAGGGTTGTCCCTGCGGGAGTATTGGTGTTGACCTGCGTCATGATGTCTCGATAACAGGTCAGCCAATAATCGGTTTCGAAATGCCGGAAAGCGCCGCCGGTGCCGCCGACCAGCGCATTGTAGTAGGTATATTGGTAAGGGTGCAGCCTTACCATACCGGCAATGCCTGGCAAGGCCAGGGCTGCCAGTAAGAGAACATTGAGCCATATCCGGCGGCTGGAATTCAAGATGACCTGCAGGGCCAGCCCTGCGCAGATGAAGACCGGTGGCAGGATGAACAGAAAGTGCCGGTAGCCATCATACATTGGTGGACGCAGGACCAGGACGTAAACAAACATCAGCAAGAACCACAACAGCACGGCACTTAATGAGCGCCATTCAATGTCCTTGCGCGCGATGCGCTGTGCTGCCGCTGCCAGCCCGCCCATGCACAACGGCCAAACTGGCAGGGTCAGCGTGATTGCCAGCATCACCGGTAGATAAGTGGCTGGCAGTTGATTTGATAGATGCGCTGCCCCGTTGTAGATCACGGAAAGTATCTGAGGGTTATTCGCCATATGCTGAAGAACCCCGATCAGGTTTTGCAGGGGGGCTTCCCACAGGTAAGGCCAGGTGACCAGCATCACCAGGATTGCAATGACAGCGTAGATCACCATGCCCGCCAGGGGGCGGCGTTCAGAACGCAGGTAGAAATACAGCACAACCAACAGGCCTGCCAACGGGCCTATGATGCGGATCGATGTCAGCAGGCCCAATGCTGTCCCAGCCAGTAGGATTGGCACCCACAAACGCCGCCAACTGTGCTCCACCTGCGTCCCGCTTACCCACCAGCCAGGCCGGGTGGGCAGGGGGGCCAGTTTTTCGCTCAGCCAGGCCGCTCTGCGTTGAAGCCCGGCTCGCAAAAAGGTGAAAGCCAGTGCTGCGATCGTCAGCACACCTGCCAGGATGGCAAGACCCAATTTGAGATGCGAGAACAAAATCAAGGCCTTGTTGGCATAGGCTTCTTCTGGCACTGTGTTGGCATTGGCAGCCAGGAGGCTGAACAGGCGGCCTGCCAGGCTCTCGGGAGAAGCCAGGTAGGCTTTGTGGATCAGCACACCGGCCAGGGCCTCGAGTTGGGGAGAAAGCGCATAGGCCCCTGCCGCCAGGATCACTCCTGCCAGGGCCATGGCCTGCAAAATGCGGCTCAGCTTTTTCCAGCGCGCTTCAGACCAGGGGGCACGCGGCTGTGCATCTGCCTCCTCTTGCGAAAGGCGGTCTACCATCCGGAACCCCAAGAAAATGGCCGCTATGAAGAAGACCGTGAATGGGATATCCTTGGGGTTGATCCAGGCATGGCCCCAAAAAATCGGCTGGGTGCTGAAAAGGAGCGTCGCCCCAAAAGCAGCAAAGGTGTTCAGCCAACGTTGGCAGAGTGCATAAAAGAAAACTACCCCCGCCTGGAAGGTCAAGAAATTTACCAGGTGCCATAGCGCCACACGGCTGACCGGCAGGGCCCAGTCCAGCAGGTCGACCACTACCTTAGCTGGCAGCAAGTATGCTGGGCCGTAGATTTTGTGATCCGCTGCGCTGGGGCCATAGGCGTTCTCGATGTCGAAATCCCCGCTCAGCCGCTCGGTAATGGAATAGGCATAGGGGATGGTATCAGCATAGGCATAAAATAACGGTTCATCCCAACTCAGACTGTAATCTTGAAAGGTGACCAACCCGGCAACCAGGTTGACAGCCAGCAAGAGAATTAAAGGAAAATTGGGGTGACGCGCGGTGCGAAGCACCAGAGCGCTGAACGTGTTCATTTTTGACCTTCAGGCCTGGGGTAGAAGAAGATGGCCCCATTACAAGAAGATGTGTAAACTTCTAGCCCTTGTGTAACCGTGTTGAGTTGGGCAAGGACATTGGCGCTCCAGGGCGAATCGCCAGGTGCGCAGTAGGGATAAAAGATTACCAGTGCGGCCCCTGTCTCTCGGAAAACTCTTTGTATCTCGTCGCCGGGCAGATCTCCGTAGCGCGTCGTACTCTCTAAGTGGCAGGGCCAGTAGGGATCATTGGTCGGGCCGCAGAAGTCATATGCCGGGCGGTTGGTCCACAGCAGCACGGCAGGCGCCCGGTTGCTGATGACCGGGATATTGGATGGCAGGCCTTGCAGGGCTTGCAGGGTAGGGGAATGCTGCCAGGCCAGGCTGGTAAAGCCGCCCCCCTCGCGATAATAAGCATTGGCAATTTGCCAGCTTGCCTGGGCATTCGATGCAATGAAGACCAGGGCTGCGCCAACCGCTGCCATAAGTAAGATGAGCCTCGATTTGGCCTGAATTGGCTGGGTTGGGCCTGGCTGGCCCCAGGCCTGGGTGATGAGGCGCCCAATCGGCAGGACGATGAACAGCAGCCCAAACTGCACCGGCAGTAAAGTGCGGTTGATGATATCGGGCGTGGGCGTGGTAGAGATGAAGGTGTAAACCAGCAAAGCCAGGTAGGCGGCGATGAAGGCAAGCCATAGACCCACCCATAAGCCCAGCGGGCTTAACCTGCCGGCAGATTGAGCATCCTGCCGGGCTTGCTTCCAGATGGATAGAACGGCTGCCAGGACAAATAAGAGACCCAGTCCCAGCAGCAGGTTGCGCGCCAGTTTATAAGAATAATCCGGCAGGAATTGGGGGAACGGCAGCCAACTCCACAAGACTTCTGCGAACTGCAAGCGCAGGGGGGTGAGTGTTTCCCAGAGGTTGGCCGGTATGTGAAAGCTGCGCGAGCTGATGGTGCGCGTCTGCGCATACACCCATGCCAGCCAGGCTGTGGTGGGCAGCAGGCTGACTGCCCCGAAGACCAGGCACTGCCGGAGACGGGCTTTGAGGGGGGTATGGTTTAAGCAAAGCAGACCAGCCAACCCGGCGGCAGCCAGCGCTACGCCCGGGTAACGCACCAGGCTGGCGGCAGATGCCGCCAGGGCTGAGAAAACGACCAGGCGCTCTGAGCTTGCGGGGGGTGTTTCTCGCGGCGCGGATAGATAGATGGCAAGCAGGCCGAAGCTGAGTGTGGCGGCGAGAAAGAACAATGGCTCCGTCATGGCGCCGCTGAACACGTCCACCAGGTCTGGCATGGTCAGCACGGCCAATCCGGTGAGCACGGTCAGCCAGGCTGAATGGAACATGCGATGAACAAACCAGGAGGCAAGAAAAATGGTGCCCCCGAAGAACAGCACATTCAGCCAGCGCGCTGCATCCAGCATTTCAATCCCCAAGAAGCCAAAAACGCTCAACAGCAAGGGGTAGAGCGGTGGGTGCAGAGAGAGCGGCTTGAATGTGCCGGCGGGGGTATAGATCCCCAGCCCGTCGCCTGCCAGCAGTGTACGCGCTGAGACGATATATTCTGTCGAATCGCTGTAAGCCCAGGGGCCCCAGCGCGTACTGAGAATGATGACCAGGCAACCTGCCAGGCTGAGCAGCGTGATCAGAAGAAGAGTCCGGTCAATCTTGCGGGAGGCGCTTGGCATCAGTGGCGGGATAGAAAGCAGGCTTATAAGGTGATCAGGGCGCCGCGTTGGGACGATTCGAGTGCGCTCAGGGCCAGGCGCAGGGCCTGGGTGCCATCTTGCAAACCGCACACGGGCTGGGCTTCACCGCGCAGCACAGAAAGAAAGTGCCGTGTCTGCTCCACAAACATCCAGTTGCGCTCAAAGCCTGCTGGTGGATGAACCACCAGCCAATCTGCACTGAGGGTGTACTCGGCGAATTGTGTTGGATAATAAGGGCCATAGCTTTCAGCCTGGTGGTCGTGCCGGTAGAGGCGGGCACTGCCATCGGCATTGTCCCAAAGGATATGCCCCTGCGTACCGGTGAGCTCAAGGGTGTGGGTAGGAGGCTGCTGGTTGTAGTCCAGGTGCACGCTGCCCAGGGCCCCGTTAGCAAAACGCAAACCGATCTCAGCGTTGTCTTCTACCGGCATGTTCAGGCCTGTGCTGCTGGTAAAAGCCCATACGGCACTGACCTCACCCAAAAGCCAGCGCAGGTAATCCAGCGGATGGGTGAGGGTGCGTACCACGCCTCCGCCCAGGTCGGGGCGGGCCGCATAACCCTGTTTATAATCTTCCCAGGGATGCCAGTTGGGCAGGTATTCGCCCCAGTGGGCTCGCGCCGAGATGGGGGTGCCGATGGCGTCCATTTCCAGCCAGGCCTTCACCTGGCGCAGGCCGGGATGATAGCGGAATTGAAAGCCAACCAAAACTTGCCGGTTGTTCTTCTGCACAGCCGCCTGAAGGCGATCCAGCCCCTCCAGCGTGTGCGAAATGGGTTTTTCAAGGAAGATGTGACAGCCCGCCTCGGCTGCCGGGATGGCAACCTCCATATGCAGGGCGGTAGGGTTGGTGATGAAGACGGCATCTGGATGTTGGGCCAGGGCCGCCGCCAGGTCGGTTTCTACCGGGTAACCCGCCAACTCGTCATCTGAGAGGGTGGCAAGGTGGGTGCGGTGGAGGGTGATATGGGTTTCGCCCAGCGCCACCAGGTTGCGAAAGTGGCGCCGGCCAATTGAGCCAAGACCAGAGATCAGGAATTTCATAGGTTACGGGATCCGCGAGAGCAAATATTCGCCGGTGCGGCGTCCAGCGCTGGCATCGGTGTAGGTTACCTCGCGTTGGATGAAGGCCTGGCGCTGGGGGGCATCGGCATCGGGAGTTTGCAGGTAGAAGTTGATCGCCTCGGCGAGTTCGGCTTCGTTGTTAGCCACGCGCCCAAAGCCCGATTGGCGGAAGCGGTAGTGGGTGGGCCAGTTGCCGATCTGCGAGAGCGGCAGGGAGTACTTGCGCGGCACGTTCCAGCCGCCGGGGGCATCAATGCAGGCGCTGACGATGGGCCGTTGGTGGATTGCCGTCTCTACCACCATGGTAGAGTAAACGGTCAGGAACACATCGGCGTGCCCCATCATCGATGTTTTTTCGGGCATATCTTCGCCGGAGTAGTAACCTAACGAGCCGCCCAGCGGCACTGGCTCAACAATGTGCACATGCGGGTACTGCTCTGCCAGTTGGCGGATCTGTTCTCGTTCACCGGCGAAGAGTTTATTATCCCAAAAGTGGTTGGGATGCAGGCGGATGAGCAGTTGGCTGGGGGCCGCAAGCTGGTCAGATGCCACCAGGCGGGCCAGGGCTTCGATATTCTGGTAATTGGGCGAGAAACTGACGAAGCTGGCGGCATAAGAGAGCAGCTTGCGTTCTGGGTCCAGGCCGTGCTGGCGGAAGTATTCATCCCGCGGAATGAGCCACTGTTTGCGGAAGTAGCCATCGTAAGAAGGGATGCCGCCGATGTGAATGTGTTCGGGATCCCAATCTGAACCCAGCACCAGCTCTTCTTTCTGCGCCTCAGACCAACAGTTGATCCAATCTACTGGTGCGCCAGGGATGGAATAGCTGCTGGGGTTATCCCAGCCAACCACCACCGCCGCAGTGGTGATGCCGCGGCTGTGCGCTTCGCGCAGCAGGTAGCGATCCATGCGCCAGCCAGGTGTGCTGGCAACCACCAGGCTGGGTTGGTAGCGCTCGAACAGGTTGGCATACAGGCCGGGGTTAAAGCGCATCTGGTAACGCACCAACCGGCGGCGGGCAGATGCAGATCGACGCAAGATGCCCACCGCGGCGCGCGCCGCAGGGATGAAGAGCCGGCGTGACCAACCAGCCTCGGCCTCTACCTGCTCGATGTAGCTATCCATGGCTTCGGTATTGATGCGTTTCGATCCGCCCACCCGGCGCAGATAGGTCAGCCACCACTGAAGTTCTGGAGAAACGCGGGCGGCATATTCCTCGGCTTGCTTAAGGCGTAAGCCCTCCACGATCAAGCCTGGTTGGCCAAAACGCGCCTGGATCTGTTCTAGCAAGGCATCATCGGTGAGTAAGACCACCTCTACGCCGGCATTGAGCAGGGTAGGCAGCACATCGCTTTGTAAGAAATAAACCACAGCCAGGCCATGGTCGGCAGAAATGAAGATTCGTTTTGTCATAGTGATTGAGTTGTTAATCAGCGTAGTACCAGCGGAAGATGCGGTCATAAAGGCCCAGCAGCACACGTTTGACCGGGGCCGCCTGCAGGATGCGTTTTCGCAGGGGGTTGGGCCTGGCAGCCAGTTTTGGGGCAGCTTCGTTCGGGTCGTGTACCCAATCCAGGCGGTTGCTCATGTTCTGCGCCAAGAATTCGACCGGCATCAGGCGCAGGTAGCCGGCCTCGTTCATGCGCTGGTCAAGCTGGCGCACCTGGCCCATTGGGCGGTCCATACTGAAGGGTAAGAACTGCTGAATGACCGACTTGTAGCCTACAAACTGCCAGTGGCTGGCGCCCAGTTGGGCGGTCAAACCCTGGTATGTCACGCGCACATCTTCGGTGACCTCGTAGCGCTGGCGCACCTCTTCCTCGGCGGTGCCCAGGCTCATATCAAAGGCTTTAAAAGCCTCCCAGGGGATGAACTGGCCGCGTTCTAGCTTGGCTTCAGGGGTGCTTCCAGCCCAATCCAGGCCCGCGCTGTAGAATTCCGGCGGGGTGCGGAAAGGCCGGCTGGTGACCATGCCGACCTTGGGGAAGGTTTCGAGCACTGCCAGAGACTTGGAGAGCCAGTTCTTATAAAAGAAGGCATCATTATCGGTGTATGCGATGATCTCGCCTGGTGCGGCATCCAGCATGATGTTCCATGCGCCGCCTTTGCCCATGTTTTTCTGCGAGAGGATCAGGTATTGGATCTTGCCTTCGTCCTGGGCCTCGGTCAAGAAATCAATCGTTTCCTGGCAGGAGCCGTTATCGAAGACCAGCAGGTCGTAAGGCAGGTCGGTATTTTCCCAAATGCTGCCCAGGCAGGTCTTGAGCACGTCGAGGGTTTGGGCATAAAAGCCGCTCAAGAAAGGGATATAGTTCAGCACGGCAACCGTCACGCGCTGGGGCTTGGCAACTTCTTTGACGAATTTTGCTGGGTTTTGGCCTTTTCTCATAGGTGTTTGAGCTTATAACTGATCTTGGCTCGCCATTCGTTCCAGGCTTTGCGGGGATGGAAGATGGCGAAGGTTAATTCGGCGAGGGGGAGAGATTTCCAACGCCGCAGGGGGAAAGTCTCAATCTCGCGCCACAGCCTGGCCCCGCGCCGCGGAGTGGGTTGGATGCGGTTGTCTATCATCTGATAGTTCGCGTCAGCCAGGGTGAAGATGGTACGCCGCCCACCTGCCAGGCGCACATTTTCAGTCGTCTCGGGCAGGCGGTAGTGCGGCTGCCCATCTGGCAGATGGCTGTAGTCATGATCCTGGTGGATGACCTGGATGGCCTGCGTGGCGTCAATCACGGGCCAGCCTTGCTGCCGTCCATGGAAGAACATCCAGTTATCCCAGCCGGCCCGGCCAATGGCAAAGGCGGGCATGGCAGTGAAGCACTGCGCCGGGAATATAAAGTAATCGCTGCCGCCGGGCGGGTGGAGCCGGCCGCGCTGGCGCAGGTCTTCTTGCAGGCGGGCCTGCCAACCGGGGCTGAAGTCGATCATCTGCCGGATATCCAGGTCCCAGCGCTGCCCCACGATCAGGAATTTCTCGGCCTGTTGGGTTACCTGGACCGCCGCCTGGAGAAAATCGGGCAGCAGGATTACGTCGGCATTGACATAAGCCAGCAGCGATTGTGTCCCTGCCGCCTGGCGGGCCAGCTCAAAAATTGAGCTCACCAGGGGCGTGCCCTGGGCATTACGGGCCACCTCGGGCAAATATCTCAGCTTGCCAGGGGCGCTTTCTTGAAGCTCCTGGCAGGCTTCGGCTAGCCCGGCCTCCTGTCCAATGACCAGCACCTGCACATCTGCCCCCATCTGCAGCCAGGATTGGATGGCATTGCGCTGGATGATGTTGATATGCGGGTTGGTAAAGGGTTTGGGGGCGGTGAAAATGGTCAGCATAGAAGGTTATGCCTGGGTGCGGGTGTCTATATCAAATACAGTCTTGTGTTGGATGCTGGCGTTGATCTCAGCTAACTCAGGGTGGTTTTGGACCAGGCTCAGGATGGTATGCCAGGGGAGAATGGTCTCTTCAGCATCGCCAGATGGCGCCAGGCCTTGTTGGGCCATCAAATGCTTAAAGATCTGCTGAACCAGCTCCAGGTCGGCGGGGGTGTCTACCGTCCAACGCAGGCTGCCCTGATCGGGTGTGTGATGGAGCTGGATGATGCGGAAGCCGCGTGGCGAGACGCCGTGGGTCAGGCGGTAGGGGAGGTCGATCAGGCTGTCTTGAACGGGGAATAAGTCAACATCTTCATACAGGTACGGCATCACGTGCTCGCGGTGGAAACGCTCGTGGGCCTCCTGCCATGCCCGCTCAAGGGCGGCGAAGCTGCACACTTCCACATCCAGGCCGATGGGCAGGCTGCGTGTCCAGGGTGGGGGCAGGCGGTTGGCAGCGAAATCGTAAGCGCCGGTCTGCTCAGGGGTAAAGCGGCCCTGAAAAGCCTGGATGGTCAGGTCAACCACAGCCGGGTCCAGCAGGGGGCAGTCGGCGGTGATGCGCACAATGGTGCCAGCCTGGAGTTGGCGAGCGGCCTGGTAATAGCGGTCCAGTACATCGGGCAGGCTGCCGCGGTAGCATGGATCGCCCCGCTCGGTGCAGAAGCGTTCAATGGCGTCATCATCGGGGTCAGTGGTGGTGGCAACCAGTACCTGGTCAACCAACTGGGCCCGTTTTGCTCGCTCAACCACATGGGCCAGCATAGGCTGCCCGGCGATCTGGCGCAGTACCTTGCCGGGGAGGCGGGATGAAGACATACGTGCCTGGATGATGGCAATAGCAGAGTGCATAGGGAATAGTGAGTAGTGAATCGTGGAGAGTGGCGGGTTGTTACTTGCTGGTGGCAATTTGGTAGGCTTTTTCTAGCTCGAGGAAGTTCTTTTGCCAGTCAGCGCGCGCTTCTGCAACCTGGCGAGCCCGCTGTCCCATGGCAGGCAGTACATGGCGCTGTTTAAGCGCCTGCAAGATGGCCTGGGTCAGGGCTTTGGCATCCCCATCCGGAAACCACCAGCCGTTTTCGCCGGGCGTGACCCATTCCTGATTGCCGGGAATGTCAGAAACCAGGGCCGGGCGCCCGCAGGCCATGGCTTCAAGCAAAGAGATCGATGAGCCATCGCTGTGTGATGCGCTGACGTAGAGATCGGCAGAACGGTAGTAGCGCGGCAGGTCGGCCTGCCCCACCTGCCCCGGGCAGTGGACGCGATCATCCACGCCGCCCTGGGTGAAGATGCGGCGCAGTTGGGCAGCCTGCGAGCCATTGCCGAGCATCAGCAGATGCAGTTCTGGGCACTGCTGGGCGGCGGCAACGAAGGCGCGGGCAATCACGTCCACCCCATAGATCGGCTCCCAGCCCCGGGTTGAGAGGATGGTGAAGGGCTGGTCCTCAATATCACTCGGTACATGGTCGCCATCAGATGACGGCGTGAAATGTTGGATATCGACTCCCCACGGGAAGGTGACGATGCGCTCGTTGGGCATGCCGTAGGCAATGGCAAGCTGGCGGATGGTGTTGCAGTCGCCCACCAGGGCGGCGCTGTGTTTGAGCGTGTAGCGTGTGGCCCAGGCCCAGGCCCGGCTGCGGCGCGCATCATGCAGCAGGTCGTAGCCCCAAGACATCGAGACGATGGGCCGGAAGCCGCTCAGGGCCGCCAGGAAGGCGCAGCGCTGGATTGGTCCGGCCTGGATCAGATCGGGTTTGACCTGGCGGATGACGCGTTTTAAATCCATCAGCAGGCGCGGCCCATCGCTTAGCCCTGCCGGGGCTTGCCCGCCGGCCCAACTTACCTGTTCGATCTCTGGCGGCAGGGCACGGTCTTCAAGCGGGTGGCCGCGCTGCTCCAGTCGCAGGTAAGCCACCTGGTGCGTTGTGCCCGCCAGGGCTGAGAGGTAGCGGTGGTCGTGGGTGGTGTAGTCGCGCGAAAAATAAAGGATACGCATGCTGGGTGCTAGAGCCGCTTTTCGATCGCTGTGCGAAGCTTTTGCATGAGGGGTTTGTCTCGTCCGGCGTCAAAGCGCAGCGAGTCGATTTCCTCTTTGGGGTGTGACCAGGGCAGCCCCTGGCGCAGGTTCTCTGGCTCTGACATGTAGCGGGGGACGATGTGGGCGTGCAGGTAGGGGTCAGAATTGCCTGCAATGGCATAATTGATGCGGTATGCACCGGTGACTTCTAACAGGGCATCTCCGACCGTAGCCATATCGCACAGGTATTCGGCCCGTTTGGCGCGATCAAGGTCGTTCAGGCTGGTTACCACCGGGTCGGGCAGCAGGATGCAGTACCCGCTCAGGAACTGCATATCGCACAGCACCACCCAGCCTGAGGGCATGCGGCAGATCACGGTGGGGTTTGTGTTGGTTCGGGCGGTTTCAACGCGTTCGATAACAGTAGGCATAGGCTATCGCACTAAGCTCCCAGGTCCGTCCAGCGCAGCTCTTTGCCGGCGGGGATAAAGTTCAGGGCGCGCGTGCCGATCACGTTGGCTACCTGGTCAGGTGTGATCGCCCCGGGGGTTGCCGGGCGCAGGACATCAATCATCTCGCGGGTAAGGACCTCACCGGGCTCGATATCGCGCCCGGCGCGCAAACAACGCCGTTGGACCACTGCCGTTTGCACTTCGTTGCCCGCCACGAACTTATCTGGCGAGCCGAGGGAGCGCTCCAGCAGGCGAGTTTCTTCAACCATGCGAGCCCAGTTTTCAGGGTTCATGGCGAACTTATGATCTGGGCCTTCGCGGTCATTGCTGTCGGTAAAGTGGCGCTCAATAACGCGCGCTCCCAGGGTCACTGCCCCCAAGACGGGAGCCAGGGCATGGGTGTGGTCTGAAAGGCCCAGGATCACGCCGGGGAACATGGTGGCGTAGGTTTTGAGCACGTTCAGGTGCAGGTGATCGTAATTATCGGGGCTGGCGGTGTAATTGGTATTGCACTGCATCAGCACCAACTGCGGGTTGATCTTGAGGATGGCATGCACGGCCTGCTGGACCTCGCCGATGGTCGAGGCGCCGGTGGCGATAAAGAAGGGTTTGCCTTTAGACGCCATCCGTTCCAGGGCTTCGATCCAGTCAATCTCACCAGAGCCGGCCTTATAAAGCTTCACATGTTCATCGAGCATATCGATGGCTTCAAAATCGTAAGGGGCCGAGAAGAACTCAATGCCTACTTTGTCACATTCATCCTTAAGGATCGGTGTCCATTCAAAGGGAATGGACGCCCGCTGGTAGACCTCAAAGACCGATTTCTTCCAACTGGCCTGGTGCGAGACCTGGCTGTTCATGTGCTTGAAGCCGTAATCTGAGACGATCTGGGGGGCGCGGAAGTTCTGGAACTTGGCTGAGTCAGCCCCGGCCTGTTTGGCCAGGCGGATGAGCATCTTGGCCCGTTCCAGGTCGCCGTCGTGGTTGGCGGCGATGTCGGCAATGAAATAGGTGGGGTGATTGGGGCCAATGGTGCGGTTGGAGATGGTGATGTCCATAGGATTCTCCGTTAAATACAGTGGATCGTGGATGGTGAATGGGATTTACTGCTGAGACGCAGAGAGCGCTGAGTTTTTGAGTTTTCTCCGCGTCTCGACGGCGAAAATGGTTTTATCAGGTGAATAACCCTTGAATAAACTGTGGATAACCCTGTTGATAAAGTTGGTAAAAGGTCTCGATACCTGTGGATACGCTGGGGAGAGAATGCCCCAGGGCGGCGGCAAGCTTATCGGTGCGCATGGATAGGTTGGGAGAGCGGGCGGCTTTCAAACCACCTTGCATCACCGACGCGGGCTGGATCAGGCCTGCATCCAGGTCAAAGCGCTGGGCCAGGCGCAGGCCAAATTCGTACTTGCTCAGGCATTGGCTGCTCACAGTGTGGTAAATGCCGCTCAGATCCTTCTCCAACATTTCGATCAGCACATGGGCCAGGTCATTGGCCAGCAGGGGGCAGAAGAAGACATCCGTAAAGCCATTGACTTGTTTGCCCGCGCTCAAATTGTTGACGAAAAACTCCGCCAGGCTGCGCTTGCCAGAAGGGCTCCAGCCGAAGAGGTTTACCCGCGCAACAATGGCCTGGGGATTGGCCTGCATCACGGCAAGCTCGCCCTCCAGCTTGGTGCGAGCATAAACGCCCAGCGGGTTAGGAATATCCGTTTCGCTGTAGGCGCCGCGCTGACCGTCAAAGACGCAGTCGGTGGAAATGTGCAAGAAGCGCGCTCCGCCCCTGGTGACATTGGCGATCGATGAGCGAGCGTCTTGTCCAGTATGGGGCCGGCAAAGTTCAGCCAGTTGCCGCGGTAACTCGGTATTCAGTTGAGATGCCAGCGCTGGGTCTGCTTCGCAGGCATCTACGTTCGCGAGGGCGGCGCAGTGGATGACCCAATCGGGCCGGGTTTGCTCTAACAGGCTTTCCACTGCACCTGGGGCCAACAGGTCGGTCTGGACGACCTGGAAGGCAGTTGGCGCATTCGCAAACGCATGGCTGTTCGCCGTGCCGAATACCGTATGCTCCTTTGCCGCCTCCAGGGCCAGGTTGAGACCCAACAACCCGCTGGCTCCTGTGATCAGGATGCGCATAGATTTTGAACCTATCCGAAAGGCGGGTTTTGCCCGCCGGTTATTCGGGTAGATGATTACTCTTCTGGTGCAATATTCAAGTTCTTGTTTTCAAAAGGTGCCACCATCTGGCGGATCTGGTCAACATCCAGCCATTGGGGGTTATTGTCGCTGGCGTAGTGGAACCCATCGGGCAGGGGCTTGCCGCACTCTTGCCACTCGTGCCCAAACCAAAGTGCGCCGCTGGGCTGAACGACAAACATATCGTCCATCTCAAGCGTCGAGCGGGCCTCGTCTTCAGAAATCAGCACTTCGTGCAGTTTCTCGCCCGGGCGAATGCCCATCACTTCCAGGGTGGCATCTGGGGCAATGGCCTTGGCCAAATCAACGATCTTGGTGCTGGGGATCTTGGGCACAAAGACTTCGCCGCCGTGCATCTGTTCAATGCGGCTGATCACGAAACGCACGCTTTGTTCCAGGGTCAACCAGAAGCGGGTCATGCGGGCATCGGTGATGGTCAGCCGCCCACTGCTGCGCTGCTGCATGAAGATGGGCACAACGCTGCCGCGCGAACCTACCACATTGCCGTAGCGCACACAGGAGAAGCGGGTTGCCATGCCGCCGGCGTAAGAATTGCTCTGCACAAAGAGCTTTTCGGCCGCCAGCTTGGTGGCGCCATACAGGTTGACCGGGTTGACGGCTTTGTCGGTGCTCAGGGCCAGCACCTGTTTGACCCCGGCGTCCAGGGCTGCATCTATCACATTGCTGCTGCCCAGGATGTTGGTTTTGATCGCTTCCATGGGGTTATACTCGCAGGCCGGCACTTGTTTCAGCGCGGCTGCGTGCACCACAATATCCACCCCGTGCATGGCGCGGCGCAGGCGTTCCACGTCGCGCACATCGCCAATGAAGTAGCGCAGGTTGGGTTGGTTGAAGCCCGCCACGCGCATTTCGTGCTGTTTCAGTTCGTCGCGGCTGAAAACGATCAATTTGGCGGGGCGGTACTCGTTCAAGATGATCTCAACGAACTTCTTGCCGAACGAGCCGGTGCCGCCGGTGATAAGAACGACTTTTTCATTCCAGTTCATGCGATGGTAGCTCCTATAGTAATCCAAGGTAATCCAGCCCCAGGTAGCCAGTTTCCACATCGGTAAGCTGGCTGCTGCGCAGGTGCTGGCGGAAATCGGGCAGAGGCATTTCAAATACTTCAATGAATTCGTCCGCATCAGGGCTGGGCGGTTGGACTGGGCGGCAGTGGGTAGCCACGAAGTTGTAGCGCACCATGGTCGAATAGGCGCAGTCCAGGCTGGTGCTGACCAACTCTAATTTTCCGGCATAGCCGGTTTCTTCAAGCAGTTCGCGGCCAGCGGCGGCTTCGGGGGCCTCGCCTGGCTCGGCGCCGCCGCCGGGCATTTCAATCAGCACTTTTTCGGGGCCGGGGCGAAACTGGCGTGTCATCACCACCTGGTTCGCATCGGTCAGGGCCAGGATGCATACGGCGCGGCCCTCATGCTTGATATCAAAGATGCTCTCGCGTCCATCGGGCAGGCGGTACACGCGACGCAGGATGCGGCGCGAGCCGGTCTCCAGGGGTTGTTCAGAGAGCTTGATCCAGTCGTTGAGCATGCTTAATCCTTACGTAAAACGATGAGCGGGTATTGGCCATTCTCACCAAACCAGTGCGGCAGGCGTTCTTCCAGCCAGTACAGACAGCGCAGCCAGAAGCGCCCGCCCAGTCGGTGGTGGATGAAAGTGCGCAAGAAGTGCACGCTAACGCTGCGCCAGCACCAAATTTCGACCGGCATCTGTGCTCCAACCGTGGTTTTGAGCCAGGCGGGCGTGTGTTTGCGGACGAAGGTGCCTCTTGGAGTGGGTAGTGGAGAGTGGGTCGTGGATGCTGCCTGGTCAGCCGGCTGTGTCCGAGGAATGGGCCGGGAGGAGGGGCGAAGAAAATGATAGACCTGTTCTGCCAGCTTGATCCAGAAGTTGAAAAAGACGGTCAGCGGAGGCAGGTCCCAGCCATTGACGATCACCGCGCTGGAGGCGGGGGCCAAGACGCGCTGCAGCTCCTGGTAGGCACGCAGGTGCTCTTCAAAGGGCAGGTGGTGAATGGTGTGCAGAGAGACGATCCCGTCGAAGGTGCCGGGCTTGAAGGGTAGGTTGGCAATATCTGCCACCACAAACAACCCGTGCCCCCCATTGGATGCATCGCCAATCCGCTTGCGCGCTTCTTGCAAGGCCACCCGAGAGATATCCAGGCAGACCCGGTATTGGTAGGGGGGGGGATCGTTCTTTCCCAACGAATATTCCAGGTATTCAGGATACTGGATGGGGCCAGAACCGGCATCCAACAGTAGGCGGCCCTTGGGCTTAAGGTGGCGTGTTACGCGCTGGTGGCAGTCGTGGATGTACTGCCGCGAGACCGGGCGCAGATCTTCGTAGGTGGCATTCTGATAAACGCCAGTACCCACTTCTTGCCAGCCTACCTGGTTATAGAATTCCTGTACCTGGGCCTTGGTGTTGGCAGGTGTGCCCGGTGCAGGGGATGCTTGCTGTTTTGGGGCTACCATTGAACTGGCTCTCCCACCAGGTAACGGAAGGTCTGCCAAAATGCCTGCTGGCCCTCAGCGCTTAATAGGCGCTGGATGGGCCATTCTTCCAGGTCTTTCCAGATGTGCAGCAAGTGCCAGGGGAAGGGATGTGGGTAATCGAAGAAAAAGCGGTAAGCATAGTGCCAGGCGCGCCCTACCTGTGCCTCTGCCAGACGGTAGCTGGTGGGGTCTGTCAGTACTTGTTCCAAAGTCTTGAAATAATCTTCCCACGAAGCCGGGTCGAGGGTGAAGCCTTTCTCGCGGTAGTGGGTATTGCCTACCACAATCACCGGCACGCCGCTCATGGCCATTTCCATGCCGACGGTGGTGGTGTAAACCAATCCCAGGTCGGCAATCTCTACGATATCGTAGGTGTTGACCTGGGCATCGGCTGCCACCAGGTGGATGTGTTCTGGCAGCTCGGGCAGTACCTGGCTGACCACGCCCGCCACCGATGGGCCTTTGGTGATCAGTTCTCCAGGGTGGATGCGGATGACGAACTGCACATCTGGGCGCGATACGAAGAATTGCACCGTGCGTTTGAGCCAATCGGTCATCGAATCGCTGAAGACCTGCCGCCCCAGGGTCAGGCTGTCGCCGATGACGTTGGTTGCCAATAAGACCACCGGGCGCTCATCCAGTCCCAGGGCCTGGCGCACCTTGGCGCCGCCGGTGCTGGGCACGCCTTGCCAGCGGCGGGCAAAATTCTCCCACAGGCTGGCGCGCTGGCGTGAGGCAAAGAGGGTGCGCACCTGGGCCATTTGCTCGTCGTTCAAGGTTTGATCCTGGCGGGCCTGCCACAGGTCGTTGGTTTCCTGGCGCATCACTTCGGCATTTTGAGCGATCCAGATGCGGCTGCGCTGTTCACCAAATTCGTACGTTACTACTGGAATATCCAGGTAGCGCGCCACCTGGTAGAGCACCCCAAATTCCAAGATCGTGCCGTTGGGCAGGATGACCACATCTGGGCGCTGCTTTTGCAGCCAGGCCAGGGCAGCCTTGGCAGCTTCTAGATTGCGTTCCAGGCGCAGGCGGTAGAGGTCACTATCCTGGCTGACCTCCTCAACCTGGAGGGTGTACTGTGTATCCCGCAGGGCCACAAGGCGCACGGCCTCGTCCAGGGCGGGGGGCAGCGGCGTTGTTTGGGTTGTGGCCGCCCCAATTGGCAGCAGGGGGTGGATCTGCACCAGCGGCTCGAGCTGTTGGAGCAGTTTGTAGGCATACAGGTTATGCCGGCGCAGGTTAAAGCGTTCCATTGGCCGCTGCCAGCGGGCATAAGGCAGGTAAGAGAAGGTTACGCGGTGTCCTTGCCCGGCTAAGGCTGTGCTGAGCAAGGCGGCGTGTTCGATCCAATAGCGCAGGGTGCCAAAAATAAAGATGCGCTTGGCGGGGGTGGTTTCGGAATGAGAGCCCAGGGCTGTTTCGGCTTGCTGTCGCCAGGTGGGGAGTAATTTTTCCATGCGGCGCAGTGAGAAGTCTGCCGTCAGCGGCTTGCCGGGCGTGCGGATGTACCAATAGGCCTCCGCCATGAGGGGAATCTTCCCCAGGATATTCTTGATGTCAGATTTCCCGATCAGCTTCATAATGTCTCAATGATCCAATCCAGGGCCGGGCGTACCGGGCCAAGGCGCGGTTCAGGCCAATGTTTGCCAGGTGCGCCTGTGGCGTCAACGTTGAAAGCCAGGGCGTGGTCGTCCCAAAAATAACGCTTGACATGGAAGGCGCTGGCGTTGACCGCCAGGACATAGCGACCTTCGTTCAGCCAGTTGGCTGGCAGGGTGCAGCGGCTGAGGTAGTGCCCGGCTGGCCGGCTGCCGTGGCGCTCAAACTGCCCCGGGTCATCCGTATCAAAGGATGTAAAGACGTACTCGCCGCGCATGGTCAGCAGGTAAATGCCCACCCGCAACCCGGTGATGGGCTGGTCGAGACGGTATTCCACCTCGATGGTGAGCGGCTCGGTGGAACGCGCCGTATCTACCACCCGGCCCTGTGGGTCGCGCACGCGCAGCGCCAGCGGTTGGAAGGGGGCCGCGTCGGCAGGCACTTCGTCAGCCTGCCACAGGCGTTCTCCAGCATCCGAAAAACCGGCTGCCATGTAATAATCCACTGCTTCAGGGGTGGGAGCGCGGTAGGCCAGGCGGCCTTTTTCGAGCACCAGGGTTTCCTCGGTCAGGCGCAGGATGGCTGACATATTATGGCTCACAAAGAGCACCGTACGCCCGGCCTGGGCCACATCACTCATCTTGCCCAGGCATTTGCGTTGGAATTCGGCATCGCCAACTGCCAGCACCTCGTCTACCACCAGAATCTCGGGTTCCAGGTGCGCCGCCACTGCAAATGCCAGCCGCAGGTACATGCCGCTGGAATAGCGTTTGACGGGGGTATCAATAAATTGGCCCACCTCAGAAAATTCAACGATCTCTTCGAACTTGCGCTCGATCTCGGTGCGCTTCATGCCCAGGATAGCGCCGTTCAGATAGATATTTTCGCGTCCGGTCAGTTCTGGATGAAAGCCCGTGCCCACCTCGAGTAGAGAGCCCACCCGGCCATGAATTTCGGCCTGGCCGGTGCTGGGTTCGGTTACGCGGGAGAGGATCTTGAGCAAGGTCGATTTTCCGGCGCCGTTGCGTCCCACAATGCCCAACACCTGGCCGCGCCGGACGTCAAAAGAGACGTCTTTCAGTGCCCAGATGGTGGAATGGCTGGAATCATCTGGGTTGCCCTGCCCGGCGGTCAATCGTTCGGCCAGGTGCCGGCCAGCGCTGGTGATGGTGTCCCGCAGGGTACGGTAGCGCTCAGGGGCGGTGCCGATGCGATACGACTTGCTGATATTTTCAACGCGAATGGCGATATCGTTCATTAGATTTCATCCGCAAAACTGCGTTCCATGCGCCGGAAGTAGAACATACCGCTTACCAGCACCACAAACGCCACGAGCGTAGAGATGATCAGCAAAGTCGGCGGGGTAGCCTGGGTCCCCAGGATGGCCCAACGGAAGCCTTCGATCACGCCGGTCATTGGGTTGAGCGCATACAGCCACTGCCACTTGGGCGAGACCTCTGATGAAGAATAGACGATGGGGGTGATGAAGAACCAGATCTGTGTCAAAAATGGCAGGATATGCCCCACGTCGCGGTAGATCACATTCATTGCTGAGAGCCACAGGCTGAAACCCAGGGCTGAGACCAGGGTCAGGAGCAAGAAAAGCGGCAGGGTTAGCAAGGCCGGGGTGAAGTGGAAATCAAAGTTGGCCCCCGGTGCAAAATGATAGTAGATGATGATGACCACCAGCACCCCAAAGGCAATGGCAAAATCCACCAGCCCAGCCAGGACGGATGAGACCGGGATGACCAGGCGCGGAAAGTAAACCTTGGTGATCATGTTGCGGTTGTTGACCAGGGCGCGTCCTGCATCGCTGAGCGCTTTGGAGAATAATCCCCAGGGCAGCAGAGCAGTGAAGTTGAAAACAGGATATGGAACGCCCTCTGAAGACAAATTGGCTACCCCGCCGAAAAGCAAGGTGAAGATCACCATCTGCACCACTGGCTGCAAGATGGCCCAGGTGGCGCCAAGCAAGGTCTGCTTGTAACGCACTTTCAAGTCGCGCCAGACCAAGAAGTAGACCAGCTCTCGGTAAACCCATAGATCGCGCAAGTTGAGGGCGGCCAACCCCCGTGTGGGGCGGAGGAGGAGAACGGAGTCGGAAGAAGTTGAAGGCATTGAGTGAATAGTGGATCGTCTATTGGTTGCTATGCACTGTTTTTTCGATACCAGGCAATTGTATGCTTCAGACCTTCTTCAAAGGAGGTCTGAGCACGCCAGCCGAAGTAATCGGCAGCGCGGGATGTATCGAGGGCGCGGCGGGGTTGCCCGTTTGGATAGCTGGTATCCCAAACCAGCTTGCCCTCGAAACCGGTCAGGCGGGCGATCATTTCTGCCAGGTCTTTGATGCTGATCTCTTGGCCTGAGCCGATGTTGACTGGCTCGCCGCCGTTGTAGAATTCGGACGCGGTCAGGATGCCATCGGCAGCATCGCCAGCATAGAGGAACTCGCGCGTCGGTGAGCCATCGCCCCACAAGACCACTTCTTTATCGCCCCGTGCCTGGGCCTCGATGCATTTCCGGATCAGAGCAGGGATAACGTGAGAGGTGTTCAGGTCAAAATTGTCGCGCGGCCCATATAAGTTGACCGGCAGCAGGTAGATGGCATTGAAGCCGTACTGCTCGCGGTAAGCCTGGGCTTGTACGAGGAGCATCTTCTTTGCCAGGCCGTAGGGGGCATTGGTTTCTTCAGGGTACCCCTCCCAGAGGCTCTCTTCGCGGAAAGGAATGGGGGTGAACTTGGGGTAGGCACAGACGGTGCCGATGGCAACAAATTTGTTGATGCCGCGCTTCCAGGCTTCGTGCATAAGCTGGACGCCCATCATCAGGTTGATATAGAAGAAATCGGCTGGTCGGGCGCGGTTGGCGCCAATACCGCCTGCCAGGGCAGCCAGGTGAATGACGATATCGGGGCGGGCTGTATCATATAAGCGCTGGATATCGGCGGGCTGGACCAGGTCATATTCTTTGATCGTGGGCACGTACACTTCGGCTGCGCCGCGCTGTTTGAGTGCTTCGAGTACAAAAGAGCCTAGAAAGCCGGCGCCTCCGGTGACGCAGACACGGCGGTTTTTCCAAAAGTTAGGGTCAGATTGCGGTGACATGTGTGGTTGCTCCTGATTTTTATAGCGACATAAACTTACTGAACGATGAATTGGGCATTGCGGTAGCGGTGATCCTGTGGATTGCTGATCAAGCCGCTGCGCAGGGCGTGCAGCACCTCGCGTACGCCATCTTCAGCGGTGAGTTGGGTGGTGAAACCGAGCACCCTGCGGATTTTTTCGAATGAGACGGTGATATCGCGCATGTCGCCGCCGAAGGTCATATCTTTATAGCTGACCATGGTCTCGGGTAAGCGTTTCAATACCAGCTTAACGATCTCATCTTTGGTGTAATTGCCGGCATCTGAGCCCAGGTTGAAGATCTGGCCGCGCACGGCCTCGGTGGGGCTTTGCAAGCCCATAATCATGCCACGCACAGCATCTCGGATATGGACGAAAGAGCGCGAGTAGCCGCGTTGGTAGATCAACAGTTCACGGCGGGTATATGCTTCCAGCACGAACTGGTTGATGATCAGGTCGAAACGGGTGCGGGGCGAGACGCCAAAGAGGGTTGCCAGGCGGAAGAGCAGCGGCGCACAAGTGGAGCTTCTCTGGCTGAGCAGGTAACGCTCAGATGCGATCTTGGTCTCGGCGTAGAGTGACTGCGGGGTGAGGGGCGATTCTTCGGTGACCGGCTGACCATCTGTTGAAAGACCATAATTGCTGTATGTGGAGGCATATACAAAGCGCTGCGTCCCCAGGGCCTCAGCTTGTTCAAAGACCTGTTGGGTGGCCTCCACGTTATAACGCCAGGCCACCTGCCGCCCAACCGCCTGACAGGCGGGGAAGCCCACAATGCCTGCCAGGTGTACGATGGCATCTGGCTTGGGCCATCCATCGCTGACCGCATTGCGGATGGCGCGCGGCTCGCTGACATTGGCTTTGACAAAATGGAAGTTGGGATGAGGCAGGTAGGCCATCAACGACTCGCCGCCGAAAAGCAGCTCATCTACAACCGTCACACGATATCCCAGGCGCAGCAGTTCGCCGGTCAATAGCGAGCCAATGTAGCCCGCTCCTCCGGTCACCAGTACGTGCTGGGTGGGGTCAGGTATTGTGCTCATGCATTTTTCTCCTGCAGGTGGTCTGGATTGATGGTGAGCGTGATCTTGGCGCCGCGCACGACCAACACCGGCGTATGGTTGCTGGGCTGGCTGTCGATCACCTGGATGTCCTGCTCCAGGCAGGTCAGGCGGCAGATATCGGTGATGTCTCCTGGCTGACCGGGCTGGCTGGCGTTTTCAATGCAAACGCTGTTGTAGCCCGCCTGCTTAACCTCCGTCAGAAGCTCGCCGACGTGTTGCCGGGTGCGGCGGTAAAGCAACATAGACTGCTCAATGTAATCGATCGTCAGGCGTGCGCGGAAGGCGATGCCGTCTGGCGTAATGATGTAACGCAGCTTGCGCCGTTCGGCGCGCTTGACCTTTACATAACCCTTGGCAATCAGGCGCTTCAGGTGCCAGTTAACGGTGCCGACTGCCACGCCAAGCTGGGTGGCAAGCGATGCTTGGGTCACATCTGGGTCGTGCTCGATTTGCTCGAGCAGGGTCATTTCACGGGCGGGGTCGGGAGGTATATTCATTTCAGTTCTAAAATTCAATAACTGAATTATAACTGCTGATTTAAATAGGTCAAGGTGTGCGAGCGGTATCACTACTCGCACACCTTGACCTGCGACAGCTTAGCAAACGTTGAACGCGCTGACCACCCGCAGCATTTCAAAGCCCTCGGCATAGGCTCGCTCAGCCAGCGCACCCTGGCGGATCATGGTGGCGCGCAGCACCTGGGGCTCAAAGTAGTAACGCTCATGGTAGGTGGAGTACTGCGAAAGCGCTTCGATCTTGCGTTCGGCATCCTGCTCAGAGACCTCTACCAAGAAGTGGGGGAAGAAGCCGTAGCTGCTGCGCAGGGCGTCGAAGCCCAACACGGTGGTGCCGCGGAAGGCACGCAGTACCTCTTCAGTGGTCTGGACGTGATCTTGGTGGATGTCAGATCGGGTGTGCGTGAAGACGATATCTGGCTTAAAATCGCGGTTCAGGCGATATAAAAACTCGAGGATCTCCTGGCGCATCTGGGGGAAGCGCCGCGTCTCGAAGCTTTCGAGGATATCTTTCTCTGGCGGCACGCCTAAGACCTGCATACTGTTGCGGTGCTCGGTGACCAGGTTTTTCAGGTCCGGGTTCTTTTGATTATCAGAAAGCGTAACGCATAAGATATCGGCTTTGCCGTTGATGTTGGCAATTAATGCGCCGCAGCCCAGTTCAATATCATCGGGGTGTGCCCCGATGAAGCAAATACGTTGCCCGTAAAAATTCATGCTCATAAGGTGTTCCAGTGCTTTGCGATTCTCGCGGCGAATCTCGCAAAGAGAATCGCCTGATTAGCGATCAGGCGTGGGCGATGAACCCGCCAACAACCTTGACCATCACCAACTGCCCGTCTTCTTTCATCCGGCGTTCAGCCACCTTTTTGATTTTTCCCATGATGCGCTCGAAATCCTCAGGGCTTTCAAAGAAGCTTTTCCACAGCTTGCGATCTTCTGAAAGGGAGGCGCGCGTGTACTCAAGGAACGGCTCGGCGGCTTCGAAGGTCAGGGGATTCTCAAAAATGTGTTCTTCGACGCTTTTGAACTGGGTGCGCATGGCGCTCAGGATCTGGCTGGCGTATCGTGATGAGCCCGGCATGGGGGGGATTTCTTTGCCGGTAGCTTCGCGAATGACGTCATAGAATAGCTGTTTGTTTTGGGGCATGGGCCCACTGGTGAAGAGCCGCCCACCAGGCTTGAGCACGCGGTGCATCTGGCTGATGGTGAAGGGGATATCTGCCGCATAGTAGATGGCGAAGCAGCAGGTCAACAGGTCGAACTGGGCATCGGGGAAGGGGAAGGTGTTGTTAAAATCCAGCTCGGTAATGGTGATGGGGCTGCCGATCTTGGCGTTCTCTTGGCGCGCCTTGGTCAGTAATTCTTCGTTCATGTCGCCGCCGGTGATCTCGGCTTTGCCTTGCAAGGCATTGTGGAATAAGAAGCACTGTTTACCGGCGCCGCAGCCCACATCCAGGATCCGAGCGCCAGGCTGGACGTTTAACAAAGCCAACATCCATTGGTCAATATCCTTGCCGCCGTATTTCTTGTGGATATCGATGCGGGTTAGCAAGTCTTCGGTAGTTTCTCGGTAATCAATCTTCATGGGGAACCTTTCTCTGATTAAGTGGGAAATATTATACCATTGGTAGGGTCGGATTTTATGGGGGTGAAAGCTGGGCGCCTGCCAGGGGTCAGGGTTTTGTTATGCATGCGCTGATATCTGCCAGGATGCGGTAGTCTACGCCGATATTGACCGGCTGTTTCCGTTCTTCCATGAAATTTACACAGGGTTGTTCAAAACGAGCCCGTTGGTCGTTGCTCAGTTCGCGCCACCAGCGCTCATCAAAATACACATAGTCGAAGCCAGCCTGGGCAATGGCAGCCGGATGGGGGTCGGTGACCAAGGCCTCCCATTCGGGCAAGGGAAAGTAGATGGTAGAATGGGCGCGCGGAATCCGCCCAAACAAGGCTGGCGAGCGGGATGCCATGGGGTCAAAGACCTGTGCCGAGGAGGGCAAACGGTCCCAATAGTCTTGGGCAATGCCGGCGTCCAGGTCGGTCAGGTAATAGGTATACTGTGTGAACTGCATGGCGGGAAGCTGGAAAGCCAGGATCACTACACCGCCCACCAGTGCAATGACGCAGCCCAGGTCTAGACCCAATCGGGCGGGCAGGTTCAACCGTTTGCTCTTTTGCCAGAGGATAGGGAAGCCCAATACCAGCCAGGTCCACAGGGCCGTATCTGTCATACGCGTGGTAGAGCGGTCCACGCCGTATTCCACCAGCAAGCCAAAGAGCATGCTGAGCAGCGCACTCCAACCCAGGCCCAGGCTGAACCAATCGGCGCGGCGGCGCCTGGGCCACTGCCAGGCAATTACCACCGGGATCAGCAGCAGTACCGGGCCCAGCTCTGCCAGCAGCACCAGAAGCTGCCGTCCATCCAAAATAGAGAGCTGCCCCAGGTGGGCCGAGTAGAGTGCGGGAGGCCAGCGCAAGGCAAAGCCATAGGCATTGGATGTTGCGGCGCTCTCTCCGATCAAGGCGGCGCCCGCGCTGCGCAGGGTTTCGGTGATGAAGCCGCCCTGTACTGCGCTGAGCAGTGCCGAGACAGCCAGCACCGCGCCCCACTGCATGGCACTGGTCCCCGGCAAAGAAGGTTGTTTCCCTGGTCCCTTACCCAGGGCCAAGAAAATCGCCAGGGCTATCCCAAGCCATAACATGGCGAAGATGTGTTCTGCGCTGAGCGCCAGGTTGGCGAAAATGAGAGTCCAGGCAGCCAGGCCCAGCGGGGTGAAGCGGCGCTGCGGCGGCAAGAGCAAGAGCAGCGTCAGAACAGTCATATAGGGCAGGGCGCCAGTGCCGCCCAGGGTGAAGGTCACTGGCACAAAGATGCCGTTGTGGAAAGCAAAGGGGAAAGAGATGACCCCGCCGCCTTCGATGAACCAGGGCCGGAATAAAGCTGCAGCCAGGCTGGAGCCAGTATCCAGGCCGGTATTTTGCATGAGAACGCCCTTGCTCAGCCATGCCAACCAGGGGCCTGGCAGCAAGGTCAGCAGCCAGCGTGTGCCACCACCCAGGCCAAATGCCAGGCTGCCCAGCAGACCGGCTTTGCGAGAATGGGTCATGCGCCGCACCCAAACATAGCCCAGCACCATGGTGAAAGCCAACGCCGCGGAGCGGCTGGCATCCCAGGCGCTCCAGGGAAAGAAGCCTGCCAGCCGTACCAGGCTGGCAGCAAAAACCTGGATCCCGTAATGGTATGCAAAGCGCAGATCGGGGTTGAGGTAAAGATGGGGGGGGATGTCGCCCGCGGCCATGGTGGAGACGAGGGGGATGTGCAGGTATTCATCGAAGAGCGCCAGGCCGCGGTGGATAAAGGTGAAAAGGACAGTGAGAAGTGCAGTGGCTAGTGGATAGTGAATAGTGGATAGGATCAGGCGCAGTGTATTTTTCAGACCAGCCAGGCGGGCGGGCCAGGTTACCTGCCCAGGTACAGCCAACCTGGCGGCGAACAGGCCGGCAAGCAGAATGCTGATGGCGCTCAGCCAATAGGCCGGGGTGAGCGGCAGCAGGTTGGCCAGCAGGTTGCTCAGGGTGATGAACAGCAGCAGCCCGGCAGCCAGGCCAGTGACCAGGCGCTCGGCACGCCGCAGGTAAAAAGCGCTGCTGACCAGCAGGTAGCCACCTAGCGCCCAAGAAGCGGTCAGCAGCAGGTAGAGAATTAGATCGAGCAGGTTATCAGTACGGCTCCAGTACATGGGGGCTTTTTTCTACCTGGTTAGCGGCAGGGTTCGGCGCGCGGCACGTAGAGCACCACGCCCGCCGTTTCTAGCTCGGCCAGGGGCTCGTAATCGCACAGCAGGGGCTCTGAGACGTGACGCACCCAGGCGTCATTCTCCTCGCCAAAGCTATGTGCCGGACCCTGGTATTGGATGCTCATTGGCTCGGCCACAATAACGGCGTAACGCTGGTTCAGCAGATCGGCATGGAAGGCATCAAGATAGGGGGCATTGGATGCCATGGCCATTTCCATCAGAAAGACCAATTCATAGTCGGCAACCAGGGGCGCTTCCACCTCGTCCAAAGCCAACAGGTGACGCTGGTTGATGAATAACACTTCGCCGCCTTGCTGAACGGCGACCTCCACCACCTGGCGCAGGGTTTGCAGTTCTGCCTGGGCGGCAACCAGGTTGCGCTGGGGCAGGGGGCCGCCGGATGAGATGGCAAAGAAAATTGGGACAAGCAGGGCCATGGCCTGTAACAGGGCCGAGAGTGAATGGTAAATGCCGGCCTGAGAGCGGCTGCGGTTGGGCTGTGTGACAGGCTCAGCAGGTGAGGTGTCGGGAGTCATACGCTCCAGGGTAATGAAACCCCCGATGATCAAAAGCAGGGCCAGGTAGGCATCCAGGTTGTGCAGGTTGCTGCCCCCGCCGATCTTGACGCTGACCACCACCCCACCCGCAAACAAAACAAAGAGGATCGCTCCAAGGCCAAGCAAGCGTAGGAAGTGATAGCGGCGCCAGTGCTGCGCCACGTGCAGGCAGATGAGCAGTACCAGCGGCAGCGAGACCAGGATTGCGCTGGGTAAGATGCCCAGGGGGTAAGTGGGATTAGGCTTCAGGCGGTACCAGAGCAGATCGGAACTGAAGCTGGAGCCAAACTGCTCGGCCGGGTTGCCAGACCACAGTTTGTAGGCTGTTTGCGAAGCGTAAGCCAGGATGGTGCCAAGCAAAGTCCAGCCGGCGGGGGGCAGCAAATAGCGCCAGGCAGGGCGGGTCAGGGGCCGCTCCAGCAGGTACAGGGCGGCAGCCAGCAGCCCTGGAACGGGCAGCCAGTTAATCCGGCTGATGCCCGCCCACAGAGAGGCCAACAGCACCACCAGGAGGGTGCGCCAGGGTTTCTGCCCGTCATAAGCCCATAAGACCAGGATCACCATCACCAAGAGGTGATAATAGACCGGACCCTGGAACAAGAACAAGGCCGCCCATGCGGCAACGACTGAAGTCGTTACTACGATGGGTAAAGTAGGCAGTGTCGTAACGACTTTAGTCGTTACCAGGCCCAGCCGCTTTGCCAACAGCCAACCTGCCAGGCTGCTGGTCACCAGCCACAGCAGTACCTGCCACAGGCGGTGCAGCCATAACGGCGAATTTGGAACGAGAAAGGGGACTGCCTGCATCAGATAGCGGCTGGGGTGCAGTACAGAAGTGGGAACACGCAGGCCGTAGAGCCATTCCGAAAGGTACAGCGACCCATAATAATAGCGGCTGGCTTCAGACCAGCCCAGCGAGAAGGGGAACGTGGAGAGATCGGGCAAGAAAGCCGCCAGCTTGTACACCACGCCTTGTGCCAGGGCAGTCAACAGCAGGGCCTGTCCCCAGCCCAGGGTGGCCTTGATGCGGCGCAGGATCCAGGCTCCGCCCACCACCAGTCCCCCAAAGAGCGCCGTGCGCGCCGGGATGATCAGGTCTTCTGGCAGGCCAGAAAGCCAGGTGCCCGCAGGCCCCATCACCAGCCAGGGGAAGAGGAGCAGCCAGAGCAAGAAGAGTAGGCTGAGTGGATATTTCATCAATGGAAGCAATGGGAATGGCTTAGCGGCGTCGTTTGCGGCGGAAGAGTGCCAGAGGCAAAAGGATGAAGGTCGCCAGGGGCCAGACCCAGGATAAGTCGCCGGGGCCGTTTGTGCCGGTGCAGGCGATGCGGCGGCGGATGCGCACCAGGCGGTATTCTTTGGTGGCCGCATCCAGGGCTTCGTCGCTCATCTTAATTGGATCAAGTCCGGACGCATAAGCCGCAAAGCCGCTGGCAAAGAGCACCTGGCGCAAAATGGCCATACGGTTGGTGTCGTCCGATACGTCGATGGCGTCCCCCGCCCACCACCCATCCGGCAGCCAGACTTCAACGTTGGGGTTGCGGAGAATATTGCGATACCAATCTGCCAGGCTGCCAAAACCGGCTGTGCAGTAGAGATCGCCTTCGATAATGGTGTAATTCACCGGGGTGCGCCGCCGACGCCCCGATTTGCGCCCGGTGTGCGTCAACACCATGATGCGCCCGCCAACTTTTGGCCACCAGTTGACCCATGGGCCCAGTCCCAGCCGCCACAAGAACAGCATGAAGGGATTGAAGTATTTGAAGCCGCGGCGCAGCTTTTCATCCAAAGAAGATTGAGAAGGTAAGGAAGGTAATTGGGTGTTCATCTATTCCTCCACGCTCAAAGCTTACCACAGAAAATGGGATTTCGCTCCCCTTGCTCAGAGTTTCTTGGAGTTTGCTTCTCCGGCCAGCATCTCTGGCACGAAGAGCGCGCCGGGCAGGCTGGCGAACATTTGCAGGACGCGCATCAGCAGTGCCAGGGTCAGGGCACTGGATGGGGAGATGCCGCCCAGGGTGGTGTAGAAGAAGGTCATCGAAAGCTCCTGGACGCCCATACCGTTGACCGAAATGGGTACCAGGGTGACAAAATAGGTGGCGCTCCACAAACCGGCGATGGACCAAAATGAGATCTGCTCTCCCATGCCACCCAACAGCAGCCAAACTTGGGCAAAGGTGCACAACATATGGATCCAGGTGCAGCCCAGGGCGCCCAGCAGGGCCCTTGGCTGGCCCAGCCAGCGTTTCATCACATCCAGCAGGTTTTGGCTGGCCTGCTTCAGGCGCTCCCATAACTTTCCCAGCCAGGGGACGGCCAGGAAGAAGGGGTAATTCTTATGTCTGGAGGATGCAGGAGCGCTGCCCAGCCAACGGACGAAATCTGGCAGACCAAAGGGCAGAGCCATGGCCATGCCCGCCATGCCCACCAGCCGGTCAGCCACCAGTGCCGCCAGGCAGGTTGCCCGGTCATAGCCCAGGCGCAGGGCCGCACCCAGGCGCACCACATCGCCGCCGATGGTGGTGGGTAAAAAATTGGAAGCGAAAAGCCCGGCCAGGGTGATGCGCAGGCTCTGCCAGAACGCAATGCCCGTGTTGGCTGAACGCATCAGTACATGCCAACGTCCGGCCACAGCCAGGCGAGAGATGAATACCAGCAGCAGGGCCAGAACCAAACGCCATCCGGCAATCTGCCGGATGGCGGAGGTAATCTCGTCCCAGCCTTGCTGGGCGAGCAGGTAGATCAAAAGGGCCACCGCCAACAACGTGCCTACCCAGCGCAGCAGGGGCGGGCGGGCGGCGGACTTTTCGGGCATGCTCAGGCGATCTCCTTCCCCAGGCGCTTGATGTCTGCTTCGACCATCATCTGTACCAGCCCTTCAAAATTAACCTGGGGCTGCCAACCGAGTACATTTTTTGCATGGCTGGGGTCTGAGACCAGCAGATCGACCTCCGCTGGGCGGTAAAAACGTGGATCAACAACCACGTACTGTTCGTAATCCAACCCCAGGTGGCCGAATGCCTTCTCGCAAAACTCGCGCACCGAATGTGTCTCGCCGGTGCCCACTACGAAATCATCTGGTTTCTCGGCTTGCAGCATGCGCCACATCGCTTCAACATAGTCGCCGGCAAAGCCCCAGTCGCGGCGTGATTCCAGGTTGCCCAGGCGCAGCTCTTTGGCCAGGCCCAGCTTGATGCGGGCAGCGCCATGTGTGATCTTACGGGTCACAAATTCCATGCCGCGGCGCGGGCTCTCATGATTGAATAAGATGCCCGAGACCGAAAATAGGTTATATGACTCGCGGTAGTTGACCGTGATCCAGTGCCCGTACATTTTTGCCACGCCGTAGGGGCTGCGTGGGTAGAAAGGGGTTGTCTCACGCTGGGGCACTTCAAGTACTTTGCCGAACATCTCGGAAGAAGATGCCTGGTAAAAGCGCGTCTTGGGGCTGATCAAACGAACCGCCTCCAACATGCGGGTCACGCCCAGGCCGGTCACCTCACCGGTCAACACAGGCTGGTTCCAGGAAGTGGGAACGAAAGACTGGGCTGCCAGGTTGTAGATTTCATCGGGCTGATGCTGTTCGAGCAGGTCCATCAATGAGCTTTGATCGTGCAGATCGCCCTGGATGATGTCAATATCATCTTGCAGGTGTTGGATGCGTTCAAAGGTCAAGGTGCTGGACCGGCGCACCATGCCAACGACCTTGTAATTTTTTGAGAGCAGCAGCTCTGCCAGGTAAGAACCGTCTTGACCGGTGATCCCGGTGATGAGTGCAGTAGGCAAGTTAATCTCCTTTGTGGATAAAATTCAGAAGGTGAATTATAACCCAACGTCCTTGGATTTTGTCTTCCGATCTTTGAGCCAGCCGCCAATCAGGATGAGCACCGTGATCACCAGGGTGGCGGCAATCATGATCCAGATATCCAGGTGGGGCAGGCTGGTGAAGTAGCGGCTGGCATACCACTCAGTGAACATGGCTACAAAGACAGCCTCGACAGCCAGCCAACGGTAGAGCCAGGCATCGCCCTGCTTTCGGGCCCAGCTCCAGGCCCAGGCCGCCAACAATGCCTGCCAGGCCAGCAGGATGGCGCGGTAGCGCGGGTTATCCCACTGGTCGCCGCCAGCGTTCAGGGCCGCAATGATGATCCATGCCCACCCTGCCACGCTGATCCAGATCAACTGCATGCGGCGCGCTTCGCCTTTGGCGCGCAGTGCGCCGGTGAGTCCGTAAACCAAGAAAGGCGCCAGGGCGTACCACCCGGCGGCGCGCAAGAAGCCGATGATGCGCATGAGTGGGGCAGCGTCGGGGTCTCCAACCACAGCCGGAAGGACAGGCTGGGCAATCCCATACACCGTCACAATCAGCCAACGCCACTGCTCACCGGCACTGTCGAGCAGTTTTTGGAACATGCCCGAAGCGCGCTCGGTGAGATATGATTGGAATTGGAAATTGTTTTGCAGCCAGGCAAACAAAACGCTAAACGGCCCATTGCCCTGTAATGATGGCAGGTTGGCCAGGATTGCGCCCCCCACCAGCAAAGCCACCACCAGCAGCCCAGCCAACAGGGCTGCCGGCAGCAAGACCCGGCTGCGTTGGGATGACAGCCAGGCGCCGGGGTCAAGCACCCATGCCCCCAGCAGCACGCCAATGGCGATCAAGGCAGCCAGGGGTTGGATCAAGAAGAGCAACAGGCCAGCTGCAATGACCCAGGCAATGGCTGGCCAAAATCGGCCAGTTCCAGGCACTTCTTTGTGCGCCTGGGCCAGGCCAAAGAAGGTCATGGCAACGGCAGCAAGCACAAAGGGCTCGCGCATCTGGCTGCTGCCCAACAGCACGCTTTCAGGGTACAGGGCAAATATCCAGGCAGCAGTGGTGCCTACCCAAGGCCCGAACCAGCTTCCGGCAGCCTTGCCAAGCAGCAGGGTTCCGCAAGCCGCAGCGGCCGCCCCCAGCAGCACAATCATCAGCGGGCGGTGGGCATCTGGGCTCAGCGTGCGGTAGAGCGTGGCGCTCAAGGCCAACAGGCCACCGTATTGGTCGCCGGAATAATCTCCTGAGAAGGCATCACTGAGCGGGTCAGAGGACGTCGCCAGCTCCCAGGCCTGGGTATCGCGGATGTAGGCGTCGTGGAAGACATAACCGGCCTGGTGCTCTGCGCTATTCGCATAGCCAAGAGTGGGCAAGAAAATCAATAACAGCCCGCCAAGTGCCAGGCGGGCCCCAAAAGCAAGTTGGGCTGGGGCCAGGGTTGCTTTGTCGCTGCCAGAGACTTTCCAGGCGCCGTAGATGGCGGCCGCGGCCAGGGCAAATAACAGCGTGTATGCCCCCCATGCGGCCAGAAAATTGCCGCGCCCATCGATGATGGCCAGCAGGCCGCCCCCACCCAAGATTTGGATGGTCCAGGATAGCGCCTGGCGGAGAGGTGGATGAATTCGGTTAAGAAGGGTTTGATCGCTCATGTACGCTCTCTGCGTGATGATTACTTCTTATCTGTTTTTTGGAAGAACCGGCGCTCTTTGATGCTTTGGATCCAATGCGGAGCGGCCTGGCTCAAGTACCACAGTCCCCACAAGACCACGCTCGATTGCAAGGGAACAAGGAAACGGGGGTTGTCGCCGTGATCGAGCATCGATTGCAGGATCGATGCCGCCCAGATGCTGGCAGCGAGATACCACAAAAAGGGTGTGAAGGTAGATTGAATAGATCCTTCGTACTGGAGGCTGGCGGCGCCAGCCAGGGAGCGCCGCTGCTTGAAGAATTGCTTGATTTGCTGGAACATCCACTGCAAAGATGTGATGACAAAAAGCAGATTGAACCCGGCAACCAGGATGCGTTGCATGTTGATCAAGCCCTGGATGGGGGTTACCAGAGCGGGGGAGCGCAAGGCCTCCGGCGCCCAGTAAACAGGCGCAAACCAAAAGTATACCCAACCCTTGAGCACGTTGCGCAGGTACAGTTCGGGGTGCTCCCAGATCAGTCCTACAGAGATGCGTGCCAGGGTACGCGATAGGTCGTAAAAGTTGAGGCCTGAAATCTCACTCAGTTCAGGGATGGCATCCCAGATGGTGTTGGTCTGGGTGCCGTATTCTGCGATGTGAGCCTCTCGGTAGCGTAAGTAGGTGTCGCGAAGGGCAGCATACTCGTCGGGCACGTATTCAAAATAGCCTCCGGTATGCTGTACCAGGTGATAACCGGTCATGGTGGTCAGGCCCCAATCGCCATAGCGGCTGTGGATGAACGTGACCCAGCCGCCGAGGATCAGTGCTACTGGTACAAGAAAGGCCAGCAGGCCGAGCAGCCAGCGCTTTGGGTTGAGCAGTTTGATCGTCCCGGGTTTCAGGCCTGCCAGGAGAATGAAGAAGAGTGCCACAAAGGGCAGGTAAATGAATAAGGGGCGTGTAATGAGTGCCAGAGCGCTGAAGAGCCCAATAGCAAAGGCCAGCACCGGAGAACAAGGCTTAGCGGGAGCATCTTTCTGGAAAATAAGCACCCCTGCCAGGGCCAAGGTGATGAAAAATGTAGTCAGGGTTTCGGTGAGCAGGTTGGCTTCAAAAAAGAGTTGGCCCAGGTTGAGGCTGTGGGCCAATCCCGCCAGCCCTGCCAGCCATGCTTTTCCGCTCAGGCGCCAGGCAATGTAGAAGAACAGCAGCGTGATTACCAGGCCCATGGCCATTTGCACCAGCCATATGTTTTCATCTGAGCCGATGCTTGCCAGGAATACCGGGTAACCTGGGGTGCGTGTGCCGTCGTAGCGTGCGAAGCCATTCAGTACTGAGCGTGATAAGCGGCGGTAAGAGGCCGAATCGCCGTGAGGCACGGGTGCATAGCCTGCCAGCAGGGCAATGCGAACCAGAGTAGCCGCGATCAGCACGCACGCCAGCCATAGGCGCATCTTGCTACGCTCGTCTTTCACTTCCCCAGGCATGCCAGGCTTAGATTCTTTCATTTCCAGCCTTCCAGGGCGCGGGCGGCGCGAGCTTGCCAGGTATATTGTTTCACATCTTGCAGGGCCTGTTGGGCCAGGCGCAGGCGGCAGGGCTCATCATCATAGAGAGCCTGCAGGGCGGCGCTCCAGGCCTGGGGGTCTTCGGGCGGGCACAGCACGGCATTGGTCTCGTTCAGCACTTCACCAATCACGGGCAGGTCGCTAGAGATGATGGCGCGCCCGCAAGCCATGTAGTCAAACATCTTCATTGGGCTGGCGTATGCGGCCGAATTTCCCCCGCTGCTGCCGGCAATGGCGCGTTCATACGGCATGAGCAGCACATCGGCTGCCGCCTGGTAAATGGGCAGCCGGTGGTTCTCAATAAAACCGGTCAGGCTAACATTGTGCAGATTTTCAGAGGCCAGGTGTTCCCGCCAATGGGTTACATCCTGGGGGTTGCCGCCTACCCATAAAAAGTGCAGTTGAGGGAAGCGCCGCGCCAGATCCACCAACATGCTCATGCCGCGGCCCGGGTAGAGGTGCCCGGTGTACCCCACGGTGAACTGTTCAGGCATCTCCAGGCTGCGCCGGGCCGCCAGGGGGGCAGGCAGGGCAGCGTAGCGTTCAAGATCGATGGCGTTCGGCGAAATGATCGAGTGAACCGCAGATAGCGGGTAGCGGGCAGCGAGTTGTTGCTCTAGGGCGCGGGTAATTGGGAGGGTGCGCTTGCGGCCGGGCAGGCTGAGAAAGAGACGGAAGAGCCAGGGGCCAAGTGCGCCTTCGGGCGGGCCGTGCATTTCTAAGATCACCCCCAGGCCTGCCAGGAGGGCCAGGTTGGCGGCTTGCAAAGGCCACACATAAGCCAGGTCGGCCTCCAGGGCCTTGGCCCGCTGGACTGCCCGCCAGCAAAAATCATAGCGTTTCCAACGTGGGTTGGCAGGCAGCCATTCGATCGGGAAAGTGGTTGACAGGCCATAATTGGCTATCAAGGCATCTGTGGTGGGTGGCTGGCTGCCTGCGCTTTGCGGCACCAGCAGATGCACCTCATGCCCAAGCTGCGCCAGTGCCTGGCAGGCTTTCATCATCTGGATGCTGTTGGCAGTGGCAGAGGGGATTTGGGATGCGGCAATACAGGTGATCTTCATACTTCACTACTACCATTGGCGCCGGCGATCTCCTGGTTTCGTATCCTGCTCAGCCCCTTCCAGATGATGGTGCTAATGGAAACGACAAAGTAAGCTGACATGATGGCGGCCTCAGCAATGTACCCCAGGGCAGGCAGCAGCCAGAAGGTGAGCAGGGTTTTGAAGGACCCCACCACAGCCGATACTTTAAGCGGGAAGACAGGCATCCCCAGGGCCAGGAGTAGAGGGCGGTTCCAATGCAGGATATTGGCGAAACCATATCCGATGAGCAAGAAGAGCAGTGCCGGGTAAGCTGGGCTGAAATCGGGCCCGTACATGAAAGGGATCAGCCAGGCGCCAAAGATAGCCAGGCCGAGCGACACGGGCAGGGTCCAGGCAGCGGCAATAGCACTGACGCGCTGGAGCAGGCGGCGGGTGAGTGCCCAATCGCGGCGCGCCGTGGTTTGGGCGATCTCGGCATAGGTGGGCGCAATAAAGGGTTCAATGGGAAGCATGACCATGTTGATCAGCTTCAGGGCATAGCTGTAATAGAGCCCTTCGATGGGAGAGCGCAGCAGCGAGATGAGCAGGGTTTCGCTGTCACGCACTGCCAGGTTGACCGTTCCCTGCAGATTGGTGCTGATGGCAAAACGCAGGATTGCCCGCCAGTCGGGAACGGCGCGCAAGGAAGCGCGCCACCAGCCAGGCCCCAGCCTGGTGTTAAGTTGATGGAAAGCTAAGATCACAATTGCCAGCCCCGCAATGGCCTTACCCAACAGGTAGGCCAACAGCACTTCCATCAGCCCCCATTTGGCGAAATAGGCGGCTACGATCAGGCCGGTGGTCACAATGCTTTGTCCCAGGTTGACCAGTGCCACCAGGTTAAAGAGTTTGAAAGATTGTAAAACGCCAGTGGCGGTCTCGTACCCAAAATGGGTCAGCAAGTAAAGGCCGTAGATCAAGAAGAGGGGGGCAAAGATCGAATCTTTGGCCAGGTACCGCGCCGCCAGGGGAGCGGTGAGTGCCAGAACCAGGTAAGCCAGGATGACGGTCATGGCCTCGACCATTGCTGCGCCCTTAACGATTGCCGCCGCCCGGTCTTTACGCGCTTCGGCCATAGATTGGCCCAGGTAGCGCACCACCAATTCGCTCATGCGGAAGGACAGCAGGCGGTTGACATTGGAGGCATACGGCATGATCACGGCCACCAGAGGGCTTAAGGTCTCTGCACCCAGCAAGCGAGCCGCCAAAATGCCTTGCAGCATACTGAGCACCACGGCCGCCGCATTGCTGCCGAAGATGTAACTGCTGTTCTTAACAATGCCGCGCAGGAGTTTATCCTGCCACCAGGCACGCAGTGTCTCGATGAGGCGCGGTTTTTCTGTCATCAGAGCTTGATCTGGCTGGCCCAGTCTCGTTCAGCCTGGTACCAATCTACCAGGCGCTTGACGCCTTCTTGCAGCGATACAGATGGCTCCCAATTCAGCAGCCGTGCGGCCTTTTGTGTATCGGCCCAGTTGGCAAGCATATCGGCCGGATGGATTGGCTGGCGTTCGATGATCGCCTGGCGTCCGATGGATGTCTCAAACAGGTGCAAGAGCTGGTTGATGCTGATGGTTTCGTGTCCGCCCAGGTTGATGACCTCGTAGCCGAGCGGCTTAAGCCCCAGGATCACGCCGCGTGCAATATCATCCAGGTAAGTAAAGCCGCGCGTCTGTTCCCCATCGCCGTTGAGCTTGACGGGCCGGCCCTCGCTGATCCATTGGGCAAAACGGAACATGACCATATCGGGCCGAGGGGCCGGGCCATAAACGGTGAAGAAGCGGAAGATCGTCACATCCAGGTTGTACAGGTAATGGTAGACATGGCACAGGGCTTCGGCGCCTTTTTTACTGGCGGCGTAGGCCTGTAGGGGGTGGTCGCTGTCAGCCACTTCAGGGGTGGGCAGTGGGGCATCCTTGCCGTAGATGCTGGAAGTGGAGGCCAGAATGAACTTTGGGATGCTTTGGCTACGGCACATCTCCAGCAGGTTCAGGGTGCCGGTCACATTGGTATCCACATACACCCAGGGATCTTCTAACGACTGGCGTACACCTGCCCGGGCCGCCAGGTTGATGACTGCGTCAAACCGGTTGCCTTTGAGCGTTTCAACTGCACCGCGGTCGCTGATATCCAGGTGTTGGAAGGTGAAATGCGCCTCGCCAGGCCCGGCAGGTAGAGCCAGCAGCTTTTTCAAGCGGTACTCTTTCATGCGTGGGTCGTAGGCATCGTTCATGTTGTCCACCCCAACCACATTGTGCCCGCTTGCCAGCAGGAACTCACACACACGCGATGCAATGAAACCGGCAGCCCCTGTAACCAAGTAATTAGACATATCAGTACCTTGATATCCTATGCGTAAAAAATCACCGCAGAGAAGCAGCGGCTGAAGGACAGCTGCTGCCTCTCTGCGGTGAATGAGCCTAAAGTCTGACGACTTTCGGGTTATCCTTGCCTAACTTGCCCAGGGCGTTACGGGTATCCACCACCAGCTTGGCGGCATCCAGGATGGCTGGATAATCGTAGTCGCTGTGGTTAGTTATGATCACCACGCAGTCCACGGCACGCACCGCGGCCATCAGGTCGGGCACGCTGATCATTTCCCAGTTATCATGGCGAAGCTGAGAAATATAAGGGTCATGATACAGCACGAGGGCGCCCTTTTCTTTCAACAGGGTGATCACGTCCAGGGCTGGGGATTCGCGCAGGTCATCAATATCTGGCTTATAGGCCGCACCCAGCACCAGCACGCGGTGGTCCTTCAGCGACTTGCCCTGCGAGTTCATGCCGTCCATCACCAGGCTGATGACGTGGCGCGGCATATTACTGTTGATTTCTGATGCTAACTCAATGAAGCGGGCCGTGTACTTAAGCGCGTGCAGCTTCCAAGACAGGTAAAGCGGATCGATTGGGATGCAGTGCCCACCCAGCCCTGGGCCGGGGGTGAACTTCATAAAGCCGAAAGGCTTACTGGCCGCGGCGTCGATCACTTCCCACACGTCCACACCCAGGCGTTTGCACATCAGGGCCATTTCATTAACCATGCCAATATTGACCATGCGGAAGGTGTTTTCAAGCAGCTTGGCCATCTCAGCGGCCTCGGTCGAGGATACTGGCACAATGGTCTTGAGCGCCTGCCCGTACCAGATTGCTGCCACCTCAGAACAATTGGCAGTGATCCCACCGATTACCTTGGGGGTATTGTAGGTGGTCCAGTCTTCTCGGCCCGGATCCACGCGCTCTGGCGAGAAGGCCAGGAAGAAATCCTCGCCTGCCGTCAGCCCCAATTCCACACCCAGCTTGGGCAGCAGCACTTCGCGCGTGTTGCCAGGGTAGGTGGTTGATTCAAGCACCACCACCATGCCGGGGTGCATGTACTTGGCCAGTTTGTCGGTAGCCGCCAGGATGAAAGATAGGTCTGGGTCGCCTTCTTTGCGCAGTGGGGTGGGCACGCAGATGCTGACCGCATCGGCATCCTCCAGGCGCGAAAAATCGGTAGACGCTACCAGTTTTCCGGCCTTGACCAGGCTGCTGACCTGCTCGGTAGAGATGTCTTGGATGTAACTGATCCCCTGGTTGATCGAGTTCACCTTGCGCTCATCGAGGTCGACACCAATCACATGGAAGCCGGCCTCTCCAAAAGCCACAGCCAGGGGTAATCCAACGTAGCCCAGGCCAATGATGCCCACCTTGGCAGTGCGGTTTTGAAGTTTACTAATGAGAAGGTCTTTGATTGTGGATGACATTTTTTGACTCTTTCTGTTAGGTTAAAATAAATTCAACTGTTTTGGCTCTGCCTTCGGCTGAGCATTGTTTTGGGATTCAACAGGCTTGGCTTTGTTTTTTGATGCAATCAAATCTGGCAGGGATGCAAAATCGCGCTCGAGCTGTGGTTTTAGAGATGGCTGGTGCAGGGCAGCCGCCGGGTGGTACATGGGAACAACCAGGCGCCCCCTGACCTGGAAAGATTGGCCATGCACTTCACTGATCTTTCCATTTGGCACAAAACGTGCCATTGAGAAGCGCCCCAGGGTCACCACTACCTGTGGATTGATGGCCTGGATCTGGCGCTCTAGATAATCGCTACAGGCTGCCAATTCTTCGGGTAAGGGATCGCGGTTGCTCGGCGGGCGGCACTTGATCACGTTGCCGATAAAGACTTCTGTGCGTTGCATGCCAATCTTTGCCAGCAACTCATCCAGGTATCTGCCGGCTGCGCCTACAAAAGGCCGCCCTTGTTCATTTTCATGAAACCCTGGCCCTTCACCAATGAACATGATGCTGGCGTTGGCGGGACCTTCACCTGGCACCGCGTTCTTGCGGGAGTAATGTAATTGACAGCGTTGGCAGTTTGATATTTCTTGGGCCAACTGTTGTAAGGTTTCTTCGGCTGCGCTTCGATTCACCATGTTTACGAGTCCATCTCCTTCTCTAGCCATATCATATACTGCTGGTCCATGCCGCTGTGTGTCATGATGACGGCATCTTCATTATTATCATGGTAGTAATGTGCCCGCCGGCCCACTTCTTCAAAGCCGAACCGGATGTACAATTGTTGGGCCACCTGGTTGCTGACGCGCACCTCAAGGGTGGCACTACGAGCACCGGATGCGTAACAATCTGATAATACCACTGCCAACAGCCGCCGGCCAATGCCCCGGCCACGATGATCAGGGTGGACGGCAATGGTAGCGATATGAGCTTCATCTAAAATCAGCCAGGTGACCACCATTCCCACAATGGTTGGTGGAGCGGGCGGCTCTAATTCTGCCACCCACGGCCGGGCAGCCGGATTCTCGGTCACCTCAAACAGGTAAGAGCGGCGCGGCCACGGCAGGCTGAACGATTGCTGGTCAATGGCGTGCACCGCATCAATATCTTCCAGCCTCATCGGCCGGTATAAGATACCCAGGCTTGAATGGGCAGGTCGCGTTAATGGGGCTGCCATATTACCCGGGAATCGGGTCTCCTATGTGCAAGTAAATGGGAGAAAGGGCTGCAATCTCAGCCGTCAGGCTTAAGGACGCCTGCGAGGACGGTGAGATGCTTTGCCACTGCTGCCAGGCCAGTTCTGCCAGGAAGGCTGGCCTTCGCAGTGTGTGGGCAGGAGATGCCAGCACCACATTCTTGTGTTTGCGCGCCAGGATGCGGCGTTCTTCTTCGGTCAACTCGCCGCACACCAGGGTGGGCTGGTTGATTTGGCGGGACAGGCGTTCTACATCCAGTACTTCTACCGGAGCGCTGGGCTGCCAGGCGTCTTCGCTGGCCTGGTACCTGCCCACTGCCAGGCGGCCTCGCCCGGCGCTCAAGATTGCAATTAATGGCATCTGGCACACGGGCTGTGAAGCTGCCAGGGCGTCTAGCGTGGGGATGCCGATCACTGGCAGGTGACGTGCCAGGGCAATTCCTTTGACCAACGCCAGCCCAATGCGCAGTCCGGTAAATGAGCCGGGGCCCAAGGCCACCGCCAAGATTTTTAGATCGGGGAGTTGAACCCTGGCGCGTGCCAGGGCATCAGCCAGGGCCGGAGCCAGCTCAACCGTGTGGTAATCGCGGCTGGCCCAGGTAGTTTCGCAAATTACCTGCACACCGTCGTATAAAGCCAGCCCGATGGTGCGGGTTGAAGTGTCCACCGCCAGCAGCATTTATCCTCCATACACCAGCTTGCGGAATTTACCCAATAAACTTTCGTAGTACAGGCCGCGGGCTGTGAAAACCATATCGCGTTGCTCATCGTTCACGTAAGTCAGGCTGGCCCATAACCCTTGTGGGGGCAGTGCCGCCTGGGCGCGCTCCGCCCACTCGACCAGCAGTGGCCCTTGAGCCAGCAAGGTATCCAGGTCGAGGTCAATCGCTTCGGCCGCACCGCTCAAGCGGTAAGCGTCCATGTGATAGAGTTGATCGCCGTTTGGACGGCGGTATACATTTACCAGCACAAAAGTTGGGCTGGTGACTGCATCCAAAGAACCCCAGCCCGCCGCAATGCCCTGCACCAGGGTGGTTTTTCCGGTGCCAAGCTCGCCCACCAACCCTACCGTATCCCCAGTTTGCAGCAATGAGCCCAGGCGCATGCCCACTCGACGGGTCTGCTCGGTGCTGCGGCTGATGATCTCAAGGGAGTGGGCATCCAGGATAGGCATGAGGGGATTATACAGCGGAAAACGCGAATCGTACACGCGCTTTATTTATCAATTGTCTTGAGCCTTGCTAATGAAGCAGCCACACGCTTCAAACCAACGCTCTCGAAAAATATATCTACGATCTCATCATTGTCCATTAAACGGCTGTTCAACACCATGCCAGGTCCCCAGACCGAATGTTCTACGCGTGCTCCGGGTGGGAATTGCTGCTTGGTGATTGGCGTATGCTCTTGGGACTTTGGCTGGCTTGGAGATTGCCAGCGGGTGGTACTGCTGCCGCTGCTGCTGCCAGACCAGGTACGGCTAGAAGAACTCGGCTGGGAGCGAAAAGTAGGCCGGTCTGGGCTGCTTTCTTCCATCAACTCTGCCGGGATATCGTCTAAGAAACGTGATGGATCGGCAGGCTCGCTGTACCCGAACGTGCTGCGGTTCTGGGCGTTCACCAGGTAGAGGCGGTCTTTAGCACGCGTGATGCCCACGTAAAGCAGGCGGCGCTCTTCTTGCATTGCCTCTGGGTCTTCAAAGGAGCGTGAATGCGGTAAGGTGCCGTCATTTAACCCAATGATGAACACAATTGGAAATTCCAGTCCCTTGGCGGCGTGTAGGGTCAGCAGGGTGGGGACATTAGCACTGGCTTCCAGTGTATCCTGATCAGAGACCAGGGCCACCTCTTCCAAGAACTCGTTCAGGCTGCGGTCTTTGTATTCGGCAGCCAGGCGGCGCAGTTCCATCACGTTTTCCCAGCGGTCATGCCCTTCTTCGGTCCCGTCATCGATATAGCTGTGGTAATCTGTGTCTGACAGGATGCGGTCTAGCAAATGAAGGGGAGACAGCTCGCTTGCCTGTGCGTTCCAAAGTGCCAGTTTGTCGCCAAAGCCTGCCAGGGCCGATAGGGCGCGTGCTGTGAAGGCCTCTCGGTGCGCATCTGCCTCGCGAGGCAGGCGCAGCAGCAGCTCGCCGGGGGGCAGGTTGTGTTTCTGTGCCTGGGTGCGCAGCACTTGCAGGGTCTTATCGCCAATGCCGCGCGGCGGGGTGTTGATGGCACGTGCCAGGCTGAATTCATCACTGGGGTTGTGTACCAGGCGCAGGTAAGACAACACATCTTTTACCTCGCGCCGCCCGTAGAAACGCTGCGCCCCTACCAGCTTATAGGGCAGGTTGGCGTGCAAGAATGCCTCTTCCAGCAGGCGGGACTGGGCATTGGTGCGGTACATAGCGGCAAAGTCACCTGGTTGAGCCTGCTTGCGGCCAATGAGGGTGGCAATCGTATCCACCACAAAGGCGGCTTCCGCGCGATCATCATACGCCTGGTGGGTCCAGGTTTTTACGCCCTCTCCACGATCTGTAAAGAGACGCTTGCGTTTGCGGTGTGGATTGCGGTCGATGATCGCCATGGCTACATCCAAAATGCGCTGTGTGGAACGGTAGTTCTGTTCCAACAGCACCACCTGGGTGGCAGGATAATCTTGTTCGAAGCGCAGCACGTTGCGGTAATCGGCGCCGCGCCAGCGATAAATGGACTGGTCGGCATCGCCAACGGCAAAGATATTATTATGGAAGGAAGCCAGGTGTTTGAGCAGGCTGTATTGGGCCAGGTTCGTATCCTGGAATTCATCCACCAGCACATGCTCATAACGGCGGGCATACTTTTCGCGCACCACCAGGTTTTCTTCCAGCAGCTTGGCCGTGTACAGCAAAAGATCGTCAAAATCTACCGCGTTATTGGCCAATAGCATTTGTTGGTAACGTACGTACACGCGCTTGACAACCTCGTCCCGGTAGGTTTGAATGGGGTATTCGTCTGGCAAGAGCAGCTCGTTTTTGGCGTTGGAGATGGAGCCGTGGATGGCCTGGGCCCGGTAGATTTTTTCGTCTAGGTTGAGCTCGCTGATGGCGTGCTTGACCAGGCTGCGCTGGTCGTCATCGTCAAAGATGACAAAATTGGAGTTGAGCGGCAGGTGTTCAGCCTCGCGGCGCAGGATGCGCGCGCAGATGGCATGAAAGGTGCCCAGGGTCACGCCGCGGGCGCTCTCTCCCAGCAGGCCGATCACGCGCCCTTCCATCTCGCGGGCGGCCTTGTTGGTGAAAGTGACTGCCAGGATCTGGTAGGGCCGCACGCCCATGGCGCCAATTAAATAGGCCACCCGCTGTGTCAGAACCCGCGTTTTACCTGAGCCCGGGCCGGCTAAGACCAGCACCGGCCCAAGCCCTGCCGTTACGGCACGTTGTTGCTGGGGGTTGAGTCCATCAAGAAAATTCACGGGCCTCATTCTACCGTTACAACAAAGGTGTGTCAACGGCTGATGACAAGAATGCGCGTTTTGTCAGTTGTCAATACGCCTGCTCTTTGTTAGAATGACGCTATGAATTGGGGTATGTTAGGTCATGAATGGGCGGTTGACCTCCTGCGCCAGCATGTGGTGCAGGGGCGGACGCGCCACGCTTATTTGTTTACCGGCCCCCAGGGTGTTGGGCGCCGGACCCTGGCACTACGCCTGGCTCAAGCTTTGAACTGCCAAACTCCGCCCACTCCGGGTGACCCATGCGGGACTTGCTCGTCTTGTGTGCGTTTGCAAGCCATGCAACACCCTGACCTGGCTGTGGTACAGGCAGAGCAAGAAGGCGGTACCCTGAAGGTTGACCAGGTGCGCGAGCTTCAGCATGCTTTGGCCTTGTCACCTTACGAGGCGCGTTTCAGGGTGGCTTTGCTGCTGCGGTTTGAAGAGGCCCATCTCAGCGCGGCGAATGCCCTGCTCAAAACGTTGGAGGAGCCCGCCCCGCAAGTGGTATTGATGTTGACCGCGGCCAGCCCTGAGAGCGTGCTGCCAACGATCGTTTCACGCTGCGAGGTGCTGCGCTTGCGCCCGCTGACCCAAGAACAGGTCAGCCAGGGCTTGCAGGCCCAGTGGGGCTTGCCGGCTGAACAGGCACACTTGCTGGCATGCATCTCTGATGGGCGCCCCGGCTATGCCCTGCATTTAAATGATACCCCTGATTTGCTGGACCAGCGCCAGCTCTGGCTCAAAGATTTGTTCACCCTCCTGCCTGCAAACCGGGTTGATCGCCTGGGATATGCCCGCACGATGTATGATCAGAAGGATGCTTTACGCGGCGTACTGCTGACCTGGCTTTCACTCTGGCGTGATGTGATGCTTTGCGCAGGTGGTTCGCAGATGACGCCTACCAATGTGGACTACGCCGAAGTAGTCCGCGAGATTGCCGCACACCTGGAATTGGCTTCTGCCCGGGGGGTGACAGCCGCAGTGGAAAATACGTTGAACCGCCTGGATCGCAACGTGAATGCTCGCCTGGCCTTTGAAGTGCTGCTGCTCGACCTGCCGCAAATACGGGTTTCATTGTCTGCCTAACTTTAATGTGCTATACTGAAGCGCAACGTAATCGATATCCTCTCGACCCGGAATTGACAATAAGGCAGCCGGGATGGTAGATGAGATCAAAGAATCCCCTCTAACATTGCAGCCCGAAGGCGACGCCGCTGTGCGTTCGTCTCTTGAGTTGCTTTATCACATTAGCCGTGAGTTGAGCTCGGCGCTAGACTTGCGTACTGTTTTGCAGCGAGTGCTGTTCCTCTCATTGCAAACTGTTGGCGCGAGCAGCGGCAGCCTTGTTGTGTTAGACGATAACGGCAAACCGGTCGAGTCGGCCATCATTGTTGGCGAAAAAGTACACAACCATACTACACAGCGGCTGAGGGCCACCTTGGATTCGGGACTGGCGGGTTGGGTAATGCGTACCCGCACCGCTGCTTTGGTGCCAGATACCAGCCAGGATGAACGTTGGATGTCGCGCCAATACGAAGAGGAAGAGCGTTTCGGGCCTAAGTCAGCCACGGCGGCCCCGCTGATGGCGCGTGATTTGCTGGTGGGTGTGATCACCCTGGTGCATACCCAGCCGGGCTTCTTTACATCGGAACACCTGGCATTGGTACAGGCAATTGCTGACCAGGCTGGCATTGCGGTCTTGAATGCCCGCCTGTATGCCGACAGTCAGCGCCAGGCGCGTGTGATGACCTGGCTGGCTGAGAGTGCGGCTGGAATTTCTGTCAGCCTGAACCTGGAAGATGTCTTGTCGGGGATTATGCGGCAGGTCACTCAGACCTTGAATGTGCAGGCGGCCTCGCTGGCTTTGCTTGATCCCAAGGATAATTCGTTGATCTTTCGAGCCGCCACCGGGTGGGCCGGGCAGTATGTGATGAAAACTCGTTTGCAGCCCGGGCAAGGGGTGGCAGGCTGGGTGGTTCAAGAAGGCAAAGGAATTGTGATCCAGGATGTAAGTGCTGATAACCGCTTCGATCCTGAAACAGACCGCCGCACGGGCTTCCAGACCAAGGGTATTGCGTGTGCTCCAATTCATTACCGCGGTGAAGTGATTGGCGTCTTAGAAGCGATCAATCCAACAGGCGGTTTGTTTGATCCCGACGCCCTCCTGGTTCTGACCGGGATTGGCGGCCTGGCGGGCACCGCCATCCGGCATGCCCAGCTTTTCGAGCAGTTGCAAGTGGCGCACAAGAGCTATCGCGATTTGTTCGAAGATAGTATTGACCCCATCTTGCTGACGAATTGGCAAGGTGAGGTCTTAGAAGCCAACCGCAAGGCGGTGCTGGCTACAGATTACAGCCAGGAGTCGCTGCGGGGCATGCGGATTTCGCAACTGCATGCGATGGCTCTTGAGCTGGTTGGCGATAATTTCGAGCATTTGCTCTCGGGCACTACGATATACTATGAATCGCGCCTGCGGACTCGCAGCGGGCATGAACTGCCGATTGAGGTGTACGTGCGCCTGGTGCGGGCAGAAGAAGCGCCGCGCATCCAGTGGATGCTGAGAGATATTACCGAGCGCAAGAACCTGGATACGCTGCGCGATGACTTAACCTCGATGATCTATCATGATCTTCGTTCTCCTCTGGGGAATGTTGTTTCGAGCCTGGATACGCTGCACACCATGCTGCCGGTTGACGATGAGCCCGCCCTCAAATCGCTGCTCGAGATCGCACAGCGCTCTACCGAACGCATCCAACGTCTTACCGAATCATTGTTGGATATGAGCCGCCTGGAAGCCGGGCAGCAAATTGGCAATCGCCAGTTCACCAACATGAGCGACTTGGTCCGAGAAGCTGTAGATGCTGTGCTGCCGGTTGCCATCAATAAGGATCAAGCCATTGATCTGAATATCAAACCTGGTGTTGGGCAGGTTTTGGTCGATCCTGATATGATCCGTCGCGTGATCACGAACTTGTTGGAAAATGCAACCAAATACACTCCCTCAGGGAGCCAGATCCGGGTTGGCATTTACCAGCAGGAAGAAAAAGTGTATGTCTGGATACAAGATAATGGTCCAGGTATCCCCGCCTCAGAACACGATCGGATTTTTGATAAGTTCAGCCGCTTAAGTGTTCGTGAAGGTCCCAAAGGTTTGGGCCTGGGCCTGGCGTACTGCCGGTTGGCTGTCCAGGGTCATGGTGGGCGCATCTGGGTAGAGAGTGAACCCGGGTCTGGTGCCCGTTTTATTTTTGCATTACCTGCGGTAGCAGAATAGTTCCACCTGCCAGCGGGTAGTGCGTTAGGAAATGGAAGAATGATGCAGCAAATTAACCGTTTTGTTTATTATGAAAGCTCTTTCCCCGGTGTGACCGTAGGCGCGGTGGTACTGCCATTGGGCACCATTTTGGTCGATGCACCCTTGCGTGCAGAGGATGTACGGACCTGGTTGAACCTGTTGTTGAACCTGGGCAGCAAGTCTAACCGCGTGTTGATCAACCTGGATGCTCATCCTGATCGCACCCTGGGGGCCCGTTCGATGGAATGCACCATCGTTGCACACCAAAAAACAGCCCAGGTTTTCCGCAGCCGGCCATCTGTCTTTAAAGGGCAAAATGCAGAAAGTGGTTCCGAATGGGAGACCTATGACGATGTAGTTGGGACGCGTTGGGCGATCCCAGACATTACTTTTACCCAGCGCATTGCCTGGCACTGGGGAGAAGTTGACGTCATCTGTGAGCACCACCCGGGGCCGGCATTAGGCAGCACCTGGGTGATGATCCCTGATGAGCGGGTGATTTTTGTAGGCGACATCGTCTTGCCGAATCAGCCCCCTTTCTTGACCAATGCAGATATCCCCTCTTGGGTTGAAACACTGGATTTGCTGATCAGTACTTACCAGGATTACACCATTGTGAGCGGGCGTGGGGGCTTGGTTTCTATGGATGCTGTGCGTAACCAGCAGCATCACCTGAAGAATGTGCTCAGAGGGTTGGAGCGGCTGGCTAAGCGCAATGGCGCACCCGAAGATGCTGAAGCCTTGATCCCCGGCCTGCTCTCGGATTGGGATTTTCCTGAAGAGCAAAAAGAGCAGTATATCCAACGATACCGCCATGGGCTTTATCAATATTATGCCCGGCGCTACCGCCCATCAGAAGCCAATTCGGAGTAGTATCCTGTATGCAAGCTGCTGCTCAATACCTGCCAATCTACCAGTTCAGCCGGGGTGAGATCGTCGAATCGATCCATTACGGTGCGATTGCCGTAATGAATGCCGCTGGTGAGCTGGTGGCCTGGTATGGCGATCCTGATGTCGTGACCTACATGCGCTCATCATCTAAACCTTTACAAGCTCTGCCATTCGTTGAGGCAGGTGGACCTGAAGCATATCACTTGACGTTGAAAGAGATCGCCGTGATGTGTGCCTCGCACTCTGGCACTGATGAGCATGTGGAGACCGTGCGCTCGATCCTGGCAAAGGTTGGGGCGAGTGAGGCGGATCTGATGTGCGGTGTGCATCCGCTTTCGCACAAGCCAACCATCGATGCTATGCAAGCCCGTGGCGAGCAGGTCTCTCAAATTCGCAATAACTGTTCAGGAAAACATTCTGGTATGCTGGCCTATGCGCGCTGGCTGGACTCGGCCGGTATCCCGGCAGGCCTGACATATGTTGACCTGGAACACCCTGTTCAGAAGCATATCCTTAAAGCGGTCTGTGAGATGTTCGGCTTGGAACAGGGGCAGGTGAAATTAGGCGTGGATGGGTGTTCGGCCCCCATTTTTGCTGTGCCGCTTCGCAATGCTGCGCTGGCGTTTGCCCGCTTGTGTGACCCAAGCGGACTGCCTGCCCGGCGCGCTGAAGCCTGTAAGACGATTACCACAGCGATGATGGCGCATCCCAATATGGTGGGGGGCCCCGAGAGCTTTGATACACATTTCATGCAGGCTTTTCCCGAGCGGGTGGTTTGCAAGACCGGAGCTGAAGGTTTTCAGATTTTTGGTATCATGCCCGGTGTATTAGGCCCCAATTCGCAGGCCTTGGGGGTGGCTTTTAAAATCTCTGATGGAGATCTGAAGAGCCATACTCGCCCGGTCGAAGATTCACACGGCCGCGTGCGCCCGGCAGTAATGCTAGAGATCTTGCGCCAGCTAGGCCTGGAAGATGCTGATGCTTCAGTAAAGCTGGCCGATTATGGCCCCACCTTCCCGATCAAGAACGCTCGGAAAATATCGGTGGGTCACGCTGCACCGAGCTTTACATTGGTGCGACCATCCTAGTTGAATTGATGGAAAAGGATCATGGAACTGGCAGAACGCGCCCTCATTGTACACCACATACTCCTCGATGCGTATGGCCAGCCAACCTGGCGTGATCCATTGCCCGCCATCGATGAGCTGGTTTCAACTGTCCTGTCTCAAAATACCAATGATACCAACCGCGACCGGGCTTTTCATGCCCTGCGCAAGCGCTTTTCTACATGGGAGCAGGTGCGTGATGCAGAAGAGGCGGATGTCGTCGCCGCCATCCGCCCGGCTGGGTTGGCCAACCAAAAAGGCCCGCGCATTCAGCAGCTGCTGCGTTCAATCAGCGCAGAACGGGGCATCCTGGATTTGAACTTCCTTGAAGACCTGGGTGTTGAAGAAGGGCGTCAATGGCTGATGCGCTTTAAAGGTGTTGGCCCTAAGACAGCCGCCATTGTCTTGCTGTTTTCGTTGGGCAAGCCAGCTTTCCCTGTCGATACCCATATCTATCGGGTGAGTGGCCGGTTGGGTCTGCGCCCCGAGAAGATGAGTGTGGAGCAGGCCCATACCCACCTGGAGGCACTGCTGCCCCCAGAAGCTTATTATGCTGCGCATTTGAATATTATCCGCCTGGGGCGAGAGATCTGCCACGCTCGCCGGCCGAACTGCCCGCTCTGCCCACTGCAAGCGATCTGTGATTTTTATAACTCGTCTGATAAAGAGGTGCGCCAATGACAAAGAAACGTGAAGTTACCCAGCTCGATCGATTGGAAAGTGTGAGAGAAGCGTTAAAGATCGTGAACGCCCAGCCCTTGGAAGGAGAGGCGCGTGCCGCCCTGGCCAAGGCTGTGCAGATGACCGAAGATCTGATCGATCAACTGTTTGCTACTCGCCCTGGAGGCCGTTTAGAAGCCTTGTACCGCGTTTCGCAAGTGTTGGGCACCTCGCTGGACTTGGATGAGGTCTTGAACCAGGTCATGGACGCGGTGATTGGTTTGACCGGGGCCGAGCGCGGTTTCTTGATGCTCTTGGATTCTGATACGGGCGAGTTGGATTTGCGCGCAGCGCGTAACTATGAGCAAGAGACCCTGACACCCTCGGAGGTGGAATTCAGCCATACCGTGATCCAAACGGTGGTGAAAAATGGAGAAGGGGTTGTGTCAACCGATGCACAGAAAGATCCGCGTTTTGCCGGGCAGGATTCAATCGTATTCTTCTCGCTGCGTTCAATCCTTTGTGCGCCCTTGCGGGCGCGCGGTGAAGTGATTGGCGTGATTTACGTGGATAATCGCGCCCAAAGCGGCATCTTTACCCCTGCTGATCTAAACTTACTGAATGCTTTCGCCACTCAATCTGCCATTGCCATTGAAAATGCGCGCCTCTACACCCGCACCGATAAAGCCCTGGCAGAACGCGTGGCAGAGTTAGAAACCTTGAGCAAAGTTGACTATGAGTTAAGCTCTCAGTTGGATATGGATGCTGTGATCGCCTTAACTGAGAAATGGGCCCTGGCTGAAACTGGCGCCAGCCGCTGCTTCATCGTTTGCAGCCAGGAAAACGGCAGCATTGTCTTGATGAATAAGCCTGCTCAACATGCAAACGGGGATTCGGATGATGCGCTGGCCCAGGCAGTCCAGCAGGCATTGACTGGCGGCAGCGCTGTGGCGTTGGACCCTGCCAACGATGCCCCGGCGCGCTTGGTGGTGCCGGTGCAGTCTGCCGGGCAGGCGGCTTGTGCTTTGGTTGTCGAACGGCATGAGCCCTTTGGTGACGCGGCGCGTCATTTCCTGTCGCGTTTATCCAGCCGGGCGGCTGCCGCCATGGAAAATGCACGCCTGTATCAGGCCGTCCAAGAAGCCAACAAGGCCAAGTCGAAATTTGTCTCAGTGGTGACCCATGAGCTGCGCATCCCCATGACCTCGATCAAGGGTTATACTGATCTCCTGCGCCAGGGTGCTGTTGGCCCGGTTAACGATATGCAGCAAAACTTCTTGGGTGTGATCAGAAACAATGTTGAGCGTATGTCTGCGTTGGTTTCTGATCTTTCGGATATCTCACATCTGGAAACCGGGCGTTTGAAGTTGAATTGCACCTTCTTGAATCTTGCAGATCAGATCCAAGAGATCACCGCCACCTTTGCGCCGCGTTTCCAGGATAAACAGCAAACTATAGAAGTGGATGTCGCCGGCGACTTGCCCAAAGTATTTGCAGATCCCAATCGTTTGGCGCAGGTCTTAACCAACCTGGTTAGCAATGCCAACAAGTACACCCCCAATGCTGGCAAGGTCTGTGTCAGTGCCCGACCCGATGGCGATATGGTGCGCGTGGAGGTTAAAGACACTGGAATTGGCATCAGTGAGGAAGATCAAGCCGGACTTTTTGGCCAGTTCTTCCGCTCTGAAAGCCCCGAAGTACGTGAGCAGCAAGGTTGGGGCCTGGGGCTGAACGTGGCAAAGCGCCTGGTTGAGTTGATGGGTGGCGAGATTGGTGCCATCAGCGCGGTGGGACAGGGGAGCACCTTCTGGTTCACCCTGTCAACCCGCGCTTTTGCTATAGAAGAAGAGTAAAGTTAACTGCTGTGGCGGTCCGCCGCATCTGGAGGTAGGTATGCCGAAACAGAAATCCGGACAGCGTCACCGTCTGTTGCTGTTGCGTAATTCTTGGGATCGGTTATGGCAAAGTATGCTGTGGATTGGGCTGTTGTTGGTTGTCTTGTGGGTGGCGTTAGCCATTTTGGTGCCGTCAATTGATCCCTTATACGACACCCTGCTTTTTGTGGGGGCGGCTGTCATCCTGGTCTTTGCTTTCTTAACCTTCCTCGTGCGGGGCCGTTGCTATGTGCAGCCTTTTGTTGATCATGTGCGCATAGTGACGCCGTTGCTGCAGGTTAAGATCTCTTACCGGCGTATCCGTAGTGTGCACAGCGCAGAGCTGCAAGATATCTTTCCCCCCAAGAGTGTCAATTGGTCCATGCGAGATCAGTTGCAGTCTTTTTATGGAAAGAGCGCCGTGCTGCTAGACCTGAATGGATACCCGATCAGCCCTGGATTACTGCGCATGCTGCTGCCGCGCCCAATGTTGATGCCCAAGGGGACCGGCTTTGTATTGATTGTCAAAGAATGGATGGCTTTGGCCACGGAGCTGGATTCGTTTAACGATAATTATCGCATGTCTCACAGCGCGCGTTCTCCTTCGGTTGGGTATGGCATGTATCAGAAACCCAAGCGATAAGGGTGCCGGTGAGACACGATTTGGTTTATATGTTTTGATCTGCGATGGGTAAGACGACCGTGAAGGTGCTTCCCTGTCCAAGGGTCGAATTGAGCCAAATGCGGCCCTGGTGGTTTTCCACAATCGATTTGACAATTGCCAATCCCAATCCAGAGCCTGGCGCGTCATAAGGGACATTGCTGCCCCGGTAAAAACGGTCAAAGATATAAGGCTGGTCGGCAGGAGGAATGCCTGGGCCGTTATCGACCACCTGGAGAATGACCTGATCGCCCTCAGCGTGTACTTTTAGGTAGATTTTGCCGTGATTGGGGGTGAATTTGGTGGCGTTGCTGATCAGGTTGCCGATCACCTGGCGCAGGCGAACGGGGTTGCCCAATACCGTGGGTAGATTGGGGGGCAGCTCCAGGACCACTTCTTGATCCTTTTCTGTGTTGCGATTGCGCATCCCTTCGATAGCATATTGGATCACTGAAGACAGGGAAACAATTTCCTTCCGGGTGTCAAAACCAGCTTCAATTCGCCCCAGGTCCAACAGGTCGTTGATCAGGCTGGTGATATTGTTCACGCTGAATTGCACCCGGCGAACAAACTCGCGCTGCTGGTCAGTGACCGGCCCGGCGCGTTCAATCAACTCTGCATACCCCAAGATAGCCGTCAATGGAGAACGCAAGTCGTGTGAAACCGTGCTGACAAAGTCGGACTTGATCCGATCCAACTCTTTGAGATGGGTGATGTCTTGCATGGTGATTGCCAGCCCGATGTTGGGGATGGGCGTGCATTGGGCGTTGAAAACCCGTCCATCATCCAGGTTGACCTCGCTGTGGCTGGGGTGAACGCGGTTTTCGTCAAAAATTTCCAGGATATCTGGGTGGTGGAAGATCTGGCGCACTGACTTGCCAATCAAATTTCCCTCGCCCAGATCAAATGCCAATCGCACCGTTTGGTTGGCTAACACCAGGCGCCCATCTTGCGCTACCACAAGCACCCCGTCTTCCACGCCCGTCAGAATGGTCTCGAATTGGTTCCGTTCCGACTCTGTATGTGTATAGATGCGGGCATTTTCGATCGCAACCGCGGCATAATCAGCCAGGGTTGTAACGGTGGCGAGGTGATCCTCTGCAAAAGGATGCCCTCCCTGGCGGTTATCTACGCCCAACACGCCAATGACGCGTTTGTGAACTTGCAGTGGCACATAGATTAGGGTGTGGACAAGATAGGCGGTTTTGATCTTTTGAGGGTTTTTCTCGTCAAAAAACGTGAGCGGCTGCCCGGTGCGGAGTACCTGCCCAGCCAGGCTGTCACGGATTGGCAGGCGGAAGGTACGCACAAACTCGTCCTGGAAGTTACGACCAGCGCGCATATATAATTCGCCGGTCGAATCATCTAACAGCAGCAAGCTGCCTTCTTCTGCACCGGTAAGGTCTACTGCTGCGTCCACCACCGTGGTTAATACACTGTCCAAATCCAGCGAAGCGGTCACGCTGCGCCCCACGCGCTGCAGCGCTTCTAAGTTTTCAATCTGGCGGCGTTGTATTTTGGTACTGCGCCGCGCTTCCGTTTGGATCCATTCCTCTAAGCGTTTGCGACGCTGAAAGGCGCTCTCGATGGCGGTCAATACTTCGTGAGGCCGGACCGGCGCCACGAGAAAGTCGCACAGGCCGGCTCGCAGGGCTTTGGCGGCTACATCTTCAGATGCCTGGCTGGCTAATAAGATGATCGGCAGTTGTGGGTGAAGTTTTAATACGCTGTTGGCAAATTCAAATCCATCGCAATCTTTGAGCTTATCCCCCACCAGGATCACATCTGGCAAGCTGGCACGCACAAGCAGTTCGGCAGCCTGGCGTTCGGCCACCAGGGTGACCTCTAAACCGGCTGGTCTGAGGGTAGATTTCTCTAGCAGCGTGCCAAGGTCAGTATCTGCCAGGGCCAGGAGGATGTTTGTCGGAGATGGATTGCTCATCGTATTTGCTGTGTGCTATGCGCCGGCCAAAGGAAGGGAGAAATGAAAAGTTGAACCCTGGTCTGGCTGGCTTTCAGCCCATACCTTCCCGCGATGTGAGGTGATGATCTCTTTCACCAGTGATAAGCTGATGCCAACGCCTCCATAGCGCCCGCCTGATGCCCCCTTGATGCGGTACCCCTCGTCGAAGATATGGGGCAGATGCTGAGGATCCATCCCAGCGCCTGTATCTTGTACAGATACATGCGCCATGTTGTCGGTGCTGCGTTCCAGGCTGATCTTGATCCGTGCGCCCGGCATGCTGAATTTGACGGCATTCGAGAGTAAGCCATCAAAAACCTTTGAGATTTGCCCCGGGTCAGCCAGAACCATGATCGGTTTGGTTGGCAGCTCTGCCGTGATGGCGGCTGAGTTCTGGCGGGCAATGGGTTGAAAACGGTTGATCGCCTGGCGGGTCAGCTCAGTGAGATTGATGGTAGAGCGTTCTTTGCTGGTGTCAGATGTATCCATGGCGGTTAAGGCCGCCACAATGTCGAGGCTGGTTTTTAGTTTTTCCTGGATCGCCGTCACGGCACTGGTCTGCTCGGTGTTCAACTTGCCCATCTCTTTGCCGAGCAGCATATCGGCATTGCCTTTCATCACCAGCAGGGGGGTGTTCAGCTCCTCCCGGATCTGCTGGAGTACTTCGCCTTTGATGCGTTCGCCAACCTGGGCGTTATCGGCAGATTGTTGGAGCATGTTCACGCGTTCTTCTAAGGCCTTGAACAGGCGAGCATTCACCAGAGAAATCGAAGCATAATCTGCAACCGCATCTAACAGCGCCTGCTGGCTGTTGCTGAAGGGTTGGGCCTCCTTGCGGGTTACTACCAGCAAACCCACCACTTCTTTCTTCACCTTGACCGGCACGACCAGGGCCGATTGGCCAATGCGAATAACCTTGAAGCGTTTGAGTGGATCGCCGTGAATGGATAACGCCTCGCCAGAGAGCGCCACCAAGGAACTCAAGCCATCGTCGAAGACCTGATTTAACTTGGCAAACATGTCGTTGGGCACGTTGCGGCAGGCGCGCAAGATAAAGGATTTGCCGCGCTCATCGCGCACTAACAGCCAGCCAGCATCGGCTTCTGTGATGAATGTGGCGCCCTCGACAATCTTATCGAACAGGGCTTGCTGGTCGGTGGCAGAGATCACTGCTTTGCCAATCGCAAAAATCGTGGTCAACTCGCGCACGCGCCGCTGTAGCTCTTGGTTGGTTTGATTCAACTGCCGCGCCAGCATTTCCCGTTCTCGCCGGGCGCGCACTTGCTTAAGAATGCGCTCGACGGCGCTCACCACTTCGGCCTCTCGTACGGGCCAGCCTAAGAAGTCTGCTGCGCCAAGGCGGAAGGCCTGGATCACATCACCTTCCATCCCCTTGGGTGCCAGCACAATGACTGGAACTTCCAGGCCCTGCGAAGATAGGGCCACCAACAGGTCCTTGCCGCTTAAGCCCGGCAGGCTCAGGTTGGCAATGATCACGTCGGGTGCAAAGCGGACTGCTTCTTGGATCGCTTGCGTGGCGCCGCTGACTACCTCAACCCGGTAGCCCATCGGTTGTAGGGTCTGCCGGCTGATCAGGTCACTAACTTCGGGGTCGTATTCAACGAGCAGGACGCGCTCTTTCGGTGTGTTCATATCCCTAATAATAGCATGGTTGTAACAAAAAAGGGAGATAACTGAGGGGGATTTCTGGAAATTGAGTTAGAGTTTTGTAAGAAAGCCTTCTCAATGCTTGACTTTCAGCCTATAAAGAGCATACAATGATTGATATGGAATACAAAGATTATTATAAAACCCTTGGTGTAGAGCGCAAGGCCGGTGAGGATGAGATCAAGCATGCCTATCGCAAGCTGGCAATGCAATACCATCCAGATCGAAACCCTGGCAATGCCAAAGCAGAAGAAAAGTTCAAAGAGATTAATGAGGCTTACCAGGTATTGAGCGATGCTGAAAAGCGTTCGCGCTATGATCAATTGGGTGAATCATACAACCGTTGGCAGCAGCGCGGCGCGCCGGGCGGCTTCAATTGGGAAGAGTGGTCCAATACCACGTCTGGTGGAAATGTGGGCGTGGATATGGGCAACCTGGACGAGATCTTGGGGGGTGGTTTTTCGGAATTTTTCCGGCGTATCTTTGGCGGGATGGCGGGAGCAGATGCGTTTGAACGTGGCAGTGGCATGCGCCGCCCCCGGCCTGGAGCCATGCCTGCGCGCCATGATGTTGCCATCACCCTGGCAGAAGCTTTCCATGGCACGACCCGTATGCTGGATGTGGATGGACGCCGGATTGAGGTAAAGATCCCGCCAGGGGCGCGCAGCGGCACCAAGGTGCGCGTGGCAGATGCGATCGTCTCTCCCAGCACGGGGCAGCGTAATGATCTGTATCTGATCATCCAGGTGGCAGATGACCCACGCTTTGCGCGCAAGGGTAATGATTTGACGACGGAGACCAGTGTTAGCCTATATACGGCAGTCTTAGGGGGTGAAGTGACTGTTCCGACGATGAGCGGTAATGTGGTACTGAAGATCCCGGCAGGAACTCAGCCGGGGCAATCCATTCGCTTGGCTGGGCGCGGCATGCCGAATTTGAAAGCCCCAGCTACCCATGGTGACCTGTTGGTGCGTGTGAAGGTCAAGCTGCCGCGTAACCTGACCGCGCATCAGCGGGAACTTTTCGAGGAATTAGCTCGTTCCCAATCATAGAAAGGAGAATATTATGTTGACCGACACGAACTTGCACGAGCTGCTCGAGTACAAGTCGAAGACGCGCGTCTTGAGCGTTTACTTGAATATCGACCCTTCCCAGGGAAATGCAGATGCGTATAAGCTTCACCTGCGCAGTATGTTGAAGGATCTGGACATGCCTGAAGATGTTGAGGCTGTGGAGCAATATATCCAGCGTGAGTTTGATTGGTCTGGCCGCAGCGTGGCCATTTTCTCTTGTGCGGCAGAAGGCTTCTTCAAAGCTTACCCGCTGGCTGTGCCAGTGCGCAGCCGGGTGCGCATTGATAAACAACCCCATGTGAAGCCGCTGGCAAATGTTTGGGATTTCTACGGCGGATACGGGGTAGTCCTGGTAGATAAGCAGGGCGCTCGTTGTTTCTTATTCCATCTCGGCGAATTACAAGAGCAAGAAGGATACCTGGGCGAAGATGTGCGCCATAGCAAGAGCGGCGGAGCTTCGGCTGTGCCGGGCCGGCGTGGTGGGAGCTCGGAACAGCGCACCAGTAACGAAGATGAGCTGGTGGGGCGCAACATGAAGGATGTGGCCGAAATGGCTGCTCATCTCTTCGCCGAGCATAATGTGCGCCGGGTCTTGATTGGTGGCACCGATGATAATGTGGCCATGCTGCGCGGGCTACTGCCCAAGAGCTGGCAAAGCCTGGTAGTTGGCACCTTCCCAATGGCCATGACGGCCAATAAAGATGAAGTGCTGGCCCGCGCTTTACAGATTGGCCAGCAAGCAGAAATGCACGAAGAGGCCGAGATCCTTGATAAACTGGTGACCTCTGCCGCCAAAGGCCGGGGCGGCGTGGTGGGCCTGGATAAGACCCTGGCTGCGATTCATGAAAACCGGGTGCAGATGCTGGTTTTCCAAGAAGGCTACCGCACCCCGGGCTACCGCTGCCAGGGCTGCGGATTTATGACCGCCAATCCGGCACAAACCTGTTCGTTCTGTGGGGCGGGGCTCGAACGCGTGGCGGATGCAGTGGAGCTGGCGGTCCGCAAGGTGTTGGAGGCGGGTGGGGATGTTGAAGTCCTCCAATACGAACCCCAAGCGGCGGGTTTTGATAAGATCGGCGCTCTACTGCGCTACTAAATTCACGCCCTAAGCGTTTGGTTAAAAAATTGGGGGGTGTTTGGGCGGCCCAGCCGCTCAAACACCCCCCATAAAAATTTAAGGGGCTGGGTATGGCAGCCAGTTTGGTGGGGGCGTTTCGGGCGTGCTGGTGCTCACGGGGGCATCTTCGGGGATCATGATGGTACCCAATAAGCTGGTCAGGCCGTCTATGAATGCCTGGAACCGGCCGGTGCGTGTGAGAAGTGCATCCACTTGCAGCGAAAGCGTCTCGGCCTGGGTATTCAAGCCTGCCACCTGGCTTGCAAGGTCATCTACCGTCAGGTTGACCGCATCCAGTTGTAATTCCCATGTTTCCATGCTCGTCGCCACATCGGCCACTGTCTCACCCAATTGTGTCATTTGACCATTGGGACCGTCCAGAGCTTCCAGGCGGGTATCCAGGGTTGCCATGTTGGCGTTGAGTGTATCTACCTCGGTGCTGATGGTGCCCAAATTGGTGTTGAGGGTATCCAGGGTGGTTTTTAAGTCGCTGGCACCGGTATCCAGCGTTTCAACCTGGCTGGCAAGCTGTTCGATGTCTGCCGGGCTAGCAAAACGCAGGCCTCCATTGAGAAGCCCCAGCAAGAGCAGCACACCCCCAAAGGCCAATAAAGACGACAGTACAGCGCTTCCGATTGCCATCCAAAAGGCTTGCCCGCGGGTTACATACGCTGGGGCCGGACGGTTGCCAGATGGAGGCGGGAGTGGGGCGCTTTTTGTAACAGCAGGGCTCGGTTCGGTGTACGGGGCATCAGGTTCGATGACTGGAGGAAGAGCCTCTGGCTGCCCCTCGCTCTCGGGTATCGACGGCTCGATGATCGGAGGAAGAGCCTCCGGCTGCACCTCGCTCTCAGGTATCGACGGCTCGATGACTGGTAGAGCCGCCTCTTCCATCTTTACAACTTCTTCAACCGCTGCATCTGCTTGCACCAACCCAGGCTGGTCTGCTGCTGGCAGCATGGCAGGCGCTTCTGTTTGCAGGACGGTCACAAATGGTGCAAGCCGTTTATACAGGCGTTGGCTAATGCCCTTAACCTGCTGCAGATCTTCTGGGTTAGCAAAGGGGCGGGCCTCAACAATGCGGTCAGCCAGGGTGGAATTAATGCCCGAGAGAGTCAACAGCTCTGCGCGGCTGGCAGTATTCAAATTCAGGGGTGTAACAGGATCAGTCATTTCGGAAACTCCCTTCATATACTTATTTCAATCACCAGAATTTTTACCGGCCCTGCCGCCTTCGGTCAGGTGGCGCAGATCTTTAAGCGCGGCCTCGATCTCTGCTGGGGTAACGGTGCGGTCATCATCCAGGTGTTTCAACTCGCCTGCAGTAGCTTTTTCGAGCGCCACCTGGCGAATGGTCAACTGGCGCGCCAGGGCTTCTTGCACCAGGTTTGCCCCAGCCGCATAGCCGATCAGCGGAATTAGCGCCGTAACTACGATCGGGTTGTTAGCCAGCCAGGCCTCAGCCTGGGCCCGGTTGGCTTGCAGGCCACAGACGCATTTCTCGTTAAAGGCGCGCAGGGCGCCGATCATCACTTGCATCATCTCGAACAAGTTGTGTGCGATGATTGGCATCATCACATTCAACTCAAGCTGCCCGGCTTGGGCTGCCAACGAAACTGCCAGGTCGCAGCCCTGCACCTGGAACATAGCCATATTCAGCATTTCGGCCATCACGGGGTTGATCTTGCCGGGCATCGAGCTGGAGCCAGGTTGGACCGGCGGCAGGTGCAGCTCATCCAGGCTGGTAGAAGCCAGCAGGCGGAAGTCATTGGCGATGCGCGTCAGGGTGATGGCCAGGGTGCGCAGGGCGGCTGAGAAATCAGCGGCATCTGCCATTGACTGCATCGATTCAAACAGGTTATCAGACTCATATAGTTCAAACCCGGTCAGATTCGAAAGTCTCTGCACCATGCGGGCATGGTATTCAGGATGGGCGTTCAGCCCACTGCCCACAGCCGTCCCGCCGATCCCCAGGCGGCGCAAGCCCTCGGCTGCGCGGCGGATGCGCATGCCATCCCGTTCGATTGCGCTGGCATAAGCGTTGAATTCTTGACCCAGGCGCACAGGGACTGCATCTTGCAGGTGGGTGCGCCCTGTTTTGATCACATCGTCGAATTCTTCTGCCTTTTCGCGCAGACCCATCACCAGCTCGCCAATCGCTTCCAACAACTCGTCCAGCCGCCACAGGCAGCCCAGGCGGATGGCGGTGGGGATGGTATCGTTGGTTGACTGCGACATGTTGACATGGTCATTGGGATGTACACGGTAAGTACCCAGGTTCCCCCCCAGCAGCTCGGTGGCGCGGTTGGCGATCACTTCGTTGAGGTTCATATTATGGCTGGTTCCAGCCCCTGCCTGGAAGGGGTCTACAATGAAGTGGGCCTCCCAACGGCCATCAATCACCTCTTGTGCCGCCTGGAGGATGACCTCGGCGCGTTCGGCATCCAGAAGCCCCAGGTCGTAGTTCACCTCGGCGGCAGCGCGTTTGATAATAGCCATGGACCAGATGAATGCCCGCCACGGGCGCAGGCCCGAGATGGGAAAATTGTTGGCGGCGCGCTGGGTTTGCGCTCCGTAGAGCGCATCGCCTGGAATGGATACTTCGCCGAGCGAGTCGTACTCAATGCGAATGGGCTGGTTGAGCATAAACACCTCATGCAAGGTACAGCAGACGGATACTTTTCTTTATTGTAACCGATTCTTGGGTGAGGGGTTGTCTATAAATAGAATGGGGCTTGGGAGTTTAAAAGCATACTCACACCACGCGTGACAGGAGATGGGTTATCTGTTTTAATTGCCCCAGGCGAGAGAAATGAAAGGAATGCATATGACGGCAAAACATTACGCATTGGCGCAGGAACTGGCGCAGTGGTACGCTGGCTTCTCAGAGGTGCAGGCTGTGGCGTTGGGCGGATCGGTCGCCGGCGGCGGTGGCGATGCAAAATCAGACATTGACCTGTACGTGTTCACCACCCAGCCGCCGCCCCTTAGCGCCCGTCAGGCTTTGGCTGCTGAGCGGCGCTCGCCGCGGGCTGATTTAAATTTGAATTTTTGGGACCTGGGCGACGAATGGTTTGATGGGGTGACCGGCATCGAGGTGGATGTGATGTACTGGGATCCGGCCTGGATTGAGGGGCAGCTCGAGCGGCTCTGGACCCAGCACCAGGCCAGCCTGGGCTATACAACCTGTTTTTGGCATACCATCCGCCAGGCCAGCCTGCTGTTCGATCGTCACGGTTGGTTTGCAGCCTTGCAGCAGAAGAGCTGCCAGCCCTATCCTGATGCCTTGCGGCGGGCCATCATCGACCGCAACCGGGCCGTGCTGCGTGGGGTCATCCCTGCGTATGCCCACCAGATCGAGAAGGCTGTGCAGCGTGGCGACCTGGTGAGCGTCAATCACCGCCTGGCAGCCCTGTTGGCAAGCTATTTTGACGTGGTCATTGCTGCCAACCGGCTTTTGCATCCGGGCGAAAAACGTCTCTTGGCATGGACGCAGGCCAATTGCCCGCGCCTGCCTCAGGGCATGGCTGAGCAGGTGAATGCTGCCCTGCGAGCGGCCTGCGACCTGGATGGCGGCGTGGTGGAAGCAGTGGAGAAGCTGTTGGACAGCCTGGATGCATTCCTGGCGGATGCGGCTGAAGAAAGCGCCGGGCCAAATTAGCCCCCAGATCCATCAAGGGGTTTCTGCGCGCACCCAGAGCTGCCGTCCATCGGTCGTTAGTTCGATCCAGCCATTCCGGTCGGTGCGTAAGATGGGGTAGGTTGCAGCGGCTTCGATGGTCTCGCGGTTGGGCAGGCCCTGGGGATCGCTGATGGAGACGCTGAGCAGGATCAGTTCGGGGTGCAGGGCCGAGATCCAATCGGGCGGATTGAGCGGGGCATAGCCAGATTCGGCCAGCAGCAGAGCAGTGACGGGGCCAATATCTTGCCCTGTGTGCAGACTTTGCAGGCTTGTGCCTTCCAGGCCGCAGGGCAGCAGCAAACGGAAATCGTCCCATTCTAACAGCATCACGGCGCCGCGTGGGCTAACCGTCAGCGTGCGCAGCCTGGCGCCGCCGCCCAGGTTCAGGGCTTGGCCCGGCTGTACGGCGTTGAAAGGGATTTCTGCCATGTGGATTGTTTCCCATAAACGGCGGGAGGCATAGGTGGCATGCGTGGCACCTGCCCACCAGATGTTGTCGGGCGTAAAGCGCGCCAGCAAGGATGGCAGGGCCGCCGTATCTTCTTCGTGCGGCGCGGCGATAACGAGCCAATCCAGGCGGCGGTTTGAGAGCGGCAGGCGGCGCCCGAGGGCGTCTGAAAGCTGGCTGGGGCTGGAACCGCCGTTGATCAACAGGTTGCGCCCCTCTGGCGTTTGTACCAAAATGGCTTCCCCGCTGCCCACATCCAGGATAGTGACGTGCAGCAGGCCATCGGGAGCTGCCAGGGCTGTGCGCCAGGCCAGGGCTGCTATCAACACCAGGCCGGTCAAGATTACTGCCGGCTGCAGGCGTGTGATCAGATGCGCCATGTGTGAGCGCATAAAGGTCAAACCCAACAGCAGGAGATAAAAAGCAATCACCAACGGCAGGCTTACCTGGCCGAGTGTCAGCACCCCGCCCGGCAAAGCTGCCAGCCATTCCACCACCCGGATGGTAAAGGCTACAAAGGGCCAGGCCAGGTAGGCCAGCACCTGCCCGGCTGGTTGGAAGACCAACCCCGCCAGGGTAGACAACCCGCCCAAGATCAGCACGGCTGGTTGGACCGGCAGGATGATGGGATTGGTGATCAGCGCGGTGAGTGAGAGGCTGTTGAAATGATAGACCATCACCGGCAGTGTGGTGAGCTGAGCTGCCAGGGTGAAGAGCAAGTAGGCGCCCACCGGCCCTGCCAGGCGTTCTACAGTTGCCTGCGGCAGCCAACGCCCGGCAAAACGTTTGAAGGCCTCAGAGAAGGGCGTGGCGTACAGCATCAAGCCCAGGGTGGCGGCAAAGGAAAGCTGGAAGCCAACATCCCACAACACGCTGGGGCTGAAGAGGGCCATCCCCGCCGCTAAAAAGGCCAGGCTGTTCAAGCCTACCTGGCGGCGGCCCACCTGGCGCCCGAGCAGGGTCAGCATGCCCAACAACGCTGCCCGCACTACTGCCGCACTGGCGCCCACTAGCACCGTGTAGAAGCCAACCCCCATTGCGGCCGCAACTGCCCCGCGGCGTTCGCCCAGCAGGCGGCTGAACAAGGTGGCAAAAAGCCCGGCGATGATGGTGATATTAAAGCCTGAGATGGCAATCACGTGGCTGGTGCCTGTATCTCGAAAGGCCTGCTGAACATCTTGTGGGATACCAGTTTGCACGCCCAGCAATATGCCCGCCAGGAGTGAAGCCTCTGGGTCTGGATACAGACGGTAGATCAGCTCGAGGGCTTGTTGGCGCAGGTTGTAAATGGCGGCTAAAATGGAGCTGCCCTGATCATGTCCCAATATGAACGCATGTGCGTCGCGTGTGTAGCTGTACACGCCCTGGCGAGCCAGGTATTCTCGGTACGAGAACTCAAGGTATTCGGGTGGGGTCTGCAGGTGACCTTCCAGACGCACCCGGTCGCCATAGCGCCAGTTTACGCCGGCGGGGACGCGCGCCAACAGCAGGCCGTGCACGGGTACAAATTCCAAGTCATAGCTCATGCGCAGGCGGTCTACCTTGACGTGCAAGTTGGTGTAGCTGTCGCGTTCATCCGGCGGCTCAACCAGCGTGCCTTCAATGATCAGCTTGCTTTCCAGACCGTTGTACCAGGCGATGAAGCCGGGCTCCTCCGCTGGCTGAGCAGCCTGGAAGCGAGCGGCTCCCAGGCAGGCGGCTGCCAATAGCACAGCCAGCGGCAGGGGCTGGAAGAAAGCGTTGATGCGCGTAGTCATGCGGGCCAGGGGCGGCACTAACTTGCCTTCCTGGCGGGTCTGTTTGACAAGGCGCAGCAGCATACGCGCTCCAAGCGCAGCCGCCGCCAACACCACCCAGCCCAAGACCGGCAGGCTTACCTGCGAGCCCAATAAGATGCCCGCCACAAAGGCCACAGATAAGTACAGCAGGGGATAGCGTGGAATCACGGCAAATACATTATACTAAGGGGTATGAAGAACGGTTCTGACATGCTTGCACCGGGTGTGCCTGGTGGCAGCCAGTCACAGCTAAAAAAACTCCTCTCCCTGCTGCTCGCTGGCGTTCTGGTGATTGGAATGACCTGCTGCCTGGTGGGCGGAGGCATTTGGGTTTACTCGGCAGCACAGGGAGGTGTCGCGGGACTGCCGGGAAGAGTGTGCGCAGGCGCCACAATGCTGCCTCACCTGCGGGTGGGGGTGGGGTGGTGTTCGCCGATCTCCAGTTACCTTCCATCCCTGATGCTCTCGCCTTATGCTGTCTGCGTGGATGTGCCCTACCAGTTGATCAGCCTGTTCCCGAAGCTCGCTGGCGAAGTGCTCTTCCCGCCCTGATCGTGCCTGGCTCAGGGCGTGGTCACTTTTTCCATATCAGCGGCAGGTACAGGTATCGAAAAACTGCTTCGTCGGCGCCTATGTCATAACCCAAGCCGGCCGGGCGTGCCTGTCCGTCGATATCGGTCATAATGTCGGCGTTTACCCCGGCATCAATCGCTTCTGATGAGCGCTTGATATGGTAATTGCGGCTGATGGGGTTTACAAAGCCCGGTTCTTGCCACAGGTTGGCTGTGGTTTCGATCGCGCCCTCCCCGCCCCAGTCCAGATCGTTGGCCCAGGTGCCGCTGCCCCACAGTGTGGCCTCCAGCGTAGCGGTGCTGCCCAGCGTCACCGAGATGCCCACTGTATGATCCACCAGGATGGTATTGGCTAACTCAACTGTGCTATCTTCCAACATGATGCCATAGGTGCTGCTGTTCTGGGCCAATGTATTATGGAAGAGTGAGCCCAGGCTGTTTCGCACCCGTAGGGCCGGGAATTGGGAAGGCCAGGTAGATTGGTTTGCCGCGATGATGTTGTTGGTCATAGTGAAAGGCGACACAGAAAGTAAGTATATCCCCACGGTGCGCTGACACTCATTCCCAATGATCCAATTGCCATCCATCGAAAGATCGGAAGAGAAGATGGCCACTGCGCCGTAGTCATTGGATGCACGGTTATCCTCAAAGATGTTGCGGTCGATCCTGGCATTGGCATTCGCCACCGATATCGCCCCTGCGTAGCCCCCATATGCTCCACTGCCGCTTTGTCCGGACCCATTGCCTACAAAGGTGCTGTCAAGCAGTGTGAGAGGCCAATGCGTGCCCGTATCATTCCCCACGAAGGATAATCCACCGGCGTGCCAGGCATCATTGTTTTCAAACAGGGTGTTGATCAGCGTGACGTTGATCTCGCCTTCGGCGGCGAGCCCGCCGCCATAACTTGATTTGCGAGCCCAGACGCTGTTATTCCGGAAAATGGACTCTTCGACTACCAGAGTCCCGTCGACCAACATGAGCCCGCCTCCATAAGCATACGTATCTGGTGTCTCGTAAATATCAATCACGTTGCCGTCAAAGGTCATTTGCCGCAGGGTGAGATTGGCATTTTGGGCATACAACCCTGCACCCTGGTAGTCACTGCTGCCATTGGTGATAGTCACCCCTTGCAGGGTGACCGTGGTGCCGCTGTTCACAAACACCCCGCGCCGCGCAGCCTGCCCATCGATGGTAGATGGATAGGCTGCGGGGTCTAAGTGCGGTGTTCCGGTCGCCGATCCGTTCCAACCCCCATAGATGTTGAGGCTGTGCGTGATGGTCATCACGGCCCCGCCGCTGGAGGTATAGGTGCCATCTGCCAGGTAGATGGTATCACCGTCGTTGGCAGTGCTGAGGGCCATCTGTAGATTGCAAGGACTGCTTTGGGTGCAGGCGCCGCTGGCGCCGGGCTGGACAAACAAATCTCCAGGATCTGCGCGGGCGGTCTGGGCTGTGGCGCTAAAGAATAGGAATAACCCGCTGACAAGGATTCCCCCGCTTACCAAACAAGAAATGACACGTGCATATTTGCCGATAGTCATTGTGTTCTCCTTACATTTCGAAAGGATTGTTATGGAAAAGCAGATGTTGCCGATAGGGTTGTAATGCGCTTGTGTTTTCCTCCAGGGTGGAAAGCGGGTCTCTTAGGATGGCAGGCTGGCAAGATACGCCGCAGACTTGCGTGCTGCCTCCCATTCCTTGCGCCGCCGCTTGGATGTTGCACTCCATGCAAACTCAACCGGGGCCTCACCATTGTAAAGCAGCTTGCTGAGGATCAAGCGGTTGATATCCAGCACCGACCAGCACCAAAAGGTGAAGGTGGCGGTGACAAGCGAGGCGATGATCCATAGACCCACATCCAGCGTGGCACCACCCCAGCGCGCCAGGCGGATGTAGAGCAGATACACGCCCCACAAGACCAGCCCTGCCACCAGCGCAGCGACACCAAACATCAATGCCCCGGCTACGGTGGACAGGCCATCGCGGACGCTGGGAGCTTTGGATCCCACATCAATGGAATACCACAGGCCAATAGGTGTGTACAGCCCTGCGATAAGCAGGGGCAATTCGATGGCCTCCAGGGCGATCAGGTTGCTGCGCAAGCGGGCAAAGAAGGATTTGGGCTTCTCGATGGCTGGCTGGATGGTGAGGGCGGGCTGCGGGGTGGGGGTATTCGTTAGGTTCATGGTCAACTTTCCTCAGATTTGGCCAGTGTGGCCAACAGGGCTGCGGTGGCACGGGTGACTTGGGTCGTAAAATCTAAGTTGAGGGTAGAGAGCGTGTCGGATGGGCTGTGGTAGTGTGGATTGCGCAAATTGGCAGTGTCCGTGATCAGGATCGCCCGGTAACCGGCATCCCAGAAGGGGGCATGGTCAGAGCGGCGAATGTCAGGCAGCAGCTCTCCCTTGCCGGGCACCACCAGCGGTATGCAGGGCAGAGGAAGTTGGTTTTTCAAGACAGCCTGCGCAAAGCCCTCCACCAACGCTGCTGAGTCCTGGTTGCCGATGACTGCAATGAAATCGCCAGCTCCTGGAAGCTGGAGCGGTACCCCGGGTGGGACTTGTTGAGGTTTGTCTTCGCCAGCGTAGGCAATGGTATCGAAAACAATTGCCCCCTGCACCTGCCAATCGTTCTGGCACACAAATTCCACCAGGGCCTTGCTGCCAAACAAACCAGCTTCATCCAAGGGAGGCCCTTCGATCTGGCGTTCTTCCAGGTTGACGGCGGCAAAGTGGAGGCTGCATTGAAAAGACTGGCTGCGGAAAATGCGGGCGATCTCGAGCATTGAAGCCACACCGCTGGCGTTGTCGTCGGCCCCGGGGGTAGAGGCCAGGCTGTCAAAATGGGCAATCAGCAGCACATGCTCGTCAGGGGTCTGCAAGCCCGGAAGCGTAGCAAGTAGATTGTGGTATTGGCAGCCGTCAAAGGCAAATGGCTGTAGTATCACTGGGTAGTCTAGGGCTTGGAAGGTGGAACAGATGTAGGCCGCGCTGCGTTCCAGGGCTTCGGGGGCTGCTGTGCGGTGCCGGATGCCCTCCAGAGCCTGGATATGCTGGCGCAAGCGGTCGGTTGATACCTGGTCCAGCAGTTGATGAAGCGAGGTCGATCTGGGCATGGCTATGACATGGCCTTAAGTTTGCACAGGTTGGGTGGGCGGCTCACGGCGGAAGCGTGGGTCACGCTGCAGGGTGAGCTTTAATCCCTCAGCCAGCGAGTAACGCGGCTGGTAATTGAGTTTTTGACGGGCCAGGGTCAGGTCGGCGCACATGCGCGACACGCCCGGATCGGTGCGGGGGTTGGTCATCAGCTCAGCTTTGCTGCCCGTCAACTCCAAAACCAGGTTGGCCAGGTCGCGCACGCTGGTCTCAACGCCGCTGCCCACGTTGATCACCAGGTTATCCAGGTTGGGGGCTGTGGAAGCAGCCACCATGGCATCTACCACATCGTCTACGAAAACATAGTCGCGGGTTTGGGCACCGGCTCCGTTGACCACCAGGGTGCCGCCGCGCACTGCCTGGCGCAGCATGTTGGGGATAACGGGCGGGTGCGAGGCGGGCAGGTGCTGGCCGGGACCGTAAGCGTTGAAAACGCGCAGGCTGACGGTCTCGATCCCCCACAGGTCGCCGATCGTACGCACATAGAATTCGGCCGCCAGCTTAGAGACGGCATAAGGGGAGCGCGGGTTGGGGGCCAGCCCCTCATGCAGGGGTTGGGTATCCTGGTTGCCATAGACCGCACCAGAAGAGATCAGCACAACCCGGCGCACGCCCACATCATGCATGGCCTCCATCAGGCTGACGGTGCCGCCCACGTTGGCCGCATTATACTCGCGTGGATAGAGGACCGACTCGGGCACCAACACCCTTGCCGCCAGGTGGTAAACGCAGTCCACTTCTTGCAGCAAGGTCCACAGCTTGGGGCGGTCGTTAACGTCGCCGCGCGTAAAGAGTACCTCAGGGTGCAGGGTATTCGGGCCGCCGGTCGAGAGATCGTCCAGCCCACGCACTTGGTGACCTTCCCAGGCCAGGCGATTTGCCAGGGCCGCGCCCAAAAAGCCGGCTGCGCCGGTAATGAGAAAATTCATAAGGGCATTATAGCGTAAAGTGATCTGTTTTGGGAATGGCGACCCGCAGCATTGCCAGGCCTGGAATTTGACAGTCTGCGAAACTAAGAGTATCATGGCACGCATGATGAAACGAATACTGCAGGTGGTCATCTTGGGCCTGGTTTGCGCGTTGGTATTGGGGGCCAGCGTAGTGCCTCCGGGTAATAAAGAGGAACAGGCGCGGCGTTTTACCAGGGCCATTGAGTTTGATTATGTGATCTGGACTCTTGACGCGTTGGGTATCAAGCTGGGGCAGGCTGCGCTGGGGACTGCCCGCTACCTGCCATCTGCCGAATACAAGGTGCAGGTGATCGATTATCTGACCCTGGTGTGGCATATCTGGGATACGGAACGGAGGATCGACGAGTTGTATGCAGATCCAGGCGTTGCCGATGCCGACGCTGCCACGCAAAAGCTGCGCTTGCAGTTGGAATTCATGAAGACTCGCCGCAATCTTGTCCAACCGGTAGTTGAAGCCATTGTTCAATCTCAGATCAGTGCGGTATTGGACGATATGGATCTTACCTTGGGGGGGCAGCCCGTACCGCCTTTGCTCTATCACACCACGCCTCCGCCAGATGCTTTGATCATTTCGCCGCGCAATGTGATCCGGCAAGACCAGAATATCTCGCTCTCTCCCGATATGCCCACCGACCAGGTGGTGGCATTGGAGGAGCAAATGGATGATGCCTTGAACGTTTCATCGCTGGTAGTGGGGATCGGTGGGATTGGGCTGTACCCGACGATGGTGATGCAAACAACGGATATCAACTGGTTGGTAGAAGTGGTAGCCCACGAGTGGGTGCATAACTACCTGACATTGCGACCGCTTGGAATGATGTATCTGGCAAACCCAGAAATGCGTATTATTAATGAAACCACAGCCGAAATTGCCGGCAAAGAGATCGGGCAGGCAGTCATTGCGCGCTTTTACCCCGAATATGCACCAGCCCCGGTTGATGCGGCCCCAGGCACTGCCGAAGAAACCACCTCCGCGCCAGCCGAGCCAGTCTTCAGCTTCCAGGCGGCAATGTATGAGACGCGCGTGAATGTAGACGCCATGCTGGCGGAGAATAAGATTGAAGAAGCAGAGGCTTATATGGAAGAACGCCGCCTCTACATGTGGGAGAACGGCTACCATATCCGCAAGCTGAACCAGGCATATTTTGCCTTTTACGGCGCCTATGCCGATCAGCCGGGGGGCGCGGCAGGTGAAGACCCGGTCAGCGCGTCTGTACGCGCTCTGCGCGCCCAAAGCTCCACGTTAGCCAGTTTTATCAATCGCCTATCGTGGATGTGGTCGTACGATCAGTTAAAAGATGCGGTTACTGGTGGGCGGTAAGAAGACCTCTGCTCAACGCGGCTCTACGGTGAATTTGATGGCGGTGCGCACTTTATCGTCAATCTGAACGTCTACAAATTCAGGCGCACAGATGATGTCAATGCCATCATTGGCTAAGTAACCCCTGGCAAGCGCCAGCGCCTTGACGGCCTGGTTGATGGCGCTTGCTCCAATCGCCTGCACTTCGGCATGTTTGTGTTCCCGTACGACCCCAGCGATGGCGCCAGCCACGGCGGAGGTGCGAGAGGTGCCTGAAACTTTGATAATATCCATGTGGCGACCCTCCTTTGGTCTGATGAGTAGTGCTGGCCAGGATCACGGCCGTGCAGGGATGGCTATGCTCCTAGAAAGATTGTACAAGATTTTTGATTCAGAAGCAATAGAAGAATGGTAGAATTTCATCTGGAAACGGAGCAATTATGGCCCGCTGGCTAAAATTTCTGATTGCAATTGCGCTGGGAGTGGCGGCCGGGATGCTCTACGGCTGGGTGGTCAGCCCGGTGGAATACGTAGATACTACCCCAGATTCGCTGCGCGAAGATTACAAGGCCGATTATGTTCTGATGGTGGCCGAGGCATACCAGGCCGAAAACGACCTGGGAGGGGCGGCCCGCCGCCTGGGCGTTCTGGGTGACTTGGAACCAACCCAGATCGTGGCCCATGCCGTGGCATTTGCCCTCAATAACGGTTACTCGCCGGCCGACCTGGCCCTGATGCAAAAGCTGGCTGAAGATATGCAGGGTTGGAATCCGAACTGGGAGGCGCCAATCCCATGAACAGTGATCAGCGTGGTCCCTGGTATTTGTTGACTGGCCTGCTCTTGGGGATTGCCTTTGGGTTGGTGTATGCCTGGGTATTAGCTCCGGTTAAGTATGTTGATACCGTGCCAAATATGCTGCGTGAAGATTACCAGGCGCAGTACCGGGCGTTGGTGGCTGCTGCCTACATGGCCACCGGCGACCTGCCGCGAGCCCAAGCGCGCCTGGATCAATTGGATGACCCTGAAGTGGCGCGTACGGTTGCCATCCAGGCCCAACAGGCCTTGGCCGAAGGGCGCCCCGAAGCTGAAACCCGCTCTCTGGGGCTGTTGGCCATGGCTTTGGGCCAGGGCCCAGCACCCGTCACCGCATCGCCATCTACACCGGTCACTGCCGCTGAGACCCCCGCAGAAACGCCGCTTGTAGATGCGGCCGCCTCCGCGACGGTTGACGCCGCCGCTCCCTCAGCAACGTATACGCCCCCGCCGCCCACCGAAACGCCCGCCCCCACACAGCGCACGCCGCTGCCCACCAACACACCTTTGCCCACCCGTACGGCCAGCCCGACTCCGGGCGCCCCCTTTATCTTGCAAGATCAGACTCTGGTGTGTAACCCCAATCTGGGGCAGCCTTTGATCCAGGTAGAAGCTTATGATGCCGCTGGTCAGCCTGTGCCAGGCGTAGAAGTGGTCGTGGCCTGGAGCAGCGAACAGGGGACGGGGGAAGAGCGCTTCTTCACCGGCTTGAAGCCTGAATTGGGCTTAGGGTATGCAGACCTGGTATTGACGCCTGGAATTACCTACACCCTCAGCCTGGCAGACGGCGGCCAGCCTGTTTCAGACCTGGCCGCGGCAGAGTGCGAAGCAGAAGGCGGCGACCGCTATTGGGGCAGTTGGCTGCTGGTGTTTACCCAGCCCTGATCAGCCTGAGCTTCTGAAACGACACATCCAAGAGCGATGCCTCCCAGCGGGGAGGCATCGCTCTTGGCATTTAATCTCTCAAATCACAGGCTGCCAGCCTGACCTGTAAAATGCGGGGCAGAAAACAAAATTGCTTATTGACACCTGCTGGGATTTGTGACATAATATCATTACCGGTAACGATACCGGAAATGATACCGGCAACGTATTCAACAAGGGTGCATAGAGTGATCATGCGGTCGAAGCGGCGTGCGGCAACCATTCAAGATGTAGCCAGAGAAGCAGGAGTTTCTGTTTCGACCGTTTCGCGAGTCTTAAATCGGAAAGTTGATGTAGCTCCCGAAACACAAGACCGGATCATTGAAACCATCACCCGCCTGGGCTATACCTCCAGCCTGGCAGCCCGCAGTATGCGCAGCCGCAGAAAAAATCTGATCGGGCTGGTGCTCCCTGATATCGGTTTTCCCTATTCTATAGAAATCATGCGCGGCGTTGAACGTGCCATCGCTGAATCGGCTTACGATTTACTGCTTTACACCACGGGTGGCATTCACAAAGTGGGTGTGATGACCCGCGAGCAAGAGTATGTTTCTCTTCTGAGCAACTCGCTGGTAGATGGTATTGTAGTTGTTGCCACCTCGGCTTCGGAATTCTCCTCGGTTGTTCCTATTGTAGCGGTAGATCCTCACGATGTGGTTCCCGGTTACCCGGCTATCCAGGCCGCGAACTACGAAGGCGCCCTTGAAGCCATGGATTACCTCCTTGGCCTGGGGCACCGCCGGATTGGTTTTATCAAGGGCCGGCCCGAGATCGGCAGCGCCCAAAGCCGCCTGAAAGGGTATCAAGACGCCCTCCGGACTGCCGGGATCCCCTTGGAAGATGACCTGGTCGTTGCGGGCGATTTCTCTACTTCATCTGGTCATGCAGGTGGGTTGAAATTGCTTGCCTTGAAAAATCCCCCTACAGCCATTTTTGCAGCCAATGACCAATGTGCCATGGGTGTGCTGCAGGCAGCTGAAGAATCTGGCATCATTATCCCAGACGATCTATCTGTAATTGGGTTTGACAATATTTCAGAGGCCCGGCACCTTGGCCTTACCACGATCGATCAATTCCTCAACGATATGGGGTATCAAGCGATCCATATGTTGATCAAGCTTATCAACGATGAGCCGTTAGAAAATCAAATTTGCAGAGTGCCAACCCAGATTGTTGTGCGTAGCTCTTGTCGGGTTCTTGTACGCAATGCCATGTACATGCAAAGTTTTTGAACCAGTTCTGTTTGTTGGCATCAAGTATTCCGCGATTTCGAGATAGGAGGTGAATGGCAGATAACACAAATCTAAACAAAAGCAGGTTCTCCCTTAAGCCTTGATCGGGCCGGATAAGACCTGCCAGTAAAATGTGGGGCGTGTTCTCCACAAGCAAAAGTACATCTGATTTTTAAAACTATTTGAAGGAGAGAAAAATGCGTAAGTCACTGTTTTCCATCGTTAGCCTGTTGATCATCGCGAGCATGCTCCTGGCTGGCTGCACCCCTGCCACCACAGCTGCCCCCGCCGCCACGGCTGTCCCCGCCGAAGCCACCCAGGCCCCGGCCGCGTCCACCGAGAAGACTATTCTCAATGTGTGGTCGTTCACCAATGAGATCAACACCATGGCGATTGCCTTTGAAGCTGTTCACCCTGAGGTTGATGTGGTTTACACCATGATCCCCATGACCAATGGTGAATACCAGACCAAGCTCAAGGCCGTCATTGGCACCAAAGACACCCCCGACGTGATCGCCCTGGAAGCCGCCTTCGTCAAAGAATACGTTGAAGCCGATTTCCTGGCCGACCTGGCTGACCTGCTTCCCGTCGCCCAGGCTGCCCAGACCTACCAGTTCGTCATCGACGTAGGCACTGATAATGGCGTGACCAAGGCCTTCGCCTACCAGGCAACCCCCGGCGCTGTGTTCTACCGCCGCAGCCTGGCTACCGAATACTTTGGCACCGATGATCCCGCTGAGATCCAGGCCATGATGTCTGACCTGGATGGCTTCATTGAAATGGCTGCCACAATCAAAGAAAAGTCCGGCGGCGACACCTATATGGTGTCCTCTAGCGGCGACTTCCAGAACCCCTTCTTTGCTAACCGCGCCCAGCCCTGGGTTGTAGATGGCGCTCTGGTTGTGGACCCGATGGTTGAAGAATACATCAACATTGCCAAGCTCTTCCGTGATAACGGTTACGAAGCTCAGGCTCAGCAGTGGCAAGAAGGTTGGTTCGCTGGCATGAATGACAGCCTGGTGGATGCCGATGGCAATCCCAAGCAGGTATTCTGCTACTTCCTGCCCACCTGGGGTCTGCCCTACGTGTTGGCCCCCAACTCCAAGTCTGCTGACGGCGCGCATGACACCGGCGGTGACTGGGGTGTAGTGACTGGCCCGCTGCCCTACCAATGGGGCGGCACCTGGCTCGGCGCGATGGCCGAAAGCCCGAATCTCGAGCTGGCCAAGGAATTCATCCGCTTCGCCACTATGGATGAGCAGAACCTGACCAACTGGGCCACCGGTGTTTACACCAATGCATACCTGGCCGCGATCGACCCCGAAGTTGCCCCCGACCAGGCCCAGGCTGCTGGTGACTTTGTCTCCAGCCAGGTGGTAGTCAACAAGATCACCGCCTCGTTCGACAACTCTGAGCTCAGCGCCTTCCTGGCCGGCCAGAACTCCTACGCTGGCTTTGCTGAAGCCGCCCCCTCGGTCAATGCTAAGCTGATGACCGGCTCTGATGACGCCATCCAGCGCGCCCTGAACGATCCCATCAACCAATACTTGAATGATGAAATCAGCATGGACGACCTGTGGTCGATCTGGAAAGATGCCCTGCGCACCGAATTCCCTGATCTGATCATCAAGTAACTGTCAACTAGCGTTTGAAGATGTGGGTCAGGGCCAAAACCCTGACCCACATTCTAACTGAGTAGGAGGAACAATGAACCTAACTGCCCTTAAAAAGATCAACCATGGGTATCTTTTCATTGCCCCGTTTGTGATCGGCTTCTTAGTTTTTGGACTTTACCCGGTGGTGAACACCCTGGCTCTTAGTTTCACCGATATGACCCTCATGACCAGGGAAGGAAACTGGAATGGTCTCCAGAACTTTATCCGCCTGTTTCAAGACGATGTGTTCATGACCGCGGTGGGTAACACCTGGCTTTTGTGGTTGTTGAACTTCATTCCACAAATTGGCATTGCCATGCTGCTTTCGATGTGGTTCACCAATGCCAGGCTGAGGCTGAGAGGCGTGGGGCTGTGGCGGGCCATGTTCTTCTTGCCCAACTTGTTGATGCCCGCGGCAGTGGCAGCTTTGTTCTTCAGCTTGTTCTCATACTATGGGCCTGTCAACCAGGTTTTGGTTCGCTTCGATTTATTGCCTGAGGCCGTGCACTTCTTGCAGAAGATTCCCGTTGCTCGGGCACTGGTCATCTTCATCCAGTGGTGGATGTGGTTTGGGCAAACCACTATCATTTTGATGGCTGGTATGACATCCATCCCTGTTCATTTATATGAGGCAGCTATGGTGGATGGTGCTACAGCGATGCAAATGTTCACCCGCATCACCCTGCCATTGTTGAAACCCATTTTGGTCTATATCTTCGTCACCTCCCTCGTGGGTGGGATGCAGATGTTTGACATTCCTTACCTTTTGACCGATGGCCGCGGCTCGCCCAGCCAGTCCATCTTGACCAATACAATCCTGATGTATACCAAGTTTTCCAGCAGTAAAGGGCATATTGGTGCTGCTTCAGCGGTTGGTGTGATGGTCTTCATTATGACCAGCGTTTGTGCCATTGCCATTATGTACTTCTTACGCGACAAAGACAAAGACAAATAAGTGGCGCAGGAGAAAAAACATGTTTAAAGATTACCGATTTACAACCAATTTACTGCGCGTGGTCATTTATACCGTGCTGGTTATTCTGCTGATCATCACCATTGTTCCGATCTGGTTGGTGGTGGTGAATGCCTCTCGCTCCACGCTGGAGATCCAGCAGGGCCTTAGCTTTCTCCCCAGCACCCACACCCTTGACAATTACGGCACTTTGCTTGGCAGAGGCCTGGATCTGGGCAGAGGCTTTATGAACAGCCTGTTTGTGGCCTTTTCTTCTACCTTGGTGACCGTTTACTTTTCCTTCTTAACCGCCTATGGTCTGGTGGTCTACAAATTCAAAGGTAAGAAGCTGTTCTATAACCTGATCATTGCCCTGGTTTTGATCCCGCTGCAGTTTTCGATCATCGGTTTCTACCAGTACATGTCTAAGATAGGACTTACCGATAGTTATGCTTCTCTGATCCTGCCGCTGATTGCTAATGCTGGTGCGGTCTTCTTTGCCAAGCAGTATCTTGAAGCAGTGGTGGTACAAGACCTGGTGGATGCCGCCCGGATTGACGGTGCCGGTGAGTTTGCTACTTTTCACCGCATCATCCTGCCCCTGGCTGTTCCTGGCTTGATGACTACCGGCATCTTCGCTTTTGTCGCTGCCTGGAATAACTTCTTCAATGCCTTCATCCTGATTACCTCGCGCGATAAATATACCCTGCCCATGTTGGTGCAGACCTTGCGCGGCGATGTATACCGCACTGAGTACGGTGCCATTTACCTGGGCCTGGCAGTTACGGTTGTCCCCATTATCATCATCTATGCGATCTTCTCGCGCTACATCGTAAGCGGTATTGCCATGGGCGCATTGAAAGAATAGTCGTTATGAATTCCATCGAAAAGCGTCTGAATGCACTGCTCTCAAAAATGAGCTTGGATGAAAAACTGGCCCAGATCGGCTCGTACTGGATCTATGAGCTGCAAACTGCCGGCGAATTGGATTCTGGTAAGCTGCAGGCCAGGCTGGGTCATGGTATCGGCCAGATCTCCCGCGTGGGCGGCGGCTCTAATATGCCCCCGGTGAAGGCTGCTAAAGTTGGCAACCAAATCCAGAAGTTCCTGGTCGAACAAACCCGTTTAGGCATTCCGGCCATCTTGCACGAAGAAAGCTGTTCTGGGGCCATGTTTTTGGGCGGCACGGCTTTTCCACAGATGATTGGGTTAGCCAGCACCTTCCAGCCTGAGCTGGCTGAGAAAATGACCCAGGTTATCCGCCGCCAGTTGATGGCTATTGGCGCCCGCCAGGCCCTGGCGCCTGTGTTGGATGTGGCGCGTGACCCGCGCTGGGGCCGCACCGAAGAAACCTTTGGCGAAGATCCCACCCTCATCAGTCATTTTGGCGTGGCCTACATTCGGGGAATGCAGGGCAGTGACCTGGCTCAGGGCGTTTTAGCCACAGGCAAGCATTTTATTGGCCACAGCCTTTCGCAAGGTGGGTTGAACTGCGGCCCCATTCACCTGGGGATGCGCGAGCTGTACGATGTGCTGCTGCCTCCCTTCCAGGCTGCCATCCGTGATGCTGGCATGGCCACGATCATGAACTCATATCCCGAATTGGATGGCGAAGTAATTGCTGCCTCACGGGCTATCCTGACGGATCTATTGCGGAACGAGCTCGGCTTTACCGGTCTGGTGGTCTCAGATTACGATGCCGTTATTATGCTGCATAATTTCCATCGTGTTGCAGAGAATAAAGCGCTGGCCGGCAGCCTGGCGCTGAAGGCCGGCATTGACGTGGAGCTGCCAACCGTGGTTTGCTACGGGGATGCGCTCAAAGACGCTCTTGCCAGCGGCGACCTGGATCTTGAAACCATTGATACTGCCGTCCGACGCCATCTCCAGAAGAAATTTGAGCTGGGTTTGTTTGAGACCCCGTATGTTGACGAAGGCCATGTGCTGGAGGTCTTTGAGACCTCTCAGCAGCGAGACCTGGCATGTGAAATCGCCTGCCAAAGTATGGTTTTGCTCAAGAATGACGGTTTACTGCCCCTGCGAAAGAATATTGACACCCTGGCTGTCATTGGTCCCCTGGCGGACGATGGCCGCAGCTTGTTGGGGGATTATTCCTACGCGGCTACGGTAGAGCTGCTGCAACACCAGTCTCAGGATGGCTCGGCCCTGATGGGTTCTGGAAAAGAATCGATCCAGATCGTAACCCCCCTGGCGGGCATCCGTAAGCTGGTTTCGAAAAATACCAAGGTCTTGTTTGCTCAGGGCTGCCAATACATGGTTCCTGACACAACCCAATTGAATGACGCAGTTCAGATCGCCAAGTTGTCTGATGCGGTGGTACTCTTCTTAGGAGACCGCTCTGGCTTGACCCCTGGCTGCACCACTGGCGAGACGCGCGACAGTGTTGACCTGCGCCTGCCGGGTACACAGAACCAATTGGCCCAGGCGATCCTGGCAACGGGCAAGCCGGTGGTGGTTGTATTGGTCAGTGGACGGCCCTATGCCATCCCCGAGTTGGCCCAGAATGCCAATGCCATTCTCGAGGCCTGGCTGCCTGGAGAAGAAGGCGGCACAGCCATCGCCAAGACCATTTTTGGTGACAACAACCCGGCTGGCAAGCTGCCCATCAGCTTCCCGCGCCATGTGGGCCAGGTGCCCATTTACTACAGCCATAAGCCATCTGGTATGAAATCTCATTGGTATGGCGAGTACGTTTCTGAGAAGACTACCCCGCTTTTCCCCTTTGGTCATGGGCTGAGTTATACCAGCTTTGAATACAGCCGCCTGTCGCTCAGTACTCCCCAGGCCCGCCCAGGCGAAACGGTGGCCATTTCGCTCCAGGTCACCAATACTGGCAAGCTCCCTGGCGATGAAGTTGTTCAACTTTACATCCGGGATGAATATGCCAGCTCGCCCAGGCCGATGAAGGAGCTGAAAGGCTATGCTCGCATTCGCCTTGCTCCTGGTGCCTCGCAAACTGTCACCTTCAATCTGCCTGTCAACCAATTGGCATTTATCAACACTGAAAAGCAATTGGTGCTTGAGCCCGGCCGGATATTCTTCATGCTTGGCAGCTCAAGCAATGACATCCGGCTGAATAGCGAGTTTGAGATTATCGGTTCTGCTACACTGCCGCTCAAAGAGCGGGTCTTTGTTTGCCCTGTCCAATTGGACTGATTATTGTATCTAGGAGAATCTTGTGTCTGACTTTACCCCTAAACCTGAGCATAAATTTACCTTCGGCCTGTGGACCGTTGGCAGTACTGGCCGCGACCCCTTTGGCGGCCCTGTTCGCAGCCCCAAATCTCCTGCTGAGCTGGTTTACTTGCTGGGCGAGGTAGGCGCTTACGGCGTCAATTTTCATGATAACGACCTGATCCCGATTGATGCCACGCCTGCTGAGGCCGCTGCCATCAAGAAGGATTTCCGCAAGGCCCTGGCCGATACCGGGCTGGTTGTGCCGATGGCGACCACCAACCTGTTTGGCGATCCTATCTTCAAAGACGGCGCCTTTACTTCGAATGATCCTAAGGTGCGCAGCTATGCTTTGCAGAAGACCATGCGCGCCATCGATCTGGGTGTTGAATTTGGCGCCAAGATCTACGTGTTCTGGGGTGGGCGTGAAGGAACGGAGACCGATTCATCCAAAAATGCAGCCCTGGCCATCCAGCGTAACCGCCAGGCCATGGATTTCCTCTGTGAGTATGTGCTGGATCAAGGCTATGACCTGAAATTGGCCCTTGAAGCCAAGCCCAATGAGCCGCGTGGCGATATCTATAACCCCACCACCGGCCACATGCTGGCCTTCATCAGCACCCTGGCCCATCCCGAAATGGTTGGCGTCAACCCCGAAGTAGCCCACGAGCACATGGCTGGGATCAACTTTATGCACGGTGTGGCCCAGGCCTGGGAAGCGGGCAAGCTTTTCCACATTGACCTGAATGATCAGTACCCTGGCCGTTACGACCAGGACCTGCGGTTTGGTTCGCGTGATTTGAAGGCTGCCTTCTACCTGGTCAAATTCCTGGAAGATGTTCACTACGATGGCTCGCTCCATTTTGACGCCCATGCTTATCGCACCGAAGATTACGAAGGTGTCAAAGATTTCGCCCGCGGCTGCATGCGCACCTATCTGATCCTGAAGGAAAAAGCAACTCAGTTTAACCAGGATAGTGAGATCCAGGCTTTATTGGCTGAGATCAATGCTGATGATGGCAGCATGGCGCCTTTTGCGGGCAAGTACACACGCCAAAAGGCAGCCGCACTTAAAGAGCATGCCTTTGACCGCCAGGCCATCAGCGCTCGGGGACTGCACTACGAGCGTCTTGACCAACTGACCATCGATCTGCTCCTCGGCACGCGCTGAAACAGGCTGTGAAGATGGACTACTTCCTTGGCATTGACGTCTCAACCACCGCCACCAAGGCCCTGCTGATTGACACGAGTGGTACAGTGGTGGCAGTGGCTGCCAGTGAATATCCCTTTGAGACTCCCCATCCCCTGTGGAGTGAGCAGCATCCTGATCTGTGGTGGGTAGGGGCCCAGCAGTCCATTCGGGCAGTGTTAAAACAATCTGGCATCAACCCTCTCCAGGTTGCAGGCATTGGCCTCACCGGGCAGATGCATGGCCTGGTGCTGTTAGATGCTGCCGGAGAGGTCTTACGCCCAGCCATCTTATGGAATGACCAGCGCACCCAGGCCCAATGTGATGAGATCCACCGCCGCATGGGGCGTTCACGTTTCATCCAAATTACCGGCAACGTGGCCCTGACGGGCTTTACCGCGCCGAAGATCTTGTGGGTAAAAGAAAATGAGCCGGCAGTATACGCTCGGGCCGCGCACGTGCTGCTGCCGAAAGATTTTGTGCGCTACAAGCTCACCGGTGAGTTTGCTATGGATAAGGCCGACGGCGCCGGCACCGTGCTGATGGATCTGCGCCAGCGGGATTGGTCGGATGAGGTCTTGGCGGCCCTGGAGATTCCTCGCAACTGGATGCCGCCTCTCTTCGAAGGGCCGCAGATTACCGGGCACCTGACCCTTGCTGCTGCCCAGGCCACTGGATTGAAGGTTGGCTTGCCTGTTGTCGCTGGCGGCGGTGATCAGGCGGCCCAGGCTGTGGGCGTGGGGGCCATCGGTGAAGGTATTGTTGCCCTCACCCTGGGTACCAGTGGAGTGGTTTTTGCTACCACAGGCGGCGCCTTTATTGAGCCGGAAGGCCGCCTGCACGCTTTTTGCCATGCCGTGCCCGGACAATGGCACCTGATGGGTGTTATGCTCTCGGCGGCTGGCTCTTTGCGCTGGTATCGCGATACCTTTGCCCCGGGTCAGGCTTACGATGATCTGCTGGCACCAGCGGCCCAGGTTGATCCTGGTTCTGACGGTCTTTTCTTCTTGCCTTATCTAACGGGCGAACGCACGCCTCATCCAGATCCCCTGGCACGCGGCGCATTTGTGGGGCTAACGGTGCGTCACAGCATGGCACACATCACCCGCTCGGTGTTAGAAGGTGTGGCCTTTGGGCTGAAAGATTCCTTTGAGTTGATGAAGGCTGCTGGCCTGGCTCGCATCGACCAGGTGCGGGTATCAGGCGGCGGGGCGCGTTCTGCCCTTTGGCGCCAGATCCTGGCAGATGTCTTCGACAGTGAACTGGTCACGGTCAATTCTACCGAAGGCGCTGCACTTGGGGCGGCCCTCTTGGCAGGGGTGGGTGTGGGTACCTGGACCAACGTGGCCTCGGCTTGCGATGCTACCCTGCAGGTAACTGGCAGCACCCGGCCCACTGAAGTTGGCGTGGCTCGCTACCGCCATGCTTATCCCCTTTACCGCGAGTTGTATCCTGCCCTCAAGCCCAGTTTTGCAAAGATGTAACCTGGCTTTTAACGAAGGAAGGGCGCTTCTTATGCAGCGCCCTTCCTTCGTTTTAGAGATAAGACTCTCTCAGCCGCCAGTCCAGGGCTGTGTAGCGTTGGGTGACCTTGTCATTCTTCACTGCCATGGCAATGGCCTTGCGGCTGCCGACCAGCACGCACAGCTTCTTGGCGCGCGTAATGGCAGTGTAGAGCAGGTTGCGCTGTAACATCATGTAATGCGCCGTCACCAGGGGGATGACCACTGCGGGGAATTCAGAGCCCTGTGCCTTGTGCACCGTAACAGCGTATGCCAGGGTGAGCTGGTCGGCATCGCTCCAATCGTACACCACCAGGCGCTTTTCAAAGTCAATCGTCAGGGTATGTTCCACCAGGTCAAGCCCTGCCACCAGGCCAATATCCCCGTTAAAGACTTCTTTGTCGTAATTGTTCTGCAACTGCATCACTTTATCGCCAGGGCGGAAGGTTTGGCCGAAGAGGCTCTTCTCTGGCGTGGGGTGGCTGCCTGTGGCGGCGGCGGGCGGGTTGAGCACAGCTTGCAGACGCGTATTCAACGCGCTGACGCCGGCTGGCCCGCGATACATGGGCGAGAGCACCTGCACCTGGTCGCGCGGGTGCAGCCCAAAGCGGGCCGGGATGCGCTGGCAGACCACCTGCTCCACCCAATCTGCAGCTTGCTCGGCAGTCTCAGCCGCAAAGAGAAAGAAATCTGCTGTGCTGCCGTTGGCAGGATTTTCGACCGCACTAGGGAAATCTGGCATCTGGCCCTGGTTGATGCGGTGGGCATTGGTAATGATGTGCGAGCCTGCCGCCTGGCGGAAGATAGCGCTTAGCCGCGTTACGGGAGCCACACCGCTGGCGATCACATCCCGCAGCACGTCGCCCGCGCCTACTGAGGGCAATTGGTCCACATCACCCACCAGCAGCAGGTGGGCGCCGGGGGGGATGGCTTTTAGCAGATGGTGGGCCAGCATCAGATCCAGCATTGAAGCCTCGTCTACCACCAGCAGGTCAATCGGCAGGGGATTTTCGACATTGTGCTTGAAGCCCTCTGCCGGGCTGACCCCCAGCAGGCGATGGATGGTGCAGGCAGGGCGGCCTGTGGCTTCAGCCAGCCGCTTGGCAGCGCGGCCGGTGGGTGAGGCCAGGGCATAGCGTTTATGGGCGGCTTCCAGCGCCGCGATCAGGGCCTGGATGGCAGTCGTTTTGCCGGTGCCGGGGCCGCCGGTCAGCACGCTCACCGGGTGCGAGAGGGCGCTGCGGATGGCAGCTTGCTGTTCTTCAGAAAGCTGCGTATCCAGGGGGGTAAAGGCGGGCGGCAGGTCGCTTAGATTGGATGGAATGTGAGCCGCCAACGCCGCCAGGCGTTGGGCCAGGCTGGATTCAGATAAAAAGAAGGGTGTCAGGTAGATGACGGGTGTTTGTGGGTAGGCGGGTGAGACCTCGCGGGCAGCCGTGCCGGTGGGCGGCGGCAAAGCCGGCAGTTGGTCGGTCCGGATGCGGTCGGCTTGTGCCAGGCGCTGCAAGGCTGGCTGGATCAGCTCGGGGGCGGTTTGCAGCAACCCGATTGCCCTCCCTGCCAGTGTTGGCTGCGGGGCATACACGTGGCCCTCGTTGCTCATCTCGTTGAGTACGTACACTACCCCCGCCTCGATGCGGCTTGGATGGTCTGCGGGCAGCCCCAAGGATTGGGCGATGCGGTCGGCTGTTTTAAAGCCGATGCCATAAATATCGCGTGCCAGGCGGTAAGGATCGCTGCGCACCACTTGCAGGGCCTGGTCGCCATAATGTTTATAGATCTTGACGGCCAGGTTGGTGCTGATGCCATGGCTGTGTAGGAAGAGCATGATCTCTTTGACCTGCTTCTGTTCTTCCCATGCCTGGGCGATCAAGAGCGAGCGCTTGGGGCCAATATCTGGCACCTGGCGCAGCAGCTCAGGGTGTTCTTCAATCGCCTCCAGCGTTTTGGCCCCAAAGTGAGCCACAATGCGCTCAGCCAGGCGCGGGCCAATGCCCCGGATCAATCCTGAGCCCAAATAACGGCAAATGCCCGCCGTGGTGGCGGGCAGGGTTTGTTCGCACAACTCAACCTGGAACTGTATGCCATGCTTGGGGTGGTTGGTCCAATTCCCTTGCAGGCGCAGATGTTCGCCGGGGGCCAGCTCGGGCAGGTTGCCGGTGATGGTTGCCAGGCCATCGCGCCCCAGGTTGGGCAGGCGGCGCTCATCTGGCAGCAGGCGCACCACACTGTAACCGTTTTCGGGGTTATAGTAGGTGATGTGCTCGACAGAGCCGGTTAATAGTTCCACATTTGCATTCGGTAACGAGCGTGGTAGCAGCCACCAGTGCGGCGGCTATGGCATGGGGTTGTTGGCAGCCCAATCATCACCCAACACCACTGCCACGTCCACCTCGCTGCTCGGGTCAAACTCAATGCGGATGCTGTAAGGCGTGATCCCCATCAATTCCACCAGATACTGCATGGCATAAGGATTGCCGGTGTAATCGACGATGCGGGTGTAGGTGGTGTATTCGCCAGTTCCTGTGCCGGTAACATTGGCCCCTTGGGATTGGAGATACGACTGGGTGTTGGCAGCCAGGCCTTCTACATAGGTCCCGTTCAGCACCAGGATGCGGGCCGCTTCGGTCTGCATCAGGGTTTGTAGGTCCAGGCCCTGGCCCGATGGGCTGGCCATATCTGAAGAGGCGAAAATATAATCGCGCAGCAGGCGGATCTGGTCGGGGATGGGCTTGAGGATATCCTGTTGGCCGTCAGGTGATTTGGCCAGCAGCACCTGGTTGGGTGGGGCGATGGTACCCTGGCGGATCTCATCTTCAGGCACTTCCAGTCCCAGTAAGCCCAGGCGGATGGCATCTTCGAAGGACATATTGGTGTGGATGCCGGCTGCCAGCTTATCGTAAATGGCAGGGGCCCGGCCAAGCACATCTGTCAGGCCGCGGCCCAAGATGCGCTCGCGGATTGCCAGGATGACCTGCCGGGTGCGGGCGGCGCGGTCGAAGTCGCCGCCTTCAGTGTGGCGGGCGCGGGCGTAGGCCAGGGCCACCGCACCATCCATAACCTGGCGACCAGGCTGCAAGATGACCGTGTTATTGTTGCCAATGGGGTCAACGCTCATCTCCATCGGGACGTCTACCGAGATGCCCCCCAGCTCGTCAACAAAGTCTTCAAAAGCTGAGAAATCGATCTGGGCAAAGTAATCAATTGGCACGCCCAGCAGGGCTTCTACGGTTGTCATTGCCAGGCCAGGGCCGCCGCCGGGCACCTGGTAAGCTTCTCCTAGCATGTAGGCCGTGTTGATGCGGCCATAATCGAAGTCTGGGATATTGACCCACAGATCACGCGGGATGTTCAGCATGCCAGCGTTCATGGTCAATGGGTCAATGGTCAGCAGGATCATTGTATCGGTGCGGGGTGGGCCGTCGCCCGATTCCCAGTCGCGGTAATCGAGGCCCATCAGTAGCACGGTGACCCGGCTGGCGCCATCCCAGGGCAGGGCTTCGGGCCCAGTGCTGACGGCTTTGGTGGGCTCAGGGGTAGGTGCCGGAGTGCCTTCAAGGTTGGCGGTGGGTGTGGGGTTATATTCAATTGCCAACCCGGGTAAGTCGGTGACGTTGTAAGATACCCAAAAATCATGGGATTTGGCGTAGGCGAAGTAAGCCAGGAACGCCGCGGCCCCCAGGAACAGAATCAGAAGGCCTGTTTTCAGCAGGGTAGATGTCTTACGCATATTGGTTTTACTCATGGCATTGGGTTCTCAGCAGCCCAATCATCGCCGAGCAAAATGGCGATATCCACTTCGCTGTTGGGATCGTAGCGATTATAGATGCTGCTGGATTGAATGTTCATCATCTCTACAAGGTACTGAACCGTATACGGTTTGCCGCTGTAATCAATTATGATGGTGTAAGCAGCAACTTCAGTTGCATTGCCCGTGATGGTGACATTAATGCCTTGCTCGCCCAGATAGTTTGCCGTGGTGGCAGCCAGGCCGGGCGTGGTGGTGGCATTCAACACCGAGACGGTAGCGGCTTCAGCCGCCCGCAGATCAGCTGGGTTGCCCACCACAACGGTGGCTGCGGGGCTGACTGCACCAGTGGCAGTGAAGATCTCGTCGCGCAGGGCCCTTACCAGGTCAGGATCGGGCATCAAGATATCAAGCCCATCTGGCGACATGGTGATGGTGACGTGGTCGGGGCCAATGGCGCCGCGGGAAATATTTTCGGCAGGGATCTGTTGGGCCAGCCAGGCCAACTGGATGATCTCTTGCAGGCTGAAGTTGGTATTGATACCCGTCGAGAGGCTGTTGTATAAAACCGGGGCTTTGCTGATCAGGTTGGGCAGCATATCCAGGTTGAGGATCTGGCTGCGGATCGCCAGGATCACTTGCTGCTGGCGCTGGGAGCGGTCAAAGTCTCCGCCAATGGTATCGCGATTACGCGCATAAGCCAGGGCTGTAGGGCCGTCTAGCACCTGCAATCCGGGTTCGAGCTCCACGGTATTATCGGGTCCAATGGGGTCCACGCTCATGGCTTCGGCAATTTCAATCTCAACGCCCCCAATTTCGTCGATGAAACTCTCAAAAGCCGAAAAATCCACCTGGGCGTAGTAATTGATCGGCACGCCCAGCAAGTCTTCCACGGTCTGGAGCGCCAGGGCCGGCCCACCCCCTGGAACCTCGTACAACTCGCCCAGGTAATAGGCGGTGTTGATCTTGCCGTAGTCAAAACCGGGAATGTTGACCCACAGGTCGCGCGGGATAGAAAGGATGCCAGCTGTGCGCGCCACCGGATCCATGGTGAAGAGGATCATGGTGTCTGTGCGGGAAGGGCCTTCATCTTCCCAATCACGATAATCCAATCCCATCATCAGCACGGTAACACGGCTGGCGCCATCCCAGGGTGCTGGGGTTGGCCCACTGGCTGCCTGGAGCGGCACATTGAGGTTTACCTGTGCCGAGGCAGCACTGGGGGTACCTTCGGTCAGGGATAAGGCAGGTTGGGTGGGCAGCGGGTTGCGCGCTGCAATTGCCTCGCGCACTGCCAGGTAGGTGAGGTAGCCTGTAACCAGGGCCGTGATCAAGAATGCGATCAACAGCCCCCACGCCACCGGGGGCATAGAATGTCTGCGGCGCGTTGGCCGCACGGTATCAGGGTTGGTAGAATGATTTTCGTTCATTGATGCGTGATTATAACATGGAGGCGTAGATTGAGCAGGGTAGGGTAAAATAAGTGTCTGAATACGGTTGCAAGGTTCGAGCCTACCAAAGAAGACGTTGGATGTTAATAATTAGTTCCGGGAAAGCCAAGGTATGTCGCTGATCACTGCTGTAGACCTGGCCAAGTCGTTTGGGCAGGTGGACATTTTTTCGAAGATTTCGTTAAGCATTCCCCACCGGGCGCGCGTTGCCATCGTGGGGCCAAATGGCATTGGCAAAACAACCCTGCTGCGCATCCTGGCAGGTTATGAAGAAGCCTCTGCCGGGACGGTCAGCCGGGCGCGCAGTTTGCAGATCGGCTACCTGCCTCAAGAGGCCGGGTTTGATGCTACCCATACTTTGTGGGAAGAATGCCTGAGCCCCTTTGCCAGGCTGCGTGAGCAAGAAGCTGAGCTGGCTCAGTTAGAAGCGGCGATGGCTGACCCGGCCCAAACTGAAGCGGTCTTGGTGCGCTATGGCAAGTTGCAGGCCGAATTTGAGCATCACGGCGGCTATACATATATCAACCGCATCCAACAGGTCTTGGGCGGCTTGGGCTTCAAAGCCGACGAATTCCATTACCCGCTGCCGCACCTCTCAGGAGGCCAGCGCACCCGGGCCCTGCTGGCGCGCCTGCTCCTTTCTGAACCAGACTTGCTGATCTTGGATGAGCCAACCAACCACCTGGATATTGAGGCTGTGGAATGGCTTGAGGGGCATCTCAGCCTTTGGAAGGGCGCCACTTTGATCGTCTCGCACGACCGGTATTTCTTGGATCGGGTTGTGAACACCATCTGGGAGATGACGCGCGCTGGCTTTGAAGTGTATCATGGCACCTACACCGCTTATGTACAAACACGCCAGCAGCGCTGGGATCACCGGCAAGAAATCTTTGATTCGGAACGGGAGCGCTTGCTCAAAGAGATGGAGTATATCAAGCGCAATATTTCCGGCCAAAATGTGACCCAGGCACGCGGCCGGCTGCGCCGCGTGACCAGGCGCTTACAGGCTATCGAACAGGTGGGTATTGATGCGGTGATGAGCAAGACCTGGGGAGCGCTGAGCGAGGATGTGGATACCACCACCAGTGTGATGGGGGTGGATGAGGCTGAGCGCCGTGTGCGTTCTCTTTCGCTGCCCTCCAGCCGCCCGCCGCACCTGCACCTGAACCTGAGAGCCGATCAGCGCAGTGGCGAGCTGGTGCTACGCACCTACGATCTGAAAGTGGGGTATCCGGGCAACTTACTGTTCACGGCCCCGGATATTGAGCTCAGGAGGCAGGAATGCGCGGCCCTGATCGGCCCCAATGGGGCTGGCAAAACAACTTTTCTAAAGACCATCCTTGAAAAAATCCCCCCCATGGCTGGCGATGTGTTGATGGGTGCCAGCTTGAACGTGGGATATTTTGCCCAGGCGCACGAAGATCTACGCCCCGAGCGCACCCTGGCCCAAGAGATTGATGCTGTGGCGCCCCAAATGCTGGTGGCGGATATCCGTCGCTACCTGGCGCGCTTCTTGTTCACGGGCGAGGATGTTTTCAAGCCCGTCAGTGTGCTTTCGGGCGGCGAGCGCGGCCGGCTGGCTTTAGCCAAGCTGGCCCTGACCGGGGCCAACTTGCTTCTGTTGGATGAGCCAACCAATCACCTCGATATTCCTTCTCAAGAGGTGCTGCAAGAGGTGCTGGCCGATTTCCAGGGCACCATCTTGCTGGTATCACATGATCGTTACCTGATCGATGCATTGGCCACTCAGATCTGGGAGATCGACGAAGGCCAGGGTGTTCTGCGGTTATTCAATGGCAGCTACAGTCAGTATAAGGCCGAGCAAGAAGCGGCGCGTGAATCTGCCCGGCTGGCTGAAGCCCAATCCAAGAGCAAGGTGACCCTGCAGAAAACAGGGCTCAGCTCCGATGAAAAGCGCCGCCGCAAACGCTTGAAAGAAGTAGAAGGGTTGATCGCCGGCCTGGAAGATGAGCAGGCGGTGTTGTCTCGCAAGCTCGAAAACCCACCCGCCGAACCGGCCAAAGTGCAAAAGCTGGGCAGAGAATATATGCGCGTGCAGAAAGAGTTAGATCAGTTGATCGAAGAGTGGAGCGATTTGCAGCAAACGGCAGTTGCAGAATAAAGGCTTGTTGTGCTTGGGCTGCCTACGGGCTTAAGCAGGCCGGCGATGTTTCTGGAACGACCTGGTATTTGGGGCTGATGCTAATATCTTCTAAGAGGGGTAAACTGGCCGAGAAGTAGGCGTTAAATACGACACGGAACGAATTGATTGGAGAGATGTTTTCATAAAGGGACGATGCCTGGCTTGAAATGCCAGGCAGGTAATATGCATTTAAGATCTCGTAGCGGTTATCATCGCGCCAGCCATGGTCGCCCTGGATAATAATGATCGGCGGCACTTGTGACTGGGCAATGATCGTTTGGGCGATCTCGACAATTTTTTGATCGATGAACTGCACCTGGTTGGTATAGCCGCGGTCAATGTAACTGGCATCCGCGGGCATGGCGTTTTCACCATCGTAGTAGCGAGAATCTTCCATCAAACTGCCGTCTGGGGTGAAGATAAATGGAGGGTGCGGGATAATGATATGGGCAAAAACGAACTTTGGGCCAGGGTAAGAAGGTATGGTTGGCAGTTGATCTAAGATGAAACGCTGGCTGCTCATGAAGTAGCTGTACGGGAAGTTGATTTGTTCAAATTGGGTGCTTAACAGCCGGCTTTGCGAGTCAACCAGGATCAACCCTGCCGTGCTTTTGATCAGCATGGTTTCGAAAGGCGTCAACCCCTGCAGGATCTCGGCGTCGCTGCCCAATCGTAAATAAATGTCTGCATCCGATAAACGGCTCCAATCGTAGGTGGTGTCGAAGGCCACTGTCTTGTACCCCATTGCCTCAAGCCAATGCCGGACGCGGCTTTGTTTGAGCATAACCCAGATATTGTCTTCGGCGCCAGGGGTGTCGTTTGCCCCAGCCAAGAGGGTATTCAGGTAATCCATATTGAGCGCCGTGGTTAGCGAGCCCAGGGTATAGCTGTAATTGCTGCGGCTGCAATCGGCCACATAAAAGCCTGCTTCTCGAAGCATTTCCATGGCGGGGGAGTTGTCGTAATTGAAGTCATCCTGTAGAGCGTCACTGCGCGTATGCGAGTCGAGAATGATGTAATAGATATCGGGCAGGGTCTCTGGCATGACAAGGTCGGCGATTTGTGCATCCGGACCCTGGTACTGCTGGCGTGTTTCAAGGGTTAAAACATTGCTTTTTACCAGGTGGTTGGCGATTTGTAGGGCAGGTAAAGTGACCAGGACCAATCCCATGATGTTGAATAAATATGTGTATGCAGCTAACTGCCTGGCGTGCCGCATGATCCAAAGCAGGCCGCCGATAATGAGGATGGCATACAGGATGACCAGGTAGCGGTGGCGTCCAAGGATGATACCCTGTATGGTCAGTTTCGATAGTGCCCCATACACATGCCCATAGGAGACGACGACAAAGATAATGAAGGATGTCACTAATCCGGCTCGCCCCCAATCGCCCAGCACCAGGCGCGCTAGACCCAGCAAGATTGCTGCACCAGCCAGGGCAAAGGTTAGTGGGCGCAAGACGACCAGCCAGTTCACCTCAGCAAAATTGTAGGCCAGTAGGTTCAGCACTGGAAAAGCCGCTATCGCCAATGGATAGATCAGCAGCATAGGCCGTCGTTCAGGGGTGGTATTTTGGCTGCCTGGTGTGTTCATAGAAAATGATTCAAAACCCCTCTGGGGACATGATACAATTTTATCCGATATGTCTGAAATTGTGCTGATAGGTTGATATGGGTTTCTCGCGCCGGATCTTTGATTTTCTACTGAAACTTTGGCCGCTGACCTACCTGGGCTATTGGGTGGGCCGGCAGCCAGTTCTGGGCTGGTTGGCGCGGCCTTTCTTCAGCACGTACCTCAGTCAGGCCACCATTTTACCTGTTAATGAAGCAATTCCTGTCCCAACTCAGCTCAGCCTTCCCTATACACTCCTCAAATCTCTGATCGAACGCTCCGATTCGCGCTTCATCCTCTCGGTGTGTATGTGCCGGGATCAGGAAGACTGTGAGCGCTACCCGCATGAGTACGGCTGTATCTTTTTGGGCGAGGCCGCCCGCAGGATCCATCCTTCCATGGGCCAGGCTGTGGATGTGGAGCAGGCTTTAGCATATGTTCAACATGCCATCGAGCTGGGCCTGGTACCCATGGTTGCTCACTCGATCTACGATTCGGTATTGTTGAATGTGCCGTTCAAGCAGATGCTGGCAGTTTGCTTCTGCTGCGATTGCTGCTGTGTGGTGCGGCGCGGTTTGCGTACTGGGCCGCCCTCGTTTGGCCAGATCGTGCAGCGGTTGCCTGGCCTGACCGTGTCAGCCAGCCAGGCCTGCCTGCTGTGCGGGGCTTGCCAGGCAGTTTGCCCGGTGCAGGCGATTACCATGGGGGATGAACGGGCGATAGTGGGCGCCAACTGCAAAGGCTGTGGAGCCTGCGTAGAGGCTTGCCCAAATGGCGCCATGCTGTTTGCACACGATCAACAGTCAGAAATCTTGGCGGCCCTCATGGCTCGCGTTGAAAGCCACAGCAGCATATAGATGATTTTCGGGGAGGGGCGACCACCATACCTGGTGGGCGCCCCTCCCCGATCTCCAATTTTCAGAACCCCCCAACTTCCGTCTGGTTTCTCTCTAAGGTTTGCAGATATAAGGCTGTAGGAATTTGCCTGTGTAAGAGGCATCTACCGCACACACCTCTTCTGGGGTGCCTTCGGCAATCAGCGTGCCGCCGCGGTCGCCGCCTTCGGGGCCAAGGTCGATAATGTGATCTGCCACCTTGATGATATCCAGGTTGTGTTCGATGATGACCACGCTGTTGCCGGCGTCTACCAGGCGCTGCAAGACCTCAATCAGCTTGTGCACATCGGCGGCGTGCAGGCCAACTGAAGGCTCATCCAGCACGTAGATGGTGCGGCCAGTGGCGCGCCTCGACAGCTCGCGCGACAGCTTGACCCGCTGGGCCTCACCTCCCGATAGGGTGGTGGCGGGCTGACCAAGGCGGACATACCCAAGCCCCACATCTTGCAAAGTTTGCAGGCGCGAGACCATATTGGGGAAAGCTTCGAATACTTCCAGGGCCTTGTCCACGGTCATGTCGAGCACATCGGCCACATTCAGGTTCTTGAAGCGCACCTGCAAAGTTTCGCGGTTGAAGCGTGCCCCATGGCATACGTCGCAGGGCACATACACGTCGGGCAAGAACTGCATCTCAATGCGCAATTGCCCCTGGCCCTGGCAGGCTTCGCAGCGCCCGCCGTGCACGTTGAAAGAGAACCGCCCGGGCTTGTATCCGCGCACTTTGCTTTCGGGCAATTCAGAGAACAGGCTGCGTATCTGGTCGAACAGACCGGTATAAGTGCCGGGGTTAGAGCGCGGCGTGCGGCCGATGGGAGATTGGTCGATGTTAATGATCTTGTCGACAAATTCCATACCATCAATGCGCTCGTGCAAGCCAGGTTGGGTATGTGCGCCGTGTAGTTGCGCCGCCAGGGCTTTGTAAAGGATATCCACCATCAAGGTCGATTTACCCGAGCCCGAGACGCCCGTAATGCACACCAGCTCGCCCAGTGGGATGCTGATATCAATGTTCTTCAGGTTATTCTCGCTTGCCCCAACAATCGTGATCTTTTTGCCGTTGCCGCTTCGCCGTTGGTCCGGAATCTCCACTTGCATTCGTCCAGATAAATAAGCGCCGGTGAGCGATTGTGGGTTTTTGAGGATGTCGTCCACTGTCCCTTCGGCTACCACCAACCCGCCGTGCTCGCCTGCGCCTGGCCCCAGGTCCAGGATCCAGTCGGCCGATAAAATGGTCTCTGAATCGTGCTCCACCACCAGCACGGTGTTCCCCAGGTCGCGCAGGCCCTTTAACGTATCCAGCAGGCGGTCATTGTCGCGTGGGTGCAAGCCGACGGATGGCTCATCCAGTACGTATAATACGCCCATCAAGCGTGAGCCCACTTGGGTCGCCAGGCGGATGCGTTGTGCCTCGCCGCCAGATAGGGAACTGGCTGAGCGCCGTAGGGTCAGGTAATCCAGGCCCACATTTACCAAAAAGCCAAGCCGCTCCTGAATCTCCTTCAAGATGCGTTCTGAGATGGCTTGCTGGCGAGCTGTCAGGGGTGTCTCGGGGCCGTAGATGCGGCGCACCCAATCCAGGGCGCGCAAGATTGGCCATTCGGTGACCTGGATGATGTTAATCTCATCGATGGTGATCGCCAGGGCCTCGCGGCGCAGCCGGGTGCCCTTGCAGGTGGGACAGGTGCGCATGTTCATGTAAGCTGAAATGCGCTCGCGCGCCGATTCTGAACTGGTCTCGTTGTAACGGCGCTCCAGGTTGCCAATTACCCCCTCAAACTCGCGGTCATAGTTGAATTCGTGGCCTTTGCCGCTGCGGTAGGTCATGGGGATTTCTTTGCCGCGCGTGCCGTAGAGTACGATTTGCAGCTTATCCTCGGGCAGTTTCCGCACAGGGGTGTTTAGATCGATCTTATAGTATTCTGCGGCGGATTCCAGGCTTTGCCAATAGTAGCCGCCTTCTTCGCGCGCCCCATTCCACTCCGTCAGGGCAATAGCGCCTTCTGCCAACGAGAGGTCTGGATCGGGGATGAGCAGGTCGGGGTCAATCTCCAGCTTGCCTCCCAATCCCTGGCAGTCGGGGCAGGCGCCATGCGGGGTGTTGAAAGAGAAGGTGCGCGGCTCAATCTCTGGCAGCACAGAGCCGTGCTCGGCACAAGCCAGGTGTTCAGAGAAGTACAGGTCGTGTGGTTCTTGGGCATCGGTGATGTCCTGGACGATCAGGTAGCCATCACCAAATTTGAGAGCTGTTTCGACCGAGTCGGTCAGACGGGAGAGAAATTGACCGGCTTCCTCGCTGTCGTCTGAATGGTGGACCACCAGGCGGTCTACCACGGCTTCGATGTTGTGGATCTTGTAGCGATCCATCTGGATTTCTTCTTCCAGCTCATGCACCTGCCCATCCACCCTGGCCCGCACAAAGCCGGCCTTGCCGATCTCCTCCAGTACGGCCTGGTGGGTGCCCTTGCGGCCGCGCACCAGCGGTGAAAGGATCAAGAGACGCTTGCCCTCGGGCAGGCCCACGATCACATTCACGATTTCCTCGGCAGATTGCTTCGCAACCTGGCGGCCGCATTCAGGGCAGTGCGGTATACCTGCTCGGGCATACAATAAGCGCAGGTAATCGTAGATCTCGGTTACGGTGCCCACCGTGGAACGCGGGTTATGCGAGACACCTTTTTGGTCAATTGAAACAGCCGGCGATAAGCCTTCGATATGATCTACATCTGGCTTATCCATTTGCCCTAAGAATTGGCGAGCATAAGCTGAAAGCGACTCGACATACCGGCGTTGGCCTTCGGCAAAAATGGTATCGAATGCCAGGGAAGACTTGCCTGAGCCAGACAGGCCGGTGATGACAACCAGCTTGTCACGTGGAATTTCAACCGTAATATTCTTTAAGTTGTGAACGCGAGCACCGACAACGCGGATGGCATTAGAGGTCATAACAGGTCCAATATCGTCTAGCGAACAAAGAATGAAAGAGTGGGTTATTCTGCCCGGCAGGGCAATTGGGTATTATAGCACAAATGTTTTATAGAGTGGGAAATTGGCAGGCGTGACCAACCGTCACCCATCTCACCAAACGCGCAGAGCAGGGTATAATTTCTCTTGGAGGTAGAACGATGGGTTTCTTTAAAAAATTGGCCAATTTATTCATGCCCCCGGTCGGCGGGGCCAATCCTTATGCTTATTGGGTTGAGGTGCAGTGCAACCGTTGTGGTGAAGTGATTCGGGCGCGGGTGGATTTACGCAATGATCTCAGCCCTGAATTTGGGACAGGCGATGTGCCGGTCAGTTATTATTGCCGCAAAGTACTGATTGGTGAACAGCAGTGCTTCAACCAGATTGAATTGGTGATGAAGTTTGATGGCAAAAGGAAGCTGATCGACCAGGCGGTGACTGGTGGCAAGCTGGTGGAAGACAATTAAACGCCATCGAGGAGCGGCATGACCTGGCGCTCCTCGATGGCGTTTGATCATCTAGTCAGCCTAATGGCCGTAGATGCTCGTATCTTGATGTAAGCTTGACCAGTTGCCCCATTCGGTGATGAAAAAAGCGACCGGTTCGAGCTGGATGCCGGCCAGAGGCCCCGTCAGGCCTTTCCCTTTTGCGTTCCAGGCTGTTTCGGTGGCATCCATGATTTTATTGCCGTCCGATGAGAATGTCAGGCTTTGATTGCCTACCGTGGCTTGAAACGCGGCGGCGTAATTGTTTTCCCGGTCAACGATGACGACGATGGGGGTTTCTCCAAAGCGATCGTTGATCACCGACAGCCCCTCTGGCATTTCGCTGATCACGTACGCGCGAAATTCCCCTTGGCAGGTGACACCCAAAACTTTTTCGGAGACAGCCATGCGGCTGTCTCCTTGTGGTGTTTTGATAGGCGGGGCGTTTGGCGGCAGGGGTATGTTTTCTAATGGCTGCGCAGGTGGGTTCGTATCGGTGTTCACCTCGGGGGTGGGGGCAGGTGCTGTGACAGCCCGGTATAAAGCCAGGCTGTATAAGATGACCACCACCGCTGGAATTAGCAATTTCGAGAAATATCGTAGTTTATTCATACACCCTCAAAGCTCACTTTCGATGTGAGCCTTTTTCATTGTAGCATAAAACCGAAGCCAATTGAATATCCATCTCTGGTTACTTCGGTAACTCGTACAATTCTACCATCACGCCGCTGGCGCTCTTGGGGTGAATGAAGGCGTATTTGCGCCCACCATGTCCGGTGCGGGGTTCTTCATTGATTAGTTGAACACCTTTGGCTTTGAGTTGAGCCAGCATTTCAACAATGTCATCCACTTCCAGGCAAATATGGTGCATGCCGGGGCCGCGCTTTTCCAGGAAACGCGCTAACCCCGAATCGTCGCTGGTAGGCTGCACCAGCTCCACTTCGCTGCCGCTGACAGGCAAGAAAGCTGTCCGGGCCATTTCAGCCGGGACCTCCTCGATGTGGGTTAAATCCAGGCCCAGGGCGTCGCGCCAAAAAGAAAGCGGGCCATCCATCTCGTTCACCAGGATGGCGATATGGTCAATCCGTAGTACTTTAGCCATAGTTCATTCCTCGTTCACTAAAATAATTATAGCCATGCAGGAGCATGGTATTCTCCCCAGGTCTGGCGCAGCAGGCCGCAGATCTCACCCAGGGTAATATCATTTTCAACACATTCAACGAAGAGCGGCAGCAGAGAGTCTGTGCCTTTTGCAGCAGTTTCCAGGCAGGTGAGCAGTTCGCTTACCCGGGCTGCATCGCGGCGTTGGCGCAGGTCTGCCAGGCGGTCGCGCTGGGCGGCTTCGATGGATGGGTCCACTTTCAGGCGTTCCAACTCCATCTTCTCTTCGACGGTAAACGCGTTCACACCAACTACCACCTGCTCGCCGCTTTCAACACTGCGTTGGTAATTGTAAGCTGAGTCCTGGATTTCTCCCTGGATATAGCCCCGTTCGATCGCCTGCAGGGCGCCGCCCATCTCATCAATCTTTTGGATGTAAGCCATGGCCTGGCGTTCGACCTCGTCGGTGAGATGCTCGATGATGTAAGAGCCAGCCAGTGGGTCGATGGTATCGGCCACGCCAGACTCGTTGGCGATGATCTGCTGGGTACGCAGTGCCACGCGCACTGCCTTTTGGGTCGGCAGCCACAGGGCTTCGTCCATGCTATTTGTATGCAGCGACTGCGTGCCGCCCATCACCGCCGCCAGGGCCTGCAGGGTGACGCGCACCACATTGTTCTCGGGCTGCTGGGCAGTGAGGGTTGATCCACCTGTTTGGGTATGGAAGCGCAGCGTCCATGATGCAGGTTTTTGCGCGCCGAAGCGGTGGCGCATCAGCTTAGACCAGATGCGGCGGGCGGCGCGGAACTTGGCCACTTCTTCCAGGAAGTTGTTGTGGGCATTGAAGAAGAACGAGAGTTGGCCTGCAAAATCATCCACGTTCAAGCCTGCATCAATGGCAGCCTGCACGTAAGCAATGGCGTTCGCCATGGTGAAGGCCAGCTCTTGCACCGCGGTAGAGCCAGCTTCGCGGATGTGGTAACCTGAAATGCTGATCGTGTTCCAGTGCGGCACATTCTGCTGGCAGAAGCTGAACACGTCAGTGATCAGGCGCATAGAGGGCACCGGCGGGAAGATGTAAGTGCCACGTGCCACGTATTCTTTCAGAATATCGTTTTGGATGGTGCCGCGCAGTTGGCTGGTTTCTACCCCCTGCCGCCTGGCCACTGCAATGTACATGGCCAACAAAACGGCCGCGGGTGCATTGATGGTCATGCTGGTAGAAACTTTGCCCAGTGGGATCTCGCGGAAGAGGGTCTGCATATCTTCAACCGATGATATTGCCACACCCACTTTCCCTACCTCGCCACGCGCAATCGGATCGTCCGAATCGTAGCCGATCTGGGTGGGTAAGTCGAAGGCTACCGAGAGGCCGGTCTGGCCTTGCTCGAGCAGGAAGCGGTAGCGTTGGTTAGATTCTTCAGCCGTAGCATAGCCGGCATACTGGCGCATGGTCCAGAAGCGGCCACGGTACATGGTGGGCTGGACACCGCGCGTAAAGGGGTACTCGCCTGGAAAACCAAGCTGTTCCATATAATCGGGGTCAGGGTCAGCCGGGGCGAGCGCGGGCGGCAGCAGCATGCCAGAGGGGGTTTTGAATTCGGGTTTGCGCTCAGGGCGCTTGGTATTGGCCTGGCGTACATTCTCTAGCCAGCGTTTGTATTCAGTATCGAGGGTCATGTTTTTCTCTTCTGGATGGTTATGATGATTGTCAATTATATAACCCCATACCGGGGAACTAGTCACTATAGAAAGTATACCTTAATTTGTGATAAACTGGACTCATGAAGATTTTAACGGTTGATGTTGGCACTGGGACGCAGGATATTTACCTGTACGATTCCCGGGTAGGTTTGGAAAACGGTTTTAAGCTGGTGGCGCCCTCGCCGACCATGATAGTTCACCGCCGCCTGGCCGCGGCCACTCGCCGGGGGCAGGCCGTTTTGCTGAGCGGGGTGACTATGGGAGGCGGGCCCAGCCAGTGGGCCGCAGAAGCCCATCTGCGGGCCGGGCTGTCCGTATACGCCACGCCCGATGCCGCCCGCAGTTTTAATGATGACCTGGAGGCGGTCGCCCGGATGGGCATCCGGGTGCTGGGCGAGGACGAAGCGCTCAGCTTGCCTGCGTCCGTCCTGCGCCTGGAACTGCGCGACTTCGATTTCGCCGCCATCCGGCAGGCATTTGCGCCGTTGGGTGTGGGCCTGGACGATCTGGACGCCGTGGCCGTGGCGGTCTTTGATCATGGGAATGCCCCGCCGGATGTTTCGGACCGCCAGTTTCGCTTCGATTACCTGAACGACCGCATCTGCTCTTCAAACCGGCTGAGCGCCTTTGCTTACCGGGCCGAGGCCGTGCCGGCGGCTATGACGCGCCTGCAAGCGGTGGTTGCATCGGCGCAGGGGTTAGACCTTCCTTTGGTGGTGATGGATACAGCCCCTGCAGCGGTCTTGGGGGCTGCCTTTGATCGGCAGGTTATGGCCCGCGAACGGTTGTTGGTGGCAAACGTGGGCAATTTTCACACCCTGGCATTTCGGTTGGGGCCGGGCGAGCCGTGGAACCGCCCGGTGGAGGGTGTGTTTGAGCATCATACTGGCCTGCTAGATGCCGTCAAGCTGGAAGCTCTGCTGCATGCGCTGGCAGATGGCAGCTTGCGGCACGAAACCGTGTTTAAAGATCACGGCCACGGGGCCCTGGTATATGCGCCAACGCCGCTGGCATTTGGCGGGGGGGACTTTGATGTGGTGGTGGTGGGCCCGCGGCGCAATCTCTTGAGCCAGGCAGAGACATTGCGTGCATACTTCCCAGCTCCCTTTGGCGATATGATGCTCGCAGGTTGCTTTGGCCTCTTGGCAGCCGCCGCGCACCTGCTGCCCAACCTGGCAGAAGAGGTGTGGCGTTCGCTGCGCGGCCAGGTTGGGGCCGCTCCTTGGGAAATTGAAGCTTAATTTAGCGTGGGATCAGGTGCACTACACTGGCCTTGAAGGATGCCGAGACCGGCAGGCCTTCGGCCAGGTGCATTTCGCGGGCTGAAGTGCGGGTGATGAGCGCCATCAAAGAGAAGCCGCAGTCTACCACTACGCGTACCAATGGTCCCTGGGGTGTAAGGGTGTGAACCTTCCCTTGCAGCCTGTTGCGAGCGCTGGAGGCTGCAAGGCGTGGGCTTTGTCCACCGGCCGATGGGTTCTCTGGCGGGTAGAGGGTTACATCTTCAGGCCGCAGGCAGAACAACACATTCCGACCGACAGGCAGGTCGCTCACGGCTTCTAGGCGCAGGCTGCCGGCCTGTACTACCACCTGACCCTCCTCTGCCGCCACAATTTGCCCCGGCAAGATCGTCTCTACCCCCACAAAGGCTGCCACTTCGCCATCGGTGGGGGTGCTGAAAACCTGTTCGGGCGAGCCTACCTGGCGCAGGGTGCCGGCGATCAACACTGCCACCCGTTCGCCCAATAGCAGTGCTTCATCGAGATCATGGGTAATAAAGGCCGCCGTCAGGCGGGTTTCTTTCAGCAAAGCTTGCAGGTCTTCTAGCAGGCGGGTGCGTGTGGGGGTGTCTAGCGCGCTGAAGGGTTCGTCCAGCAGTAGCAGTTCTGGGTCAAGTACAAAGGCGCGGGCCAAACTTACGCGCTGAGCCTCACCGCCAGAAAGCTTGCGGGCTGGGCGGTTGCGCAGGTGCGCCACCCCCAGGCGGGTCAGCCAATGCTCCACGCGCCGGGTGATCTCGGGGCGGGGGACGCGTCGGAAGCGCAGCCCTGCGGCAATATTATTGAATACTGAATCATCCAGCAGCAGCGGCTCTTGCATCACCAGCCCAATCCGCCGGCGGTAGGCCAGGTCGTTCAGGCTGGCCAACGGCTGGCCGCGAAAGCTGATCTGGCCGCTGCTGTGGGGCAGCAGGCCTGCCAGGGTCAGCAGCAGGGTGCTCTTGCCTGCACCGTTCGGGCCGATGACTGCCAGCACCTCGCCATCTGCGATCGAGAGGGCCGGCACCGAAAGGACAACCTGCCCGCCGCGTTGAACTTCTAGTTCCTGGATATCGAAAAGGGTGTTCATTGATTGGCTTTTGTCTGTTGGCCGCGCTGTTGGATCCAGGTGAGGGCCGCATTGACCAGGAAAGCCAGGGCTAAGAGCAGGATGCTCAATGCCACAGCCGGGCCGAAATTCCCCTTGCCGGTTTCAAGCACAATAGCCGTGGTAAGTACGCGGGTTTGGTAGCGGATGTTGCCGCCTACCATCATTGAGGCCCCCACTTCTGAGATGACACTCCCAAACCCAGCCATCAGTGCTGCCAGCAGGGGCAGGCGGGCTTCTTTCCACAGCGTCCAGATCACTTGCAGGCGCGAGGCCCCCAGCCCCAGCAGTTGCAGGCGCAGGCGTGGGTCAAGCTGCTGCAGGGCTGCAGCTGTCAACCCGGTGACCACCGGGGCGGCAATCACGGTTTGTGCAATGACAATGGCGGTGGGGGTGTAGATCAGGCGCAGGTCGCCCAGGGGCCCGCTTCGCCACAGCATCATCGAAACCAGCAGCCCAACCACCACCGGTGGCAGGGCCATACCTGTGTTGACCAGGCTGAGGGCAATGCGCTGGCCCGGGAACCGTCCCAACGCCAACAAAGTGCCCAATGGCAGACCGATGAGAAGGCTGATGGCTGTAGCCAGCAGCGAAACTTGTAGTGAGAGGCTCGTCACCTCAAGGATTTCGGAGATCATGATGAAGAATGATAACCTATGAGCAGGGCTGCCCCGCTCATAGGTTATCAATAAAAGTCTATGGGGTAGTCAAGTTGGCTTCGTCTTTGCCGGCGTCGGGGGTAAAGAGCGGTTCGCCGAATTTATCTACACCGAACTTGCCAATCTCTTTCTGTGTTTCTTCAGAGATCATGAACTGGGCGAAGGCTTTGGCGCCTTCCAGGTTCATGTTTGGCCACTTTTCAGGATTGACCACAATCACGTGGTAGATGTTCAGCAGCACAGCGTCGCCCTCTACCAGCACGTCCAGGCTGTATGCACCTTTGTTCGCCAGGTAGGTGGCCCGGTCGGTGAGGGTGTAAGCGCCTTTTTCAGAAGCAATGGTCAGCGTAGCGCCCATGCCCTGGCCAGATTCCTGGTACCATTCTCCTGCTGGTTCAACACCGGCTTTGGTCCACAGGCCCAACTCCATTTTGTGGGTGCCCGAATCGTCGCCGCGGGAGATGAAAATTGCGGAAGCAGCCGCGATCTTCTGCAACGCTTCTGCCGCACTGGCTGTACCGCGAATACCAGCCGGATCGGCGGCTGGTCCGACGATGACAAAATCATTGTGCATCACCAGGTAGCGCTCAGAACCAAAGCCGTTATCCATGAAAGTCTGCTCAGAAGATGGAGCATGTACCAAGAGTACATCCGCATTGCCTTCTTCGCCCATCTTGAGCGCCTGGCCTGTGCCAACTGCCACGGTCTGGACGACGTAGCCGGTCTCTTCTTGGAAGATGGGGACGAGCACATCCAGCAGGCCAGAATCTTGGGTGCTGGTGGTGGTTGCCAGAATCATGGCTGGGTTTTCTGGGGCAGCCTTGGCGCAGCCAGCAAGCAGCATGCTTAGCAAGACGGCAAGCGAAATCAGGGTATAGAGACGTGTATGTTTCATGTTCATATAATTCTCCGGGTAAATAGGAAATTAATCAACGGCAATCATGACGTTGGACGCTTTGATCACAGCAAATGCTTCGCCGCCTTCTTTTAGATCCAGCGAATCGACCGAGTTGAGGGTAATGATCGAGACAATCTGCGCTCCGCCGGGCAGCTCGATGATGATCTCGGCATTGACGGCACCGCGCTTGATCTGAACAACTTTGCCTTTTAGGACATTGCGTGCACTGATCTTCATTTTTTTCCTTTTTCCTTTCAAATAATCGATGCGTTCAGTTAAATGGTGACAACAGGTACATATGTTAGCTTCCCTGTTAGAAAGTGTCAAGATTAGAAAACAGGCTTTCCAAACCGTGCTACAATACATCGATTGCGTAAGGAGAATGAAATGCCAGACGATTTTCTCTACCGCCAGATCGCTGATATGATCCGCCGCGAGATCATGAGCGGCGAGCGTAAGCCGGGCAGCAGGCTGCCCCCGGTACGCGCCATGACCAAGCGCTGGGGCTGCACCCTGGGCACTGTTCAGCGCGCCTATCATGAACTGGCGCAGCAGGGCCTGGTTACCAGCCGCGCCGGGCAGGGCACACGTGTGGTCGAGAGGCTGCCTATCCAGGGAGACACTCCCTTGCGACGGGCCGGGTTGGTGCACCGCGCCGAGACATTTTTGTTGGAAGTGTTGACCGCTGGCTACAGCCCATCTGAAGCTGAAGATGCCGTCCGCCAGGCCTTGGACCGCTGGCGAACCGTGGCGCAGGCGCATCCTGCCCAGGCTGCTCAAAAGCTGCACTTCGCTGGCAGCCACGACCTGGTGATGGCCTGGCTGGCAAGCCATTTTGGTGAGATTGTCTCCGGTTATGAATTGGAGCTGTTGTTTTCTGGCAGCCTGGGTGGTTTGATGGCCCTGGCTCAGGGCCGAGCTGACCTGGCAGGCAGCCATCTTTGGGACGAAGAAAGTGATACGTATAACCTGCCCTTTGTGCGCCGCTTGCTCCCCGGCAGGCGGATGGCTGTGGTTACCCTGGCTCATCGCAGCCTGGGGCTGATCGTCCGCCCTGGCAACCCCGATGGTGTCACTGGGCTGGCGAGCCTGGTTCAGCCAGGTCTGCGGTTTATTAACCGCCAGGCGGGCTCGGGGACGCGCGTCTGGCTGGATGCCCAGCTACAGCGGGCTAAAATCTCTCCTCGTTCGTTGATTGGCTATGGCAACGAAATGTTAACCCACTCCGAAGTAGCTCGTGCCATTGCGGAGGGCCAGGCCGATGTTGGATTGGGCCTGGAGAGCGCGGCGCGCCTTTATGGACTGGATCATATCCCCATGACGCGCGAGCGCTACGACTTGATCATCCCTGAAGAGAACATGGTTTTTCCGGCGGTTGAAAGCCTGCTGGGATGGTTAACCAGCACCAAGGGCCGGCAAGCCGTCATGGGCCTGGAAGGTTACCAGACTGGAGAAACCGGTACGCTTCAGTGGGTGGGGTAGGCAGCGTGCAAGTATTCATTGCCATGAAGGTCCCCCGCTGCAGCCCGGTTCAACCTGGTGAAGTTGATCCGGTGCAATTGGTTGGGTGGGTGGCAGATGCTGTCCGCCGGGCAGGGCATACGCCGTTTGTGGCTTACCAAGAGATTGCCCAGCGCGGCCTGAAGCCAAAGGTGTTCATGCCATTCGTGCGCCAGCAGATCCAGCAGTCAGGGCTGACAATTGTCCTGTATGTTCCTGAATTGCGCGGCGGGCTGATCGAAGAAGGCATTGCCTATGCCGCTGGGGTGCCGATCTGGCTCTTGCATTGCCGCGGCCAACGCGTTTCCACCTCAGCCCTGGCTTGCGCTGAGCGCGTGATTGAATATGAGAATTTGGATGACATAAGATTATTCGATTAAAATAGGGGTCTGCGTGGCAGCCTGGCGCAGCCAATTTCCTCATGAGTATTATCCAATAAAGGAGTCCGTTATGAAACGACAATACACCAACCGGCGCTATCTGGATGCTTTGAGCCAACGTGTGCTGGTTTATGATGGCGCTATGGGGACCAGCTTACAGACCCAAAAGTTGACCGCAGAGCACTTTGGCGGCGAACGGTATAACGGCTGCAATGATTATCTGGTCATTTCTCACCCGCAGGCCGTTGAGAAAGTGCACCGCTCTTTCTTAGATGTGGGTGTGGATGTGATCGAAACGGACACCTTCCGTGCCAACCGCCTGACATTGGCTGAATATGGCTTGGCCGATCGCACAGATGATATTAACCGCGCTGCGGCCGCCCTTGCCCGGCGCCTGGTTGACGAATATAGCACGCCACAGCAGCCGCGCTTCGTGGCCGGTTCGATAGGCCCATCGGGCAAGCTGCCTTCGGCCGATGACCCCGAGCTGTCAAATATCACGTTCGAAGAATTAGCTGATGTCTTCTGCCAGCAAGCCATGGGGTTGATCCAGGGTGGTGTGGATCTGCTGTTGGTTGAAACTTCTCAGGATATCCTGGAGGTCAAGGCTGCCATCACTGGCATCCAACAGGCCTTTTCCCAGTCCAACACCTGGCTGCCAGTGCAGGCTCAGGTCACGTTGGATACCACCGGTCGTATGCTGTTGGGTACGGATATTGGCGCTGCGCTCGCCATTTTGGAAGGCCTGGCAATTGATGTGATCGGGCTCAACTGCTCCACCGGCCCGGATCACATGCGTGAGCCGATTCGCTACCTGGGCGAAAACGCCGCCCTGCCCGTATCTTGCATCCCCAATGCCGGGCTGCCGCTCAATGTAGATGGCGAGGCAGTCTATCCCCTGGGGCCAGAACCGTTTGCTGATGCGCTGCTGGAATTCGTGGAAAAACACCACATTAGCGTGGTGGGCGGCTGCTGCGGCACCACCCCGGCCCATTTGAAAATGCTGGTGGATAAGTTGAACCGGCGGCCTTCTCCGGCCCGGCCTGCCCAGGCCCTGGCGCAGTTGGCCTCGGCCACGCGGGCCATCCCCATGCATCAAGAGCCGCCGCCCTTGTTGATCGGCGAGCGCTGCAATGCCCAAGGCAGCAAGAAATTTAAACGCCTCCTGCTGGCGGAAGATTATGATGCTATCCTTGAGATTGGCCGCGAGCAGGTTGAGTACGGCGCTCACACCCTCGATATTTCCACTGCGGTCACTGAGCGGCCAGATGAAATCGATCTGATGCGCCGGGTGGTCAAGAAGTTAGCCGCGGGTGTCGAGACGCCTCTGGTGATTGACACCACAGAGATGGACGTCCTGAAAGCGGCCCTGGAGACTGCTCCTGGCCGCTGCCTGATCAATTCCACCCACCTGGAAGGTGGGCGTGCCAAGGCCGACAAGGTATTTGCCCTGGCAAAATTGTACAATGCCGCGGTCATCGTCCTGACGATTGACGAAAGCGGCATGGCCAAGGTGGCGGATAAGAAGCTGGAAGTAGCCCGCCGCATCTATGATATTGCGGTCAATGATCATGGCCTGCGGCCCGATGCCCTGGTTTTTGATACCCTCACCTTTACCCTGGCTACTGGTGACCCCGAATTCGCCACCTCTGCCATCGAGACGATCGAAGGCATTCGCCTGATCAAGCAAGCCTTACCCGGTGTGCTGACCTCTTTGGGGGTGAGCAACCTTTCTTTTGGTCTGTCGGCTCATGCCCGCCCTGTGTTGAATTCAGTGATGTTGTATCACGCGGTGCAGGCTGGCCTGGATATGGCCATTGTCAACCCGGCCCACATCACGCCCTATGCCGATATCCCCAACGAAGAGCGCGAGCTGGCAGAAGACTTGATCTTCAACCGCCGCCCAGATGCGCTGCAGCGCTACATCGCACACTTTGAAGCCCTGGGCCCGCAGACTGAGACCGGTTCAGCCGTCGATCCGACCGTTTACATGACCCCCCAGCAGCGCTTGCATTGGCGCATCTTGCACCGCCACAAGGATGGGGTGGAAGCCGATATTGATGAGATCATTCACAACAGCACCACGCGTCACAGCACCGCGGTAGAAACGTTGAACACGGTCTTGCTGCCGGCCATGAAAGAGGTGGGTGATAAGTTCGGGGCTGGCGAGCTGATCTTACCTTTCGTTTTACAGTCGGCTGAGGTAATGAAGAAGGCCGTGGCCCACCTGGAGCAGTACCTGGAAAAGAAAGAAGGTACTTCCAAGGGCCTGGTGGTGCTAGCCACCGTTTATGGCGACGTACACGATATTGGCAAGAACCTGGTCAAGACCATCCTGGCCAATAATGGCTACACGGTCATTGATATGGGCAAGCAGGTTCCGGCTGAGACCATCATTTCCAAAGCAGCCGAGGCTGGTGCAGATGCGATCGGCTTGAGTGCCTTGTTGGTCAACACATCCAAGCAAATGCCGTTGATCGTCAACGAGCTGCAGCGCCGCGGGCTCAAGCTGCCCGTGCTGGTGGGCGGGGCCGCCATCAACCGGCGCTTTGGCTGGCGCATACTCTACACAGAATCTGGCGACCTGTACGAGCCGGGAGTTTTTTACTGTAAGGATGCCTTTGAAGGCCTGTCTGTGATGGATGCTTTGAGCAACCCCCAGGCCCGCCCCGAGTTGTTGGAGCGTTTGCGCAGCGATGCGGCGCGTGAGACGGAACGCATGAAAACTGAGACCTCAAAAGGCCTGGCCCTTCAGCGGTCGGTGGTCAAGCCCCAGCCTTACGCGCCTGCCCAGGTGACCTTAGGCCCTCGGGTTGTGCGTTCCATGCCCCTTGAAAGTGTCTTCCAGCACCTGTCTAAGAATGAGCTCTTCCGCCTTTCTTGGGGTGCCAAGAATGCCCATGGTGAAAAGTGGGAACAACTTAAGGCTGATTTTGAGGCCCGCCTCGATAAAATGCAGCGCGAAGCCCTGCGCACCGGTTGGCTCAAGCCCCAGGGCGTGTATGGCTATTGGCCCTGCCAGGCCCACGGCAATGAGCTGGTTGTGTATGCCCCACAGGGTGAGCCGCGCGAGATTGCACGCTTTAAGTTCCCCCGCCAGGCCGAGGGGGACCACTTATGCCTGGCTGATTACTTTGCCCCTCAAGACAGCGGTCAGATGGACCTGGTGGCATTCCAGGTGGTTACCGTGGGCCAGCAGGCCACAGAACGCTTCGATCACTGGCAGGAGGCTGGCGATTACTCTGAAGCTTACTACATGCATGGCCTGGCTGTGCAAACTGCCGAAGCTGCCGCCGAATATTTGCATCTCCACATCCGCCGTGAACTTGGCTTGCCAGAAGACCGGGGTAAGCGCTATTCTTGGGGGTATGCCTCTATCCCTGAGCTGGATGATCATCGCAAGGTGTTCGATCTGCTGCCGGCTGAGAGCGATTTGGGCATGAGCCTGACGGCAGCTTTCCAACTCGTGCCAGAGCAGTCCACCGCGGCCATCGTTGTCCATCATCCTGAAGCCCGGTACTTTACCCTGGGCGAGAGCCGGGTAGATCAGCTTAGCAAATAAGCGGCAGGTATGCCTACCATCCTATTTGCTACCCACAATCCCTGGAAAGATCTGCTTTTCAGGCCTGCTTTTGCCGCCTTTGGCTTTGACCTGGAGACGCTGAACGGCCAATCTGCCGCGCTCCTCCCAGAGAATGGTGCCACTGCCCTCGAAAATGCGCTTGCCAAAGCACGCCAGGTGCATTCCCCCCAGCACCCCTGGACCTTCGGCGATGATGCCGGCCTGTCGATTGATGCCCTTAATGGCGAACCTGGTCTGCAAACACGCCGTTGGGGGGGGCATTTTTCTGACCAGGTGGATGACCAGACCTGGCTGGATTACCTGCTCTGGCGTTTGCAAGGTGTTCCAGTCGAAAAGCGCAGTGCCTGCTTCTTTTCGGCCTGGGCGCTTGTGGCCCCAGATGGCAGCACCTATACGCGTCAAATCAAGTGGCCGTTCATGATTGCCGAGCGCCCGCTGCGCCCCATCAACCCGGGTTCTCCCATCTCATCGGTGCGGATTGGGCCGCCCGATGACCTGGCAAACCGGCAGGGTGAAATCTTACGTGAGCTGCAAACGTGGGGCATCTTGGCGCAGTTACAAGCCCGGGCAGTTGAGCATATGCCTGCCGGGCAAAAGTGAGGTGTAAAAATGGAAACTTTGCCGGTGAATAAATTCATGCAGTTGATTGAGACTTCGCCCACCCCCTTGCTCTCGGATGGGGCCATGGGCACGCTCTTGAATGAGCGTGGGGTTGGCTTTGACCAGTGCTTTGACGCCCTTAACCTGAGCAGCCCGGCTCTGGTCGGCGAGATACACCGTGCTTATATCGATGCCGGCTCGCAGGTCATCCAGACCAATACCTTTGGCGCCAACCGCTTCAAGCTGGCTGTTCACGGCCTGGAAGATAAAGTGACTGAGATCAACCGGGCGGGCGTAGAATTGGCCCGCCGCGTGGCCTTGGCCTCGTTTAAGGATGTGTTGATTGCTGGTGACGTTGGCCCGTTAGGGGTCAGGCTGACCCCCTTTGGGCGTGTTCAACGCGAACAGGCCCGCCAAGCGTTTGGTGAACAGATCGCTGCCCTCCTGTCGGGCGGCGTGGACTTGCTGATCCTTGAGACCTTTAGCGACCTTTACGAGCTGGAAGAAGCCCTGGCTGCCGCCCGGGCCTTGTTTGCCGAAGGCCAGCCGGCTGTGCCCTTGGTGGCCTCGATGACCTTCACCCGCGATGATCGCACCCTGCTGGGCGATTCGCCTGCCAAGATCGCCACCGCGCTGGCGGCTGCGGGAGCTAACCTGGTGGGGATCAATTGCTCTGGCGGCCCAGCTCAGATTTGGCGCATGCTGCGGCAGATGCGGGCTGCAGTGCCTGGGATGCGCTTCTCGGTGATGCCTAACGCAGGCTGGCCTGAGCAGGTTGGGGGGCGCATCATGTACCCTGCCAACCCCGATTACTTCGGCGAATATGCACTGGCTTTTTGCGAAGCAGGTGCCAGCCTGATTGGCGGTTGCTGCGGCACCACCCCGCGCCATATTGCTGCCATGCGCGGCGCCCTGGATCGCCAGCCTGATGGCTGTGCCCCCACCATCAGCGAGCTGACCCTGCCGGCTGAGTCAGATGAACGCCTGGATGTTTCTGGCTTGCCTTCACGCCTGGCAGAGCGCCTGGCGGCGGGGAAGTTCGCGATTGCTGTAGAGATGGACCCCCCGCGCGGCCTGGCGGCTCATAAGCTGTTGGCTGGCGCCAGCCTGCTGGCAGAGGCCGGGGCAGACGTGATCAATGTGGCCGACAGCCCCATGGCGCGCATGCGCATGAGCCCCTGGGCAGTCTGCGACCTGGTGCAGCGCAAGGTGGGGGTAGAAACGGTGCTCCATTTCCCCACCCGCGGCCGCAATTTGCTGCGCGTGCAGGGCGATCTGCTGGCTGCCCACGCCCTGGGCATTCGCAACGTGTTTGTGGTCATGGGCGATCCCACAGCTATCGGCGATTACCCCGATGCCATGGATGATTATGACCTGGTCCCCTCCGGGCTGATCAAGCTGATCAAACAGAATTTCAATGTAGGGATTGACCATGCTGGGGCTGATATCGGCCAACCGACATCCTTCTTTGCTGGTTGTGCCCTCAATTTAGCCCCCCAAGATACAGCCACAGAGATCAAAAACTTGCGCCGCAAGCTCAAGGCCGGGGCCGATTTTATCCTGACCCAGCCTGTGTATGAGCCAGAACAAGCCGAGCGCTTTCTGAAAGCTTATCAAGAAGTGCATGGCCCATTGGATGTGCCGGTGCTGGTGGGTATTTTGCCGCTGTACAGTGCGCGCCATGCGGCTTTTTTGCATAATGAAGTGCCGGGGGTCTTGATCCCAGATGTGCTGCGCCAACGCATCCAAAATGCAGGCGAAAATGCCGCCCAAGAGGGCGTGCGTATAGCCGTTGAGCTGGCACAGCAGATGCGTGCCTGGGCCCAGGGCATCTACTTGATGCCCCAGTTCAGTCGCTACGATCTGGCGGCTGAAATTATTGAGCGTATCAAAGCGCAGGAAAAACCTGCGCCTTGATACGTCTGGAAAACTTAGATTGCCGGGGGAATAGGCTCGTCGGAAATGGGAGCCTGGTCTGGCTTCTTGCGCAGCATCACGAAGCCAATGATGATGGGGATGATGACGAAAATCAACCCACCGCACACCATGCTCAGGCCTGTGGTCAGGGCAGTGGCGGGGTCGCTGCTGCCGAAGACATTGATCTCAGCACCGGGGATCTGGCTGATGGCTGCAAAGAAAGCGCCAAAGCACAGCGCAGACAGGCCCGGGCAGCCGCACAGCAAGCTGGCGGCTACAGTGACGATGATAGCGGTTTGTTTCTTATCCATGATGGCTCTCCTTTCACTGAGTCCTTATCAGTATAGGGGAAAATCGTGAATTATGCAAGCTCAAAAAAAAAGAGGTTGTGAGTGGTTTTTCCCCGCTCACAACCTCTTTCGGTTAACTTCGCAGCTTTGCGCCGGTCTCTTGCTCCAGCCGGCGGATGATCTTCTGGCGCACCTGGGCCACATCTTTATCGGTCAGGGTGCGGTCAGAGGCCTGGTAAGTCAGGCTGTAAGCCAGGCTTTTCTTTGCCATGCCAAGCTGCTCAGAACGGTAGACATCGAACAAGCGTACCTCGGTCACCGTGCGCCCGCCAGCCTGGCGGATCAGCTCCGCCACACGGTCGGCCGGGACGACCTCGTCCACTACCACAGCCAGGTCTTCTAGCACGGGCGGGAAGGCCGCCACGCTGCTCATTTCGTAGCGCTCAGGCGCCAGGGCCAATAGAGAGGTCAGGTCCAGCTCAGCCGCCAGCACGGCCCCTGCCGGGAAGTCGTAGCGTTCGCTCACCAGGGGGTGCAGCTCGCCGAACACGCCCAGGGGTTGGCCGCCAATCCACAAGCGGGCGCACTTGCCTGGGTGGAAGCTGGGGTGTTCAACCGGTTCAATGCGCAGGGCAGAAAGATGCAAGCTGCTTAGCAGCCCTTCCAGCACGCCTTTGAGATCATAGAAATCCATCGGCTCGGTATCTGCCTTTTGCCAGCCGGCTGGGCTGCGCGTTCCGGTCATTACAATTGCCAGGTGCAGCAGTTCATCGGGCAAAGCCCCCTCTTCAGAGGCCAGGAAGACCGGCCCGATTTCGAATAAGGCCAGGCGTGGGCGCAGGCGGATATTGCGTTCAGCTGCTTCCAGCACGCTCGAAAGCAAGCTGTGGCGCAGCACATTACGGTCGCTGGCCATGGGGTTGGCCAGGTACAGGTAAGGCTTATCCTCAGGCGGCGTGCCGGGCGCCACGCGGCGTGCTTCACGGTCTGGGTGGGTCAGCCGGTAGCTGACGATTTCTGTCAGACCCATTTCAACCAACAGGTCGCGCACCCGTTCTTCACGCTCTAGCGAGGGATTATTGCGTTGGGGGGGCAGGGCATCGGCCATGCGGGTCTCTGGGATGTGGTCATATCCATAGATGCGGGCGATCTCTTCGATCAGGTCAGCTTTCCCGATCAACTCGGTGCCAATGTCCATGCGGTGGTCGGGTGCCTGCGCCAGGATGGAGACGCCATCTTGGGTCTTCTTCACCTGGCAACCGAATTCCAGGCTTTCCAGGATTTGGACGATCTGCTCAACCGGAACGGGGATGCCCAGCAGGCGTTCTACCTCTTGGGGGGTGATCTCTACCTGGGGATCGCTGGCAGGCAGGGGGTAATCGTCTACCAGGCCCTGGCAAATGGCGCCGCCGCCCAGCATGCGCATCAGCTCCAGGCCGCGGCGCACGCCGCGCTCGGCCATAGCGGGGTGCACGCCGCGTGAGAAGCGGTAGGCGGCCTCAGATTGCAGCTTTTGAACACCCATCGTGCGACGGACGTTGATGTAGTTCCAGGCCGCACCTTCCAGCAGGATATTGCGGGTCTGGTCGTTCACCTCAGATTCTGCCCCACCCATCACGCCTGCGATCGAGAGCGCCCCGGCAGTGTCGCACACCAGCACGCTGAAATCATTCAGGCTGCGTTCTATCCCATCCAGGGTGGTCAGGCGTTCACCGGCTGTGGCGGTGCGGGTAATGATGGTGGGGGCCTTGCCGCCGGCGCGCTGTAGCAGCACGTCGTAATCGAAAGCATGCAGGGGCTGGCCGATCTCCAGCATCACGTAATTGGTGATATCCACCAGGTTATTGATGGGACGCATACCTGCCAGCTTGAGGCGACGCTGCATCCAATAGGGGCTGGGGCCGATCTTTAGGCCCTGGATCAGCCCAAGCACAAAGCGTGGGTTCAGCTCAGGGTTGCTGATCTGGATGCTGGCTTTGCCATCGATGGAAGGGCCCTCAGGCGTGTAGCTGAAGAAGCCTGGCATAAGGCGCAGCGGCTGGCCGGTGATGGCTGCTACTTCGCGTGCTACTCCCAGGATGCTGGCTGTGCGGGCTGTGTTGGGCAGGATGGCGATATTGAGCACTGCATCGCCGATATAATCTGCCAGGGGCAGCCCCACCGGGGCTTCATCATCCAGGATGATAATGCCATCGTGTTCTTCCGAGATGCCCAGCTCTTTTTCCGAGCAGATCATGGAGTAAGATTCAATCCCTCGGATCTTGGCTGGTTTGAGGGTGGTCAGCACCTGGCCGGGCTGGTGCCCATCGTAGATGCGGGCACCCTGGCGGGCGTAAGCCACCTTGAGCGGCGTGGGCAACGGTCCGCTGCCTTTGAGATGCTGCAAGTTGGGGGCGCCGGTCAGCACAATGTGCTCGCGTTCGCCATCATCCAGCTTGCACAGCACCAGGCGGTCAGCATTGGGGTGCGGCATCACCTCCGATACCGAGGCAACCACAATCTTATCTGGCTCCCAGGATAACCCAGAGAGCTTGGTATCCAGCTTACCGTGCCCTTCTGCCCCCGCCAGGCCGGCAGGCATGGGGAGCCCAACGAGGGTCATTTCTTCCACTTCCAGCCCGGCCATGGTCAGGCGGTGAGCCAGCTCATCCAGGGGCAGGGTAATATCAACGAAATCTCGTAACCAAGAAATAGGAACTTTCATAATCGACCTCTACAATCAGCGTGCATCCGCGTGGTGGCGCGGTTTCACCTAAAACTGCTCCAAGAAGCGCACATCATTGCCCCAGAAGTAGCGGATATCTTCGATCTTGTAGCGCAGCATCGCGATGCGCTCTGGGCCCATGCCAAACGCAAAGCCAGAGAACTCCAACGGGTCATAGCCGCCGTTGCGCAGCACGGTGGGGTGCACCATGCCGCAGCCCAAGATCTCCAGCCAGCCTGTGCCTGAGCAAACCCCACAGCCTTTGCCGCCGCACAAGAAGCATTCCACATCCATCTCGGCGCTGGGCTCGGTGAAGGGGAAGTAGGAGGCACGGAAGCGTGTACGCACCTGCTCGCCAAACATGCGGCGGGCAAAATCGCTCAGCGTGCCTTTCAAGTCGCCAAAGGTGATCTGCCGTCCAACTGCCAACCCTTCCACCTGGTTGAATTGGGTCTCTTTGCGAGCGCTGATCTGCTCATAACGGAAACACATCCCCGGCAGGATGACACGGATGGGCTGGGGCACGTATTCGCGCATCACATGGATCTGCCCTGGCGAGGTGTGGGTGCGCAGCAGCACGCCGGGGGCTGTGGTGTGGAAGGTATCCCACATATCCCGCGCGGGGTGGTGGGCAGGGATGTTGAGCAGCTCGAAGTTGTATTCGTCTGACTCGATCTCGCGCGAGCGGTAGATCTGGAAGCCCATATCCGCAAAGATGCGGTAAATTTGCCGTAGGATCTGGGTGGATGGGTGCAGGCGGCCGCGTCCAATTGGCCGGCCGGGCAGGGTCACATCCAGGCGCTCGGCTGTGAGCGAGCGGGTCAGGGCAGCCTGGCGCATGGCCTCAGATTGTTCTGCCAGGGCGCCCTCCAGCTTGCGCTTGACCTCGTTGGCCCGCCGCCCGATCAGGGGGCGCTCTTCTTTCGAGAGCTTGCCAAGCTGGTCAAAAGCCTGCATCAGCGGCGCGCTGCGCCCTAAATAGGCGATCCGCCACTGTTCCAGGCCGGCTTCGTCCTGCACGGCTTGCAGGGCAGCCAGGGCCGCGTTTTCGATCTGTTCCAATTGTGTGAGCATGTTCACCTCCGCAAAATAAAAAATCCCGCCCCAGGCAAGGGACGGGAGGCGTTTCCCGCGGTACCACCCTTGTTGGCTGCATGATTGTGGTAACAATGGCTATCGTTACCTTTTTAGCAGCCCGCTTTGGCTGACGTATTCATCAGCTCCCCTGGTAACGCCGGGGGTGCGTCCTGAGCTATTAAGCACTCACTTGAGAGGGCTATTCACCCAGGCGGCTCGGGAGGGAACTTCACGCAGATTTGGCCGGGCGGGGGTTCCAGTCTATGCCGCCCGCTTCCCTGTCGGCTTCTGCAGCGCTACTTTCCTCTTTCTCAGCCTTTGAAGGTTGATGTCCTAATTATCTGCAAAATGGGGGTTCTGTCAACCCTTTCTGAAGCAGAGAATACCAAATATTGACTACTCTTTTCTCGTAGGTTATGATCGAGTAATTCCAGAGAAACTTCATAATCCTTAACCGTAAAACCATGCCAAACACGCTAGTATCAACTATAATTACCCCATGAACTTGCGTATAATCAACTCAATTGTTTTGGCAGCCTTTTGTTTGCTGCTGGCAGCCTGCAATGGCGAGATCACGGCTCCCACGATTGGTGGAGGCCCATCACCAACTGCGGAGGCACCTTCGAATGTGCCAGCCACAGAAACCCCCATTCCTACCCCCACGCCCACCCCTGTTCCATTGGCGGCTGTGGTCAATGGCGAAGCGATTACGCTGGAAGAATACCAGGCCAACCTGGGCATGTTCCCGGCCTCATCTGGCACGAATCTGGCAACGGATGCACAACAGATGGTATTGGACGACCTGGTGGACCAGGCCTTGCTGGCTCAGGGTGCGCGCCAGGCCGGTTTTGTGGTGGATGATGCGGCCTTGCAGGCGCGCTGGGATGCTCTGGCGAACAGCTTGGGTGGCGTACAGGCCTTGAACGATTGGGCAGCCGCACATGGGTTTTCTGAGCCGCTCCTGCGGGTTGCTTTGCGGCGGGCTGCCGAGGCCGCCTGGATGCGTGACCAAATCATGGCTGGCGTCGGAGAAGTTGCCGAACAAGCACACGCTCGCCAGATTTTGCTATATAATTCTAGTGATGCAGAACAGGCTTACGCCTGGTTGCAAAGTGGTGTGGATTTCGCTGGGTTAGCCGCCGATTATGATCCGCTGGCTGGTGGCGAGCTGGGTTGGTTTCCCAGGGCTTACCTGACTGAAGCGGCGGTCTTGGATGATGCGATCTTTTCACTTGAACCCGGCAGCTATACAACAGTGATTGAAACCCGCCTGGGTTTCCACATCATCCAGTTGATTGAGAAGGACGCTGAGCATTTGTTGACTCCTGAGGCCCGCCGGATGCTCCAGATGCAAGCGCTGCAAAACTGGTTGGCAGAACAACGCAGCCAGGGTAATATACAAGTGATGCTGCCATAACCCATTTCAATAGCGGCTGGCCCGGGCAACAGCCCACTGCCGCTGGGGAGAGAAATTTATGTCTATCAATACTTTTGGTCGTCCAAACATCCGCCGGATTGCCAGTGAGCGGGGAGATTCCAGTATGACCTGGAATGTCCTGACGGTGGTGGTGCTTATCTTGATGTTGTGTGTCGCGGCTGTCTTCCTGGTGATCTTCATCAATCCCGGCGTAGGCATCAATCCCTTCCCGCCGCCAACACTGCCTCCCATTCCGACCATGCCGCCTCCGCCCACTGCCACGGTTACGCCGCGTTTCCAGCTTCAGCCCTCATGGACGCCCACTGAGCAAAGTGTTCTACCGGTAGAGGCCACACCAGTTGTGGCTGATGCCACCGAGGTGCCCGCCACGCCCATGCCGGGTAATTTCAGCTTTGTCTTGCACGCCGGGGATCCTAAATATATTGCGGGCCATCCAGAAGCTGGCTGTAATTGGTTGGGTGTGGCTGGGCAAGCCCTGGATATGCAAGGCCGGTCGGTGCCTTACCTGTTGGTGCAGATGGGCGGCATGTTTGAGGGTGTGACCATTGATACGGTGATCCAGGTGACTGGCATGGCGCCGGATTATGGCAAAGCAGGCTATGAATTCAAGATTGGTGACCGGCCAACCGCCTCCAACGATGCCCTGTGGGTGCAACTGTTGGATGCCCAGCAGTTACCTCTCTCAGATAAAATCTATTTCGATACCTATACTGATTGCGATAAGAACTTGGTGATCATCAACTTCCAGCAAGTGCGCTAAGCAATCGGTGGGGCGCATGCTCCCCCAAACAAGCGTGAGGCGGTGCCAATGCATCGCCTCACGCTTGTTTTTATATGAATTCCATCCCCCCATTCTGAGGGGGGTAATGATCAAGGGAAGAGCTTATTCCATAACGGTGGCCCAAGGATGAGCAGGCCAATCAAGATCGATGCCGCTGCTGCAATGAGCACTGCCGCCGCACCGACGTCTTTGCCCACCTTGGCCAGCTCATGATGCTCCTGGTGGCTGGCCAGGTCCACCACGGCTTCCAGGGCCGTGTTCAGAAATTCTGCGATCCACACCAGCGCAATGGCCAAGAAGATCACGGCCCAATCGCTCAGCGAAATGCGCAGCCAGAATGACACCACCACCACGCTCACACTGACCAGCGCATGGATCCAGGCATTGCGTTGGGTGCGGATGACATACCACCAGCCAGCGAAGGCATACCGAAAAGCCCGTCCGCGTGACTCGAAGAACTCAACCACAGGCTTCATAGCTTGGGGGCAGCTTTGCAGCCGAGCTGTTCTAAAATGACATCTTGGGCAGTTTGCATGATCAGTTTTTCATCCGCCTCGCCATGATCGTGCCCAAGCAGGTGCAGCACACCGTGCACAACCAATAGCTGCAGCTCGTCCGATAGGGTGTGCCCTCCGGCGGTTGCTTGGGCCTGGGCCCGCGGCAGCGAAATGATCACATCGCCCAGGTAAAGCGCGTCTGAATCGGGGTCGGTATAACCTGCCGGGAAGGAAAGCACGTCGGTGGGTGCGTCTACGCTGCGGTATTGTTGGTTAAGCTCATGCAATTGCTCATCATCGCCGATCACAACGGTCAGTTCGGCATTGGCCGGGGCGGCGCCATGCAGCAAGGTTAACGCTGCAGCGTGTTCAAGTATGCCCGTTTCGATTGTGGATGAGTCAGGGATTTCGATATAGATCATAGCCTTTTCTCTTGCCTGTTCGAGATAAACCACCGCTCAATCATGATCTTCCAGCCTCTTTACTGGGTTCTTCAGGGGCCGCATTTTGGGCCTGGTTCAGTTGGGGGTATTGGATGCGCGAGTGGTAAGCCCCCTGTAGCGTGGTGGTGAAAGATTCAACGATTGTATCCAGGTCGCGCAGGGTCAGGTTGGTTTCATCTAATTGGCCCAGCGTGCGGCGGCTTTCCACCATGTCACGGATCAGGGTGCGCAGCTCGTCTGCATCTTTGGGCCGCTCGGCGCGCATGCGCGCTTCTGCCCCATCGGCCAGCATCAGCAGGGCTGTTTCACGCGACTGGGGGCGTGGACCTGGGTAACGGAAGGCATATTGATCCACTTTACTTTCATCGCCGCCGTTGGCTTCAACCGCTCGCACATATTGGTAGCGCGTGGTCAGGGTGCCGTGATGTTCGAGAATGAAGTCTTGCAAACGGCGCGGCAGACGGTATTTGCGAGCCAGGGTGACGCCGTCGGTGACATGGCGGATAATGGTCGCTGCGCTGACCGCCGGGTCCAGATCGTCGTGGGGGTTGATATCGCCGGGTGGCTGGTTTTCGATGAAAAAATAGGGATTGAGCGCTTTCCCGGCATCGTGATAAAGCGCCCCCACCCGGGCCAACGAGCCGTTTGCGCCGATGTGTTCGGCTGCCTGCTCGACCAGGTTGGCTAATTGCAGGCTGTGCTGGTAGGTGCCGGGGGCATTGCGCAGGATGTACTGTAAAAGTGGGTGGTCGGGGCGAGAAAGCTCCACCAACTGAAGCCCGGTGGTCATATCCATAATTTGCGCCAAGAAGTAGTGCAGCAGCAAGCTGATGCTGGTAGAAGCTACGCCGTTGACGACGGATGCCCCAGCCAGGGTAGCCAACCCGACCACATCGGCCGTGGGCTGAAGCAGGCGGTAAGTGGTGGCGATCAGCGCGCCCGATATGGCAATGGCAGCCCCGGCAGCGAAGAAATCGGTGATCCGCCGGGCACGCTGCAGCGCAAAAATGCCAAAGATACTGCTCAAGGCATAGAACATGGTCAGGTCAAGGGCTGAAGGAATCTGATAAGCAGCCAGGATTGCCAGGGGCAGGCTGGATATGATTGCCATTTCAGCCCCAAACAGTGCCGCCACGGTCAGGCCATAGGCCATCAGGGGGTAAACGTATGGAATTACGGTACGACCAGGGATGATGAGCCGGGCGGCTAGCAGGAAGAAGATGAACAAAGCCAGCAAGACTGCCAGGCTGCGCAGGCCCAAAGGTGCTTTTACCAGAGCGCCCCGGCGGCGCAGATAGATGGCGATCAATGCACTGACCACCACGGTGATGATTACCGCGCTGAGAATATCTTGCCAGCGCTCTTCAGGTTGGGCCATGCCGTATTTCTCTAAGGCCTCAAGATCCTGATCGGTGATGACCTGGCCGCGTTGGACGATGTTTTGCCCCGCCACCAAAGAGCGCATCACCGGCGGCGTATTTTGGCGGGCCTGCTGGCGGGCGGCTTCTGTCAGATCTTCATTGTAGATGCTGTTAGGGACGATGAAAGCCGTCACCAGTTCAGCCGTGATATCTGCCTGTTCTTCTGTGAGTGACAGGCTGATCAGCGTGGGCACATTACGCCGGACGTCCTCCAGGCGGTTTTCGCGCACGGTGTTGCGCATGACCTGTTCTAGCACCACAATGGCTTCTTGATATACCACTTGCCAGCGTGCTTCGCTGAGGGAAAGAATTGCCAGGCCGGTATCGTGGCTGGTCTGCATGTATTCCAGGGCAGCCATGTCGGCCAGTTTTTGCTCACTGCTGGCATAACGGTCTGAGCGTACACTGCTGATATAGGCCAGGGCGGCACTCAGGCGTTCGAGCTGCTGGCGGGCGATCTCGGTATCGGGCGAGGAATAAACCAGGGCTACCGCGTTGGCGGTCAGCTCTTGCTGGCGTTGGGTAAGGACCTGGCTTTCGTACGTTAGATCGTAAGGCGCCTCGATATCGTAAGGCGCAACCTGGCCGCTGTAAAGAGAAGCTTCGGCCAGGTTGCCAAACTCAGGCACGATCAGCGCGATAAAGATCCCACTGCTGAGAAGAAACAGCAACAAGCCCAGCACATAGGAACGCCGGGCAAAAAACTGTTTGAGCAGTGATTGGCCTGAGGGGATCGTTAACGCATGCAGCGTGCGCATGAAAACATTTCCTCTGCTGCTTATTGCAGCAACTTCCGTACAGCCTGGCTGGCTTGGTCGCCGGTGGCGCGCCCTTGCAGGCGCGGAACCAGGTTTTTCATCACCTGCCCCATCTCACGAATGGAAGTGGCGCCGGTCTCCGCGATGACCTGGCGTGCCAGTTCTTCTAGCTCTGCGGGAGAGATGGATTTGGGCAGGAATTCTTCTAAAATGATGATCTCAGCTTCTGCTGCTGCGATCAGGTCAGGTCGTTGGGCGCGCTCGGCATCTGTAATCGATTCGCGGCGCGACTTGACTTCCTTTTGAACAATCGCCAGGTAGGCGGTTTCATCCAGTTCTTTGCTGCCAGGCTGCACTTCAGCCAGCTTGATGGCAGCAATGGCCATTCGAAGGGTATCTTTGCGCATCTTGTCGCCGGCGCGCAGGGCGTCTTTTAGTGCCTCTTGAAGTTTTGTCTTGGTATCCATAATGTTTTATCGCCTAACGATTTGCCCCGATAAGCCATTGGGGCTGTATCCCGTCACATGCACCGGCGTGATCCGGTTCCACCAGCCTGGGGCCGTGTCATTGCCTGGAAGACGGGTATGGACGCGCAGGTAATTGCTGGTCAGACCGCCTAAAACCCATTCTGGTCCGTCTGCATCTACGCTTTCCCACAATACGCTGACTTCTTGATCCAGAAAAGCAACCTGGTATGCCTGGGCGGCCTGCATCAAGATCTGGCGAACCTGGGCACTGCGGGCTTTGCGTACGGCATACGTCACCTGGTCTGGCATGTCTGCCGCGGCTGTGCCGGGGCGGGCAGAGTAGTTGAAAACATGCCCGCCAGCAAACTGCATCTCTTGAATAAAGGCCAGGCTTTCTTCAAACTCAGCTTCGTTCTCGCCTGGAAAGCCTACAATGATATCGGTGCTGATTGCCAGGCCTGGGATAGCGGAGCGGGCGGCAGCCAGCAGGCTGGCATACGCAGCCGGGGTGGTCTTACGCGCCATGCGCCGCAGGGTGGCGGCACTGCCCGATTGCAAAGGCAGGTGCAGGTGCGGGCACAGGCGCTCATCTTGCCAGAGCTCGAAGAAGCGCTCGTCAATATCCCACGGTTCCAGAGAAGACAAGCGCAGGCGTGGCACAGTTGTCTTTTCCAACACGCCTTTTACCAGGCAGCCCAAGGACTGGCCTTCGGCAGAATCTCGTCCCCAAGATCCCAGATGCACCCCGGTCAGCACGATCTCCTGGGCACCGCCTTGTAGGGCATCTTCCACGTCCGCCAGCACGGCTGGCAGGGGGCGGCTGCGGGAAGGGCCGCGTGCAATGGTGGTGACACAGAAAGTGCAGCGGTTGTTGCAGCCATCTTGCACTTTGATGAATGCCCGCGTCCGGTGGCGAGCGCCGGGGATGGGCTGGCGGGCAGCATGCTCCAGGTCAAGTGCCTCTGGTGCCAGTTGCAAGACGTTCGCGACAAGCTGGTCTTTTTCCAGGTTGCCGATTACCTGGCTCACGCCTGGTAGGGCAGCCGCCTCGCCAGGCTGTAAGGTAGCCCAACAGCCGGTCAGGATGATCTGCCTGACGCCCTGGCGGGCAGCCTGGCGTGCCTTTTGGCGTGAGTCTGATGCGGCTTCAGCAGTCACCGCACAGGTGTTGAGCACCACCAGATCCGCCTGCTCTGGGCTTGCAACCAGGTTGTGCCCTGCCAGGCGAAACTGGCGGGCGTAGATTTCGATCTCGCTTTGGTTGAGGCGACAACCGACTGTATCCAGGTAGACGTTCATACAATGTGCGCGGCAATATCCGCGTAGAGAAGCGCATCGGGGTGCTGTGAGCCGCCTTGCGCGCTTCAGCACCCCGATTTAGGCGTTTAGAAAATCTTAGGGCTTGCGAACAACCAGGTTATCAAAGTGAATGTCGCTACCAGCGCCGCCGGTTGACGAGGCGCCTGCAATCAAGCCAATATCACCTGAAGCATAGGCTGTGTCGTTAGCCGAGCCAACCAATTGACCATTGACGGTCAAGGTCAGGGTTGAGCCAACGCAGTCGGCCTTGATGTGGTTGGTGGCATTACCCAGGTTGATGGTTTCGGTAGGCTGGTACATGTCGGTGCCAAAGAGGCTCAAATCGCCATCTGTGACTTTGCCGATACCGTAGTAGCCATCACTGCTGATCAGGAAGAGATAGAAGTTGCTCTCGTTCTGATAGCGGCAGATGACGCCAAACAGGTTGTCATCTGGTCCGGCGGCCTTGGTGGCGTCTACTTCCAGGCTCATATCTGTGAAGCTCAAGCCAGGATTGGCCCAGTAGATTTCATCGGCCTCATCCAGGATGCGGTAATAGCCGTTCTCGTAATCCGTCATCCCTTCGCCATCCACCGAGACTTCGTCCCAGCCACTGTTGGAACTGGAGAAATCGTCCTGGAACAGGATGTTGGGATCCGATGGGGCGGCCGGGGTTGTGCTACCGCAGGCCAGGATAGCCAGGCTCAGCACCACCACAATAGCTGTAAACTGCCAACTTTTCTTCATTTCTTAATCTCCTTATTCGTACATGTTGATGTTAATTGCCTTTTATGGTTTGGCGACCACAAAATTATCAAATAAGATATCTACCCCGGCTGTCTCGTAAGCTCCTACGATCAGGCCCACGTCGCCGGATGTGAATTCTGTATCGTTTACATCTGCCAGCACCTGTCCATTTACAGTCAGGGTTAGGCTGCTGCCCGCACACCGCACCTGTAGATGGTTGGTGCTGCTGCCGATCTTTACAATTGTATCGTTAAATCCCAATGATTCCATACCAATCAAGAATTCTTCGCCATCGACAAATTTGCTCACCCCGTAATAGCCATCACTGCTGATGGTGAAAAAGTAGAAGTTGGCATCATCTCTGTAGCGGCAGATGATCCCCAGATCGTTCTCGTCTGGTCCGCCGATCTTGGTGGCATCGACATCAATGAGCACGTCCGATAAGCTTAAGCCTGGGTTGCTCCAGAACCACCAACTGGCCTTATTGACCAGGATGCGATACCCGTCATTGTAATAATCATTTGTGGCATCTGCATCTGCGTACCGGTCCCAGCCGCTGTTGACATCTGAAAAATCATCCTGGAAAAGTACGCTGGGCTGAGGCGTGCTGCCTGGCTGACTGGTTTCTCCAGATGGGATGCTTAACGTCTGGCAAGCCATCGCCAACAAGACCAATATGCTTATAGTCAATAGGAAATGACTAGAACGCCTCATGTTTGTTACTCCTGGATTCGGAAAATGGCCTAACGATCATGGCTTTGAAACAATAAAATCATCGAAGACAATGTCGGTGCCAGCCGTGTTGAAGGTGCCTACGATCAGGCCTGGCACTCCCTCGTTGAAAGTGCTGTCGACGACCTGGGCCAAGCGTGTACCGTTAGCATATAACGTGAGGGTGTTGCCGACACAATCGGCACGCAGGGTGTTGACGGTCTCGCCCTGGTGGATGACCTGGCTGTACTGCATGCCCTCGTCAAACACCGTCGTAGAGCCGTTCAACCGTTTCAGGATGGCATAGTAGCCATCGCTGCTGATCACCAGCAGGTAAAAATTTTGATCGTCTTGGTACCGGCAGATGAGTCCCAAAACGTTGTCGTCGGGGCCAGCCACTTTCTCTGCCTGCACCTCAATGCTGGCATCGGCAAGCTTGACCTCTGTGGTAGCCCAAAACCAGGCATTTGGAACATCTACCAGGATGTGGTAACTGCCTCCCTCGTAATTCATCAGGCCGTCGATATCTTGGTATGTGCTCCAGCCGCTTTGCGGGTTAGAAAAATCGTCTTGGAAAAGGATCGCGCCTGCTGCTGGCAGAGTGCTGGTGGCAGCCATAGGGGTTGTATCATTGGACGGCGGCGTGACGGTGGCTGGAATGTTCACAATAGCCGTCGGTTCGGGTGTACTGCTGGGGTTTAATGCCATCCACAGGCTGCCCCCTAAAGCGCTTGCCACGCATAAGACTGCCCCCAAAATAGCTGCCCCGCCTAATGCCCATACGACCCAAGGTATTTTCTTTGTCTGCTGCCGGGCAATGGCTGGTGAAGATGCAGGGCGTACAGGCGCAGGGGTGCTGCCGGGCTGGGATGCTGGCGCATGGATTGGTGAGGGAGTGGGCGTGCGCAGTGGGCTAACCGGCTGGGATGGCTGCGGTGTGATGGGGCGGGCTGGACCAGCCGGCCGGGATGGCGGGGGTGTCATTGGGCGGGCCGCGGCAGATGGTGCTGGAGCGCCGTCCGAATCCGCGGCAGGTGTACGTGTCATGGATGGGCTGGGGCTGGCATCGGCCTGAATCGCAATTATTTCGAGTGCGCTGGCCATATCACTGGCAGTTTGAAAACGCCTGTCGCGTTCTTTGGCCATGGCTCGTTCGATCAAATCTTCACAGGCCGCCGGCAGATCAGCTTTGACCGCCAGGATGCGCGGGACGGGGTCAATCAGGTGTTTCATCGCAATGCCCATGGGGGTTGTGGCCTCGTAGGGCAGCCTGCCTGTCAGCATCTCGAACAGGATGGCGCCCAGGGCATAGATATCGCTGCGGTGGTCAATGTCGCCGTCGCCGCGCGCCTGCTCGGGACTCATATAAGATGGCGTGCCGATCAGCGCGTCGCCGGTTAGCGCAACGCTGGCCTCGGCCAGGTGGGCAATACCAAAATCGGATAGATACGCATTGCCGTGCGGGTCGAATAATATGTTGGCGGGTTTCAGGTCACGGTGGATGATGCCCTTCGAATGTACGTAATCCAGGGCTGATGCCAGACGTGAAAAAATGCGGTTGGTCTTGTCGATCGGCAGCGGGCCTTGCTTGAGCAAGTCTGCCAGCGAGCCGCCCGGCATATAGCGCATCACCAGGTAAGGCTGGCCGTTCTCGTCGCCATAATCGTAAACAGGCACAATGCCAGGAAATTCCAGCGAGGCGATGGTTTGCGCTTCCCGTTCAAAGCGGGCCCGGAACATAGCCTCGTGCATAAACGCCGCCGGCAAGACCTTGATTGCCACATCGCGCTTGAAACGCGGGTCAATTGCCTTGTAGACTGAGGCCATGCCGCCGCGCCCTAGCTCGGCTTTGATTTCGTACCGGTCAATCTTTTGGGGTAACATCAAGATTATTTTAACATACCCGGCCGCTTAAGGGAAATAGTAAGCCAACAGTCGATTGGCTTGTTCAGCCGTCCAACTGCCCGGAGCAAGGCTTTCAGCCAGGTCAAATTCTAACTCGGCGCGGCTGGCATCCCCCCGGTAATAGAATACCAGGCCCATGTGCAGGTGTGCGGGGGCGTAATCGCTGTCAATAGCCAGCGCCCGGCGTAAAAAGCGTTCGGCATTCAGCCAATCTCCCAGGTAGAGCAGGGTCTGGGCCAGGGTATCCAGCGATTGGGGATCGCTGGGGTTCAGGGTCACTGCCCGGCGGGCAGCAGGCAGCCCTAGTTCCCGTACCTGGATCTGGTACTGCATCGAAAAACCAGCCAACAGCCGCCAGTACGTTGGGTCGTAGGGGTTGAGCGCAATGGCCCGTTCAAAGTAAGACTGGGCCGTGGGAAGATTTCCGCCCTGGGCATAGGTTTGCCCGATCTCAACCAGCAGGATGGGGTTTTGGGGGTCGAGTTGCTGAGCAGTTTGCAGGTATTGAAGGGCCTGTTGGTTGTTGGCATGCCGCTGCCAGTATAAACCTGCAAACAGGTTGGCAGACACCGATTGCGGATCGATCTGCAAGGCTTGTTCCAGCTCAGCCAGGCCGTCTGAGGCCCCTGGCACATCCGCCTGCCGGATGTGCTGGCGGGCCTCGCCCAGGTAAGCCCAGGCCTCGGCATAATCTGGGCGGAGGCCCACGGCCTGGTGAAAAGCCACCGCAGCCATCTGCCACTCATCTAAAGATGCCAGGGCCCGGCCGCTGGATAGCAGGGTGTAAGCCGGGTCTTCGGGCTGCTGCGCGGCCTGGATGCTGTTCAAGATCTGCCCGGCAGAAAAAGCCCGCCCAGGGTCGGTAGAGGCCAGTTCCAGGTAAGGGATGGCCTCTTGGGGCTGCCAGGCAGCCAACAGCAGTCCCAGTTGATAGGCAAGCTGGATGTCTGTGGGAGTCAGGGCCAGGGCAGCTTGCAGGTCTGCGATGGCGGCCGGGTAATCCTGGCGTTGTAAGTGGTAATTTGCCAGGCGCAGGTGGGCTGCAGGTGAAGGGGGCTGCAACTGGGCGGCTTGCTGCCAGAACGCTTCGGCTGCCAGGGCATCGCCAGATGCCAGGAAAAGATCCCCAAAAGTCAACAAGTCACTTTCGCTCAGTTGATCGGCCGTGCCGGCTTGCTCGAAAAGCCGCATGGCGCTTTGTAGGTCGCCGGCCTGCAGCGCATGCCGGGCGGCTGAGATCCATAAATCACTGCGCCAGGGATAGTAAGGCGCAGCTTGCTCCAGGGATGCTGCCGCAGCGCGTGAATCTGCTTGCTGCACTGCCTGTTGTGCCTCGTAGAAGGCCTGGCGGGCAGCATGGGGTTGTGGCGCCAACCCCAGCAGGGCAATTGCCAGCCCAACCAGGATGGCGCGCAGGGTAGCGGTGATGCGTGCCGATACTTTCATCGGATTGAATTATAGCGGAAAGGCAGCATCGCGGGGGTATAATACGCCAAGATTTTTCAGGTGCGATAACAGCCTACACTGAAAACACTTAGGAGTGAAAGCATGCTGTTAACGATTGACATTGGAAACACGAATATCACCTTGGGCCTCTATGATGGTGAGACCCTCGGCCCACGCTGGCGCATCGCCACTGCATACGATCACATGCCCGATGAATACGGTTTGCAGCTTGCCGGCCTGCTTGAGCATGTGGGCGTCAAGCCTGATGCCCTGCACGGCATCTGCCTGGCCTCAGTTGTGCCGCCCCTTACGGGCAAGATTGTAGAAGCCTGCGGAACTTACTTAAAACGAGAGCCGTTGGTGGTGGATGCCGGCGTCAAGACCGGCGTACGGGTTCGTTACGAAGATCCTAAGGCCGTCGGTGCTGATCGTATTGTGGATGCGGCTGCGGTTCAGCGTTTGTACGGCGGGCCAGCTTGCGTGGTAGATTTCGGCACTGCTACCACCTTTGATGGTATCTCTGCTGAGGGGGAGTACCTGGGTGGAGCCATTTCGCCGGGGATCGGTATTGCTGCTGAAGCGCTCTTCTTGCGCACAGCCAAGCTGCCCCGCGTTGACCTGCAGCGTCCGCCTTCTGTCATCGGGCGCAATACCGTGCATGCCATGCAATCGGGGCTCTTGTTTGGGTATGTTGGCCTGGTTGAAGGGATGGTTAGCCGTTTTTATCAAGAGCTGGGCCCTCAGATGAAAGTCATTGCCACGGGTGGTTTGGCTGAAGTGGTTGCCAAAGAGACCCCTGTCCTACAGATTGTAGCCCCCTGGTTGACCCTGGACGGGCTTAGGTTCATCTGGGAGATGAACCGTTCGTGATACAATGCGCATAACTGGCTTATGAAAACAGATCTCTTGTTGGGTGACCACGTTGTAGCGATCAAGCATGCGGCTGATGTATTGCAGCATGGCGGGCTGGTTGCTTTCCCTACGGATACGGTGTATGGCCTGGCTGCTCTCCCTTTTTATGGAGCAATGGTTGAGCGCTTGTTTGCGGTCAAAGGGCGTGTCAATACCAAAGCCATTGCCGTATTGGTGGGCGACATTGCCCATGTGGAACGTGTTGCCTATAAAATGACCGGCATCTCTTTGCGCCTGGCAGAGCGTTTCTGGCCTGGTCCTTTGACCCTGGTGGTGCCAGGCAAAAAAGACCTGCCGGATGTCCTGTCGCAAAATAACAGCGTGGGCGTGCGCATGCCCGATCACCCCCTGGCATTGGCCTTGCTGCGTGAAGTGGGCCCCCTGGCAGTCACCTCTGCCAACCTATCGGGGCAAGAAAATACCACCACTGCTCAAGAAGTAATGGAGCAGTTGGGTGGTCGTATCCACTTGATCCTGGATGGAGGGCGGGCAACCAGCCGTGTGCCTTCAACCGTCGTTGATTGCTGTGGACCCGAGTTGAGCCTGCTGCGCGAGGGCCCCATTTCTTTTGACAAGTTGAAAGAAGCCTTAGAATAGATCAGTGATTGTCCTTGAGATGCAGCGGCAGCACCACGTGGAACTGGCTGCCGGGACATTTGTCTTCGTCGTGGCCCGGGCTTTCAGCCCAGATCTTGCCCCGGTGAGCCTCCACAATGCCCCTGGCAATTGCCAGGCCAAGGCCTGGGCCGGCCCCCTTGAATTTGGTGCGCCCGCTGGAATGCAGGGCCAGTTCTCCAGTTTGGTAGAACTTGGTGAAGACCAGGTCCAGGTATTCGGCAGCGATCCCAATCCCCGTATCCGCCACAATCACCTCAACGCCGCCATTAGGCAGGTTCATCTGACCAGGTGAGACAGCAATCCCCGTGATATTGATCTTCCCGCCGTCGGGGGTATATTTGATGGCGTTGATCACCACGTGGTAAAAAACCTTCTTCAAAGCCTCAGGGTCGCCCTCAATCTCTGGCAGGTCACGCAGTCCTTCAGCTTCCAGGATCAGGTGACGCTCTTCGATCGACTCTTTGAAGCCGCTGATTACCATGTGGATGAGCATATGGATCGAAACTGGCTCCACCTTCAATTCCAGAGAGCGCGTGTCGATGCTGGCAATATCGAGCATGCTGTTGACGATCTCGTGCAAGCGCATAATGCCCGAATAGATTCCGTTGATCAGTTTTGAATGGAAGGCATTCCCACTGATGGTAGGATCTTCCAGCAGCATCTCGTTGTAGCCCCGCATCACGGTCAGGGGGGTGCGCAGTTCGTGCGAGGCCACGCTGATAAAATCCGATTTTGTGCGGTCAAGATTCTCTAACTGCACATTGACCTGCTTCAAGTGGCGGTTGGCCTGCTCCATGGCAGCATAGGCGCGCCGGAAATCATTGTTCAGCCGCATCAGGCTTTCCACCAGGCGGGCGTTCTGCAAGGCCACGGCGGTCTGGTCAGCCAGGATGGCAAGCAGGGTCAAGTCGTCATCAAAGTAAGGCAGGCCTGAGAGCTTTGGGCCGAGGGCGATCAATCCCACCCAATCGTCTTTGGTGTAGATGGGCATATAAACGTCAACGCCCAGGCTTGCCAGCCAGCTTTGTTCTTCTGCTGGCGCAAGCTGGAAGCGCGGCTCCAACTCGATATCCGTCTGGCGCAGAGGTTTGCGGTCTTGGCGGAAATAGGTGGCGATAGGCCCATTTGCCGTTAAGAGGCAGGGCTCAGGCTGGTCCTTTCCCATCCCCTTGGCGCCGCGTAGCCGGTAGTTCCCGCCGCTGTCTTCGGGCTCATAATCCACCAGGAATAGATAACCGCGCTGGATCTCAATGGCTTCGCTGATCAGCCCCACCGCAACCGTAGCCAACAACTCAGGGTCAAGGATATTACTGATGCTCTGGCTGTATTCGCGCAAGATGCGGTTTGGGTCGTACCCTTTGGTAGGCAGGATGCGCTGAACGATCTTCTGCGATAAAAGCCCTAGCGGGACCAGCAGTGCCGCCAGGAAGACGGCTACTACGGCCCCTGCCAGGATGGGGTTGTAATCCTGGCGAAAGCGCTCAAAAATGGGCGGAACCAGCAGCAAACCGGCCAGCAGCACAATTGCCGTCAGGGTGAACATCACCATATAATTCAGTGCCTGGCGTTCTACCCGGCGGATATCTGGCATGTAGGGACGGACGACGATCGCAGCCACCAAAAGCATCCCTGGCCAGCGCAGAACCCCCCCCCAAGAGTCCAGGCTTACCCAAAAGAGAATATCACTGCCCGCAATGATCGCCAGGGCCAGAGACCAGTAATGGGCCCGGTTTTTGACGATCGGCGCCACTGGCTTACGAGAGACGTACACCAGCATGCCGGCAATGCCAATCAAGAAGCAGGCCCAACCGATCAGCATGATCGCCAGCGTCAGCGTCTGGCGGGTGATGACCCAATCGGTGGCTTGCAACAGCACCTCGCGCAGGCGGATCAGGTTGAACCCTATAACAACCAGGGCCGCGATCCACACCACGCTCAACACATTAACCAGCCAGGGGCGCCCCAATTTGAACTGCAGCACCATGCGCGACAACAAATAAAAGATAATGGTCAGCAGGATGATGCACAGCCATTCAATCGGTTGTATCAGTTCATTGGTCAGCCAGCCAAAGTTATGGGCCAGTGGCAGCAGGCTGGTCACCATACCAAGCACCAAGAATAGTGCCAGGAGGCGCTGCTTATTCTCCCGCAGGCCGGTCATCTTGATTGCCACCCCCAGGGTGATGATGTACAAGAGTGCGCCAGCTACGGCAAGGATATCGGTGAATTGAATAGGCATCATAATTATCCATCAATTGGCGGCTGCTGCCGCAGCGGCAGGGTGATGTGAAAATGGCTGCCTGGGCATTTTACTTCGTCGTAGCCGGGGCTTTCAACCCATACTTGCCCGCCGTGTGCTTCAACAATACCCAACGCAATCGCCAATCCCAACCCTGGTCCACCGCCTTTGAATTTGGTCTTTCCTGTTGAGTGAAGTGCCACCTCACCCGTTTGGAAAAATTTTCGAAAGATCAGCTCGTTGACCTGGGGGTCTATCCCAATGCCAGTATCGCTGACAACGATCTCTACCCCGCCATCAGCCATCTTGGTTTTACCAGGCGCCAGGGCCTGGCCTGAAATTGTGATCTTGCCACCGTCTGGGGTGTATTTTATCGCATTTGTGAGCAAATGGTTAAAGACTTTGCGCAAGGCTTCTGCATCTGCCTCGATGGCTGGTAAACCGCGCAGGGATGGTTCAAGATGCAGGCTCTGCTTACGCTCGGTAAGGGCGTTCTTGAGCCCACTGCTTGCCAGCTCAATCAAAGAGGCCAACGAGATCGGTTCAGGATACAGCCTCAGCTCGCGGTTATCGATCTTGGCCACATCCAGCAGGCTTTCAACGATCTCGTTCAGTCGGTTAGCTCCCGTTTCAATGCCTTTGAGCAGTGAGAGGTGCTGTTGGTTGCTCTGCAGGCCCGGATCTTCCAACAACATCTGGAGATACCCGTGTAAGACTGTAATCGGCGTACGGAACTCGTGTGATGCAATGCTGATAAAGTCTGACTTAGCCCGATCCAGGCGTTCCAGGTGGTTGTATGCTGTTTGCAGGGCTTCTGTGCGTTGGTGTACCAGGGATTCTAGATCCTGGTTGAAGCGTGTGATTTGATTATACAGGCGGGCATTGTTGAGCGCGATCGCCGCCTGGCCTGCAAAGGCCGCTGCCAGCGATACCTCGTCAGATGTATAGGCCTCAGGCGTCTGGCGGGTAAGCGAGAGCATGCCAAACACCTCTCCGCGGTGGATCAGGGGGACGCCCAGCCATGCCCTGGCCTGCGGCAGGTTGTTCACTTGCTGCCAATCGGGGCGTTCCAATACGTCTGCGATGGGCAGGGGCCTCTGCGTGGATGCGATTTCATTAAACACATCGTTCTCGTGGATGGGTACACGGATGTTTGTGTAGTCAGGCGGGAAGCCGCGCGCCGCGGCAATCTCCAGTTCCTCGCCGCTGCGCAGCATCACCGCGGCCCGGTGATACGAGACGATCTCGCTGATGTGTTCCAGGATCTGCTTCAGTACTTCGGCCGGGTCCAGCGAGCCTGATAGGGTGCGTGCTGTATCGTAAAGCGTTTCCACCAGGCGGCGGCGGTCTTTTTCACTTTCGTACAGAGAAGCGTTCTGGATTGCCGTTGCCACCTGGTCAGCCAGCAGTTGCAAGAAGGGCACATCGTCTTCTCGAAATGCCGCCACTTGTTCGCTTTCCATATCCAGCACCCCCAGGATGGTATGCCCCATCTCCAGCGGCAGGGCCAGCTCGGCGCGTGCTTTAGGGATCAACTCGGTGAACATGTAGCGCGGGTCTTGGGATACATCTTCCACGCAGGCCGGGCGGCGGTGAGCGGCCACCCAGCCGACAATACTCTGTTCACTCACCGTCAGGCAGAAATCTTGCTGCAGCAAGATCCGGCTGTTTGCCCCGCTGGCGGCCCGTAAGTCCAGCCGGTCGCTGCCAGGCTCAAGCAGGAAAATGCCCACAAAATAGCAGTTAAACCGCAATTGGATCAATTCGGTCACCTGGTGCAGCAGTGTATCCAGGTCTAGGATTGACGTGATCCGCTGCCCAACCGCCATGCTGGTTGCCAGCGAGCGCTGTGCATCCTCGGTCGTCCGCAGCACGCCCTCCAACTCTGTCTTGCGGCGCTGATCGAGAAGGCGCAGGGTCTCCAAGTTGTTCAGGGTGCGCAGCCGGGCTGTGTGGACTACTGCGGACAAGATGCTGCCTGAAAACAATGCAAAACCAAAGTGTAGCCATTCGGGGAATTCGGGCAGGCTTAACACGACAGCCCCCCAGCTTGCAACCGCCACGACGATGGTCAATACCAGCCAGCGCGTTGAGAGGAACAAGAATCCAATCCCCACCACCACCAGGATCAGGTTGGTGGTTTGCAGGGGCTGGCGCGTCAAATATAGGTGCATCAGCGCATTGAACAACACCAACATGCTGATCCCAAAGCCCAACGGGTGGGCATACCGCGCTGCGACCGGGGCGCGCTTCAGTTGCAGGTAAAGGATAAAGAAGACGATTGCTGTCAGGCTGGCCAGGGTTCCCATAATGCGGGCAACGGCAGGCTCTAAGACCAAGAAATGGGCCAGGGCAAAGATAACAAACAAAACCCCCAGCGCAGCCGTAACCGGTGGCAAGCTGCTACCGAAATAGCTGTCCAGCGCTAGGCGTAATGCAGCCTTTTCCTCGCCAGGCGTTGAGGGAATTGGGCGTTCCGCTGTGGTATTGTCGCTCATAGCCCTGCTCTCCCCCTATTATATCCTGTAACCTTTTATTACAGGCACTTACCGGGGCACCTCAGTCAAAGGCCAGTTCGGCAGCACATCCATATCCAGCCCATCTCGCTGCCCCGCCAAGAAACGATGGTGCCCTGCCGCTGCGGCCATGGCTGCGTTATCTGTACACAGCCACAATGGCGGGATGTAGAGGGGGATGTTAGCCCGCATTTGCGCCGATTGGCGCAAGGCCGCGTTGGCCGACACGCCCCCCGCGATCAAGATTGCCCGCGCCCCATACTCCGCTGCTGCTCGCATCGTCTTGCTGATCAGCACATCCACCACGGCCGCCTGGAAGCTCGCCGCCAGGTCAGCCACCGGCAGGGGATTGGCCACCCCTTCAAGGGCGCGCACCTCGCGTAGTACGGCTGTCTTCAGCCCGCTGAACGAGAAATCCCAACGATTATCCAGCCAGGCTCGCGGAAAGTTGAAGGCCAGGGGATTGCCGCCTTTGGCGGCTTCTTGGATTGCCGGGCCGCCTGGGTAACTCAGGCTCAGCAGCCGTGCCACTTTATCAAAGGCTTCCCCAGCCGCGTCATCCAGCGTCGCTCCCAGCCGTTGGTAGCGCAGGTGCTCTGTCATCAGGACCAGCTCAGTGTGCCCGCCTGAAACGATCAGTGCCACCAATGGGAATTCCGGCGCCGGGCCGCCTTCAGCCTCTGCCGGGTGCAGCCAGGCCGAGTACAGGTGCCCCTCCAGGTGGTTGATGCCTACTAGCGGCAGCCCGCTCCCCAGCGCCAGCCCCTTTGCCATGTTCATCCCGATCACCAGCGAACCGGGTAGGCCCGGCCCGCGCGTGATGGCAATGGCATCCACATCGCCCAGCGCCAGGTGTGCCTGCTGTAAGGCCTGTTCAATGATTGGGTAAACGGCCCGGATGTGCTGGCGCGATGCCACCTCTGGGAAGATCCCGCCAAACTGGGCGTGCAGGTCCACTTGCGAGGCCACCACGTTCGAAAGGATGCGCCGGCCGTCTTCTACCACTGCTGCCGCCGTCTCATCGCAGGATGATTCAATCCCCAGCATTCTTACCGGAGTAGATGTTTGATCGGTCATTAAGAAAGATGTGTCCTGTACATACATTAAGATCTTGCAACCTGGCGCCGAGGTCGCGGCGGCCGCATCGGCAGCACCAACTGCATCGGATAGGGTGCAAAGACTTCAAATTTGCCCTCTGCCGTCAGGGTGTAGGTATCCTCTAAGCGCACGCCCAGGCCGCGCTCGGGGTAGTACAGGCCCGGCTCGATCGTGAACACCACCCCTGGCTCCAGCACATCTGTGCTGCTCGCATTTGCTCCGAACCAGGGGCGCTCGTGGACGTGCAGTCCCACCCCATGCCCCAGGCTGTGCACGTAGCCAGACTGTGTTTGCGGGTCTGTCTTAATGGTGGGGTGACCCTGCGCCTCGAACAGCTCGCAAGTCCGCTGCTGGTAATGTTTGCCGGGCATTCCGGGTTTCAATTCGCTGGTCACCTGGTTGTATACACTGAATACATTCTCGTACAACGCCAGGGCTTCATCCGTGGCATAGCCCAGGCTCCAGGTACGTGTGAAGTCGTAGAAATAGCCTCCACCTGCCTCGCAGGGGAAAATATCGTAGACGATCGTCTGCCCCAGCCGCAGCGCATCGCCGTTAGCGCCCGATGAATGCGGCACACCTGCATCCCGCCCGATGGCGAAGATGGTGCCTTCGGGGTTTTCGGCCCCGCGCTCTGCCAACCACAAGTTGATGCGCGCCTTCACTTCTCCGATGGTCAGCGGTGAGCCGTCTCGCTTGACCACTACTTCATTTTTTACGTTGTGGTGGGTAATGAAAGACGCCGTCTCAGCCACCACCTGCGTGGTCACCTTGCCCATCCGGCGGATGCGCTCCAACTCGGCGCTGTCTTTGGTTGCCATGGCTTCTAACAACACCGGGTCTGTGATCTCGCCCACCACCTCCAGGCCTGGCATGGCCGCTTGCAAGGCGTTGAACAGGGCAAAGGTCGGGCCCACTTCCACCTGGCCGTACAGGCCCAGCCGCCCCTTGGTGAAGCCATAATCGGTCAGCATGCGTTGGTAGCGCGCCACGCTGGCCTTGAGCATGTCGCCCCTGGTTTCTTTGAACAGCTCGTGCATCTTATAATCTGCAAGGTTCTTGGTGTGCAGCCCGGTCTTTGATGCTTCGTCCCGTTCCATCGGATAGTGGAAGAGCAGAGGGTCTGCCCCGCGTTTTTTGATCAAGTCGCCGCCTGTCAGGTGCCCGCCGCCGGTCATGTAATACATGGCGGGGTTGTGCTGGGCTGGTCCTGTCACCAGGATGGCGTCTAAGTGATGGGTTTCGAGTAGAGAGTCCAGGTGCTTCTTCACGGGTCACTATCCTTTAAAATTTCAATGATTTGATCGTTGGGTCATTCAGCAGGGCGGTGGTTAGTGCGTCGTGGTTTGCCGGAGAGCCGAAGGCTTCCCAGGTGCAAGACAGCTCAGCCCCTGTCTTTTCTTGCTTATGATTTTTTACCCGCAGATGGTGCGTGGAGAACAGCGCATCAACCTGGCGGAATTTTTGCATATCGAATGCAAAGCTCATCTCGTAACAGCGTTCTTCGCGCACCCGGTCGATCATTATCTCGATATACGGGAAGAACCACAGCACCACCATCATGATCGCCGCCGCAAAGATCGCCAGCGCATACTGGCCTACCCCCACCCCCATCCCAATCGCCGCCGTCAGCCAGATGATGGCAGCTGTGGTCAGGCCGATCACGCGGCCTCCGTCTCGCAGCAGCACCCCTGCCCCTAAAAAGCCCACCCCCGTCACCACATTGGCGGCCACGCGCCCGGGGTCTTTATCCCCGGCGATGATGGAAGAAAAGATGGTGTACAGCGCCGCGCCCACGCAGATGAAAATGATCGTCCGGAAGCCCGCCGCCTTATCCCGGTATTCGCGCTCCAGCCCGATCAGCCCGCCCAACACCAATGCCAGTAACAATTTTAAAACATCTTCTGTTGCTAACATATCCTCATCACCTTATAGCACCCGTCTCACGGCTTCAACTAACATATTATCCTGCTCAGCCAGCACCGTGCGGGGGTCAAAATACACCAGATCGGCTTCCAGCCTTGCAATCACTGGCACTGCCAGCCGCCGTAGCCGTTCCATTACCCGGTTCGGTGAGCCCACCTCCAGCGCCAGCACAAAAGTCGGCAGGGTCTCTTCGGGCAGCGAGCCGCCCCCCACAGTCGATAGGGCCGGCATCACCTGCCCTTGGCCCAGCGCATTCGCCCAGGCCTGGGCCCGCTCTTTCAGCGCTTCTGGCCTGGCTGCCATCATCCGCCAGATTGGGATCTTAGCCTCAGCTTCATCTTTCAAATAGTGCAGCAGGGTCGCTGAGAGCGCTGCCAGGCACAGCTTATCTGCCCGCACCGCCCGCGCCAGGGGATGTTTCTTTAATTTGGTCACCAGGTCTTTGCGCCCCACCAGGATCCCCGCCTGTGGTCCCCCCAACAGCTTATCCCCCGAAAAGCACACCAGGTCTGCCCCTGCCGCCAGCGATTCGGAGATCGTCGGTTCGTGCGGCAGGCCGTAGTGGGCTGTGTCGATAAAGGTGCCTGAGCCCAGGTCATCCAACAACGGCAACCCATGTTCGTGTGCCACTTGCGCCATCTCGCTCAGCGTAGGCTCTGCTGTGAAGCCTACAATGCGAAAATTGGAGCGGTGCGCCCTCATCAAAAGCTTGGGTGATTGCTCTACAATTGCATCGGCATAATCCGCCAGGTGCACCCGGTTGGTTGCCCCAATCTCAACCAGCCTGGCCCCCGATTGCTTCATCACATCTGGAATGCGGAAACCGCCCCCGATCTCGATCAACTGTGTGCGGGCAATCAGCACCGGCCTGCGCCGCGCCAGGGCCGTCAACGCCAGCAGTACCGCCGCGGCGTTATTGTTCACCACCAGGGCCGCTTCGGCTCCTGTCAGGCGCTGCAACAGGCGCTCGGCATGCACCAACCGCGAGCCCCGCTGCCCTCGTTCAAGATCGTATTCCAGGTTGGAATAACCCAGTGAAACCTCTTGCATGGCCCGCATGGCTGCCTGGCTCATCGGCGCTCGCCCCAGGTTGGTGTGCAAGATCACTCCGGTGGCATTGATCACTGGCATCAATGATGGCGCCGTCCAATCCACCAGCAATTTCTCTGCTCGCGCCAAAAGCGCATCAACCCCCGGCATGGTTTTTGGGGGAGCTGCTCGTACCTCATCCAGGCTGGCGCGCACAGCTTGCAATGCCAGCGGTCGCCCATACGCCGTCACCAGCGCACCGGCTTGTTGGGTTTGCAGCAGCGCGTCTACTGAAGGAAGGCCCCTCAATCCTGTCATGGTTAGTTTTTCCACTGGCTCCGTTCTGACAGTCTGAGCAAGAACTCAATCAGCACCAGGCCCACTGCCAGTAAGATTGCCAGGGTCAGGTTCAAGGCGCGTCCGATCTGCAGCCAGGCGATGGTTGCCCCGTAGATGCCAGCCCACAGGCTCTGCCGCACCACCACACCCGGGGTGGGTGGGGGCAGGCTGGGAAAGCGCAGGTTTAAATACGCCGCTGCCGGCAGGGCCAGCCCGGTCAACCCGATCACCAGCAAGAAGAAGAACAGCCAGCGCGGCCCCACTGTGGGCAGGGTATAAAAAAACAAGATCAACAGGCCCACAATGCCGGTTAATGAAAGCAGGATCGCCGCTGGTAAGAATGTGCGTACAGGAGGGGAAGAGTTCATAGGTTTAATTCTATCATATTCATCTAATCACGGCGTTGCCACGCATCGGAACCCATTCGTCACGCTCGTCTTTGTCGGCAGGTTGCTTCCGTTTCGATACCCCGTCAATAGCCCGTTAATGCTCCCCCACGATCCACCTCGCATCACCCGGTACGTTCCATCCTCCGGCCCTGTTGGGTTGCTGTCTGGCGAATTGTCATAATAATCTGCGTCGTACCAGTCGTTCACCCATTCCCATACATTGCCTGACATGTCCATCACCCCGTATGGACTGGCTCCTTCTGGGTAACTGCCTACCTCGTCCGTATCGCCGATTGAGCAGATGTTGTATCCATTTGCCAGTTCGCAAGTTGGTGTACTGCTTCCCCAAGGATAAAGACGGTAACTTGTACCCCGAGCCGCCTTCTCCCATTCTGCTTCCGTCGGCAGCCGCTTGTCCCGCCAAGAGCAGTAAGCACTCGCCTGCTCCCAGCTCACCAATACCACCGGGTAATTATCGTATTTAGGGTTCCCAAAATAATCGTTCCGGCTGTAAGAATTGTCACCGTTCGGTTCTTCACACGCCCCCGCATCCACGCATTCCACGTATTTGGCGTTGGTCACCTCGTAGATATCGATGTAATAGGCATCTAAATACACCATGTGCAGCGGCATCATATCGCTGTTTGCACAGTACGAACCGCACCCCATTTGAAAGTCTCCCTTCGGAATCAGCACCATGTTACTCAAATCACGCGGCTCTTCCACCGTTGTTTTTAGCACCAGCGGCAGGTAAGAGTAAAGCCATACTTCTTGCTGCATGTCGCTCCCCAATGCAGGTATCGCGATAGACATCAGCCCAGCGAACACGAATAGCAGTAGAACGGTTAAGCGAATTCTTAAAGCATGGTTATTGTTCATGGGAATCATCCTTGCCGCATGGCGGCGCATACTACCCAATGCACACCCTGCGGGTGTGCCACTTTCAAGTATAGCACCATTTATTTGGTTACCTCTTGTAGGACGCCAAACTTCTGCTACAATCACATTATCCTGCTTAAAATTCTCCCCGAAAGGAACATCTCTCATGCATTCCCCCGGCCCACTTCCCCTCATCGATACGCTTGAGACGAACCAGCGCATGATCCACACTGAGCTGGCTGGCCTTACCCATGTCGAGAGCCTTGTCCAGCCCAATTTCAACGCCAACTGCATCAACTGGGTCATCGGCCACATCCTCTCCAGTCGCGATACCTGCCTCAAGCTCCTCGAGCTGCCCCCCGTGCTTTCTGAGGCCGAAACTACCACTTACAACTACGGCTCTGACCCGCTCACTTCCGCCGAAAAGGCCATTCAGCTCTCCGATCTGACCGCCCGCCTGGATGCCTCTTTTGATGCCCTTGTTCAGGGCTTGCAATCCGTCTCTTCTGCTCAGCTTGAGGTTGAAGCCCAGCTTTGGGATAAACCCCAGCCCCTCGGCGGCCTGCTGGCCTTCTTCTTCTGGCACGAGGCTTACCATGTTGGCCAGCTCAACCTGCTTCGCCAGGTGGCGGGCAAAAACGACAAGACGATCTAACGTTTTGGGATAGAAGAATTTTCTCCTTAGAACAGGGTGTAACCGCGGCATGTACTTGCATTTCAAGAATGGATTGTGCTATACTGGCAGGCTGAAAGAGAAAAGGATCAATGAGCAAATTTCAATGGAACAATGATTATTGGCCCCTGCCTGCCGGGCTTGTGGGGCTTGTCCTCTTGGTCATCGCCTTCCTGCGCTTTTGGGCTGGTGATTGGTCGGTTTTTGCCTATATTGCTGCTGGGGTGGGGGCCCTGGTGCTGCTCTTGGCTTTGGCCTGGTTTGGCTTTGCCTGGCAAAGCGAGCCTGGTCGAAAGAAGCGCCGCTCAGCGGCTGCTCCCCGCCGTTGGCGTTTTCCCCGCGCCCGTTATTGGGCCTGGGGAGGGCTGGCCCTCTGCCTGGTTGGCGGGGCGTTAGCGGGTTACTTCCTCTCGCAACAGCGCCAATCCTTTGGTCAAGTGCAGGCCCTGGTTTTTGTCAGCCAGGCCCAGGCTTTGGCCGAGTCTGGCCAGTATGAGCAGGCGGTTGAAGCGTATACATCTGCCATTGCGCTAGCCCCCAACTCTGTTGAGGCCTTAAATGGCCGCGGCCAGGCTTTTGCTTCCCAGGGCCTCTATGCCCAGGCCGTCAACGATTTTAATGCTGTCCTTGCCATCGATACCGACCTGCCCCAAACCTATCTCAACCGCGGCGCCGCCTACGCCGCCCAGGGTGAGTATGCCCGTTCTATCTTAGATTACGACTCTGCCCTGCGTCTTGACGATCAGCTTCTTGAAGCCTACAACAATCGCGGCCTGGCCCACTCGTATCTTAACGAGATGGAAGCCGCCTTTGCTGATTATGATGCCGCCCTCGCCATTGACCCTCTCTATACCAAAGCCTATACCAGCCGCGGTATGACCTTCAGCTTGCTCGAAGAATACGAGCTTGCCCTGGCTGATTTCAACAAGATCCTCCAGATCGACCCCCAGAACGTTTCGGGCTACGTTAATCGCGGCAATGTCTATGCCCTGATGAGCTTCTATGACAAAGCGATTGCTGATTACGATGCCGCCTTGGACATTGACCCCCGCAGTGCTGCCGCCTACAGCCACCGCGGCATGGCCTATGCCAGGCTTGAACAGTACCAGCAGGCCATTGCCGATTACGATGCCGCCTTGCAGATCGATGCTCAAGATGCCGAAGTGCTCACCAACCGCGGCCTGGCTTACTTCAGGCTCGGTCAAAACCAACCAGCCCTGACGGATTTCGGCCTGGCGATCCAGGTTGATCCTCAGTATGCCGATGCTTACAACAACCGCGGCATTGCTTATGCTGGCATGGAAGAATATGCCCTCGCCCTCGTTGATTTCGACAAGGCCATCGAGCTTGACCCCCAAGATGCCAACCCTTACCTGGGCCGTGGTATTGCACATGTCTTGCAGGGTAATTTTGAGCAAGGCGAGAGCGACCTGCGTACCTGCCTTACCCTGTGCTCTGAGGTCCAGGTTTGCGATGCTGCTCAGTCTGCCCTGAACATGCTTGTCCAGCCTTGAGGTGTATGATGAAGATGGGTAAAACGCCAAAGATTGTGATCGGTTTGGTGGGGGTGTTGATCTTCTTTTGCCTGGGTTTGTTGAGCTGCGGCCTGTTAGGCGATCTCAGTGCTGGCGTCGATATACCTTTGCCGGCCCTGCTCTGCTTTGGTTCCCTGGTCATTTTTAGCCCTATCTTGATGATCGTTGGCCTGAGTGCCCTCGAAAGGCCCTGGAAGGCAGCCTCTGGCGCTTTCGATTCCTTCTTAGGCACCAGGCGAGCGGTTAAACTGCTCAATATTTTCTGGGTTCTTTTCTTGGTCGCCGGGATTTTACTCCTCATCTTTTTTGTCTTGCCGCTGATCGGCCGTGGCGCCATCTTGCCTGAGGAAACCGTTGCTATGACCACCCCCTTCTTTTTGTTTGTCATCGCCGCTCTTCTTGGCAGCCTCAGTTACTGGCTGGACCGGCGCGACCAATAATCATCTAAACTTAAACGAGGGTGGGGCGGCGCATCGGTGCGCCGCCCCACCCTCGTTTCTGGTTTCATTTAGCTATCTGCCAGGCGCACACCCAGTGTTTCAGGCGCAATACTTAGCCCCTCAAAATTAGCGAAGCTCAGGTCGCGGAAAGACAACCCCCGGCCTGCCCGCACGTGGTCGAAGAGAACAACATAACTTTCCAGGATGCGCGCCGACCAGTCCAAGCCCAATTGAGCCGCCGCCCCTTGAATAGAGGCCCCGTCTGGCCCTTCAATCTCGGCAAAGTGCCCATAAGGCATCTCATCCAGGGTCACCAGCAGGGGGGCGTCTCCGGTACTTTCCAGGGCTGGCCCTGGCAGGCGGTAAACGGCGCGGTATTTCTCATACATCATAATCACCTGGTACCCCAGGGCTTCGAGCACTGCTTGCGCAGTAGCAAAATCGCCCACGGTGAATTCCAGCTCTTGGCGCAGGCGTGCACCACCTTGCTCGCTGCCCGGCCCTTTGTAGGTGATGCAAGCCGCCCGATCTTGGCGCAGGCGCAGCAGGCGATTGCTGTGCAGCAGGTCGAGGCTGGGAGTGTCAAAGCGCAGGTTAACCTCATGCGTGCGCGGCTGTACTAACACCGCCCCCAGCCCTTCCAGGCGGGCTTGCAGCGCAGGTAGATCAGATAGGTAGAACTTGACTTCCAATTCTTTGCCGCTTTTGGACATTGTGTGCCTCTCTAGGTCACGCTCAGCATCGTCTCTTTATGTTCCACGCGGTCGCCGGGTTTGATCCGTACCCGGGTTACCTTGCCGGCGCGTGGCGACTTCAATTCATTTTGCATCTTCATCGATTCGAGGATCAACAGCACATCGCCTTTTTGCACAGCCTGTCCTTCGCTCACCGGAACCGAGACCACCAGCCCGGGCATGGGTGCTTTAAGCTGGTATTCTTGGTGCTCGGCAATGCCATCGCCCAGAGAGCCCCGCAGGCGTTTCTCGCGCTCGTCTTCCACGGTCGCTGAATACATTCCACCGTGGAACAACACCTGCCACACGTTCTCATCTGGGTACACATGGGCATCATAGGATTTGCCGTCTACCAGCAAGGTGTAAACCGGTTGGTCGCTGACGGCCTCGAAATCCACCTGGTACGAGAGGCCGTCTACAATCACATGGTGCTCATCCACAATTTCAACCTGGTATTCCTTGCCGGCAATGGTAGTCAAATAGCGCATGCAGGCCTCGCTTACTTGCTCAGCCGTTCCCAGCGGCTGAGCCATTTCCAGTTAGAAGTATCCCGCTCGTTGCGCCGGATCATATGGGCGGAGCGCTGGGTCTGCTGGTGGGCCACCAGGGTAGCCAGGATGGCGGCGATATCTGGACGCTCGTCCGTTGGCCGGGCTGTGCCGTTTTCTCCATCTGCATCGAGAGAGAAGCGCTCTTCGATAAAGCGGGTGTCATACTGCCCGGTGATGAAATGCGGCGAGTCCATCAGACGCTGGTGGAAAGAGATATTGTTGCGAACGCCCAGGATCTTATATTCTTCCAAAGCCCGCCGCATGCGCAAGATGGCTTCGTTGCGCGTCTCGCCCCATACAATGATCTTTGAGATCAGCGAGTCATAATAAGGAGAGACCTCGAAACCGATGTAAACACCCGTGTCCACGCGCACGCCGGGGCCGGTGGGCAGCAGGGTGTGGGTGATGCGCCCGGTGGAGGGGATGAAATTGTTGTTGGGGTCTTCGGCGTTGATCCGGCACTCGATGGCGCAGCCATTAAAATGCACGTCTTCTTGCTTGTAGCGCAGCGAGTGGCCGCGGGCAATGCGGATCTGTTCTTTAACGATGTCGATGCCAGTGACGATCTCGGTGACCGGGTGCTCTACTTGCAGGCGGGTGTTCATCTCGAGGAAGTAGAAGTTCTTGTTCTTATCTACCAGAAATTCGATTGTGCCCGCGTTGACGTAATTAATGGCTTGGGCGGCGCGCACTGCCACGCTCCCTAGAGCCTGGCGGAAGGCCTCATCATTGCCAATGACAGGTGAAGGGCATTCTTCGAGCAGCTTCTGGTGGTGGCGTTGAATCGAGCATTCTCGTTCCCCCAGGTGGATGGCGTTCCCCAATCCATCTGCCAGGATCTGCACCTCAACATGGCGCGCCCCTTCGATCAACTGCTCGATGTACACGTTGCCATCCCCAAAGGCAGCTTCGGCTTCGCGCCGCGCCGATTGCAGCAGGGCGGGCATTTCGTCTAGCGAGCCCACCTCGCGCAGGCCCTTCCCGCCGCCGCCCGCTGTGGCTTTGATGAGCAACGGGAAGCCTATCTTAGGGGCCAGGGCCAGCAGGTCATCATCGTTTAGGGCACCTTCGCCCTCGGTGCCGGGCACCATAGGCACACCGGCGCGGGCCAGGGTGGCGCGGGCCAGGGCCTTATCGCCCATCGCGGCGATGGAAGACGGGTTGGGTCCGATAAAAACCAGGCCCGCCTGCTGGCATGCGGCAGCAAAATCGGCCCGTTCGGCCAGAAAGCCGTAACCCGGATGGACAGCTTCGGCCTGGCAGCGCCGGGCGATCTCGAGCACCACATCGGCGCGCAGGTACGAGTCGCGCGACGGCGCCGGGCCCAGGCGGTAAGCTTCATCCGCATAGCGTACGTGCAGCCCCTGGCGGTCGGCATCTGAGTAGACGGCCACGGTTTGCATGCCCATCTCGCGGCAGGCACGGATGATGCGTACCGCAATCTCGCCCCGGTTAGCGATCAGGACTTTGTTGAACATACCTTGCTCCTGGTCTTCCTCCACCTAGAGCGGCATGCAGCCGTGTTTCTTAGGTGGGTTACTATCGCGCTTGTTGGCCAGCATCTCGAGGGCGTTGATCAGCCGGGGGCGCGTTTCGCTCGGCTCGATGACGTCGTCAATGTAACCGCGCCCTGCGGCTACATACGGGTTGGCAAACTTCTCGGTGTATTCGGCCAACAGCTCGGCCTTACGCTGCTCTGGATCTTCAGCCTGGGCCAATTCTTTGCGGAAGATGATGTTCACTGCGGCCTCGGGGCCCATGACGGCGATCTCGGCACTGGGCCAGGCCAGGTTCAGGTCGCTGCGGATGTGTTTGCTGCTCATTACAATGTAGGCCCCGCCGTAAGACTTGCGCGTTACCACAGTGATCTTGGGCACGGTGGCTTCGCAGTAGGCGTACACCAGCTTGGCCCCACAGCGAATGATCCCGCCGTGCTCTTGGGCTGTGCCGGGTAAGAAGCCTGGCACGTCTTCAAAGGTGATGATAGGGATGTTGAATGCGTCGCAAAAACGCACGAAGCGGGCCGCCTTCTCAGATGCCTTGATGTCTAACACGCCTGCCAGGATGGCAGGCTGGTTGGCCACAATGCCCACGCTGTGTCCGCCCAGGCGAGCAAAGCCGATGACAATATTGGCAGCGTAGTTTTCTTGGATTTCAAGGAACTGGCGATCATCCACCACCAGGTGGATGATGTCTTTGATATTGTAGGGCTTGGTCGTGTCGGCAGGAATGATGTGGTTGAGGGCATCTTCCATGCGCAAAGGGTCATCCTCAGAGAGTGTGAAGGGGGGATCCTCCATGTTGTTCTGTGGAATATAAGAAAGCAGCAGCCGGATGAGGTAGAGGGCATCTGGTTCTGAGTCTGCTGCCAGGTGACAGACCCCCGAGACCTGCGAGTGTACATCGGCCCCGCCCAATTCTTCGAACGAAACCTCTTCGTGGGTCACGGCCTTGACCACCTCGGGCCCGGTGATAAACATGTATGAAGATTTGCGCACCATGACGACGAAATCCGTCAGACCGGGGGAATAGACGGCCCCGCCCGCACAGGGTCCCATGATCACGCTGATCTGTGGGATGGCGCCAGAGCACAAGGTATTGCGCAGGAAGATATCGGCATAGCCGCCCAGGGATACAACGCCTTCTTGGATGCGTGCCCCGCCCGAATCGTTCAGGCCAATGACCGGGGCGCCGTTCTTGAGGGCCATATCCATGATCTTGCAGATTTTTTCTGCATGCACCTCACCCAGGCTGCCGCCAAAGACAGTGAAATCTTGGGAGAAGATGTAAACCAGGCGTCCATTGATGGTGCCCCAACCGGTGACAACGCTATCGCCGAGGAATTTTTGCTGGTCGAGATTGAAATCGGTAGTACGGTGGATCACGAAGGCGTCCATCTCGCGGAATGAGCCTTTGTCGAGCAGCAGGTCGATGCGTTCGCGGGCCGTCATGCGGCCGCGCTTGTGCTGGGCCTCAATGCGTTCTACGCCGCCGCCCAAGCGGCTTTGGGCGCGCAGGTGGCGTAGTTGTTGGTATTTTGGATCATCAGTCATACAACCTCGTGTTCTTGTTGTTCTTCGGCCGGCGCGTGTTCGGCTTGCCGGTTGTCAAAGAAGGCTTTCACTTTCGGGCGGTTTAAGACCCATACCATCCACGCCAGCAGCGCAATGGTCACGCCGGCGGCAAAGGGCCAATTGGCTGGCAGAAAGGCCTTGCTCAACAGGCCCGTCTCGGCTGGCAGGCTGGCAGGGTGGTCGGCCAGGAAGATCTGGTCCAGCCAGTAATAGAGTGCGTAGCTCAATGCCAGGGCCTGCATCAGGCGCGGGGCCCAGGGCAGGCCGCGCAGCATGCCCCAGGCCAGGGGCATACAGGCCAAAGCCCAAACCAATCCGCTTGCAGCCAGGTAAAGGGGAGAGACCGCGGGCAGGGTCTTTAAGTAGCTCCACTGCTGGAGACTGAGGACAAAACGCAAGAGATTGAACCCGCCAACGGCCAGTGCAAGCAAGGCCAGGATCGTTACGCTGAGTGGATGAGGGGATGAAGTGTTGGTCGACATATTGAACGCTGCCTATTATAAGGGTTTTTGGTGCCTGGTTTGATAACTTGATAGGAATATGATAGCTTCGATGCAGGAGATGCCTGGAACAGGGCGGTGCCTGGCAGGCAGTTTCTCACCTTCTTACTTAAGCTCGATCTCCCAGACATGGACGTGGGCAGGCTCTTGCTGGTTGAGATCGTAGAATTCCAGGCGCAGCTTGATGGCGGTGACGGGCTGGTTGAAGGACATCTCAGCCAGGGGTTGCTCCACTGTGCCCTGGATGGTGGTTTCGTAGGTCTGGGGGTCAGCATCTGGGCTGGCGTAAGCCAGTGCCACCAGGCGCATGTTGGCGCTGCCGATGGTGGCGGTAAGCCCGCTGATGGTGCGGTTGCTAGGGAAGGTCAGCTCAATCACCAGGGGATTGGCTTCAAGGGTGCGGATCACCGTACCGGGGTTGCCGTCAAATGCCGATGCAGCCTGGCCCATATCTAAGAGCGAGAATTGCACGGGGATGGACTGCCCATCAATTGAGATCGTATCTTGCTGCAAGACCCGGCGCCGGGCAATTTCTTCAGCCAGCATTTCATCAATGTTGTCCACATACCGCAGGCGCACAAAGTAAAAGCCAGGCCGCCCATCAGGGTAGGCCAGGGTTTGTTCAACGGTGATATCCTGGAACTTACCACTGCTGGTGGCACGTTCATACTCTTCGGGGGTCATGACGAAAACGGTGTTCTCGGTCAGCACCAGGTGATTGTTGATGTAGGCGCCGACCACGCCGAGCTGGTAAGGCGCAGGGTCGGGGGTAAAGAAGCGGGCGACCACGTCGGTGCCGTTGCTCCAATCAGGCGAGACAATGAGACGCGTACCGGGATGGGCATTGGCATAAGTTATCACGGCTGGGAAGAGCTGCCGGGCGCCGTACTGCATGCCGCCCAGGGTGTAATCGGTGTACCAGGTTGGGCCTTTGGTGAGGGCATCTTGCAGCATGGCAAGATTGGTGACCGCCAGGATGGCAGCCAGGAAGATGGAGAGTGCCCGGCTGACATTGGCCGAGGGCGGAAGAACAGCCTCTCCTTCTGCTCCCTTGAACAGTGAGAAGGATGAAATGCGAGGCGCAATCCAATCCAAAAGGCGTTCGGCGCCGATGGCGGTGAGCAGCGCAGCCGGGATGACCATGACCAGGATGCGCGTAATGCCAATCTCAACCAGTGCGGCGCCTGCTGGAGCCGCCAGCAGGGCTGCCAGGATGGCGCGGTGGGCAGGCGAACGCCAATGCTTGAGACAGGCCAGGATGCCAATGATGATCAGGGGCAGGGTGATGAACGAGATGTGGCCGTAACCTTTCATCAGGTGCCGCACCAGGCCGTTGCCGGCAGGGTTAAACCAGTAAAGGGGGGTAAGCCCTTTGAGGTATTCTTTGAAATAAGCGCCCAGCTTTTCCAGCGGGCTGAGGGTCGAATACCAGTAAGCGCCCAGGGCTTTCAGGCTGACCTCGTTGGCTTCGGGATGAGTGGTCATGAAGCGCAGGTAGGGGACGACCAGCAGGGCCAGCCAGGCCAATGCGCCCACTGCCGCAGGCCGGGTTTCGGGGCGGCGGAACAGGCTGATGTGGTAGCGCATATCAGACAGCCCCAAGAGAACCCCAGTTACGGCTACCACCATTTGCATGGGGCTGTATGAGTAGAAGGCCAGCGCCCCGAAGAGCAAAGCAAAGTAAAGCGGGCGAACAGTTTTGCTGCCGGATGTGTTGGGGGATGCGGCTGCGCCTGGAGATGGATTGGAATGATTGGGCAGGCGGTAGCAGAGATAATAGTAAATAAATAAGGCGTAGAAGGTGACCGCCATGGCATACTCAAAAGCGGTGCGCGAGTGGAGGAACCAGGCCGGGATGATTGAGAGGAACAGGGCCCCGCTCCACCAATTCTTTAGCTTGAACGCATCTCGCAAGGTCAGGCTGGCGGCGGCCGCTGCAGCCAGGGTGACGATGGCTGAGGTGGCTCGGGTGATGAAGACGCTCTTGCCAAAGAGCAGGTAAGACAGCGCGTGAACGTAGACGGTAAAGCCCAGGCGATATTTCCCACCGTTTTCAAAGAAAGCAGGCAAGAGGTCTTGATCGTAATTCCTAAGCCCATCGCGCAGCAGGTCAGAGGCCAGCATGGTATGGACGGCTTCATCGGTGAAAAAGTAAATGGGCCACTCTTGCAGGCCTACCAGGCGGGTGAGCAAGTATATGAAAAGGCCCAGTGCGCAGAGGGTGCCGGCAAGGGAGATGCGCCATGTGGTGGAGCGGGCAGGCGCCTGGGTGGGAGCAATTGGCGCCGAGACGGCTGAACTCAGCGGCAGTGTGCTGGCAGTCTGGATGTTCACTCGCAGATCGGCGGGTGATGGCTGGCCGGGTACGCTGCCGGTGGCCTGCGCTGTGACCTGCAAGCCGCTGCCGCCTGGCGGCAGATCGATGTTCAACGCCACGCCTTGCCCGGGTGGAAGACTGATTGAGAGCGTGATGTTCGCTTCTGCGCCAGGGGCTTCATCATTGTTGGCAGCCTGTTGACCGACGGTGACGGTGTAAGCATGGGATGAAACGACGCCAGGGACCGCCGCGGGAACGGCAGGAGATGCTTCTGCGGCAGAGGCAGCATCCAAAGAGCGGCTGGCGGCCGCCTCCGGGAGCAGCTCTGGCTGAGCAGCAGGGATAGCTTGGGCAGCCAGGCGGCGCAGGCTCACACGCCCGATGAAAAGTGCCAGGGCCAGGATGCTGACAGCCAGGCTGATCGCCAGCCCGGCATAAAAACTCCCGGGGCGAAAACTGAATTCGTAGTGGTGCAGGCCGGGCTGAATGGCTGTGCCCATGTAGCCGCTGACGTTCAGCAGGGCCTGGGGGTTGCCATCCACCGTCACCTGCCAACCGGGGTAGTGGGTAATCAGCAGCACTAACACATCGCCGACCTGTCCAGATGCCATCATCTCGGCGCGGTTGGGGGTTGGAAAATGGACCGCTTGTGAAACGACCTGGGCAGGTGTTAACAGGCCCTCGCCAAAAGGACGTTGTAACTCCCTGCCTGCCACGCTGAAAGCCATCGGCAGGGCCTGGGGTATGCTGAAGATATTGTAGCCATTCACTTTCGCCACAAACTGTCCACCACTCGGATCGGCCTCATCTTGCGATTGAACGATGTAGTGGGGCGAGGCCTGTACGGGCCGGGTATTGACGGCACTGCCAGTATCACGAATGTCTGCAAAGTGATACCAGTTCTGAATGAAACGCAGGCCCTGAGAGATGTAAGCATCGGTCCAGGCGTTGTTGGGGTTGTGGCGGGTGTAATAAGCCTCACCATCCTGCTGGCGCAGCCAACCGGTGACGCTGTAAGCCGGCGCATATTCGTCCTGGGTGGTGATGATCTGGCGGTTGGTGCGAAAAACATCCATCAGGCCAAGGAGCATGAAAAGGCTCAGGATGACCAGTCCGCTATAGGCCAAGACAGTGTGGTAACGTCCCCTGGCTGCCGGGACAGATCCGTCAGTGCGGGCAGCGCCTTCGAATATCCGCCAGAGTGCGTCCAGCCCGATGCCCGCCAGGGTGATGATGGCAAAGCTGCCAAAAAACAAGATGCGTAAGAGGTGGCGGAATTGGCTGACGAGGCGCGATGTTAACAGGGCCTGGGCCCAGGGCAAGTGCCCGATGCTGATCCACCCAACCGCAAGCAGTAAAAGCAGGATGAAGAAAATGAGCACAGCCCGCGGCTGCTTCTTCCATGCCAGCGGCAGCAAAGCCAGGGCCAGGAACGGCGTCAGACCGATGTAGGCATAGAATTCTTCGCGGGCAGGGAGCTCGCTGTAGGCGTCGGCCCTGGAGGAATCCCTGGATGTGTAGTCGAGAAAAATCTGCTCAAGGGTGTGCGAGCCTTCTACATTGAGATCTTTGCTGACGCGCGGCCAGAATTGGGCGCTTGGGATGATCTGGACCGCAACCAGGCCCAGGGCGATCAGCGCTACGCCCAGGTAGCTGCGTGCCAGGTTTTTATCCAGGTGCAGATAGGGCTTCTTGCGCCTGAAACAGCAGGCGGTAAGCAGGGCAAACAGGCCGCAGGCCAGCAGCATAAAGAACTGATAATAGGCGTTGCCTGAGAAGAAAAGCAAAGCCACGCTCGCCGCCGCCAGGATGACGGCGCGGCGGCGGGCCAGGCCCTCAGACTGGCGGACTCGCAGTAAAAAGGCAATGATCCAGGGAACCCAGGCAAAACCCAGGACGAAGAGGTATTGGCCCTGGAAGAAGCGGGCTGCAGGCTGCCCGGCAAAGGCGTACATCAGTGCCATCCAGACGCGCCCGCCCTGGCCCAGGCCCAACTGGCGACCAAGCTGCCACATGCCCAGGGCGGCGATGACAAAGCTGATAAAGACACCCAGCTTAAAACCCGCCCGCACGCCCAGCAGGAGCACGGGGATTGTGACCACTGGATTATAAACGTGCAGCATGGGATCGGCTATGTAGGGCAGGCCGGTTTGGAGATAGGGATTCCAAAGTGGGAAGGCGCCCTCTTTCAGGCCGTTGACCAGCACCCAGTCGAGGGCCTGGAAGACCTCGGATTCGTTGCCAGGCAGGCGGGTGGGAGAATTTAAGTCGAGAATGCGGCCTGCGTATAGGCAAATGGCGAAAACGAGGGTGCCGATTTCGAGCAGAAGGCCGCGCCAGGCAGTTCTTGAGGCCCAGAGTTGAGCAAGCCGAGTGCGAGTGAGGTTGACCAGCGTCCGAAGCAGCATCAACGCCCGCTGCCAGGCGCGGCACAGGGCAGGGAGCAGCACCAGCTTCAGCCAGGAGGGGATGGGAGCATAGTTTTTGCCCAGGTAAATTGCGCCGCCTGGAGGGTGGCGGTCAGCGCCCGAGTTGAAGCGGCGCGATAGAAAATGCGCCGCCCCGCGCGCCAGCCCGTAGTACAGGGCGGCAGCCAGGAGTGAGGTAATAATGAAGGTAAGGGCGCCTGTCAAATTGATCTGGGCCATACTTCAGCAGAATGGGTAAATTTTACATTGATTTCTGATAGACATCATCGGCCAGGGCAATGGCCCCGAGCATGCCAGCGCGCGGGCCGAGCCCCGGGGGAACGATGTATGTCTCAGAATGCTCAATGATTTGGGGAGCATGGATATAGCCATTGAGCAGGCGTTGGGTCTCTGCGCGCAAGAGGGGAAAGATCTGCGGCTGAGACATCACCCCGCCGCCCAGGATGATGCGTTGGGGCGAGAGCGTGCAGATGTAGCTGACCAATCCCAATGCCAGGTAGTGGGCTTCCAATTCCCAGGCAGGGTGGGTGGGCGGCAGGGTTTCGGCGCGCGCCCCCCAACGCCTTTCGATCGCTGGGCCAGCCGCCAGGCCCTCCAGGCAGTCGCCATGGAAGGGGCAAAAGCCGGGGTAGGGGTCACGGGTTGGGTCGCGGGGAATGAGGATGTGGCCCAGCTCAGGATGGATCAAGCCATGCACCAACTGACCGTTGACAAAGACCCCGCCGCCGATGCCGGTTCCAATGGTAAGGTATATGAAGGTGTCCAGGCCCTGGGCTGCGCCCCAGCGCCACTCGCCCAACGCGGCCGCATTGACATCGGTGTCAAAGGCAGTGGGCAGGCCCAGGGCGGCGCGCAGCGGACCGACGATATCGGCCTGGGCCCAGCCGGGCTTGGGGGTGGTAGTGATCGTGCCAAAGGTAGGCGAATTGGGATTGGGGTCCACCGGGCCAAAGGAGCCGATGCCTAATGCTGCCAGCGGGCCATGCTCAACCTGGACGTGCCGAAAAAAATTGATCACATGCCCCAGGGTTTCAGCAGGGGTGGTGGTGGGGAAGCGCGCCTCGGCGCGGATATCTTCGGGGCCGGTAGCAGCAATACAGTTGAACTTGGTGCCGCCGGCTTCAAGGCCGGCATACAGAGTGGTCATGGGTGACTCCTGGTAGCTGGATGAAGAGAGATTAACCCTGGACAGGAAGATTGTCAAGGGGAAAAGGGATGATAAGGTATGCGAATTCTGAAAAGGTCCAAAAACGCCTCCAAGATGATGTAAAATAAGGTGATTGTAATAATTTTCCTGCTGCATGGAGAATGGTACCCCTATGTCTGCTGAAAAGATCCTGGTCGTCGACGATGATGAATCGATCTTGAATATGATGGCCTTTGCCTTAGAGCGGGATGGTTATACTGTTGAAACGGCCATCCACGGTCAGATGGCGATGGAAAAACTGCAGACCAAAGGGCCCTTTGCAGTGATGCTGACGGATCTGATGATGCCGGGCCTGCATGGGCAGCAGCTTTTGCGCCAGGGGCGTGAGCTGGATCCTTTGATGGAGACGATCGTGATCACCGCCGCCGGCTCGATGGAATCGGCGGTTACGGCACTGCGGGCAGATGGGGCATTTGATTACCTGCTTAAGCCACTTGATTCAATTAAACAGCTCTCTCTGGTAGTCGAACGAGCTCTGGCGCATCGCAAGCTCTTGTTAGAGCGCGAAGCCCTGCAAACGCGCATCCGCCTGGAGGCCGAATGGCTAGAAACGCTGATTGCCAATACCGGCGATGCCATCCTGGCGGCGAGTGCCAACGGCATGCTGACGGTGGTCAACCCTGCCGCGGTCAGCCTGCTGGGTGAAAAGGCCCAGGTGGGGGCAGAAGCCTCTAGCTGCCTGCCCTATTCGCTGGCATCTTTGCTGAGCAACTGGCTGGAACTGGGCAGCCGCAGCCCGGTGGTGATGGAAGTGAGTTGGGTGGGTGGCTCGACCCAGATGGTGAACCTGGCCCCGGTCTTCGACAAAGAAAAAGCCTTTAAAGGTTGGGTGATGGTGCTGCGCGATATCACGCCGCTCAAGAATGCAGACGAGTACCGCATGAAGGTGCTTTCAGAGGTGGTTCAGCGCATCCAGATGCCCTTGGTGCAGGCTGTGAATACCCTGGCTGAGTTGAACCAGATTGGGCGCCAGGATGATCGCATTGCACGCGCCGTGTACCGGCTCTCGAACATTTGGGGCTCGATCAAAGACTGGGTGGACGATCTGGCAGAAGTGATGAAGAAAGGCGAGCAAGCAGAGCTGCGCCAGGTGGATATCAATATTGTGCCCATGTTGGTCCAGCTTCAATCCAGCCTGGGGGTAAGGTTGCGCGAGGGTGGGCAGCGCCTGGTGTTGGGCACCCTGCCCAACCTGCCGATTGTGCGCACTGATCCTTCACTGCTTTCGCAGTTGTTAGAAGGCTTGATTGAGCGCGGCGCCCAGCGCTGCACCGCGGGCGGCCATATCCATGTCAACGCTCGCGTCCACCAGGACAAGGTATGGATCGACGTCAGCGATGATGGCCCACCCGTGAAACAGGAAGATCTGCCGCATTTATTTGAGAAGGCCGCCTCCCTGGCAGATGGGATGCCAAATGCCGGATCTGCCTCTCCCCAGTTGGCGCGTATTAAGGAAACCATTGATCGCATGGGTGGGCAGGTGTGGGTGAGCAGTGATCGGCAAACTGGCAGCACCATCACGGTTTGTTTGCCGGCGGTGCCGCGGGAAAACAGAGTGTCGTCTTAACCATTGGTACTATCACACTAATTGCAAGGAGGTATCTATGAAACTTATTGTTGGACAAAAAGCTCCAGATTTTGAACTGCCCAGCCACCTGGATAAAAATGTTCGCCTGAGTGATTACCGCGGCAAGAACGTGGTGCTGGTGTTCTTCCCCTTAGCCTGGACGCCCGTCTGAACGGGCCAGATCCCATCGTACGAGGCCGATCAGGCTCGTTTCGAGGGATTGGACGCCCAGGTTCTGGGCATCAGTGTTGACCATGTACCCTGCCTGAAGGCATGGGCAGAAAGCCTGGGGGGGATCACTTACCCCTTGCTGAGCGATTTTTGGCCCCACGGTTCGATCAGCGAGTTGTACGGTGTTTTCAGAGCCCCAGACGGCCATTCGGAGCGCGCCATCTTGGTGATTGATAAGAATGGCATCCTCCGTTACATTGACATTCACGATATCGACCACCAACCCGATAATGATGTGGTTCTGGACGAACTACGCAAAGCTGACCCGCTGGCCTCGGCGCGCAACCCCAAGCCAGCCGCGCCGGCTGAGGCGCCCAAGCTGCCGCATGGTGGAATTGTGATGTATTGCACCCGCTGGTGCCCGGCTTGCCGGCGGGCACGCGCCTGGTTCCAGGCCCGCGGCATACAGTTCACTGAGGTGGATATTGATACGGTACCGGGGGCAGCCGACCAGGTTAAGCAGTGGGCAAACGGCACGCGCACCACACCGACTTTCGATCTTGATGGGACGGTCATTGTAAACTTTGACGAGCGCAAGCTGAGCGAAGCGTTGAAACTGCCCCCATCATCACTTTAGATTTGATCACTTTAAGGAGATATCAACATGTCTTACTATCCTCCGCAAGCGCCTTATCCGCCGCCCCAGTCCTATTACCCGCCGTCTGAGACCAGCACTTCGGCTGTGATCAGCCTGGTCAGCGGCATCTTGGGCTGGAGCTTGCTGCCCCTCATCGGAAGTATTGTTGCTGTGATTTCAGGACATATGGCCAAAAGCCAGATCCGTTCGAGCATGGGGCGCTATACCGGCGATGGGATGGCGACCTGGGGTTTGCTTTTGGGGTATTCGAGCCTGATTTTGGGCTGCTGCGGCATTGTGGTATCGCTGCTGCTCTTTGTGATCCTGCCGATGTTGGGGATTGCCGTGTCGGGCATTGATTGGTCGAGCTATTAACCCTGGCGCGTACATGGAATTGATTGGACGACTGATCTTTGCGGGCAAGGCAGATGGCCTGGCGTTGGTTTCAACGCAGGCCATCTCTTTCTTTGGCGGCGTGGACCCTGAAACCGGCATCCTGGTTGAGCGCGGCCATGTGTTGGAAGGACAATCTTTGGCGGGGCGGGTGTTGGTCTTCCCAACTGGCAAAGGCTCTACGGTTGGCTCGTATACGCTGTACCGGCTAAAGCACAATGGGGTGGCCCCTGCCGCGATCATTAATGCGGCGTGCGAAACGATCACCGCAGTGGGTTGTATCATTGCAGAGATTCCTTGCGTTGACCAGGTGGAGATTGGGGCCATCCAGACCGGTCAGCGGGTGTTGGTGGAGGGGGAGCGGGTGGTTGTGATGGCGTGAGGGGCGCTGGCGGGGGCAATTGCCAGGGACCGCCTGTTTATTCCAATATGCTGTAAAACAGAAATCGCCCGATGGCTTCGCCAGCCAGGGTGATCACGAAGGCTGGCCAGAAAAGCAAAGCCGTCTGGAATCTGCCGGATGCAGCGATCGCCAGCAAGAACAGGCTTACCCCGCCTGCCTCCAGGCCCAGGCGCAGTGCCAACAGAGCCCTGATGCGTGGAGATGGAGAGGCTGAACGTTGGTAGGCAGCTTTGAGGGCCAGGTGGCGTACGGGCTGGGCCTGGACCTGCGCCCAATGCATGGTTGTCAGGGCCTGGATGCCTAGTAAGAGCAGGGCGGCCCATCTCAGCGGGAAGCCTCTTCCGGCAAGCCCGGTGTCTATGGCTGCCAGGGCCAGGCCGCCCAGCAAAAAAGCGCTGGCATAGAAGGATGCCAGGGTCAGCCAGGTGCGCCAGGGGGGTAGGCTGCGCAGCATGTAAATGCATGCCATGCAGTACACCAAAGCCAACCCTGCCAGCACCGCCAGCCCAGCCAGGCCGCGCTGCAAAGCCTCAGACCCCCAATCCAGCCACAGCAAGAGGATGAACAGGCCGCTTAACCCGGTGAACAGGCCCATGAATAAGATCTCACGGCTCAGCCACGATGCGCGCAGATTTGAGATCGCCCGCCAGGCATTGATGGGCGTGCCCAGGTGCAAGAAAGATATCAGCATGGCGAGCAGGGCCAACGGAGTCGCCAGTAAGAAACCTGGGTGAGGTATCTCTGTTCTGGGCACTCCATAGAACAGGCTGGTGAGCACAAAAAGGCCAACCGCCAATTGGGCAATGATGGTAAAGAAAACCAGGGAGCGTTCTTTCACCGCACTTCCTCCTGGTTGCCAATCAGCGGTTCTTCCCGCTCAGCCTGGGGCGCGGCGGCATGTGGGGTCAGCAGGAAAGCAGGGCGGGTGAGGTCTGGGGCTGGCAGAGGGAAAACAGCCTCGGTCAATGGGCCATAACGCGCTTCCAGCTCGGCGCGGTCGCCGTAATCCAGGGCGCGCAAGGGGCAAGCCGCCACACAGGCGGGGGGACGGCCCTGGTCCAGCTCATCCACACAGAAGGTACACTTGGTCATGATCCCGGCTTGCTCGTCGTATTGTGGGGCCCCGTAAGGGCAAGCCCAAGCGCAGTAACGGCAGCCCAGGCAGCGCTGTGGGTCGATCAGAACGATGCCATCCGGGCGCTGGTGAATGGCCTTGGCAGGGCAGACCTCCATGCAGATGGGTTGTTCGCAGTGATTGCAGGCTATCGAAAGGTTGTAGGCAAAGACACTCTGCTGCCAGGCAGGGCCAGATGGCTGCCAGCCGCCGCCGCTGACCTCGTAGACACGGCGCCAGAGGCGGCCCACCTCAAGCCCGTGCTTGTCTTTGCAGGCGGCCTGGCATGCCTTGCAGCCGGAACAGGAGGATGAGTCGAAGTAGAAGGTGTAGTGGGTCATCAGAGTTTAAAAAAATTGCAACAAGATATAAGGATACAAGGATGTGATGGAATAATGTGTGAGTAAGGATGCAAATGCTTTAAGCTGGCTTTTGGGGAGGGTAGAGGCGGTGGACGAGCATTCGAGGGGTGCCAAAATTGATCAATAAGCCAACTTGTAAGTTGCTGGCTTTTAAGTAATTGATTACTTGGGCTTTGTGCTCTGTAGTGAGAGCAGATACTGCCTTCAATTCTACGATCACCTTGTCTTCGACGAGAAAATCGGCGTAGAACTTCCCGACAATCTCGCCTCGAAACATGACAGTATGTTCATATTGAGCCTGAGCCTTCAACCCTTTTTGTTTGAAGGCAATCTCGACGGCATGTTGGTAAACCGATTCTAGAAAACCGGCCCCCAATTCATTGCTCACCTCAAAACAAGCCTCGATAATTTTGGCCGTCAGTTCTTCATACAGGTATTTTGGCATACTGGCCTCCTAGAAAAACATTCTTGTCAGACATCCTTATATCCTTATATCCTGTTAAATCGCCTTTCGCTTGCATCCTGAAATATCCTGCAAATCCTGTTAAACGCTTTTTTCTACCTCAACCATGATTGTGTGTTGGGCAGTGGCAAAGGCCAGCGGGGTCCAGCGCTCAGAGGTGAGCACATTGACACAGCCGCGGCGGTCAACGCCGTTGGCGTCGGGGGTCCACCAGGCGCCCTGGGGAATATCCACCACGCCTGGCAGGATGCGCGGGGTGAGGCGGCAGGGAAGGATGATGGTGCCGCGATCGTTGAAGACCCGCACCAGGTCGCCATCTTGCAGCCCACGCGGCTCGGCATCCAGGGGGTTGATGAAAATGCGCTGCGGGAAGGCCTCGTCGAGATAATCGTTGTTGTCGTGCGTCGAGTGGACGCGGTGCATCGAGTGATGGCCGATGGCCTGCAAGGGGTACAAGCTGGCTTCGGGGCCAAAGGGTGATTCCCATTCTTGAATATACTTGGGCACTGCTGGAATTTCATCCGGGCGGCCCAGCTCGTAAAGCTTTTGAGAGAAGATTTCGATCTTGCCGGAGGGGGTGGGTAGGGGATGTTTTTGCGGGTCGCGGCGGAAGTCGGCAAAAGCCACCGCCGGCTGCTCCACCGGGCGGGCATAGCCCCCAGCATTGCTGGCTGTCAGCTCATCGAGAGATGGCAGGTCAGGGAAGCGGCGTTGGCGGAACTGCTCCAACGACCATGCCACCCAGGCGCGTTCATCGCGTCCCTCGGTAAAGGCCGGGCCAATCCCCAGCCGTTCGGCCACATCAGCACAGATGCGGTAATCGGTGCGGCACTCTCCGGGGGCTGCCACCAGGGGCGGCAGGAGGATCACCTCGTCGCCGTATTTCCAGCCATCCTGCACGCCCCAGGTTTCGAACTGGGTGCAGGCAGGCAAGATCAGGTCGGCGAAACGTCCGGATGGGGTCAGAAAATTATCTTGCACCGCAATGAATTCGACCAGGGATTCATCAGCCAGGATGCGGGCGTTGCGGTTGACGTTGGCATGTTGGTTGATGAGGATGTTGCTGGCAACGGCGTAGATGAGCTTGATGTTGTTGTTGAGCGTCTCTTGGCCCTCGGGCAGGCCGGTGATGCCGTGCTGGCGGCCCAATTCTTTCCCGCGCAGCACCGCTTCGGTCCACAAGAAGACCGGGATGCTCGCTCCAACTGGGTTTGGGCCAGGTGGAAATACATTCCAGAGCGGTCCGCCATCCGGGGCTTGCAGGCCCAGGCCTGAGGCCCAGCCACCGGGCACACCCACGTTCCCGGTGATGGCGGCCAGCACACAGCCGGCCCGCACCACTTGCTCGCCGTAAGCGCGGCGCTGCATGCCGGTGCCCTGGTAGAGCACGCCGGGTTTGATGGTGGCATACTGGCGGGCGATGCGCCGGATGGTGCCGGCGGGCACGGCGGTGATCGGTTCGGCCCATTCGGGGGTCTTGGGCGTGCCATCGCTCCTGCCCAGGATATAGTCGCTGTAGCTCTCGGCGTCTTCGCAGCCGGGCGGCATCTGAGAGGCATCAAAGCCCAGGCAGTGCGTGCGTACAAAATCGGCGTCGTAAAGCCCCTCGTTGAGCATCACATAGGCCATGGCGCTCATCATGGCGGCGTCGGTGCCGGGGCGAATTGGGATCCATTCGTCCGCCAGGGCCGCCGCAGACAGGGAGTGGCGCGGGTCAATGCAAACCACGTGCGCACCGCGCTGGCGCGCCAGCTTGATGAAGTATTCGCTGTTGGTGCCGTCGCGCATTTCAGCCGGGTTCCAACCCCACATCAGGATATACCTGGCGTTCAACCAGTCCTGGCGTTGGTTGCCGGTCTGCAAGGTGCCGTAGACGGTGGGCGTGGCAACGTTAATCGCCCCCCAAGAATACGAGTTCCAGATCCCCAGGCAGCCGCCAAAGCAGTTCAGCAGGCGGCGGGCCACCTGTGACCCGTTGACCTGGTTGTATGAACCGGTGCCATAGGGGACGAAGAGCGCACTGTTGCCGTAGGTCTGCTTGACGCGTTCAAGCTGAGATGCCAGCAGATCAATGGCGCTTTCCCAAGAGATGCGCTCAAAGCGGCCCTCGCCGCGCCGCCCGACCCGCCGCAGCGGATGCAGCAGGCGGTCGGGATGGTATTGGCGGCGCAGGTAAGAGCGGCCGCGCGTGCAGGCCCGCAGTTGCGGGTTCGAGACCAGGTCTGGGCGGTCGTCGGTCTCCAGGCGGGTGATGACCCCATCCTGGATATGGGCGATCAGCAGGCAGCGCCCGCCGCAGTTGTGGGCCGGGCAGCCCACGCGCACGATGCGCTCGGGAGATTTTGGGGGTTTTGAAGTGGATGCGCCTGGCATAAGTGCTTGGTATTCACCGGTCGTTATGATTTTCTGTATGGAAACCTGGCCCTTATTTCTTATTGCATTCGTGGTTAGGTTCGGATATCATAAGGATATCATATTATTAAGGTAGTTATTACCGCCAGGTGGCAATCGCCATCATTTTAATCCCGTTTATGGGTATATGTTTTGTTGGGAAGGAGTCATTTGCTTATGAGATCGAACACCTGGGTGTTACCGTTGCAGCGAGCCGGGACCTTAGCCCTGGCATTGGTAATCAGTTTTTTTGGTGTATTCCCGGCAGGTGTGGCAGTGGCGGATGGTTTGCCCGCAGTTGATGCGGCACCGCTGTTTGACGATGCCTTGTCTCCTGGAGTCTCCCTGATCAACATGCCGCAGGCCGATGGCGATGAAAACTGGCAGGCGGGCTTTCACCTTCCTGGGGTAAATGCGAATGTGTATGCTTTGGCGATGGACAGCCAGGGCAATCTCTACGCTGGGGGTGACTTCACGAACGCCGGTGGGGTGCCTGTTAAGTACGTGGCTCGTTGGGATGGCGCCTCATGGAGCGCGTTGGGCGATGGGTTCAATAACCGGGTGTGGGCCTTGGCTGTGGGGCCGGATGATACGGTGTATGCCAGCGGCGATTTCATATTCGATGGCGGCGACGGTTCGATCACCTATAACCGGGTCGCCAGGTGGGATGGCGCTGCCTGGCAGCCGATGGGAAGCGGGATGAGCAGCAGTGTGTATGCCCTGGCTTACGGCCCGGATGGAAGGCTGTATGCTGGCGGCCAATTAACCGTCGTGTATTGGGAGGACGATGCCTGGCATAACCTGGGCGCGGGCATTTCGAATAACGCGGTGCGGGCTTTGGCCTTTGACGGCAGCGGCGCTTTGCTGGTGGGGGGCACCTTTACGGATGGCGGCGGGGTGGCGGCTGCCGACCGGGTGGCGCGCTGGAGCAGCACGGGCGGCTGGGAGCCCCTGGGAATAGGGATTGAGAACGGCGGTGTATATGCCCTGGCCTGGGATGGCACCCATATATACGCCGGCGGCAATTTCACCAAGGCCGGCGGACTGGCTGCCAGCAGCATTGCCGTGTGGAATGGCTCAGGTTGGTCGGCCCTTGGCAGTGGCGTGAACAGCCTCAGCTACGTCTATGCCTTGCAGTGGGATGGCAGTGGTTTATTCGTGGGCGGGTCATTTACCTCGGATGGCTCAGGGGCGATTCTTTACAGCCGGGTTGCCTATTGGAGCGAGGGTGTTTGGTCACCTCTGGAATACAATGGGGTGAATGGGGTGGGGAATGCGGTGCGTGCCTTGCTGTTGGATGATGCGGGCGACCTGTGGTTGGGGGGCGTCTTTGACACGGCTGGGGGGATCACGGTCGATCGCGTTGCCCGCTGGGACGGCGCAGCCTGGTCTTCTACCGGGCAGGGCCTGGATGGCGCCGTGTACGCCCTGGTGTGGGATGGCTTGGGCAGCTTCTACGCCGGGGGAGACTTCACCCATGCCGGCGGCGTGCCTGCCAACCGTGTGGCGCGCTGGGATGGGGTGCGCTGGCATGCCTTGGGCAGCGGTATGGAGGAGACAGTGCGGGCCCTGGCGTTGGATGACAGCGGCAACCTGTACGCTGGCGGCGATTTCCTTACCGCAGATGGCGCATCTGCCAACCACGTGGCGTATTGGAACGGCTCTGCCTGGCAAGCTTTGGGCGGCGGGATCAATGACGTGACGAGTAACGCCGTGAACGCCCTGGTATTTGACCCCGTCAGCGATGTGTTGTATGCCGGCGGCAACTTCTTGAACGTCAACGCCGGCTCGCTTCCAGCGAACCGGGTGGCGCAGTGGAACGGGACCTCTTGGGCAGCCCTGGGGCCGGGTGTTGATAACACGGTGCGGGCCCTGGCATTGGATGGGGCTGGGGATTTGGTTGTTGGCGGCGATTTCATTGATACTGGCGATGATCTCATTCGGCTCAATTACGTGGGCCTGTGGGATGGCGCAAATTGGAATGCCTTGGGCGGCGGCACGGTGGGCGTCAATGGCAGTGTGCGCACACTGGCTATTGACCCCGACGGCAAGCTGTATGTTGGCGGTGCTTTCACCTCTGCTGGCGGCATGTCTGGGGCGGGGCGCATTGCCAGTTGGGATGGCGCCGCCTGGGGCTTGCTGGGCAACGGTATGAATGGACCGGTGTACAGCATTGCCTTTGGTGAGATGAGCGTGTTCGTGGGCGGCGATTTTGACCTGGCTGGTGGTTGGGATGCCTTCCGCATTGCCGAGTGGAACGATGGCGAATGGCTGGCCCTGGGCAGCGGCACAAATTCGGGAGGGGTGGTAAATGCCCTGGCCCCCAACGGTGCCGGTGGCCTGTATGCCGCCGGGGCTTTCACCACGGCCGGCCTGAAGCCGTCTGTGCGCTTCGGCTACTGGAATATGCCCAATTTTGCCCCTACGGCCAGGCCAGATACCTACAGTGTGCCTGAAGATTCTCCCCTCAGCGTGGCACAACCCGGGGTGCTGGGGAATGATATTGACCGCAACCAGGATCCCATCACCGCCACGTTACAAAGCGCCCCCGCGCTGGGCGACCTGACCCTGGATTCCAGCGGCGCGTTGACCTATACCGCCCCTCTGGATTATAACGGGGTGATTACTTTCTCATACATGGCCTCAGATGGTATCTTGACCGCCACCGCCCAGGTGACCATTACGGTCGCCCCGGTCAATGATGCCCCAACCGCCCTGGATGACGGTTTTGTGGGCGTGGAGGACGAAGTCCTTGTAGTGCCTGCACCGGGCGTGCTGGAAAATGATGATGACTTGGATGGCGATAGCTTATCGGCTGTTCAGGCGGTGTTAGACCCGGCCCTGGGCAATCTGAGCCTGTACCCGGATGGCCATTTCGTCTATACCCCCGCGCTGAACTTGAGCGGCCTGGTCACATTCACCTACCTTGCCTCTGATGGTATCTTGACGAACACTGCCGTGGTTAGCGTTCAGCTCAGCAATCTCAATGATCCCCCCTTGGTGGAGGCAGGTTCTTCGCTCACCATCACCGAAGGTATACCGATTGTTTTTGCGGGCAGCTATAGTGATCCTGATGGTGAGACTGCTTCATTGATCCGCTGGGATTTTGGCGATGGGACTGGGTTAATGGGGACGCTGGCCCCTAATCATACCTATCAAGATAACGGGCTGTTCGCGGTTCAGCTTGCGGTCACCGATAATGCTGGCGCCACTGGCTTTGACTGGCTGACGGTGACGGTGGACAACGTGGCGCCTACGTTGTTGCCGGTGCAGGCCTTCTCTACGGTTCGGATTGGCGAACCCCTGATGATGACGATCTCTTTTACAGACCCGGGGCTGTTGGATACCCATGAGGCAAGGATCGACTGGGAACAAAATGTTTATCATACGGTGTATATCAACGCTGGCGTGCGCCAATTTGCGGTGGATCATGCTTTTGATGAGGTGGGTGATTACCCGGTGCACGTGCGTATAACCGATGATGACGGCGAATTGGGCGAGATCACCTTTATGGTAACGGTGGTCAAACACCGCGTGCTGCTGCCGGTCATACAGCGCTAGGGAGTACATGACAAATTTGATAATACCCAGAATACGATTCTTTGCTATACTATTCCATGAGCAAAGCGTGCCAACTCAAAAACGCACTCATTTGGAACCTCATGTTGGGTAAGTTAACCGAATCTGTTTTCACTATTTAACCAGGAGAGATACGCATGAAACCGAAATTGATCAAGCAGTTCCATCGTACGATTAACCTGTTCCTGACGGCTGTGATGTTGGTTGGGCTGGCCTTTGGCATGGCCCCGGTACAAACAGCCGCTGCCGCCAGTCCACTGTCTCGTGATCTGGCACCGGCCAATTCTGAAAAGCATGTGACAGATTTGCTTATGCCGGATGGCAGCCTGGACCTGAGCACGGGCTACCGCGGCAGCCTGGACCTGGCAGGCTACCAGGTGACTGCCGATATGAACGGCGCCTTGCGCCTGGCCCCTGATGCCGAAGGCGATCAGAACTGGGCCCTGGGTTACCAGCTTCCGGGCATGGTGGAATCCTCCTCCGTCTTGGCTGTTGCCCTGGATGGCGAAGGCCATGCCTACGTGGGCGGCACCTTTTTGAACGCCGGTGGCGATATCAGCGGCGTGACCGATGCAAACCACCTGGCGATGTGGGATGGTGTCTCTTGGCACGCGGTGGGCGATGCTGATGGCGATGGTGACGGTGGCGGCGTCGACGGTACTGTGAACAGCCTGCAGGTCGATGCGAGCGGCAACCTGTACGTGGGCGGCCAATTCTCTTTTGCAGATGGCATTACCACCACCAATATCGCCATGTGGGATGTAGATGGATTGGCCTGGTCTGACATGGATGGCGGCGTGAACAACGTTGTCTGGACCATGGAATGGGGGCCGGATGGCAACCTGTACGTAGGCGGCAACTTTACATCCGCCGGTGGCGCCACGGCCGAGCGCCTGGCCATTTGGGATGGCGCGGCCTGGTCTACCCTGACCCCGGATGGTTTGGGGCCCAACGATGATGTGCGGGCGATTGCGTTTGGGCAGGGCAGCGACATTTATGTTGCCGGTGACTTCATTGGGGTAGCCGGTACATTGGGTATAAACCGTGTGGCACGCTGGACCGGTACGGCCTGGGGGTCGTTGGCTTCGGGAACGAGCAGCCGCGTGCATGCCCTGGCCTGGGACGGTACCTCTTTGTATGCTGGCGGTGAGTTTACCAGCATCGGGGGAGAGTCTGCCAGCCGCGTGGCGCGTTGGGACGGCGTTAGCTGGGATGCAGTCGGCGGCGGCTTCAATAACACCGTCTACCAGTTGGCTCTGACTACTGAAGGGCTGTATGCCGGCGGTGCTTTTACCGCGGATTCAACCAACACAACTACTTATAACCGGATTGCATTGTTAAGTGGCGGCACCTGGGCGCCCCTGGAAGAAAGCGGGGTGAACGGGGTCAACAATGCCGTGCGCGCCATCGAGCTGGATGACAGCGGGGATCTGTGGCTGGGCGGCAACTTCCTCACTGCCGGCAGCCTGACCGTCAACCGTTTCTCGCGCTGGGATGGCGCCAATTGGCTGGCAACTGGCGCCGGCTTGGATAATACCGTCAGGGCCCTGGTCATCGATGCCCAAGGCAATGTCTATGCCGGCGGCGATTTTGTCGTAGCCGGAGGTGTGACCAGCAATTACGTGGCCATGTGGGATGGTTCGGCATGGCATGACCTGGGCGGCGGGATGAACGGCCGGGTGTATGCGCTGGCCCTCGACAGCCAGGGCAACCTGTATGCCGGCGGCCAATTTACGCTGGCGGGCGGGGTAAATGCCCTTCACATTGCCATGTGGGATGGCGAAAGCTGGTCTCCCCTGGGCAGCGGCTTGAGCAATGCCGATGAATCTGGGCAGGTGAATACGATCCTGGTCGATGACGACGACCACATCTATGCGGGTGGCACTTTCCTGCTGGCAGGGCCTGGCGGCATCACCCTTAATCGCATTGGTTATTGGAATGGTACCTCCTGGAGCGCCCTGGGCACTGAGCCCAACGTGGGCATGGGCAATACCGTCAATGACCTGTATTGGGATGGGGCCAACCTCTTTGCGGGCGGGGCATTTACCACCGCCGGCGGCCTGGCAGCCAACTACATTGCCAAGTGGAACGGCTCGATTTGGGCCCCGATGAATACTGGCACAAACGCCGCCGTCAACGCTGTGACTGGAAACCCTGCCACAGGCGTCGTCTATATCGGCGGCACTTTCTCCTCTGCCGGTGGAAGCGTAAACCGCCTGGCGTATTGGGATCCGACGCTTTTGCAGTGGAAGGCCTTCGTTGGCACGACAACTGGGGCTAACAATACTGTCAACGACCTGGTATTTGACGGCACTTACCTCTATGCGCTGGGTCTGTTTACAAACGTGACCGGCGTGGAAACTGACTATGTGGCTAAGTATGACGGCTCGGCCTGGTATGGCCTGAGTGGCGGCGCCAACGCCGTGCTCAATGCTGCTGCTGCTGCCTCCAACCGTGACCTTTACGTGGGCGGGGCCTTGACCACGGTGGGTGCTGTGGACGCAAGTGAAGATCCAGATCATATCACTCCTGGTCATTCCTCGAGCAGGATCGGCCAATACATCAACACGGCACCGGTTGCGGTGGATGACGAGTATGCTGCTAATGAGGATACACCCCTGGTCGTCTTGGAAGCCCAGGGCCTGCTCGACAACGATACCGACCCCAATGCCGACCTGTTGACGGCCGAGTTGGTGGATCTTCCGGTCAACGGCGAGGTGCAGCTTGAGCTGGATGGCTCCTTCGTTTACACACCCACGCAGGATTTCAACGGTGAAGATGTCTTCACCTACTGGGTCTCGGATGGCGGCTTTACCGACACAGGTGTGGTGACCGTCACGGTAGCGCCGGTGAATGATGCCCCGGTGGCAGTTGTGGATGCTGTCCTGGTCGAATCGGGCCAGTCGATCACGGTGCCCGCTCCGGGTGTGTTGGCGAATGATATCGATGTGGATGGAGACAGCCTGACGGCAGTGCTCGACAGCTCGCCGCTTCACGGCGCGTTGACCTTAAACAGCGATGGCTCGTTTATGTATACACCCACTGTGCCCTATGTTGGTAGCGATAGCTTTACTTACCACGCCAACGACGGTGTGTTGAACTCGGAGGTGGTGACCGTTAACATCACCATCCACGAGGTCAATGAGCCGCCCTATGCCGAGCCTGATACGTACAGCACGGTTGAAGATACGGTATTGACAGTTGATGCCCCTGGTGTCTTGAGCAACGATAATGATGTCGATAGTGATATCGCAGATCTCACGGCAGAGGTAGATGTGCCGCCGGCGCACGGTGACCTGGTTTTGAACCTGGATGGGTCTTTTGTCTTTACCCCCGCCCTGGATTACTCTGGCGTGGTCACCTTCACTTACCTGGCCAGAGACCTGTATGAGTACTCAGATCCGGCCCTGGTGACGATCAATGTCTCTACCACCCCCGATCCGCCGCAAGCCTTCGACGATCACATCGATGCCGTGGAGGATCATACCCTGATCCTGGCGGCCCCGGGCGTGATGGCCAACGATGTCGATCCAGATGGCGATACCATCACGGCCATTCTGGACGCTGCCCCTGGCAGCGGCACACTGACTCTTGATCCAGACGGCGCAATGGTCTATGTGCCCGTTGCCAACTTCATCGGCGTGGTTACGTTCACCTACCACGTCAACGATGGGGCGCTCAACTCGAACATCGCCTCGGCTGTCATCACCGTCGCTGAATTCAACGATACCCCCATTGGCAATCCAGACCATTACACCACCGTCGAAGACGTTTCCTTCGCGGTTGGGCCGACCGATGGTGTGCTGGCGAACGACACGGACGAAGAGGGCGACAGTCTGACGGTCCAGAAAGTAACAGACCCACAGCATGGCACGCTGGATTACTTTACTACAGCGGGCGGCTTCCGTTACGTCCCGGATCTCAGCTTTGACGGCGTTGACACCTTCACCTATGCGGTTTTTGATGGCAATTCGTGGTCGCAGCCGGTCACGGTCACCATTGTAGTGACCGAGATTGGTGATGACCCGGTGGTCATCATCTACGGTGGCGACAGTGGAACTGAGGGTGGTGCAGCTTTGACCTTCTGGGGCGAGTATACTGACCCGGTTGCCGGCAGCCACACCGTCACCTGGGACTTTGGCGATGGTGACACACAGGTCGGATCTGTCAATGGCTTAAATGTTGACGACGTAACCCACAGCTTTAAAGACAGCGGGGTGCTCTCGGTGACCTTGAGCGTCGAAAACGTCAATCATGATGTGGGCGAGGCCACCCTTCTGGTGACGATCGCCAATGTTGCGCCTGTGTTAGGAACCATCGCCAACCAGGCGGTAGACCTTGGCGCACCGGTCAACCTGTCTGGTGCGTTCACCGACCCCAGCCCCCTGGATACCTTTGTGGTGGATGTGGTTTGGGATGATGGCAACACCGATCAGCTTGACCTGGCGGCTGGTGCGAGAACCTTCGCCCTGAACCACACCTATGCTACGGCTGGAACCTACACGGTTGAGATCACGTTGACGGATGATGACGGCGGCGTGGATACGCTCACGTTGACCGTGATCGTCCGGCCCAACGAAAGTTTCATCTTCTTGCCGTTCATCTCACGTTAAGTGTCGCTAGCGCATCTTTCGGGAGCGATGACCATGCATGGTCATCGCTCCCTGCTTCTTTGGAAGGGTATCTCATGAAAGACCGAAAACTGCTCATGATCCCCGGCCCGATCGAATTTGAGCCGGCTGTGCTCTCGGCCTTGGGGGCGCCTACCACCAGCCACGTGGCGGCCAATTTTATCGCAGCCTTTGGGCAAGCGCTGGAGCGTTTGCGCCAGGTTTTCCTCTCGCCCCAGGGCCAGCCCTTTGTGCTGGCTGGCTCGGGCACCCTGGCAATGGACTGTGCCGGGGCCAACCTGGTGGAGCCGGGCGATCGGGCCCTGGTGGTCAACACCGGCTACTTCAGCGATCGCTTTGCTGCCCTGCTGGAACGCTATGGGGCCCAGGTAACCCAGGTGGGGGCTGCGGTAGGTGGGCAGCCGGCCCTGGAAGATGTAGAAGCGGCCCTGCGCCAGGCGGAATATAAGCTGGTGACCATCACGCATGTAGATACCTCAACGGCTGTGCTGGCCGATGTGCAGGGCCTGGCTGGGCTGGCGCGCCAATACGGAGCCCTGGTGGTCGTCGATGGCGTGTGTTCGCTGGCTGGCGAAGCGCTGCGCATGGATGATTGGGGTATAGACCTGGCCCTGACCGCCTCGCAGAAGGCCATCGGTGTGCCGCCTGGCCTGGCCTTGTTGGTGGCTGGGCCGCGGGCGTTGGAGGCTTTTAAGCGGCGTAAGACCCTGGTGCAGAATTATTATGCCGATTGGACCCATTGGCTGCCGGTGATGCAGGCCTATGAAGCCCGCCAGGCGGCTTACTTTGGCACGCCGGCGGTTAACCTGGTTTGGGCCCTCAATGCCAGCCTGGGGTTGATCTTAGAAGAGGGCCTGCCGGCCCGCTTTGAGCGGCATGTGGCTTTAGGCCGGGCCAGCCAGGCAGCCATGGCCGCCCTGGGGTTAAAGCAGGTGCCGCTGCAGCCCGATTTGGCGGCGCATACGCTCTCGGCGCCGCGCTACCCTGCGAGCATCCAGGGGCCTGAGTTCCTGGCCCAGGTTTCAAAGGCCGGCGTGACCCTGGCGGGCGGCTTGCACCCAGCCATTAAGGCCAATTATTTCCGTATTGGGCATATGGGCGCCGCCACGTTGGGCGATATCCTCGCCACCTACAGTGCCATCGAGACGGCCCTGCGCGCCTGCGGCTACAACGTTTTTCTACCGGGGGTGGGTGTGGCTGCGGCACAGGCAGCTTATTGACGAGGTTTTAAGGCCAGGCCAACCACCTCTTCGAAGGGTAAATAGAGTGTCTTGAACTTGTTCTTGGCGGAGGCGTAATAGCAGGCCTTGGCACTGTCAGTTGCCAGGGCGGTGAAGCGGCCTTTGATGGGGGCCACCACGCAGCAGGTATCGGCGGCCATCTTGGCTCCAGCCGCCTCGATCACCTGCGTATAGCCCATGCGGTCTGCCATCTGCTTGACCGGGCGGGCCGTGGTGATCCAGAATTCTCTTGCCACCTGTTGCCCTTGCAGCAGTTCTGCAATGCGGCGCACTTCGGGCAGGCTGAGGTGCGGGCAGCCCAGGCTGACAAAATCCACCTCCGCAGGGTCGGCATCATTCAATGCCCTCACCGCGCCATCGAGTGCGGCCTGGGTGATGGTGATGGATTCGGTCGGCGGGGGGTAGAGACCGGCTTCAGGCGTGATGCCTTTAATATGAAATAGTGCGGCGCCGCCGTAAGTTGCCAGGCTGGCGCAGAAGGATTTTAACCCTTCCAGAGGCGCGGCAGCCAGCCCGCACAGGTAGGGCACGGCTTTGCTGGCTTCAATATGTTCGCCGATGACCCGCCCCAGGGCGCCGAATTCATAAGTTTGTGCCACCCGGGCCTGCACGTTCACCGTCAGCCTGGGCCGGCGTTCAGCTTCCAGGTGGTAGCCGTAAGCTGGCACCCGCCCGGTGAGGGCTGCCGCCAGTGCGCTGGGCCCGCCCTCGCGGTTGCTGCGCGCCCCTAAAACGGCGTTGGCGTAACACACCGCACTGCTCTCAGACCAGGCAATGTGTTCCCCGAAGTGCGGCAGGTTGCCCACCAGGTAAGGGGTGCAGGTGCAGGTGGTGGTGACCCCCATGCGGGCAAAGGCATCCAGCACGCGCTGTTGTTTCTTGGCAAAATCGGCTGAGATGCCCAGGCTTTGCCAGTTTTCGGTATCCATGCCAGCCGGATTGAGGGTGGTGAAGGCGCGCACCTGGCCCCCGCCCTCGGCCATTTCTAGCAAGAACTGCAACCCAGCCTCGCCCAGGTTATCGTAACTGACCCCGGCGATCTGCACCGAATTGACCGGGATCAGGTGCTCGGCGCCGTAGATGCTCCCCAATGCGGTGAGGATCTGCATGGCTTTCTGCGCTGCGCGGCCGTTCTGGCCTTGAAGCATGGCATTTTCTTCGGGGGTCAGGTGCATCATCAGATCAGTCCTGGTTGTCGAACCCTTGTAAAAACTTTTTGACATCCACCGCCGGGAAGACAGCCTTGGCGAAGGATTTTCCCTGCGTCTCGAGCGGATGGGTCAGGTCGAAGCCCAATTTGGTGGTCAGATGCGTACCCGGTTCAGAGCTGGGATCCAGGCTGGAGCCTTGCTCCTTCTCTCTGATGGTCAGGCCCACGTCACCCTGGAAGCGGGTGGCCATGGCCCATTCCACATCCAATGGGTCATAGATGTTGATATCCTTATCAACCACAAAAACATGTTTGCAAGAGCGGTGCCCATTGAAGGCGGCCTGGATGGCTTTGAGGCCATCATCTTCGGCTTGTTTATCGATCTGGACGATGGCGTGCAGCCACGAACATCCACCCGGGTTGACGTTCACATCCAGGCACTTGACTACCCGGTTGACTGCCTGGAAGATGGTGGGCTCCCGCGGCATGCCCATCAGCAGTTTATGCTCCAGCGCACCCGGCAAGAGGGCCTGCCAGATGGCATCTCGACGGTGGGTGATCGTTTTGACCACGAAGACCGGCTCCTGGCGGACTACATCGTAAGTCTCGGTCAGGTCTACAAAGGGGCCTTCGGCATGCCGTCGGCCGCGGTAAACGGTGCCTTCGAGCACGAATTCGGTTTCGGCGGGCACATCCACATCCACCGTTAGAGCCTTGACCACTGGTAGAGGTTGTAGCGCGTTGGCAATCTCCATCTCGTTCACGCCCAGCGCCACCGATGTGGCCGCTGCGACCAGCACGGTTGGGGCGCACCCAATGCAAACTGCCACGTCTACCGCCCCCATCTCGTTCAGGTAAGCATCGAAATGGCGGCCTTTGACCACGCGCACAGCCATCTCGGTGGGCGAAATCTGCATCAGGCGGTGGAAATCCATATTTTGACCATGCTGGGGGTGGCGGGCAATGACCACGCCTGAGCTGATGTAAGGGCCGCCGTCTTCCAGGCAGTGCCGTAAGATGGGCAGGCCGTCCAGATCGGGCTGCTCAATGGTCACTTCCTGGCAGGGGGCCTGGCTGACGCGCCTGTAAGCACAAGGAGATTGAATGGCCTGGACGATGCGGGGGATGATTTGTTCGATCGGAATCCCCAGGTAGTCGGCGAAACTGGCTTTTGAGCACAACAGGTTGCCGATCACACGGAAAGGGCTGCCAGTGACCTGTTCAAAGAGCAAAGGACGCGGTTCAAGCTGCTTTAGCAGTCCTGCAATTTCAAAACTAGGTGAGGCAGGTGGACGGATGTGCAGTAGTTCTCTGCGCTGTTCCAGTTGGTCAAGATACGTACGCAAGCTCATAGAGTGCTCTCCAGGGCCTATTGTATCAAATTAAGTTGACGCTTCAGTCAGGGTGTGATATATTGAATTTGACCAGAAGGTGCGTAAGCGTGGTTTTGCTGTCAGATTCCTTTGAGGCTGGTGGCAAATTTTTTTTATCCAGTTTTTACCAAGACGAAGAGAGGAAGAAAACATGGAAGTCAAGCTGTATGTAGGGAATCTGTCATTCTCAACCACCGAAGAGCAGTTGCAATCTTTATTTGCCCAGGCCGGTACGGTAGTTTCAGTAGCGATCATCCGCGACCGGGACTCAGGTGCATCGCGCGGTTTCGCGTTTGTGGGCATGAATACATTGGCCGAGGCGCAAAAGGCGATCTCGATGTTCAATGCATATAATATGGACGATCGTGAGCTTAAGGTCAACATGGCCAAGCCGCGCGAAGAACGCCCCAGCGGTGGATACGGTGGCGGCGGTGGCGGCGGCGGTGGATATGGTAGAGGCGGCTACGGTGGTGGACGTGGTGGTAGTGGTGGCCGCGGCGGGCCGGGTGGTGGTGATCGCCAACGACGCAGTGGCGGCGGTGGCGGCACGCGCCGTTATTAAGATACCTGCATAATCTAACCTAACAGCGGGGCTGTCCCAAATACTATTTTGGGATAGCCCCGCTTATTTTATCTGAAACAACCGGATCGGTTACTTTCTTCGCCGGTTGGCAGCCAGGATATCGGCTACGCTGGCGCCGAAAACCTCGGGCCCCAGCTTAAAACCAGCCGCCTCCAGGCGCGGGCTGAACATGGGGCGAATGCCAGAAGGTTTCAAATCCCCCAGCACTTTCCCATCCTGGGTGAGCCCAGTCTGCTCAAATTTAAAGATGTCCGTCAGAATAACCGTCTCACCTTCCATCCCGGCGACTTCGGTGATGGCGGTGACCTTGCGGGTGCCATCGCGCATGCGCGACTGCTGCACGATCAGGTCAATGGCTGATGCGATCTGCTCGCGGATGACGCGCAAGGGCAGATCCATGCCTGACATCATCGTCATTGTTTCCAGGCGCGAGAGCGCATCGCGGGGGGTATTGGCATGCAGGGTGGTCAGCGAGCCATCGTGACCGGTGTTCATGGCTTGCAGCATATCTAATGTTTCGCCGCCGCGGCATTCGCCAACCACAATGCGCTCTGGGCGCATACGCAGCGAGTTGCGCACCAGGTCGCGCGTGGTCACAAGGCCTTTGCCCTCCAGGTTGGCTGGTTTGGTTTCCAGCCGCACTACGTGGTCCTGATCTAAGCGCAGCTCGGCGGCGTCTTCAATGGTGATGATGCGGTCTTCCTCGGGGATAAAGCTCGAGAGCACGTTGAGCAGGGTGGTCTTGCCTGAGCCAGTGCCGCCAGAGATGACGATGTTCAACTTGGCAACCACGCAGGCGCGCAAGAATTCAGCCATCTGGGCAGTGATGGATTTGTATTCGATCAACTGTTCGATAGTCAGCTTGCCTTTGCCGAATTTGCGGATGGTGATGTTGGGACCATCAAGGGCTACGGGGGGAATGACGGCATTGACACGCGAGCCATCTGGCAGGCGGGCATCTACCGTGGGGCTATCAACATCTACCCGCCGGCCCATCGGGGCAATGATCTTGTTGATGATGCGCATCACGTGAGCGTCATCGTCAAACGTTACGTCCGATTTGGTCACCTTCCCTTTGCGCTCAACATAGACGCTCTTGGGGCCATTGACCATCACTTCAGAGACACTTTCTTCATCTAAAAGCTTCTGGATGGGGCCAAACCCCAATACTTCGTCGCGCACGTCCTCAAAAACCTGGGTGCGCAGAGGTTCTGATAGGTTGATGCGCGACTGCTGGCAGAAACGGGTCAGCATTTCTTCAATGACCTGGGGACGATTTTCGGCCGGGACGCTCGCCTGGGTCAATTGCTGGTTGACGGTGTTAACCAGGTGTCCTTTAAGCTTAGAGATATCTTCTGGACGCGGGGCGGTGGGGGGCTGCGCGGTCATAGCTTGCCCTCCTCGATGTTGGGTTCGCGCTCATCTTTGGGAATGATCCAAATGATCTCCTGGCGGTTGATCGCCAAGAATTCTGACTCGAATAACGTTTCCCCTGCCTGGTTCTTGATCTGAACATCTGTCACAGCCAGAAAGGCCTCGCTGCGGTTCAGGAGATCACTGACGCGTTCGTCTGCGCGCACGTAAATACGCCCATAGATGGTATGCAGACTGGTTTGGATGATGGTGTCAACCGGTTCTTTGGTGACATAATCGGTGAAAAACTTTCCCTTTTCATCGTAATGCAGGCTCATAGTGCTCACATCCTTTTTTTTTTTCTGAAGCAGTGATCTCTGGTTTGGATACTAGAATTTTATAGCAAATCTGCTTAAAGTCAATTCTTATTTGGGTTTGTAATGCTATAATCCATCTATGCCAAATATTGTGCTGGAAGAGATGCTCGTGCTGTTTGCAATCCTGGCGATAGGCTCGTGGATTGGTCAATGGTCGTGGCGAGGATTGTCTTTGGGAACAGCCGGTGTGTTGTTCGCTGCGTTGATCTTTGGTCATTTTGGCCTGCGGGTGCCGCAGGATGTGATGGATCTTGGTTTGCTGCTGTTTGTCTATTCTGTGGGGATTGCAGCCGGGCCTCGTTTTTTCCGTACTTTCAGAAGCCATGGTATCCAGTATGTGATCATTGCTTTGATCACTGTGGGGACGGGCGCCGTGGTGACGGTGGGGTTGGCTTACCTGCTTCACCTGCCTTATGATCTGGCAGCCGGGTTATATACGGGCGCTCTGACTTGTACCCCCGGCCTGGCGGCGGCGGTGGATGTGGTGGATCGCCTTGCCGTTGGCACGAATACGGCGGTTTCGGTGGGCTATGGGGTCGCTTACCCTTTTAGCATTATCGGAATTGTGCTCCTTGTTCAGTTCTTGCCCCGGCTCTTAGGCCGCAGCTTGCGCTCTGAAGAAGCCCGTTGGATGCAAGAACGCCAGGCCGAATCCCCCGGGCTTGAAGTGCGCCAGTTCAAGGTAACCAATCCCAATTGCCAGGGCAAAACGGTCAGCGAAGTCAATCCACATCGCATGGCGCATGCCAATATCTCGCGCATCAAGCGCGGCGATCAAGTTTTCACTGCTTCGGCCCAGCAGGTTTTGAATATTGGCGATGTGGTGATGGTGGTGGGCCCAGCAGATGAGCTGGACAAGATGTGCCTGGTGTTAGGTGAAGAGACAAAAGAGCGCATGGATGTCAACACCAATGTGTTGAGCATGGATGCGGATGTAATGGAAGAGTCGCTCTCCAGCAAATCGCTGGCAGACATGCGCTTGTTTGAGCGCTATACCGTGGTGGTCACCCGCATTCGTCGCCAGGGAGTTGAGATTCCCCCGGATGGGAACGCAACCCTTGAGATTGGCGACAATATCCGCGTGGTTGGCGACCGGGGGGCGGTGGAAGATTTTGTAAAGATCGTGCAGGGTTCACCGCGCAGGGCCGAAGAGACCAACATGGTGTCTTTCTTGATTGGCCTGGTATTGGGTGTCTTGCTGGGGAGTATACCGGTCAACTTACCGAACGGGATGACGGTGAAATTGGGGATGGCAGGGGGGGCATTCATCGTCAGCCTGATCATTGGGCATTTTGGTAAAATTGGCCCCTTCCGCATGTACGTTCCCAGGGCTGCCCGCAACCTGGTGCGAGAGCTGGGCTTGATGCTCTTCCTGGCTGGGGCTGGCAGCAAGGCTGGCTCGCAGTTTGTTTCGATCCTGCAAACCCAGGGTTGGCAGTTATTGCTGGCTGGGGCGGTTGTGACGATCAGTTCGGCCGCGGTAGGCATCTTTTTGATGGAGCGGGTGTACCACATGAACACCCTGGCAACGATGGGAGCGATCTGTGCCTGTATGACCAACCCGCCTGGCCTGGGGACCGCCAACGCCCAGACCGAAACTGATCTGCCGGCGATTTCGTATGCCAGCCTTTATCCGGTGGCTTTGATATTCAAGATTTTGTTGGCGCAAGTTTTGGTAGAGGTGCTTTACTGGCTTTTAGGTGGGTAGAAGGCCGTATTCGTTTGTTACATACAATACTGTAAGCGAGAAGATGTCCCAATATTGAGACATTCTTATGCGCGGCCGGATACTTTCGGTTATACTTAATGACAGTATCGTTGCAAATCAGGGATGAATGGCCGAGTTTCATTCGCAAGCGCCTAGCCAGGCTGAGACCCTGGCAATACTAGAAACAGCCCTGCCTGCGTACAATGACCTGGCCCAATTAGCGGCTTCGCCGCTAGCCCGCTGGCAAATTGTTTACCGTGCACCTGGCGGGCAGGTGGGAAATCGTGTGCAGGCCGTATTAGCTGCGGCCCTGGATGCGCTGCGTCCGGTCAGCACTGTGGCCGCAGAAAGCTCTCAGGGACGAGCTTATATACTGCTCGATTCGTTGTATCGTAAGGGGCTACCTCCCAAAGAGATCTTTGAGGAGTTATTGGGGGTTGGAAAACGCCAGTTTTATCGTGAGCGCCAACACGCGCTACAAGTTTTAGCTGCCATGCTGCGTCAACAAGAGACCGCCGCGATTGAGGCCTGGCACCAGGCCCTGCCGCCGCCATCGTATAGCCGCCTGTTTGGCCGGGATAGCCTTTTAGCCGGCTTGCTGGAGCGCTTAGCTGACCAGAACGGCCCAGGAGTGATTGTGTTGGACGGGGCGTGCGGAATTGGCAAGACGGCCATGGGGAGAGAGGCGGCGCGATGGGCACTGCGCAGTGGTATGTTTGCCGTCTTGGTCTGGCAAACTGCCGTCCGCGCGTCTACGCGGGCTGCTGCTGCTGGCGAAAACCAGGTGGCTGTGCGACCCATCTTGACCCCTGAAGCGTTGTTAGATGGCATTGCCCAAGACCTGGGATCGGCACAATGGGCAAATTTGCCTACACCTGAAAAACAGGCTGCCATTACCCGGCGCCTGGCTGAGCACCCAACCTTGTTGGTGGTCGATAACCTGGATACTGTGGCGGATGGGC
>CAZWFQ010000002.1:0-6261 GCA_964633225.1 uncultured Anaerolineaceae bacterium
GAACTCGACAGCAACCTGATGCACGCCATCATGATCACATCCACCCCGCCCCTGCTTTACTGGCAGCCCGCCACACTGGCGATCATGCAAGCCGTGCAAGACTGGCGCGCAGCCGGTCTGCCGGTCTGCTACACCATCGATGCCGGCCCCAATGTGCATGTGATCTGCCTGGAAGAGGCATCGGCCGAGGTGATCGCCCGCCTGGAGCAGATCGAAGGCGTGACCCAGGTGCGCGCAGCCCGCCCAGGCGGCCCAGCTCACTTGATATCAGAATTTCATTAAATTGGGCTCGCGCGCCTACCCCATTCGCGCCGCGCAGGATATAATCGGGGCGCTATGAACATACAATCTATCCTCGGAACTGCTCAATCGATCCTCGAGTTTGTCCTTGCGCTTGGGGTGCTTATTTTATTGCATGAACTGGGCCATTTTGTGGTGGCACGCTTATGCAAGGTCGATGTCGAGGAATTTGGCATCGGCTTTCCGCCGCGCGCCGTCACGCTCTTTGAAAGAGGCGGCACCAAATACTCCCTCAACTGGCTGCCTTTTGGTGGTTTTGTGCGTCTGAAGGGCGAAGCCGACCCCACCGTCCCGGGCAGCGTGATGAATGCCAGCCCCTGGAAACGCATTGCCATTACCGCAGCCGGGCCTTTGATGAACCTGATCACCGCGGTGATCCTCTACGCGGTCATCTTCCAACTCATCGGTGTACCGGTTGCAGATAAAGTGCTGATCCGCGATGTAAGCGTAAATTCTCCGGCTGAACAAGCCGGCATCCGGCCCGGCGACCTGATCCTACAGGTCAACGATGTGTTCATCGACGGCCAGCAGAAATTATCGGATGTCATCAGGGCACACGTGGGCGAGCCCATCACCGTGGTTTATGAGCGCGAGGGGCAGTCCACCACCGTCAGCCTGATTCCCCGCGCAAACCCGCCAGAAGGCGAGGGCGCCATGGGCATCCTAATGACCAACCCCACCACGCCCATCAGCTTCTTCAGTGCCCTGCCCAAAGGCCTGAGTGCCACGGTCGATCACTGCCGTGCCCTGCTCACATTTGTGGGGCAGGCCATTCGCGGCACAATTCCTGCCGAACAGGGCCGCCTGGTGGGCTTCAAAGGCATGTACGATATGTATGCCCAGGCTCGCAGCGAGCCAATTGCCGGCTTGCCGACCATTATTAATGTGCTAGGCTTCTTTACCAGCATCACGGTCTCGCTGGGCCTGCTCAACCTGCTGCCCATTCCCGCTCTGGATGGCGGACGCATTATGTTTGTCTTGCCAGAGCTTGTGCTGCGCAAGCGCATCCCGCCCGAATACGAGGTGTGGGTCAATGCCATTAGCCTGGGCCTGCTCATCTTACTGCTTTTATATGTCAACTTACAGGATTTTATCAATCCCATCACCTTACCTTAAAAAGTCATATGACCAACCCTAACGAAATTCCCTTTCAAAATTTAGTAGACGCCTTGCTGGACGAAAGCGTTCCTTTTCACCCGCGCTACCTGTACCGTCTTTCGGATATCATCACGGCCGATGTCGAGCTGCTCAAAAAGGCCTGGCCTCAAGTTTCAGCAAAACGCCGCCAGGCCGTGATGGAAGACCTGGAAGACCTGAACACGGCCGAGGATTTGCTTGCATTCGAAGAGGTGTGCCGCCTGGCGCTCAGCGACAGTGAACCTGGCGTGCGCCGGCTGGCGATCCGCATCTTGGGGGAGTACGAACTGAAAGATCTGGTGCCCACCTTCATCCATATTCTCGCACAAGACCGCAGCACAGAGGTGCGCGCCGCGGCCGCATCTGCCTTGGGGGCCTTCATTTACATGGGCGAAGTGGAAGAGCTTCAGCACACCACCTGGCACCGGGTGGAAGAAAGCCTGCTGAACGCCTATCGCAACGACAGCGAAGTACTGGTGCGCCGCCACGCTCTTGAGGCACTTGGTTTCTCTTCTCGGGATGAACTGCCCCCTATGATCGAGAAGGCCTTTACCAGCGGCGACAGCGACTGGTTGATCTCTGCCCTGTTAGCCATGGGACGTTCAGCCGATGAACGATGGAATCCCCAGGTTTTGAGCATGCTGGACCACAGTCATCCCCTGGTTCGGGCCGAGGCTGCCGCCGCAGCAGGCGAATTGGAAATCGCACAGGCTGGCAAACACCTGCTGGACCTGCTCGAGGACCCCGATTCAGACGTGCGCGCCGCAGCTATCTGGTCACTATCACAGATTGGCGGCGAGGGAATTGCCGTCCGGTTGCAGCGGATGCTCAACCGCACTCACGATGACGATGAAGCTCAACTCATCGAGCAAGCCATAGAAAACCTGGCCTTTACCGAAGGGGCCCAGGGATTTGCAGCGATCGATGAGCTTGACGGCGATGATCAGCCGGATGAAGATGAGGATGAGGACCTGCTCGATGAGGCGGATGACCTCGACGACGACATCGAAGAGGCTTACCTGGATGAGCTGTTCGATGAGGATGACGAGGTTTGACCGACCTGCACTACCTGTTCGACCTGGTTAACCTTTTCCTGAACAACTTGCTGCCGATCATCCTGATCGCAGGGTTTGGCTATGCCCTTGGCCACCTGGTCAAGACATCGCCCCGCCCGCTTTCTCAGGTGATCTTTTATATTTTCAGCCCGGTCTTGGTTTTCAAACTGCTTTCTCACAGCCAGTTGAGTGGGAATGATATTTTGCGCACCGTGGGCTTGGCAGGTCTTTCGACCCTCTTGATTGGACTGCTGACCTGGGCGGGTGGGCGCATCCTGCGCATCGATGGACGGTTGATGAATGCCGTTTTGCTGCTTGCCATGTTCATGAATGCCGGCAATTTTGGCTTACCCCTGACCATGTTTGCCTTTGGAGAGGCAGCCCTGGCCCACGCCAGCCTGTTCTTTGTCACCACCCTGATGCTCACCAACACCCTGGGCGTGCTGATCGCATCCTCTGGCACGCGCAGCCTACTGCAGGCCCTACAAGGATTGCTAAAGCTGCCCACCACCTATGCCCTGGCAGCAGGGCTGCTTTTCTTGCAATTCAAATGGCAGCTCCCCAACGCCATTGACCGCAGCGTGGCGCTCGTAGCAGATGCCACCATCCCGGCCATGCTGGTCTTACTTGGGCTCCAACTGCATGCCGTGCGCTGGGACGGGCAGTTCAAGGCCCTGGGACTGGCTAGCGCCATGCGCCTTTTGGCTGCCCCGCTGTTGGCAATTGGATTGAGCCGCTGGATGGGGCTGAATGGCCCCGCATATCAAGCAGTTGTGCTAGAATCAGCTATGCCAGCAGCAGTAATGACGACTGTCCTCGCGACGGAGTTCGATACAGAGCCATCCTTTGTGACGACTGTGGTCTTTGTCACCACGCTATTAAGTCCCCTTACCTTGACCCCACTGCTGGCCATTTTAGGAGCCTGATTATGCGCCGCTTGTCTATGCGCCGTCTGTCTATGCGCCGTTGGCTGATCCTGCTGCTCTGCCTGGCTGCCCTGCTTGGGGGCACAAACGCCGGACGCGCTGCCCATCTACCCCAGGTGAGTGACTCTGTGGTGGCATATACCTTTGGCGGGCAGGTTAATTTTCGCGCGCAGGTCCCGCTCGACCTGGCGCTCGAGAGCGCCCAGGTCTTTCTGCGCGGCCAGGGCGAGAGCCAGGCGATCGTCGGCGACGCCACCCTGCTGCCAGGAGAGCTCACCTATACGCATGACCTGAGCAGCCAACCACTGCGCGCCTTTTCAACCATCGAGTATTGGTACCGCCTGCAGCCTGCAGGCGCAGAAGCCTATAACAGCGAAACCTACACCTTCGTTTACGAAGACAACCGCTTTACCTGGCAAACCCTCGACAGCCCCCCCTTCAGCGTTCATTGGTATGATGGCGAGATCAGCTTTGCCCAAGATGTGCTCAATGCCGCCCAAAAAGGGCTCGAACGGGCAGGCAAGTTCATCCAACTGGCAAACCAAGACCGGCGGATTGACATTTACGTGTATGCCAGCGGCAAAGAAATGCAGTCCACCTTGCTTTTGGGTGGGCTAGACTGGATTGCCGGGCATGCCGACCCCGAACTGTATACTATGGTGGTCACCCTGCCCCCAGGCCCCAGCCAAAAAAGCGAGATCGACCGCCAGATACCCCACGAGTTGATGCATATCCTGATGTACCAGGCGATTGGGCCGGATTATTATGGCCTGCCCACCTGGCTTAAGGAAGGGATGGCCTCTTATAATGAGCTGCGCCCCAACCCCGAATACTACGTCATCTTGCAGAATGCCGTCGAAAAAGACAGCCTGGTCCCCCTTTCGTACCTGTGCCAGCGTTTCCCCAGCGATCAAACCGTTTACCTGGCCTACGCTGAAGCAAATTCTTTTGTCAGCTACCTGTTCCAAGAATATGGCCCATCTGGATTACAGGCCATCGTGAAAAGCTATGCAGATGGGCAAGGCTGCGAGCAGGCCCCGCTAGAATCTACCGGGCTTACCCTGAGTGAGCTTGAAAGAGATTGGCGGCGGGCCACATTGGGCGAAGATGTGCTGTTGGCGGCTTTTGAAAACTTGCTGCCCTGGCTGATCCTGATCGGCCTGGCCCTGCTGGCCCCATTTATCATGACCCTGGCAAACCTGGCAACCCGGCGCGCCGCAAAGATCCCCGCAGAGCGCGTTTCATAAGCAGGAATCAAGCAACCAGCATGAATGACATCCCCATTTCTGGTCACGTCCGCCTGCACGCCATCGTCTTGGGGCGTGTGCAGGGCGTCAGTTTCCGCTATTTTGTCAGTGAGCAAGCTGGAGTCTTTGGCCTACTGGGCTGGGTGCGCAACCGCCGAGATGGCAGCGTGGAGGTGATCGCCGAAGGACCACGCCCGCGCCTGGAGGGTCTGCTCGCTGCCCTATGGCAAGGCCCGCCCGCGGCCCGTGTAGATGATGTGCAGAGCGAGTGGCAAACCGCCAGCGGCGAATTCGGCTCGTTTTGGGTACGCTCCACGGGTTAGCCGCCCGCTGGCGAGCTAAACCCCAATCCTCGCTCTTTGAGCGATACAAAACGCCCCTGCCCAATCACAAGGTGGTCGAGCACATCCACATCCAACAACTTCCCTGCCTGAACCAAAGCCCGGGTCAGTGCTACGTCATCGGGGCTGGGGGTGGGATCTCCCGAAGGATGATTGTGGATCACAATCAGGTTGACGGCATTACGCCGGACAGCGGCCTTAAAGACCTCGCCGATGCGCACCTGTGAAGAATTAACCGAACCGCGGTAGATGGTCACCACATCTTGCACGCGATTGCGCGTGTCAAGCAGCATCGCCCTCAGCTCTTCTTGTTCCAGGGCGCTCATCTCATACTGCACCAGGGCCGCGGCATCCGCCGGGCTGTGCACCACCGGGCGCTCCTCAGGCGATTCCAGGGTCAGGCGGCGGCCCAATTCGATCGCCGCTTTGATTTGAGCAGCCTTTGCCGGGCCAATGCCGTGTTGGGCACAAACTTCGTCAAACGAAGCGCGGTGCAATCCACTGATGCCGCCCAGACTCTGCAAAAGGCGCTGCCCCACCTGCACAGAATTCTCCCCGGGCACCCCCACCCGCAGCAAGATTGCCAGGAGCTCAGCGTTAGACAAGGCCTGCGGGCCCAGGTGGGCCAGGCGTTCCCTCGGTCGCTCTGATTCTTCCAGATCTGTGATACGGTATGTATTGTCGTTTGCATTCATCGAGGTCATCTGCTCCCGGTTGCCCGAATCCAAATCTCGATTCTCGGCTATAATCATGCTATGACGATCGATCCCCTAACCATCAACAACATCCTGCTCGGCCTGGCTGCCTGGGGAGCTGCTTTCCTGGCAACCCTCTGGGTCAGCCTGGTCATCTGGACTTATCGCGACATCCGCCGCCGTGCCCGCGACCCGCTCATCCGCTTCCTGGCAATTATCGTTGTAGCGCTGCTCTTCTTGCCTGGCATTGTGATCTACTTGATCTTGCGCCCCGCGCGCACCCTGGACGAAGAATACCAGCAAACGCTTGAAGAGGAAGCCCTGCTGCATGCCATTGAAGAAAGCCCACTCTGCCCTGGCTGCGGGCGACACATTAAAGAAGCCTGGACCATCTGCCCCAACTGCCACACCAAGCTCAAGAAACCCTGCCACCAGTGCAGCAAGCTGATGGAACTCTCTTGGAATTTGTGCCCCTACTGTGGCACACCCGCCCCCGGCATGCGCCGGGAGAACCTGACGATGGACGATGCCTTGCGAGCGATCCCGGTTGAAGAAGAACC
>CAZWFQ010000002.1:6361-104700 GCA_964633225.1 uncultured Anaerolineaceae bacterium
AGCTGATTGTACTTGGCAACCCGATCTGAACGTGCCGGGGCGCCGGTCTTGATCTGGCCCATATTGAGGGCAACCACCAGGTCGGCGATGGTCGAGTCTTCTGTCTCGCCAGAGCGGTGAGAGGTGACGGCGCGCCAGCCAGCCCGATGGCAGGTTTCAACGGCTTCAATCGTCTCGGTGAGGGTGCCGATCTGGTTGAGCTTGACCAACAGTGCGTTGGCGGCTTTATCTTTGATGGCGCGGCGTACGCGCTCGGGGTTGGTGACCAGCAGGTCGTCGCCCACGATCTGGATGCGATCGCCCATCTCTTTGACCATCAACTGCCAGCTTTCCCAGTCATCCTGGGCCAGGCCGTCTTCAATCGAAACAATGGGGTATTGATCCACCCAACTCTTCCAGAAAGCCACCATCTGCTCACCGGTGAGCTTCTTGCCTTCTTTGCGCAGGTTGTACAGCTTGGTCTCTTCTTCATAGAACTCTGAAGCAGCCGGATCCAGGGCAATGCCAATCTGCTCACCAGCTTTGTAGCCAGCTTTTTCGATGGCTGCCAGGATCACTTCCACGGCTTCTGAGTTGGCCTTGAGGGCCGGGGCATAGCCGCCCTCATCGCCAACCAGGGCGGTATAACCGCGCTCTTTGAGCACGGACTTAAGGGAATGGTAGATCTCAGCTCCCCAGCGCAGGCCTTCGGCAAAGCTAGGCGCACCCAACGGCATGACCATGAATTCTTGGGCATCGGTGGACTGCCAGCCAGTGTGAGCGCCACCGTTGAGGATGTTTAACATCGGAACCGGCAGCACATGAGCATACACGCCGCCAATGTAACGATACAGCGGCAGGCCCAATGAATTGGCAGCCGCCTTGGCAACCGCCAGGCTGGTGCCCAAGATGGCATTGGCGCCCAGCTTAGACTTATGCTCGGTGCCATCGATCTCCAACAGGGCGGCGTCGATGCCGCGCTGGTCAGTGGCTTCCCAACCGACCAACTCTTCCGCGATCAGGTCATTCACATTTGAGACCGCCTTGGTCACGCCCTTGCCCAGGTAGCGTTTCTTGTCGCCATCACGAAGCTCCAGGGCTTCGTGAACACCGGTGGATGCACCGGAGGGCACAGCTGCACGCCCCCAACTGCCATCCATCAAGGTCACCTCAACTTCCACGGTGGGGTTGCCGCGGGAATCCAGGATTTCGCGCCCCAGGATTGATTCAATCAATGTTTCCATGCTAAGCCTCTCTCTTTATAAAATGTTTCCCCGGCTGACCGGAGTTTGTCTAAGGATTGGTGCCGGATGAAAGCGTCATCCAACCAGGGGATATTTTACCGCGTTCATCCATGTTTATCCAACATTCTTAAGCCTGCCCGGCTTTTTCCTTCACGGCCTGCAAAAAGGCCAGGAATAAGGGGTGCGGGCGATTGGGGCGCGACAGAAATTCGGGGTGGAATTGGGTTGCCAGCATGAAGGGGTGGTCAACCAGTTCTGCAATTTCCACCAGGCGCCCATCGGGCGACACACCCGAGAAAGACATGCCATGCTTCTGTAACACATCGCGGTACGTGTTGTTCAATTCAAAGCGATGCCGGTGCCGCTCTTGCACCTCGGGGACACCGTAAGCATTGGCGGCGCGGCTGCCCGGCACCAGGCGGCAGGGATACAACCCCAGGCGCATCGTGCCGCCCATATCGGCAATGCTGCGTTGGTCGGGCATCAGGTCGATCACCGGCAGCGAAGTCGAACGGTCGAATTCGGTCGAATTGGCATCATCACCCAGGCACTGCCGGGCAAAATCCACCACCATCAACTGCATTCCCAGGCACAAGCCAAAAAAGGGCACCTTATTTTCACGCGCATAGCGGATGGCTTGCAGCTTGCCCTCAATCCCCCGGCTGCCAAAGCCGCCAGGAACCAAAATGCCGTCTGCATTTTTGATCGCGTCCATTCCGCGGCCCTTCTCTAGTTCAGCGGAGTGCACCCAGGCAATATCCACCTCTACGCCCAAAGCCAGGCCGGCATGCTTGAGTGCTTCGCGCACGCTCATGTAAGCGTCGTGCAGTTCCACATACTTACCCACCAAGGCCACCTTCACACTCGGCTTTGGCGAGCGCACCCGCTCCAGCAGGCTTTCCCAACCGCTCCAATCCGGCTGGCGGCGGGCTTCTAGACCCAGGCGCTTGAGCAAATAATCGCCAATGCCGGCTTTTTCTAAGAGCAAGGGCACTTCGTAAAGGTAAGGCGTGGTGACCATTGGGATCACAGCCTGGCGTTCGACATCACAAAACAGGGCGATCTTTTCACACAGGTCATCGTCCACTGGGTGATCCGAACGGGCTACGATCACATCGGGCGAGATACCGATTGAACGCAGCTCACGCACCGAGTGTTGGGTTGGTTTTGTTTTCAGCTCGTTGGTGGCGCCGATGTACGGCAGCCAGGTGACGTGGATGTAAAGCGTGTTTTCACGCCCGACGTCGCTGCGCATCTGGCGCAGTGCTTCTAGGAAAGGCAGTGATTCGATATCGCCCACCGTGCCGCCCACCTCGATCAAGATAATTTCGGCATTGGTGGCGCGCTCCACCTGGGCAATACGGCGTTTGATTTCATTGGTGATGTGAGGAATTACTTGAATCGTGCCGCCCAGGTAATCACCACGCCGCTCCTTGCCAATCACCTCAGCATACACCTGCCCGGTGGTCATGTTACAAACCCGGTTCAGGCTGGTATCAATAAAGCGTTCATAATGGCCCAGGTCCAGGTCTGTCTCGGCGCCGTCGTCGAGCACATAAACTTCACCATGCTGGTAAGGGCTCATGGTGCCCGGATCCACGTTGATGTATGGGTCCAACTTCTGCGCAGAAACAGCAAAACCGCGTTCTTTCAGCAAACGTCCCACGGCAGCAGCAGTTACCCCCTTGCCCACCGAACTCACCACCCCACCGGTAAAGAAGATGTACTTGGTTGTCATACTGCCTCCTTATCGTTTTGCAGTTCAGAGAAACAGACTTTCCTTCAAACAAAGGCGGTGGGGAGGGCCGTTTACCGGCAACCTCCCCACCGTTAGAGTACTTTACTTATCCATAACCAGCAGCGATCATCCCACGACACGCGCCAAGTCCTCAGCCGCGCGGCGCATTTCCAGAAAAATCAACCCTAATTTGGCTTGTTCGCGTGCCAGGGCCGTTAACACAGCTTCGCTGCCCACTGCGGTCAAAATCACATAGCCGTTGCCGCCCTTAATGTAAACCTGCTCCAACGAGCCACGTCCCAATTCCATTGAGATGCGCTCGCCCAGGCTAAGCATAGCCGCCGACATCGCCGACACACGATCTTCTTCTACATCTGCTGGAAGGGCCGAAGCCATGATCAAGCCATCCACCGAGACCACTGCTGAGGCCTCGATATCGGGCGAAGCAGCCTGCATATCGCGCAAGCGTGCTACCATTTGATCTGTACGTGAGCGGGTCATGAGATTCCTATCGCGAAGTATTGAAACTGGACTAGTGAGCGAAATATTGCTACCGCATACAGTTTATGAGTTTACCACATTTTCAGCGCTTGAGACATAAGGGTTTTGATAGGTGACTGCACTGCGCTATTTTCCGGAGAATTTTTTCTGCCACTCAAAAAGCTTGTTCAAGGCCTCAATTGGAGAAAGGCTGTTAATATCCAAGACCTTCAATTCAGCCAACAGCGGGTTGGTCTCAGGGAACAAGGCCATCTGGCGCGGCAGATCGGGAGCCAGCTTGACTGCCTTACCAGAACTTTTTTCAAGCTGGCGTAAGATTTCTTCTGCGCGCTGCACCACCGGCTTAGGCAGCCCAGCCAACTGCCCCACGTGGATGCCGTACGACCGATCGGCCCCACCGGGTATAATCTTGTGCAAGAAAACTACCTGCCCGCCCGTCTCGCTGACTGCCACATTGTAATTGCGCACACCCGGCAGCAGATCGGCCAATTGGGTCAGCTCATGATAATGGGTGGCGAACAAAGTCTTGGCGCGCAGGTCGGGATGATTATGAATATACTCCACCACTGCCCAGGCAATCGAAACACCATCGTAGGTGCTGGTTCCGCGGCCAATTTCATCCAAGATCAACAGGCTGCGTCGCGTGGCATGGTGGAGGATATTAGCGGTCTCAACCATTTCGACCATAAAGGTAGACTGGCCCGAATGAATTTCATCTTGTGCGCCGATGCGGGTGAAGATGCGGTCCATCAAGCCAATGCGGGCTGAGGCCGCCGGCACAAAGCCGCCCATCTGCGCCATCAGCACGATCAAAGCCACCTGGCGCAGGAAAGTGGATTTACCCGACATATTGGGTCCGGTGAGAATACGGATGCGCTCATCTGGCTCAAAGATGGTCTCGTTGGGCACAAAGCGTTCACTGCTCAGGGTGTGCTCCACCACCGGGTGCCGCCCCTCATGGATCTCCAACACGTCCTCTTCGACCACTTCGGGCCGCACATACCCGTTCAAGGCAGCGGCTTCTGCCAGGGCCGCCAGCACGTCTAGCTCAGCCAGGCTGTGTGCAGTGCCCAGCAAACAGCCCGCAGCCGTTGCCAGGCGCTCGCACAACTCGCGGAAGAGACGCGTTTCAATCTCGTGAATGCGATCCTCAGCATTCAACACCAATGTCTCGTATTCTTTCATCTCTGGCGTGATGTAGCGCTCGGCATTCACCAGGGTTTGTTTGCGAATGTATTCGGCCGGGGCTAACTCGGTGTTCGAATGGGTGATCTCAATGTAATACCCAAAGACCTTGTTATAACCTACCTTCAACGATTTGATCCCCGTGCGCTCCCGTTCCACGGCCTCAAGGTTGGCAATCCACTCGCGAGCATGCCGCGAGCGCTCTACCACCCCATCCAACTCGGCCGAGTATCCAGAACGGAAGATACCCACGTTTTGCAAAGTTGCCGGGGGGTCGTCAGCAATCGCCGTTTCCAGCAAGGCCAGCTCATCGGCGCACACTTCAAAACCCAATAAGAAGGGGGTCAGAGCATCAGATGGTTGGGCCGAAAACAAGGCTGCAATTCCCGGCAGGCTGCGCAGGGTGCTGCGCAAGGCCACCAGGTCACGCGGCTGAGCCGTGCCGCCAACCACACGCGTAGTCAGCCGTTCCAGGTCATTTAATGGTTTGAGGGCGGCGCGCAGCTCTGCCCTCAGCAGCCCCTGGTCGTGAAAGTAAGCCACCCCATCCTGGCGTTGACGCACCTGGGTCACGTCCAGCAGCGGCTTGCTAACCCACTGGCGCATCAGGCGCTTTCCCATCAGGGTGATCGCAAAATCCAGCTCGCCTAACAGCGAGCCACGCAGGTTGCCGCCCCGGATGGTCTCTGTGAGCTCTAAGTTGCGGCGCGTGGAGGCATCCAGGATCATGAACTCTGACAGGTGGTAGGTGCTCAGGCGGGTCAAGAGTCGCAGCGAGGTGGGCTGGGTTTCAGCCAGATACTGCGGGATGGCCCCAGCGGCGCGCACGGCCAAGCCCATTTCTCGCAGGCCAAACCCATCCAGCGAGGCAACCGCAAAATGTCGCAGCAAGGATTCCTGGCAGCGGCCAGGCTCAAAACGCCAGGCTGGCCAGGCAGTGGTGTGGCCTGGCAGGCCTTCCGGCAGCGTCATCTGGTCAGGATGCAGGGTCTCAGCCGGGCGCAAGCGCACCAGTTCGGCCCGCAGCACCGCATGAATATTTTCGCCATCCAGTTCTGTGACGGCAAATTCACCCGTGGTAATGTCCACATAGGCCACCCCAGCCCGTCCATCCTGGATCACCACGCTGGCCAGGTAATTGTTCGAGTCAGCCGGCAGCAAACCAGGCTCCACCAGTGTACCAGGCGTGACCACCCGCACCACCTTACGCGGGAACAAACCTTTTACAGGTTGGTCACCCACTTGTTCACAAATGGCCACATGGAAGCCGCCCTCAATTAAACGCGCCAGGTAGTTCTCAACCGCATGGTGCGGAATGCCAGCCATGGGAATGCGCACACCCTTGGCAACATTGCGCGAAGTAAGCACAATATCCAGCTCGCGAGATGCAATCTCCGCGTCCTGGTCAAAGGTCTCGTAGAAATCGCCCAGGCGGAAAAAGACAATCGCATTGGGATACTGGCGTTTGATCTCTAAATACTGTTTACGGATTGGGGTGATGTCGTCATCGGTATTTGACATGCGGCCTCCACAAAAAGGTTCCATCATTCTATATCTTGCCGCCAAAACTCGCAAGGTACAAGAGAAAAACGTTTGTGAGGAACCCCAATCCCCCGGCGCCAGGCATGATTCGAGCAATAAACGAGAAAAATCGCCTTGCATAAGGTTGTATTTTTAGGATACTGCGACTATAATTACATCACTATATTCTCGTTGAAAGGAGAAAATCTATGGCTAGTGTAACTTTTGATCATGTCTACAAGCGTTTTGGGGATGTCATCGCCGTCAACGACCTCAACATCCACATCGCGGACAAAGAATTCCTGGTATTGGTTGGGCCGTCGGGCTGTGGTAAAACCACGGCGCTGCGCTGCCTGGCCGGGCTGGAAGAAATCAGCGAGGGCAAAATCTTGATCGGCGATCGCGTCGTCAATGATGTTGCTCCGAAAGATCGCGATATCGCAATGGTTTTCCAGTCTTACGCGCTCTATCCTCACATGAGCGTTTATGACAATATGGCTTTTGGTCTCAAACTCCGCAAGACTCCCAAGGAGGAGATTAGACGCCGGGTGCAGAGTGCCGCGGATATTCTGGGCATTGGCAACTTGCTGGATCGCAAACCACGCCAGCTCTCTGGCGGTCAGCGCCAGCGTGTTGCTGTGGGACGCGCCATCGTACGCGAGCCAAAGGTTTTCTTGTTCGACGAACCCCTCTCGAACCTGGATGCCAAGCTGCGCGTTGAAACCCGCACCAACATCAGCAAGCTGCACCAGCAGCTCCAGACCACCTTTATCTACGTGACCCACGACCAGGTCGAGGCTATGACCATGGCCTCCCGCATCGCGGTGATCAACAAGGGTATCTTGCAGCAGATTGACACCCCACAGACCCTCTACGACCGCCCCAACAACCTGTTTGTTGCCGGCTTCATCGGTTCGCCCGCCATGAACTTCTTCAAGGGCAAGCTGGTGCGCGGCGATGGCAAGCTCTTCGTGGATGGCGGTTCCTTCAAGCTGGAAGTTCCGGCTGACCGCAACGATGCTTACGCTGCTTACGTGGACAAGTCGATCATCATGGGCATTCGCCCTGAAGACATCCAGGACCCACACTACTGCCCCCCCGGCATGTTCCCACAGGAAGTTGAGGGCATTGTAGATGTGGCTGAATTGATGGGCAATGAAATCTTCCTCTACGTCACCGCTGGCGATCACAATTTCTGTGCACGCGTTGACCCACGCACGAAGGCCATCATGGGCGAGAAGTCCAAAGTTGTCTTCAACATGAACAACATGCACCTGTTCGACCCCGATACCGAGCAGGCTATTCGCTAATCAATGGCGTTCACCCGCCAATAGTAGAACTTCCAAACGTCTCCCCACGAAACCTGTTCCGGTAAACCCGAGACATCGTGGGGGGACGTTTGGTGTATATCAAGGATATGAATTAAGAAGGAGTAAATTAATGGAAGCAAAATATAAACTTGTTCTCGTTCGTCACGGACAAAGCACCTGGAACCTTGAAAACCGCTTCACCGGCTGGACCGATGTTGACCTGACCGAACAAGGAGTCAAAGAGGCACGTGAAGGCGGGCGGTTGCTGCGCGAGGGCGGTTATCAATTTGATATTGCCTATACCTCGGTGCTCAAGCGCGCCATCAGAACCTTGTGGATCGCTTTGGAAGAGCTTGAAATGGAATGGATCCCGGTGGTGCGCGCATGGCAGTTGAACGAGCGGCACTATGGCGCGCTGCAAGGCCTGAACAAAGCCGAGATGGCAGTTCAATACGGCGAAGCGCAGGTCAAGCAGTGGCGGCGCAGCTATGATATCCAACCGCCGGCGCTTGACCTTGACGATCCTCGTCTCCCGCGCTTCGACCGCCGCTATGCAAGCCTGAGCGAGTCTGAGACCCCACGGACCGAATGCCTGAAGGACACCGTCAACCGCATGCTGCCATATTGGCACTCCACGATCGCCCCGGCGGTCAAATCGGGGCAGCGTGTGCTGGTGACAGCCCACGGCAACAGCCTGCGCGCCCTGGTTAAGTACCTGGATAACATTTCAGACGAGGCCATTGTCGAATTGAACATTCCCACGGGCGTGCCCCTGGTGTATGAATTGGATGCCGATCTGCGCCCGGTGAAGAGCTACTACCTCGGCGATGCCGAAGCGGTGCGCAAAGCAGCCGAAGCGGTGGCTAACCAGGGTAAGGCTAAATAAATATTCGCACTTTACAAGCTGGGGGGCCGGTCTGGGGCTGTTCCAAAAACTCGTTTTGGGCAGCCCCAGATCTATTTAAATATTGCAATCTCGTGACAATTCTCAATTATTCGTTATAATTAGGTATGTTATTGTAGAGTTGGGAAAAACGCCAAACCACAAACCATTCATTTTCAAAGGAGAGAAGATTTATGAAACACAAGCGCATTGGACTTTTCCTTGCTGTTCTTATGTTGGTCGCCAGCATCCTGGCTTGCGGTGGCAGCGCCGCACCCACAGCTACCGTGGCGCCGCCGCCCACTCAGCCACCGGCACCCACCAACACCCCGGTTCCCCCCCCCCCCACCGACACGGCTGTTCCGCCCACCGAAGCTCCGGCTGTTGAACCAACTGCGGAGACCAGCGGCGCAACCGCCCCCAATATTGTCGCTGGGCAGATCAATATCGTTCAGGTCACCGGCTACAAAGATTCTTGGGATGACTGGCACGTTGTAGGGCTGATCAGCAACAATACTGCTCGCGCCGTCAATGATGTTGAGATCGAGGTAGAGATCCTGGACGCCAACGGGGCTTCTCTCTACAAAGAAACTGCCTACGCCGACCTATGGTCGCTGGCGCCCGAAGAAATCAGCACCTTTGATGTGTGGATCTATGAAGACCTGCCCACGGCTGACACAGTCAGCGCAGTGGTGGTTGGCAATGGTACCACCGACCTGGAACGCGCCGCAGTGGATTTCGAGAATGTATCTATGGTCGTCGATGATTACGATGACATCTATCTGACTGGCGAGCTGGTCAACAATGGCAGCCAACCCATCTCTATCGACGGCCTTTCAGCCGCCCTGTTCGACGATGCCGGATCCATCGTGACATCCGACTCGTCCTACACCATGCGCCGCTACCTGGATCCGGGCGACAGCGGCCCCTTCCGCATCAGCCTGGATGCCCCCGAAGACCAGGCTGCTTCGTTGACCGAGTACACCTTCTATACGGATGTTGAGGTGGAAGATGCCGCCGAGACCTATGACCTGGCACTGGCGGAAGACCATTACAGCTATATCGATGCTTACGATAACTTCCACCTGGTTGGCACCGTGACCAACAACAGCAGCGAATACCTGAACGTTTCGCTCGTGGCTGGCCTGTACGATGCCGCCGGCAAGTGCCTGGACGCAGCATCGCTCTCCCTGCCAGTGTACTCACTGGCACCGGGCGAAACCCTGCCCTACGACTTCGACGGCTGGGGGCCGGTCAACTATGCCAGCGGCACCTATGATGCAGCCGACAGCTACCGCGTGGTGGTCGACTGGAACTGGACCTACACCAGCTACAGCGAAGTGGTGGACATCGTTACTGACGAAGCCAGCGAAACCAACGACTACGATGGCTACCAGTTGAACTTCGCTGGCAAGGTCGTCAACAACTCGGGCCGCGATCTAACAGGCGCCACCATCATTGTAGTGATCTATGACAAGACCTCTGGACAGGTCATTGCCACCGATTACGGCTGGATCTTCGATGACATTGTGAACAATGCCACCGCCGACTACGAAGTGGCAGTCTACCTGCCCGATGGATTTGATATCAACTCTGCCGAATACGAGATCCTGGTCAAGGGCGATCTTCCCTAACAGGTGCGATTAAAAACAACATGCCTGGCCGGCCAGCCAGGCATGTTGTTTTTAATCGCCGTTTTACAATCTCGAGCCAGGCTCAGCCGTGATTGCGGCGTTGGATCCGGCCTAGCACAAACCACACCAGCCACCCCAGCGCAGCCGATAAGCCGCCGACCATCAAGAAGGTATCGCGCCAAAAGCGTTCGGGGAACAAGCGGATGAGCGTATCGCTGTATAAGAAAGTCCAGGTGCCTTCTGCAAAGAAAATCCGGTGGAAATTAACAAAGATAAAGCCAAATGCCACCAATACCAATAATAAAATCACGCCAATTAAGATGATGGTCAGCATGCCACCACGCTGAGCCGCCCGGAGATAATCCGTCAGCCATTTGCCCCGCCAGGCCCACAATCCCAATCCGGCCAGCAAGAAAAGAGCCACACCCCACACACGCAACGCCCCCTGCACAACGATTTTAACATCCAGCATGTGTTCCAACTCTCGCTCGTTATACATCAGCCTACAATCAACCATGCTGGCGCAGGAAGGCGGCGGGGTTTCCTGCCCATCTGGAAAACGCAGGTCGCCCAAAAATTCAATCCCGGCATCATTCACCAGGTATTCCACTGCCACACGTCCATAATCCAGCCGTTCTTGCATGGTGAAGCCATAATAATCATCAGGGAATAACGGGCTGCGGTATTCAAATTCCAAATACCAGGGGCTCAGCATTGCTCGCACCGCGGCAAGCGTCAGAGCCACCGGCACCAGCACGGTCACAAGCACACGCAGGGTCTTCAATAACCAGCCGGGCATCAATGTAACACCTCCATATCGCCAAAGAAAACGTAATTCAAAACCATGTTGTTGGTCACCCATTCAATCGGCGCCCACTCATCCGTATATACCACATCCACGGGAGGTGTGGGCTGGGCATTCTCGTACGCCACCCGCAAAGACCTAAGCAGCAGGGGATGGATTGAGCCCGGGTTACTCAGCTCGCGGGCGGCCATTTCAAGTAAGTTTGCCTCCAGGTTGGCAGCCGTGGTAGGCTGCACGGTGGCATACACGATGGTGTTGAATGAGAGCGGCACGTCAACCACATGCACGCTTGGGAACACCATCTGAACCGTACTGGCCAGATCGTCGATCAAGGAGCGATTACTGGGTGAACGGCCCACGTTAATAACTAAAACGCCGTCTTCCCGCAAATGATCATAAGCCACCTGGAAAAATTCTTGCGTGGTCAGATGCCAGGGAATGTAAGGCGGACGATAGGCATCTACACCAATGATGGTGTAGCGTCGTGCGCTGTGCTCCAGCCCCCAGCGACCGTCCTGGGCCACGGCATTCAAATTTGGCAAATCCATGCCGAAATAATCCCTACCTACCTGGATGATATCCGGGTCGATCTCGAAGCCATCGATTGGGATCGGGCCGAATACAGCGCTGGCCTGGCGAGCAACCGTGCCTGCCGCCAAGCCTACAATGGCAATACTTTCCACCTGCTCGGGGAGGTGTGGTGCGGCGTTATAAAATGGGGCAGCCAGGAACATCTCCCACGGGCCGCCGTAATCCAGGCGCTCGGCATGCCAGATGGAATGGATACCCTGGCCCTCATTCAAGCGCAAGTAGCGAAAGCCATCCTTCTCCAGCACCTGGATGTAGTTGTAAGCCGACTCTGCTTCATAAATTTGTCCACCCGTCTGCTTAATCGGCCCGGTCGCCCACAGCGCGGTTAATAGCACCAGGGCCAAGGGCATCAACAGCCAGGGCAGGGTTTTCTTCCACCCAATGGAACGCCACAGGCCAATGAGTGCTACCAGCAGCAGAACGCCGCTGAAAGTCAGGATGGTAAACGTGGTGCCCACCAGTGGGATCAGCACCAGCACAGGTAGAAAGGTGCCGATAAAGGACCCCAGGGTAGAGATGGCATAAATTCGCCCAGAAATCTTGCCAGCCTGGCTAGAGTCGCGGATTGCCAGGCGGATGGCAAAGGGCGAGATGGTCCCCAACAACGTGATGGGCACAACAAACAACACCAGCACAGCCGTGAAGGAGCCCAATAAGACAGCTACCTGCAATTGGTCAAAGGCATCTGCCGCCAGGCGTAAAACCGGCCGGGCCACAAACGGCACAATACCTGAGGTAAATGCCCCCCAAGCCAATATTCCATACATGGTACGCTCGTGAGGAAAACGATCTGCCCAAGACCCACCGATAAAATACCCGGCAGTCAGGTAGATCAAGATCAAGCCGATGATACAGGCCCACACCAGGTTGCTCGTACCAAAAGTGCTGCCCAGCAAACGCGAGGCTGCAAATTCTAACGCCAACGTGGTCATTCCAGAAACAAAGACTGTGAAGTATAGGTAGCGGTTCATTCAAAAGATTATATCCTAAAACCTTGGCGAAGGGACTGGCCTGCCTTCTCTGCCAATATATTGGAACCTTTTCCCATTGCCCCATTTTGAATGCTTGCGTATAATTAGCTTGTTCTTAGACCTCTCTGAAAATTTGGGGAATGCCCAAGTAATTTTCGGATAGATGCTTAAATCGACTATGGAGGAGATCAAATGTTAAAAGAATTCAAAGAATTTGCAATGCGCGGCAATGTGCTGGACCTGGCAATCGGCGTGATCATCGGTGGCGCGTTCGGCAAAATTGTCACCTCGTTCGTCAACGATATCATCATGCCGCCCATCGGCCTGTTGTTAGGGCAGGTGAAATTCAGCGATCTGTTTTGGGTGATGAAAGGCGAAGTTCCGGCTGGCACCAGCCTGGATGTGGCAAAGACCCTTGAAGGTGTGGTCACCCTCAACTACGGCGCTTTCATCACCACGATCATTGATTTTCTCATCGTGGCCCTGGTCATCTTCCTGGTGGTAAAGCAGATCAACCGTATGAAGAAACCCGCTCCGGCTCCGGCTGCCCCACCCACCAAAGACTGCCCATACTGCTACTCTGCGGTCAACCTCAAGGCCACCCGCTGCCCAAATTGTACATCAGAGCTTAAGTAAGACGGTATTTTCGACAAAGAACAGCACATGGGGTTGTATGGGCGAGGTGCTAAACGCTCATACAACCCTATATTAAATTAAAAGGAGTTCGAATGACCATCCAGGCCCAACAGCCGCTTAGCGGTGCAGAAATACGTAAGATGTTCATCGAGTTTTTCGAAGAAGTCGGCCACACCTATGTGCCATCCGCTTCACTCGTCCCCGGTGGAGACCAGACCCTGCTCTTTACCAATGCAGGCATGGTACAGTTCAAAGATGTGTTCTTGGGCACCGATAAGCGCTCTTACACTCGCGCCGCCAACTCTCAAAAGTGCATGCGCGTGGCTGGCAAGCACAACGACCTGGATGACGTAGGGCGTGATGACACGCACCACACTTTCTTCGAAATGCTAGGCAACTGGTCATTCGGCGATTATTACAAAAAAGAGGCCATCCAATGGGCCTGGCAGCTACTGACCGAGGTCTGGCACTTGCCCAAAGAGCGCCTGTGGGCCACCTGTTTTCGCGACGATAAAGGCGATATTCCCCAGGACGATGATGCTGCTACCATTTGGCGCACCCAGCCCGGCATGGACCCAACCCACGTGGTTTACTTTGGGCGCAAAGATAATTTTTGGGAAATGGCCGATGTGGGCCCTTGCGGCCCTAGCAGCGAGGTGAACATCGACCGCGGGCCTGAGTACTGCGATAAACAAGGTGTTCCCGGCCACCAGTGCAGCGTCAATGGCGATTGCAAGCGCTTCTTAGAATTATGGAACCTGGTTTTCATCCAGTACAACCGCATCGATGCCAACCACCTCGAGCCACTGCCCGCCACCCATGTCGATACCGGCATGGGCTTTGAGCGGATCGTCTCTGTGCTGCAAGGCGTCGATTCGAACTACCGCACCGATCTATTATGGCCCCTTATTCAGCAAACCCAACAGCTCACCGGGCAGACAGATGCTGAACGTGAAGCCAACTTCACCCCCTATCGTGTCATTGCCGATCATACCCGCTCGGCATCCTTCTTGATCGCTGATGGTGTGGTGCCCGGCAACCTGGGGCGCAATTACGTGGTGCGCATGATCATCCGCCGCGCGTACCGCTTTGCGGGGAAGATCGGCCTGCACGAGCCGTTCATGGCACAGGTGGCCGAAAAAGTGATCGATGGCTACGGCCAGGCCTTTCCCGAGCTGGTGCGCAACCGTGCTGCCATCCTGCGCGCCATGACGCGCGAAGAAGAGCAGTTCCAGCGCACCCTAGACCGGGCCACCGCCAACCTTGAGAACTTGTTGACCGACCTACAAGAGCGCGGCGAAACCGTTCTTTCGGGCGAGCAGGCCGCAATTCTATATAGCACCTACGGCATGCCGCTAGAGATCACGCGCGACATCGCACGCGAGCGCGGCCTGGATGTAGACGAGGCGGGCTTCAAAAAGGCCATGGAAGAACACCGCCTGGCTTCGGGAGCCGGCAAAGCCATGGGGCCATTGGGCGGCGAAGATGTAGATATCTACCGCAGCGTATTCGCAGAGCTTGAGAAGAACGGCAGCCTGACATCTAAAGGCGTGCTGTACAACCCTTACACCCGCCTGGAAGTGGAGGGCCCTGTCCTTGCACTGATTGTTAAGGGGCAGCCCGTCACCGAGGCACAAACTGGCGATCCGGTGGAAGTGTTATTACCCGACACCTGTTTTTATGTCGAATCGGGCGGGCAGGTTTCGGATACCGGCGTCATTCGCTCTGCAGATGACGAGTGGGAGGTGCAGGTTGAAGAAATGCGCAAGCCGGCGGCAGGGACCATCGTGCATGTTGGCACCATCACCCGCGGCGCGCCCAGGGTTGGCGACCAGGCCATTGCCAGCGTCGATACTCAGCGCCGGAGCGACATCATGCGCAACCACACCGCCACCCACCTGCTGCATGCTGAGCTGCGCACTGTATTAGGCGAGCACGCTCGCCAGGCTGGTTCGCTGGTGGCTCCCGACCGGTTGCGCTTCGACTTCACCCATCCCGAGGCAGTCACACCAGAACAACTGGCGCGCATCGAAGCCGGCGTTAACCGCAATGTGCTGGGCAATTATGCCCTTGCCATCACGCAAAAGCCCCTACAGCAGGCCATTAGCGAAGGCGCCATGGCTTTGTTCGGTGAAAAATATGCCGATGTAGTGCGCACGATCACCATTGGGGACCAGGAACCGTTTTCGTACGAGCTATGCGGCGGCACCCACGTGGAAGAGACGGGTGATATTGGCATTTGCCTGATCGTTAGCGAAGGCAGCGTGGCATCTGGCATCCGGCGCATTGAGGCCGTCACCGGGCGCGGCGCCTACGATCTGGTGCAGCGCCGCTTCCACGCCCTTGGGCAAGCGGCTGCCATGTTAGGCACGGCCCCCGATCTGCTGCCCGAAAAAGCTGCTGCTTTGCTTGACGATCTGAGCGCGGGGCGTAAACAAATTGCTGCCTTGCGTCAAAGTCTGGCCGCGGCTGAATTTGAACAATCCTTACAATCCACCACACTGGTCAAAGATGTGCATGTGCTAACCGCCACCCTGCCCGAAGCCGATGCTGACACCTTGCGCCAGATGGTGGATCGCTTCCGCCAACAACACCCAACCTGTGGGGTTGCCGTGCTTGCCTCGGTCAGCCAGGGGCGCCCAACCCTGATTGCGGCAGTCACCGACGACCTGGTGAGGCGTGGTGTACACGCCGGAGATCTGGTCAAGTTTGTTGCCGCACCGCTGGGCGGCGGTGGAGGCGGGAAGCCGAACCTGGCCCAGGCTGGCGGGAAAGATTCCAGCAAACTGGCTGAGGCATTAGCCAGTGTTTCGGGTTGGCTGGAAAACAAGCTCAAGTAACCCAGGGAGAAACAGTTATGGACAAGCAAGAAGCCACCGAATTCATTTTACAAGCGCTGGCTAACAACCAGTCTCCATCTGAGATTGCCAGCCAGTTGGCAGGCGAGCTGAAGGCTCCACGCGAATTTGTTGAACGGTTTGTTCTACAGGTTGCAGCCCAACATGCCGCGGCAGAGCCACCTGCCCCAGAAGCAGAGGCCGCACCAGCCGTAGAGCCGGCAACTGCCCAAGAAGCAGACGTTGAGCCAGCCGCAGAGCTGGCGTCGGACACAGAGGCAGCAGTTGTAGCAGCGGCAGACCTGGCACCGGGCCTAGAAGCAGAAGAAGCCCCCTTACAGACCACCGGTTTCCAGGAAGATGAAGAAACATCTTTCCCCGCGCTGCCCGTGGCCCATACGCCCGCGGCAGATCCGGATGCTCAGCCGGCGGAAGCGGATGGCGCACAGGCAAACGATCTACTGGATGATAAAGACCTGGTCAAGGTGGTCTTGCGCTCTCTGAATAAAGGCGATAACCGCGATGATATCATCACCATGGTCTGTGAACGCACCAACGCGGCGTGGCCTCAAGCCCAGCGCATGGTTGCTCAGGTTGAAGTAGATCATTACCAGGGCCTGTCTTTCAAGCGCAACCTGCCCCTGTTATTGGGCAGCATCGTGATTGGCGTCTTGGGCATTGCGGTGATGCTCTTTGGCGTGCTTGCTGCTGCGCCTTATCTATCCACAATCACAGGCGAAACCGGCAGCGTCCCCCAGAATTTGATTAACTCGTCCATCGGACCGGATGACGCCCTATTTTTAGCACTGGTCGGCGTCGGTATGTCAGCCGTTGGCGGGCTTGGGATCTTCCGAGCCCTGCAAGATCACCTCTAGCCTTTCACGGCGTGCCGGATTCAAACCAGCATGAAAACCCAGCTCATTCAATTGGAACCTAACGATGACTTCATTTCGGTCAGCGATCGAATGGGCTGGAGTCAAACCGGGCGCATCTTGTTGATTTGGCCACGGCGCAGCCAGGTACTTATCCGCCGCCTGGATCTGGTGCTATTACTGCGCCGCAGCGCTGAGTTGGGCGCCCAGCTTGCCCTGGTGACCAACAACAACCAGGTACGTTATCACGCCGCCGAGCTTGGCATACCGGTCTTCAAGACCCCATCGGATGCGCAAGGCGCCCGTTGGCGTACCCGCCGCCTGCGCTGGCGAGGCAAACGCAGCCTTCCCCCTCCAAATCCAGAGACACTGCGCACCACCAAGCCGGTATTCACGCCCGGATGGCAAAACCATCCGGCAGTGCGCCTGGGAGCTTTTGCGTTAGGTGTCTTGGCACTGCTAATATTGATGGCCTTTTTGTTACCTGGGGCGCAGTTAAAGCTCAGCCCTGAGATACGCTCCCAAGAAGTCACCCTGCCCGTCTCAGCCAGCGCAGAAATCACGGCTGTCAACCTGGCGGGCGAGCTGCCAGCCCACCCGGTCAGTATCATCGTCGAAGGACGCAGCAGCCTTGATTCCAGCGGCACCATCCAGGTTCCCTATCAACCAGCCATTGGCGGCGTGCGCTTCACCAATCTGACCGAACATGCCGTAACAATCCCCGCGGGGACGGTAGTCAGCAGCCTGGGCGTGCCGCCAATCCGTTTTAAGACAAACCGAGAGGGAGAAGTTCAGGCTGGGCCTGGCAAGAGCACGATCCTTTCTTGCACAGCCCTACTGCCGGGGCCAGATGGCAACCTGGCAGCCAACAGCCTGGTGGCAATCGAGGGAACACTTGGACTCAGCCTCTCAGCCACCAACCCTGCGCCCACCCACAGCGGCAGCAGCGGCTCAGCCCCAGCTCCCAGCGACCAAGACCGCCTGACCCTATATACCCAGCTACTCGATACGCTGCGCCAGACGGCCCTGGCAGATCTGCAAGCGGGCTTATCGGCTGGAGATATCGCTTTGCTGCCCACTCTGGTTCTGTCGAACACGCTCGAAGAAACCTATACACCAGCCGGAGGGGAACCCGGCGCCCAAGTGGCGCTTACCTTGCAGTTGGAGTTCCAGGCGCTGGTGGTCTCAAATGAAGATCTCATTGCCCTGGTCACACCCATCATGAATGCCAGCCTGCCCACCGGATTTGCAGTGCAATCCGACACATTATCCATCAAAGCGCAGACCTCTCCGAAATTAGATGAGAGCGCGGGCGTTGTGCGGTGGACGCTCTTTGCTGCTCGCACGCTGCAAGCTGCGATCTCACCTTCTCAAGCGGTTGGCCTGGCCCTGGGCCAACCAACCACCCAGGCCACCCTGCGCCTGGCCGAAGCCTTGCCCCTGGCAGGGCCGCCGGAGCTGCGCCTTTATCCATCCTGGTGGCCGCGCTTGCCTTTCCTGCCGTTCCGCATCACTGTGCTCACCCTCAGCCAACCCTAAAACGAGTGCAATCTACTGACTATGCGCATAATTGCCATTGACCCAGGCGAAAAACATATTGGGGTTGCCTTGAGTGATCCAACCGGCACCATCGCCAACCCCCTGACCGTGCTGAAGCATGTCGCACGCCCGGTGGATGCTGCCACCATTGCCGACCTGGCCCACCAGCATGAAGCCGGGCGCATTATCGTGGGGCAAGCCCTGGATGACGATGGGCAGCCCACCCAGCAAAGCCGCCGAGCCGCTCGCCTGGCAGAGGCCATCCGCCAGCAGTGTGAACTGCCTGTTGAGCTATGGGATGAAAGCGGCTCCACCCAGGCAGCTCGTGCAGCCCGTTTGCAAATGGGCGTGGTGCGCAGCAAGCGCCGCGGCCACCTGGATGACCTGGCTGCCACCTATATTCTGCAAACCTACCTGGACGCAAACCCAACCAGAAATTGCTGAGCAAAGATGACTCGTCGCAAACAAGCCTCGCACTTCCAATTATTGTTTTTGCCACTGATCGCCCTCTTCTTATTCACACTGGTCTTGCTTGGTGCGGCGGTGATAAGCATCCCCCGCCAGGCGAGTGAAATTTATGGCCCCCCCGCCCCCGGGCTGGATACCAGGCAGCAGTATACCCTCTCAACCATTTTATTAATCCGGGCAGATAATTTGACCCAGGCACTCAACCCCGGCGGGCCAGAGATGCAGTTTGTGATCGAGCCGGGCGAATCAACGCCATCGATCACCGGTCGTCTTTGGGAAGCTGGACTCATCCCCGACCCGGCTGCCTTCCGCTCTTACTTACAATACAGCGGTTTAGACACCCGGCTTCAGGCCGGGGAATACACGCTCAACCCGGGCATGTCTCCGATACAAATAGCCCAGGTCATGCAAAGCGCCATCTCAGCCAAGGTTACTTTTGCCATCCTGGCAGGTTGGCGGATCGAGGAGATTGCCGCCAGCCTGCCCACCTCTGGCCTGGATATCTCGGCAGACGAATTTCTGGCCGCGGTACAAGTCAGCCCTGAAGGCTATTCCTTTTCCGCTGAGCTGCCCGGCAATTCGATTGAAGGGTTTCTATTCCCCGGCACGTACGATCTTGCACGCGAGACAACCGCCCAACAGCTCATCCCGGCACTGCTTGGCCGTTTCGAAGAAAGCGTCAGCAGCGAACTGCGCCAGGGCTATTCTGAACAAGGGCTGACCATCTACCAGGCTGTGACCCTGGCTGCCATCGTTGAACGCGAAGCGGTTGTTGATGATGAGATGCCCCTGATCGCTTCGGTCTTTTACAACCGGCTGGCGGCTAGCGCCCAACTGGCTTCAGACCCGACGGTGCAGTATGCCCTGGGGTACAACACAGACCAGGCTACCTGGTGGACCAATCCGCTCAGCCTGGCCAACCTGGAATTCAATTCTCCATATAACACCTATATCTATGCCGGCTTGCCGCCCGGCCCAATCTGCAACCCCGGCCTGGCTGCCCTGCGGGCGGTGGCTTTTCCAGCCCAGACACCCTACTATTACTTCCGGGCCGCCTGCGACGGATCGGGGCGGCACTTATTTGCAGTGACTTATGAAGAACACTTGCAAAATGCCTGCCCCTAAGCTTTTATTGGTCAAGCACGCTGCGCCGCTCATCTGCCCAGATGTACCTGCCCACCAATGGCACCTCGCTCAGGGCGGAATTGAAAAGGCATCCCAAATGGCTTCTGTCCTGCAAACGCACACCCCTCAGGCGCTTGCTTCCAGCCGCGAGCCAAAAGCCAACGAGACGGCAGCCATCATTGGCGATCGCCTGGGGCTACCAGTTGAGATCATCTCTGGACTGCATGAGCATGAACGCAGCCACACTCCTTTTAGTGAGCAGGCCGCCTTCGAGGCCGCCGTGCGAGCCTGTCTCTGTCGTCCAGGCGAGCTGGTCTACGGCGATGAAACTGCCGACCAGGCCTACAGCCGCTTCTCGGCGGCAATTGAGCATTTCCTGGCTCAGCACCCGGGTCAAACCGTGGCTGTGGTGGCACATGGCACCGTGATCAGTCTGTTCGTTTCCCGCCACTGCGGGCTGGAACCATTCACCTTTTGGCGCAAGTTGGGCCTGCCGGCCCTGGTCATTCTATCCAGACCAGACCTGGCCCTGATCCAGGTGGTCGAATCCATCTAATTTCACCCATCATTCTTCCCAAGGAAAAACATGAAATTCGCCATCAACTACTCACATCCTGCAGCAGCCCTTTTGGCCGCAGGCCGCATCAATTTAGATTACTTCAAGGTTCCCAATTGGCCGCACCTGATTGCTGAAGCGCGCGAATACTGCCCGCTGGCCGTACACTTCGACCTGGATGCCGGATCTGGTCAACTGGCTGAAAAAACTGACTGGGAACTGGTGGAACGCTTGCTGAACATGACAGGCACGCCGCACGTTAACTTACACCTGGACCCCTCGGCCGAATTCTATCCGGGCATGCGAATTGACGAGCCAGAACCGGCCCAATTTGCCGAGGTGGTTGAGCGCATGCTGGCCGATGTGTGGGCTGCCGTGAAACGCTTTGGCCCTGGGCATGTCATCATTGAGAATGTGCCCTATCGCGGGGCCGAAGGGCAAACGATGCGCCCGGCTGCCGAACCTGCCATCATCAGCCGGGTCATCGAAGAAACCGGCTGTGGGCTGCTATTTGACATTCAACATGCCCGCATTGCCGCCCACTACCTGGGCATACCAGAATTGGATTATATCCAGGCTCTGCCCATGGCAAACCTGCGCGAACTACATTTTGCAGGTCTACACGTTATAGACGGCAAGTTAGTCGATCATCTGCCCGTATTAGCTGGTGACTGGGAGGTATTGGCCTGGGTTCTCGAACAGATCCGAGATAAAAAATGGAATCACCCCTGGATGCTGGCCTTTGAGTACGGCGGCGTTGGAGGGCCGTTCACCTGGCGCACGGACGGCCAGGTGATGGAAGAACAAGTGCCCAAATTATACGAGATGGTCAAAGAGATTTGATGCTTAGGGCCGGATCTGCTCAGCCAACCAGCGGGTAAAAGCCTCGGCAGCCGGAAGAGTAACATGATCCACCGTTTGCATCTGCTCGGCCGGGAAAGTCATCACGTCTCGGATGGGGTTTGCAAAATAGGCTTCCTCGGCCAGGAGCAAGACCTTTGACTGGGCAGCATCGAAGTACGCCCGAAAAGCAGGCGCATTATATAGGCCCTCGTACATAGGGCTGTTGAACAAGTAAACGGGGACCTTATAATGCTCTGCCAGGTCGGCGATCTCACCAAACGCCTGCCGGTTGATCGAAGAGATTGAAAAAGGATTGGCAGCCAACTCATCCAGGTGATCCTGGGCATCGCGGCGGACAATATCTGGATGTGGCTCGCTGGCAATTACAAAGCCGTCTGCATCCATGCTCCAGGGGGGGGAGAAGGGGTTGTGCTGCAGAAATACCGTTGAACGCAAGAGCATCGTCAGCGTTTTGGGCTGCGAAATCAAAGGCACATAACGCTCCAAAAATAGGTCTGAGCGCACTTCTGGATCAGACAATAGTTCGTCCGCCAGGGCATGATCATTCCAAAAACCCCAGGGGCGCGGAATTTGCCCCAGCAACACCGGGTTCAGACTGCGCGGCCACACGTCGTACACATGCACCAGAATGATCGCCTGGGGCGGATCAAAACGGGCCAGGTACTCTTCCAACAACCACAAGTCACCCAGCACGGTAATGTTCCCCACCATGCACAAATTGAGCGCCCGTCCGCCCAATTCTTCTTCCAACACAGCCGGAACAACCCCCTGGTTGCACGACGAGTCGCCCAGCACCAACCAGTCAACAGGCTCGTCAAGCTTTCCCAGCAAAAGCCATTTCTGATGAATGGTCCAATACCCTTGATTGGGAGAAAAATGGGCCAGGTAGACACCGGCAGCCCAATTGATCAGTACCACCAAAGCCAAAATACCCAGCAGCTCTAAAACCAGGGACAGCGGCCTGGCCTTGGGGGCCAGTTCTTGAGGAAGTTGTCGATAAGCAGGTTGGTCAGGCATGATGTTAATCCAATTCAGGTTGCAAACAAGTTGATTATACACAATAGTTATTTATGTGACCCTGGGAATAGTATCTTCGTCAAGGCATTTTCCAAATCCAAAATGGTATAATGCGCGCATCTGCTGATGCAAATAGGGCTCGAGCTATTTAACCTCCAGGCTAAGGAGCTGAGACGGAATGAAATTACACGAATACCAATCAAAGCACATTTTTTCCAGGTACGGAATTCCAATCCCCAAAGGACGTGTAGCGTCCACATCTGGTGAGGCTCGCGCGATCGCTGAAGAATTGAGCGGGCGTGTCGTCGTCAAATCTCAGGTGTTGGTGGGGGGGCGCGGCAAAGCCGGGGGCATTCGCCTGGCAAAAGATCCCCGCGAGGCTGAAGAGATCGCCACCCAAATCCTGGCGATGGAAATCAAGGGCCTTCCGGTGCGCAAAGTTTTAGTAGATGAAGCCTCTGACATTAAAAATGAGATCTACCTCGGCATTACCAATGACCGGGCTGCCCGCAAACCGGTCATCATGGCATCTTCTGCGGGCGGCGTAGAGATTGAAGAAGTGGCCCGGACGACGCCAGAGAAAATCATTAAAGTGCATGTCGACCCACTGTTAGGACTGAAAGACTACCAGACGCGCGACCTTGCGGCTGGCATCGATCTGCCGCGTGAACACTGGAGGCTGTTCGGTCAGATCACGCAGGGCCTGTGGCGAGCCTTTATTGACAGCGATGCAACCCTGGCCGAGATCAATCCCCTGGTCATCACGCATGACAATCACCTGGTTGCCCTGGACGGCAAAATGGTGCTCGACGACAATGCCCTATTCCGCCACCCAGACCTGGCTGAGGTCCGCGACCTGGATATTGAGGCCCCGGCCGAAATTGACGCCCGCAAGTACGGCCTGACCTTTATCAAACTTGAGGGCAATATCGGGTGCATGGTCAATGGCGCCGGGCTGGCAATGACCACGATGGACATCATTAAGTTGTTCGGCGGCGAGCCGGCAAACTTCTTAGATATTGGCGGAGGCGCCGGAGCGGATAAAGTTGCTGCCGCTATGCGCATCATCCTGACTGACAACAATGTCAAAGCTGTGTTATTCAACGTTTTCGGCGGCATCACCCGGTGCGACGAGGTAGCACGCGGCATCCTATCTGCCATCGATGAAGTCCAACCCAAAGTACCCATGGTCGTGCGATTGGTTGGAACCAACGCAGCAGAGGGGCTCAAGCTGCTTGAAAACGCTCACATGATCACCGCAGAAACCCTGGCCGACGCCGCCCAAAAGGCCGTTGCAGCCGCCAAGTCTTAGGGCGAAGGAAGGTTACTACTCATGAGCATCTTAGTCAATAAGAATACCCGCCTGGTGGTGCAAGGCATCACCGGCAACGAAGGGCTGTTCCATACCGAGCAAATGGTGGCCTATGGCACAAACGTGGTTGCCGGCGTGACCCCTGGCAAAGGCGGCGAATGGGTGATGGATGGCAAGATACCGGTTTTCGATTGCGTCAAGCTGGCTGTCGAAGCCACCGGCGCCAATACCAGCATCATTTTTGTCCCAGCCCGCTTCTCAGCTGATGCAATTTTTGAAGCGGCCGATGCCGGCATTCCCTTCATTGTATGTATCACCGAGGGCATTCCAGTACAAGATATGATGCGGGTTCGCAACTACCTGGACACGAAAAAGGTGCGCCTGCTTGGCCCAAACTGCCCCGGCCTGATCACCCCTGGCGAGGCCAAGGTAGGCATCATCCCCGGTAATATCGCCATTCCCGGCAACGTAGGTGTGATCTCTCGCTCGGGCACATTGACGTACGAGGTGGTCTATGCGCTCAAGCTCTTGGGGCGCGGTGTGAGCACCTGCGTGGGCATCGGCGGCGATCCGATCAATGGCACGAACTTCATCGACTGCCTGGAGATGTTTGAGGCTGACCCTTACACTGAGAAAGTGGTCTTGATTGGTGAGATTGGCGGTTCTGATGAAGAGAAAGCGGCCGAGTTCATCTCGATGCATATGACCAAGCCGGTTGTAGGCTTCATTGCCGGCCAAACTGCCCCTCCCGGTAAGCGCATGGGACATGCAGGCGCCATCGTTGAGGGCGGGTCTGGCCTGGCAGCCGACAAGGTTAAGGCACTCCAGGCAGCCGGTGTGCGCGTGGCATCGCACCCCGAAGAAATCCCCAGCTTATTGATCTAAACTACCCGGTTGATTAATAGCAGATAGCAAACAAGGATGAAGCGGTGCTGGCGCATCGCATCATCCTTGTTTTTTTGTTCGTTGTTTCTATTCTTGATGAGATTTCATGTAGTCAACGGCCTGGCCAACGGTCTTGATCTGCTGAGCTTCCTCATCAGAAATTTCGCCGCCAAACTCGTCTTCGAAGGCCATGATCAACTCGACCAGGTCGAGCGAATCTGCCTCTAGATCTTCGCGAAAGCGCGCTTCCAAGACCACCTTCGCTTCATCAACACCCAACATATTTACGATGATGCCCTTGATTTTCTCGTAGATCTCATCGTTAGATAACGTAGCCATATATGCCTCCTTATTAATGGTTAATCTTGACTTGGCAATTGTAACCAGGGTTGTCAATCTGTCAAGTCCCAGGTGAGAGTTGGTAGGGGTCGAAAAAACAACACGATTGGAATGTGACCCTGGTAAAGCCCCGGATAGTTAGTTGACAGGCCCGAATCAGGCTGGTAAGATTGCTCTCAAGACAGGAACACCCCACCATGCCAGAAGTTACGCACATCAGCACGCGCAAATCGGATCATATCCGGATCAACCTGGACGAAAATGTTCAATCGGGTTTGACCAATGGCCTGGAGCATTACCGGTTCATCCACCGGGCGTTACCAGAGTTGAACCTGGGAGACGTGCGCCTGGAACAAGAACTATTTGGGCGTTTTCTTAAAGCGCCGATCTTGATCTCATCAATGACAGGTGGAACGGATGAGGCGGCTGCCATCAACCGGACACTGGCAGCTGCAGCACAGCAATGCGGGGTGGCAATGGGCCTGGGCTCACAACGGGCAGCCATCCAACATCCTGAGTTAGCACCCACCTTCCAGGTGCGCAGTGTAGCCCCCGATATTCTTTTGTTTGCCAATCTGGGTGCGGTTCAACTCAATCTTGGCTATGGGGTAGATGAGTGCCGCCGGGCGGTCGAGATGATCGAGGCGGATGCGCTGATCCTGCACCTCAATGCCCTGCAAGAAGCTGTCCAGCCAGAAGGCGATGTTCACTTTGGCGGCCTGCTGAAGAAGATTGAAGCCGTGTGCAAAGCCCTACCCGTGCCTGTGATCGCCAAGGAAGTTGGCTGGGGGTTCTCACCCGCCGATGCAGCCCGGTTGGCCCAGGCAGGCGTTGCCGCCATCGATGTTGCTGGGGCTGGCGGCACCTCTTGGAGCCAGGTGGAGATGCACCGGGCACAGAACGCCAGCCAGAAACGACTGGCGGCAGCCTTCATCGACTGGGGCATCCCGACTGCCGAGGCCATCCAAAATGTCAGCCAGGCCGCGCCCGGATTAACGATTATTGCTTCTGGCGGTTTGCAGAACGGCGTAGAAATTGCCAAATGCCTGGCCCTGGGTGCAGTGCTGGGGGGGATGGCAGGACCTTTTCTGCGAGCGGCTGTTCAATCTACAGATGCAGCCGTCCAGTTGATCCACGAGCTGCAGCGAGAGATTCAGGTGTGCCTGTTTGCCACCGGCTCTGCTGACCTGGCTGCCCTAAGACAGAATAAACTGGAACACTATGACTCTTGAAGCCCTGGCACAAACCTACTTACCTGTTGTTGAAGCTGGCCTCCAGAGCGCCGTGGCAAACGCCACAGGCGAAGGAACGAGCGACCTGAGCAGCATGTTGGCTTACCATTTGGGCTGGGAGGGAGAAGGGGCCGGCCCTGCAGCGCGCGGCAAGCGCATCCGCCCGCTGTTGGTCCTGCTGACCACAGCCGCCGCGGGAGGAGCCTGGCAAGCGGGCATCCCGGCAGCCGTGGCGGTGGAATTGGTGCATAACTTTTCGCTGATCCATGATGACATCGAAGATAACAGCCCGCTGCGCCGAGGGCGACAGACGGTATGGAAGAAGTGGGACATCGCACGCGCCATCAATGCAGGCGATTCAATGTTTACCCTGGCCCACCTGGAAATCCTGCGTACCCAAGAGAGATCCTCTCTGGAGGTGACACTGCAAGCTGCGCAAATCTTACACCGGGCTTGCCTGCACCTGACCCAGGGACAACACCTGGACCTATCATATGAAAACCGCCAAGATCTGGGACAGGCCGACTATTGGCCCATGGTGAACGGAAAAACAGCGGCCCTTTTGGCTGCCTGCACTGAGCTTGGTGCGTTGATTGCCCAGGCCAACACAGCCATACGCCAAAGCTATTTCCAATTCGGGCAGTCACTGGGGTTGGCCTTCCAGGTTCAAGACGATCTCTTGGGCATTTGGGGGCAGGCCGAATTGACCGGAAAATCTGCCGAAAGCGACCTGGTAGCCGGCAAGAAATCTCTTCCTATCCTGTGCGGGTTAAGCCAGCAAGGCAAGTTTTACCAACGCTGGATCAAGGGGCCAATTCAAGCAGACGAGGCAGGCGAGCTGGCGCGGGTTTTAGAGAAAGAAGGCGCCCGCGAGGAAACCCAACACCATGCCGACCGGCTGACCCAGCAGGCACTGCAAGCCCTTGAAGACGCCCGACCTGGCGGCGAGGCCGGGACTGCTTTGCGCGACCTGGCCGACCTGCTACTCAATCGCCAATCCTGAGATCAAATAAACTCCATAAACACCCGATTGCCCAACAAACGCCCGCGTTGGGTCAGGCGCAGGCGGGGCTGTAATGCATCAATCCACTCCAGCAGGCCCTGGTTCACCAGGCGCTCGATCACAAGCCCATAGGCACTTTGCAAGCTCAGGCCAAAACGCTCTTCAAAATCTGCCGCAGCCACCCCATCGCGCACCAGGCGCAGCCCCATCATCATTGTCTCGCCCATTTCTGCTTGCCGGTCAATGAGGATCTCGCTGATCGTAGCTGGGGTGCGCGGGAAAGCCGCAGGAGGCTTTTCGTCCATCACCGCCAGGCGTTGGATATAATCTGCCGGCGCCAACACATTCGCCGTGCGCACCCCGCCAGCATACCCATGCGCCCCCGCCCCCAGGCCCAAGTAAGGCTGGTTACGCCAATACTGCAAGTTATGCAGGCAAGCCAAGGGCTGCCCAAAACCATCCAGACGCGCCCAATTTGAGATTTCATACTGGGCCATGCCTGCCGCACCCAAGCGATCACTGGCGCACTCGTACATATCAGCCGCCAGATCTGCATCGGGGGCATCCAGCAGGCCGCGTCCCACCCAACGCTGCATGGGAGTGCCCTGCTCAAGGGTCAGCGCATACAGCGAAAGATGGTCTGGGTTGAGTGCTAAGGAGGTATCCAGGGTTTTCAGCCAGGTCGCTACTGCCTGGCCCGGCAAGCCGTAGATTAGATCCAGGCTCAGATTTTCAAAACCCGCCTGGCGCGCCCAACGCACTGCCCGGATCACATCCGGCAGATCATGCACACGCCCCAATAAACGCAGCTCAGTGGTATCTGCCGACTGCATACCCAGGCTGAGGCGGTTGACGCCCAAAGCCCGCAAGCCGCGCAGCACATCCAATGATACCGTGCCAGGATTAGCTTCCAAAGAAATCTCAATGCCTGGCAACAAGTTAAAATCTTCTGCCAAAGCTTGCAGAATATATTCCACAGCAGCTAGAGGCAGCAGGGAGGGTGTGCCGCCGCCCAAGAAAATTGTGTGCACGGGCAGGCGCTCGCCAGCCAAAGCTGACAGGTAAGCTGCCTCCCGGCGGATGGCATCAATATAACCAGGGATCAATTTATCCAGGTTAGCATAGGTATTAAAATCGCAATAGGCGCAGCGGTGCACACAAAAAGGGATATGCAAATATATGCTGTAGGGCAACATAGGGTAAGTATACCAAACTCAAGCAATGGATTTTCTTCCCTCCCTTATGGTATAATCCGCCAAGTCTGGTCCATTCCCAGACACAATAAAATATCATGAGTCCTGAAAACCCTACATCTACAAAACTTTGCCCCACCTGTGGCACGCGCCTCAGCGCAGATGCAACTCGCTGCCTGGTTTGTGGTGCCGACCTGGGGAGCAGCGAAAAGCAAGCTCCCACAACTAAAGGCGTGCAAGGCAGCCGTATGCCGTCTATCACACTGAGCCTGCCAGCCGCCATCGGGCTGTTGGCGCTCTTCTTAACCATCGGTGCAGTTCTGGTGTACTTTGCCTTAAAACAGACACCCGAGGTGATTGTCCCATCTACAGTCACGCCCACTGCCACGCTGACCCCCACGCCAACCCTTACCAACACCCCAATACCGCCCACCACCACGTACACCCCTGAGCCGAGCGCTACGCCCCAAACCTACCTGGTACAAGAGTTGGATACTTGCCTGGGTATCGCAGCGTTCTTCGGTGTTTCGGTGCAAAGCATTGTTACGTTGAACGGCCTGCCTGCAGCATGCGACACCTTATATATCAACCAGCCGCTTCTCATTCCCCAACCCACCGCCACCGCTACCCCCTTGCCATCTGCCACGTTCAGCCCTGCCGAGCAAACAGAGGCTGCCTGCGAAAAGATCAACTACGTTGTGCAGGCCAACGATACACTGGGTGGAATTGCCGCCAATTATGATGTTCCCATGGAAGCCATTCGCGCAGAAAACGGTCTTCCAGGGGATTCGGTGTACTTGGGTCAAAATATCATTATCCCTCTCTGCAAGCGCGCCGCCACACCGGGGCCATCCCCAACCCCCACCCTGCCGCCACCTTACCCGGCACCCAGCCTGCTGCTGCCTTCTGATGGCGCACCTTTTACGCTTGCGAATGACAGCATCACCCTGCAGTGGGCTTCTGTTGGCACCCTGCGCGAAAACGAGGCCTACGCCGTCAGTGTGATTGACCTGACAGCCGCCACAGGTGATACGATGATCGATTACGTCACCGACACCAAATACATCGTACCTGTTTCTTTGCGCCCCTACGACAATGTGCCGCACGCCTTCCGTTGGTGGGTCAGCGTGGTTCGGCAGACCAGCACTGACGAAAGCGGCAACCCCGTTTGGGAATCGGCTGGCACCGCCAGCCTCGGGCGTGTGTTCACCTGGTCTGGCACAGGCAGCGCAGCAACACCCACCCCATAATTCCTTGATCAAAGAAAAGTGGGCGGCGCAGATGCACCGCCCACTTTATTTTAATTACCTGGCTTCCTTATGAATGTTCCTCCAGGAAGCGGATTGCCTGCATACCGGCTGCAGCGCCCATCCCCGCGGAGGTGATCACCTGGCGATAATGAGGGTCGCCTGCCTCGCCAGCCACAAAAACACCTGGCACACTGGTGTGCATGCTTACGTCCGTTTTGATATAGCTGCGCTCATCCATTTCCAACTGCCCGGCAAAAAGCTGGGTATTGGGTTGGTGCCCAATAAAGATAAAGATGCCTTCAGTGGGACGCTCGTGCACTGCACCCGTTTTCACGTTCTTCAGGCGCACAGCCCGCACGGCATCTTCGCCCAAGATATCTGTCACCACAGTATCCCAAATGAACTGGATCTTGGGTTCGTCGAAGGCGCGTTTCTGCAAGATGGCCCCCGCACGCAGGCTGTCGCGGCGGTGAACAATGGTCACAGACCTGGCATGGTGCGTTAAGAAGATCGATTCTTCCAGGGCACTGTCACCGCCCCCGACAACAACGACATCTTTGCCTTTGAAAAACCAGCCATCACATGTGGCACAATAAGAGACACCCCGTCCGGTCAGCTCCTGTTCACCAGGGACATCCAGATGAATCGGGTTGGCACCAGTTGCCACGATCAAGGTTTCAGCCTGGTATTCTTGGTTATATGTTTTGACACGGAAAGGGCGGCTGGATAAATCAACTTCGCTGGCAGTATCAAACTCCACCCGGGTTCCAAAACGCTCGGCCTGTTTTTGGAACAGCTCTACCAACTGCTGTCCACCCACCCCCTCGGGAAAACCCGGATAATTCTCTACCGTATAGGTGAGTGATACCTGCCCGCCCAGTGCCATGCCCGTCAGCACAACAGGCGTCAGGTTGGCGCGCGCGGTATATAATGCCGCCACCAGGCCAGCCGGACCCGAACCCAAGATCAACACCTTGACATTTTGACCAGCAGCCGGCGAGCTGCCTGGTAAGCCTACGAGATTAAATTCCATTTTGCTCCTCTATCAAACTCGAAACGCTCAAGTTAATGAACAACAACCCTGCGCCCTCTATCGCGGGCGAGAAAAAACCAACCACAACAACGCCAGGGCTGCCCCCACCCATAAGATACCTGCCGGCAAAAGGAATGCCGCCAGGTAAAATTGAATGCCGCCAAACAAAAAGACCGCAAAGATCACACTGCCGGCTGCTTTTAAGATAGCCCGTTCTAGCCGCCGGACTTGCTCTGCAAGCTGGGGGTCACGGGCAACCAGGTCGCCACGCTCGATCTTGCTCAGCATGGCGTCTGCACGGCCCGGCAGCGCAACCAGTTTACGCGCCAATCCGCCCAGTTCGTCCAGCCAGGCGCCCTTGCCAGCAGCGGTTTCCTCTGCCAGCAATTTGCTCGCATAGGGGGTAAGATATTCCCACAAATTAAAGTTTGGGTCCAGCCCCGTACACATCCCCGATAGGATCCCCACGGCTCGTCCCAAAAAGATGATATCCTGGGGAATTTGGAATGGCATGTCATACACCAGGTCGCTGAACTGGTGGGCGAACTGGTGCATTTCTTTCACATCCACCCGTTGGAGCTCTGTCATGTTCTTGCCCCAGAAATAGTCAAACATAGTGCCCATTGCTTCTTCGATCAGCCTGAGGTCGGCGCCTGGGAGCAGCATACCCAACATCTGGTAAGCACGGATCACACGCCCAGTATCGCGCGTCCCGACCCCAATGATCAGCTCGCGCATCCCCAGGCGGGTTTCGGCAGGGATACGGCCCACCATACCAAAATCAACGAAGGTGAGCTTCCAGGGTCGAGGGCCATCCGGGGACCCTCCTTCCCCAGGCACTTGTGGCAGGGGCATAATAAACAAGTTGCCGGGATGTGGGTCAGCGTGGAAAAAGCCATCTTCGAAGATCTGTTTCAGGTAGGTATCCAGCAGACGGCGTGCCACCACAGCCCGGTCGATGCTTGCCTGGTTGATGGCGTCATAATCGGTGATCTTGATGCCACCAACGTCCTCCAGGGTCAGCACATGCGGGGTGGTGTGCGTCCAAACAATATGCGGCACCCGAATATTCGGCTGACCTTTGAAATTGGCGGCAAAGGTCTCTGCGTTGCGCCCTTCAGCCAGATAATCCACTTCCTCATACAACGTGCGCGTGAACTCAGCCAACAAAGCGGGGACATTAGCCCGCTTCCGAATGGGCGGGTAACGCCGCAGCCATTCGCCGACCGTATGTAATGCTGCCAGGTCGGTGGCGATCAGGTTCTGAATATTGGGTCTTTGCACCTTGACAACAACGCTCAAAGTCTCGAGCACATCCTCACCGGCCGGGCCAACGCCGTGAAGGCTCAAGCGGGCGTGGTGAACCTGCCCTAGAGAAGCCGCCGCCAGCGGTGAAACATCGAACTGGTCGAATTTTTCCTCCAGCGGCATGCCCAGGTCGGATTCTGCTACGGCCCGGATATCTTCGAAACGTTCGGGGGGCACTTCGTCTTGCAGGCCGGCCAGCTCACCGGTGATTTCGCGCGGTAAAACATCCACCCGAGAAGAAAGGAACTGCCCAACCTTGATGAGCACCCCGCCCATCTGGATGGCCATCGCCCGGTACTGAACTGCCGCCCGCCGAAGCCGTTCAGGGCGTGTGCGCCGCGATAGGCTTCGCAAACCCAGGCGCGGCAAGAGCAAATCCCAGAAGATAACCCCAACCAGGATGCGAGCAAAGAAAAAAACAATGCGGCGGTAGCGCGCGCGCAACATGCCCGAATGACGTTAGACGATCAACACCGAACAAGGGGCATGATTCAGCAGCCGGTCAGCCACATCATCCAGCAGGATTTCAAGCCAGCGATTCTGCCCGGGCTGGTGGTGTGCACCTACCACCAACAGATCGTAATGGCCCTTTTCAAGTTCGTCTAACACCTGCTCAACAACCAATCCATGCCGGAGGAGCGGCACAACCGGATTGTTCAACCCGGCAGTTTGCATCTGCTGCATGGCGCTTTGCAAATGCTGGCCCGCGCGGGTTTTGCGGTCGATTGCAGTTTTTGCGGTATCAAAAAGATCCTTGGGGGCGCTGTCTGTCTTGAGTGCCACTTGCGACATAACATGCAGCAAACTGACCTCTGCCTTGATACCCTGCAGCAAGGTCCCTGCCCGGTGCATGGTTTCAACCGAGGGAGTTTCTGCACCAGTACAGATCAACACTTTTTGCAACGTGCTGGGCACTGAACGCGCAATCAACAGGTGCGTATGGATCATCCGGGCCAGCTTGCTGCTCGTCGAACCCAGGTTTAACAATCGCAAGCCGCGTTGGTGACCGCTGCTACCCATAGCCACCAGGTCGTAAGCCTGGCCCTGGGTTTCAGCCAGGATCTGCTCCACCGGCTGACCATGGCGGACATTCTGTTTTACATTCAACCAACCCGGGCCCAGAATGCTCGCCATACGATCCATCGAAGCGCGCAAACCAGCCTCTTCAGCATCATTTTCGCAAACCCCCAACAAGGTTAGCTGACCACCCGCGGAGAAACCCAAGCGAGAGACCAGCGCGGCAGCCGATTCAGCTGCCGGTGAACCATCGGTACAGATCAATATCTCCATCCAAACCTCCTATCCAATAATTAGATTGCTGCTTACAACCCTGCAAGGAGAAACAGTACCTTATTTTACCCCGAATGTGTTCAATCTCGTTGTTTTTGTGGTATGCTATCGGGCATGTCGCATATTCCTCCAGACGGTTTTGCCCGCCTATACACATCCTTTCAATCCCCTATTGCAGCGCTAGATTGTGGAAAGAAATGCTCACCCTATAACGAATTTGGCGCGCCGTTTTGCTGTGACACGCGCCATGCTGTGCCGTCAGCATACCAGGCTGAGTGGGAGTATCTACAAGCCCACACAAACCTGTGGCATCTCTGGCAATCGCCCGTAGACGAAGCCGAAACCGCCCGTGTACAATCTCAGGCTGCCCCAGGCCAGGTTCTCATTGAATGCCAGGGACACTTGCTGTGCCAACGAGAGTACCGTTCGATGGTGTGCCGTGAGTTCCCCTTTTTCCCCTACGTCACTCGCCAGGGCGCATTCATTGGCTTGTCCTACTATCGCGAATACGCCGATCGTTGTTGGGTGATCAGCAATCTACCAGCCGTTACCCACGAATACCGCCAGCAGTTCATCCAGACGTATGACACCCTGTTTGCCAACTGCCCCGAGGAAAAAGAGATCTTTCGCTACCATTCCGGCATTGTGCGGCGTGTCTATGGACGCCAGCACCAAGCCATCACCCTTCTGCACCGCGACGGAGAAATTTACGCAGTGACCCCACGCGACGGCAGCCTGAAGCGCGTTGATATTGAAGACTTACCCAAGTTTGGGCCCTATGCCGTCACTGCAAGCTTAGCTTTTCCCGACGAGCTGGAATCGGGTGAAGCAGACAGCCATCAACAGGCGGCAGCTGCATGACATCCATTCCTGTGCTGGCCGAATTTACCCTTCCTGAACGTTGGCGTTCAGACCGTCGCGGTCCGGTACGGTGGGTATTCTCATATCTACGCAAACAATGGCTGCTGGCTGTCCTGATGACCATCGGGGCGATTGGCAACGCGGCATTGGCAGCTGCCGTGCCAGTTTTGATTGGCCGGGCATTTGAAGTCATTACCGCCACGCCCCCCCAGGTCAATCTGCTGGGTGGGCTGGCATTATTGATCGCCGGCACTCAAACCGTGCGCGGCATCTTGCAATTTGGCCGCAACTCTGGCGCCGAGCTGATCGCCCAACGCATCGAGCGCGATGTGCGATCTGAGCTGTACACCAGCCTGTTAGGCAAGAGCATGACCTTTCACAGCCTGCAGGCTGTTGGCGATACCATGGCCCGCGCCACCAACGATGTGCGCGAAGTCAACTTCATGTTCAGCCCTGGATTGAACTTGGTGCTTGGCTCGTTTTATTTTATGCTCATGCCGCTCATCCTGGCACCAACCTACCACCCGGCGTTGATGTTGGTGCCCGGCTTGTTCATGGTGTGTTACTTCCTTGCCTTGTGGCAGTACTTGAAGGAGTTGAGCCCAATCACGATTGAAGTACGCCGGGCCTTTGGTCAACTAAACACGCGCCTGGCAGAAGCCCTGGATGGGATTGAAACCGTCAAGGGTATGGCACAAGAAGTTAATGAAGTAGCTCGCTTCGGTAAAAATGCCCGCCGTTTTCGGGATGCTTTTGTAAGCCAGGGCGATATTGAAGCCCGGTTTTTACCGCTCTTATTACTCGGCCTGGCCGAGGCCACCAGTTTTCTCCATGCCATGCTGCTTTACCGCCAGGGCTTGATCGGCCTGGGCGATGTGGTGGGATACTTTGGGCTGATCCAATTGTTTGGCTTCCCCACATTCACCTCCCTCTTTGCTTACTCACAGGTCTCGCTCGGCATTGCGGGGGCGCGCCGCATCCTTGAGTTGATCAATCGCGAAAACAATTTAGATCAAAATACCGCCGGGCACACGGGCCCTGCGCTGGGCGCGGTTGAGTTCCGCAACGTCAGCTTCGCCTATCATGACGGCGAGCCTGCCCTGGAAAATATCTCTTTCAGCGTTCAACCTGGGCAAACTGTGGCCATTGTTGGGCAAACCGGAGCCGGGAAGACATCCCTGGTCAAGCTGATCAATCGCACCTACGATGCAGCCCCGGGGCAAGTGCTGGTTGACGGCCAGGATGTGCGCACCTGGAACCTGGAGACCTTGCGCCGCAGTGTCTCGATCATCGAGCAGGATATTTTCTTGTTCTCGCGCAGTATTGCTGAAAACATTGCTTTTGGCAAACCCGGCGCCAGCCAGGCCGAAATCGAAGCCGCAGCACAAGCCGCCCAGGCCCATGAGTTCATCATATCCTTCAAAGATGGCTACCAGACGGTGATTGGGGATCGCGGCGTTACGCTTTCTGGCGGTCAGCGCCAGCGCCTGGCCCTGGCACGCGCTTTCCTGACCGACCCGCGCATCCTGATCCTGGATGATTCGACCAGCTCGATCGACAGTGCCACCGAAGACAAGATCCAGCGCGCTATTTATGCTGCCGCTCGCGGCAGGACCACCTTCTTGATCACGCATCGTCTATCACAGATCCGCTGGGCAGATCTAATCATTGTGCTTCGCCAGGGAAAGATTGCCGCTATTGGCAGCCATGCTGACCTGATGCAAACCTCCGAAGCTTACCGTCGTATCTTTAGCGAGTAATTTATGGGCTTCTTTTCTGGACTGGCAAACGAAGGCTACGACCGCCAATACTCGGACCAACAACTGGCCCGGCGGATTGGCAGCTACCTCCGTCCATATACGAACACCCTGCTGGGCATCGGCGGGCTGCTCTTAGCAATCGCCATTACCGGGGCTTTGACCCCGATCATTGTTTCGCGCGGGGTTGATCTACTGGACATCCAGGCAGCGGAGAGCAGCATTCTCACCCTCTTCCTGATCATCCTGAGCATCGGGGTGATCAACTGGGGCATCAACTGGCTGCGCCGCCGCCTGACCGTGCGCACCCTGGGTGATATCGAGCTGACGCTGCGTACCGACGCCTTCAAAGCAGCCGCAGAACACGATCTTTCTTTCTATGATGAATTCTCATCTGGGCGCATCGTTTCGCGCATCACCTCAGATACCAAAGATTTTGGGAACCTCGTGGTGCTGGTCACCGACCTGCTCTCACAACTCGTCCAGGCCTTCATCCTGGGAGCTGTGCTCTTTACCATTGAGTGGCGCCTGACGCTGCTTCTGTTCAGCTTCTTGCCTGTTGTTTTCATCGCTGCATTCAGTTTCCGGCGCATGGCACGCACCGTCACCCGCCAGGGCATGCGCGCCACGGCTAACGTCAACGCGGCCATCAAAGAAACCGTCAGCGGCATTGCAGTGGCAAAGAACTTCCGTCAAGAGAGCTCGATTTATCAAGAATTTGACGATGCTAACCAGCAATCCTACCACGTGAACGTACGGCGCGGGCTGATCCTGGCCCTGGTATTCCCCACCTTGAATGCGCTGGAAGGCATTGGCACTGCGCTCATGGTTTACAGCGGTGGGTTGGGCGCCGCTAATGCCGTGGTGAGCGCGGGCGCCTTTTATCTCTTCATACAAAGCATGGGCCGCTTCTTCTCGCCGATATTAAATCTCTCTGCATTTTGGGCGCAAGTACAGAACGGCCTTTCGGCTGCCGAGCGCGTTTTTGCCCTCATCGATGCTGAGGCTGCCGTGGCACAGACCGACAACCAACCTGCCCCAGTGCTAGAGGGGGATATCCGCTTTGAGAATGTGAATTTTCATTACAAGCGCGAAGAGGCCGTGCTGGAGAACTTCAACCTGCATATCCGCCCAGGCGAAAACATTGCCCTGGTGGGGCATACCGGAGCAGGGAAATCATCTGTTGCCAAGCTCATTGCCCGTTTCTACGAGTTCCAGGATGGGCGCATTCTGGTGGATGGATGCGACCTTCGTTCACTGGATCTGTCCTCTTACCGCCGCCAATTGGGCATTGTCTCGCAGGTACCCTTCCTTTTTTCGGGAACGGTGCTCGAGAATATTGCCTACTCGCAGCCAGAGGGCATAGACCGGCAGACCATCACTGCGCTTGCCAGCCAGATCGGCGATGGCGAATGGCTGCACACCCTGCCGCAAGGATTGGATACGGAAGTTGGCGAACGGGGGGCACGCCTCTCAATGGGCCAACGCCAACTGGTTTCATTGATGCGCGTCCTGATCCAACGCCCAGCAATCTTCATCTTGGACGAAGCCACTGCCAGTATCGACCCCTTCACCGAATGGCAGATCCAGCAGGCACTGTCTCTGATCTTAAAATGCTCCACCAGCATCCTGATTGCCCACCGTCTCTCCACGGTCAAGGCTGCTGATCGCATCATTGTCTTGGATAGAGGCCAGATCATCGAGCAAGGCGACCATAACGGCTTATTAACCCAGGGCGGTCATTACGCCAACCTGTATAACTCCTTCTTCCGCCATCAAAGCCTGGCTTATATTGATGAGGCCCGCCAGATGGCGCAGGCCGAACCACCTGGCTGGAAAGTCTGAGAATAACATATGGGGCTCCAAATAACCATCCCTTCACCAAAGGCTGCCATATATCCCGGCTTCAGCGATTTGCCCTGGGATATACCGCTAGACACCTGGAGCGGTCATTGCGAACGTATCGAAGAAGAAGTGCCGCGCGGACTCTCGCGCCACCCAGTTGTATTTGTCAACTATGATGGTAATCTGTATGCGCTCAAAGAGCTGCCGCCATCGCTGGCAGAGGCAGAGTACAGCATCCTGGCACACATGGACGAAATGCGCTTGCCTTGCGTCACCCCAGTGGGCTATGTTGTCACCAACACCGTCAACGGCCCAGCCAGCGTGTTGATTACGCGCTACCTGGATAATTCCATTCCATACCGCTCGCTCTTCATGCGCAGCAATTTGGATCGCTATCGAGAGCATCTGTTAGACGCCATGGCAGGGCTGATCATGCAGCTGCACCTGGCAGGCATCTACTGGGGCGACTGTTCGCTTTCGAACACCCTCTTCCGCCGCGACGCCGGGGCACTGCAAGCCTACCTGGTGGACGCCGAGACAGCCGAGATCCAAACGCCGCGCCTGGCCCCTGCCCTGCGCCTCCACGATCTCGAGATCATGGAAGATAACGTCACCGGCGACCTGGCCGATCTTGAGACGCTTGGGCACCTGGGCAGCAATTACCCCATCCTAGAGACTGGCTCGTATATCCGCCAGCGCTACCGCAGCCTGTGGGAAGAGATCACCCGCGAAGAGGTGATCCAGCCAGATGAACGCTACCGCATCCAGGAACGGATCCGCGCCCTCAATGCCCTGGGGTTTTCGGTCAACGATGTTGAAATCCAGGGTGATGAAAGCGGCGACAAGCTGCACCTGCGCATCCAGGTAACTGATCGCAGTTTTCACCGTGACCAGCTTTTTGAATTGACCGGCGTGGAAGCCGGAGAAATGCAAGCCCGGCAAATGATGAATGAAATCTACGCCATCAAGGCCTATCTTGCCCAAGAGCAGAATCGCAGCGTACCGCTCAGTGTGGCTGCCAACCACTGGCATACCCAACTTTTCCAGCCAGTGACCGGCCGCCTGCAGCCAATCATCCAACAGCGGGATGCAGCCGCTTCAGGAGGCGACCCGGCTGAGCTGTACTGCCAGGTGCTTGAACATAAATGGTTCCTCTCAGAGCAAGCTCACCAGGATGTGGGCCACCAGACCGCCACAGAAGATTACCTGCACCGTTTTGGCCAATCGGCGGATTGCTCGAAAGATGAGTTGACGAATTGACCAGGTATAACATACAATAAGCACATGGTTGATACTATTCAAAACTCGCCATCTGGCAAACAGGACTCTCTTTTTCATCGGTGGATCATTCCTGGTGTCGTGCTGTTATACCAGATCCTGGGGCTGATTGCTTTTGCCGCTTATGCCGCTGCGGCCATCCGCTATGTCGGGCAGCCCTTCTTGGGAGCCTTTGTAGAGCACACTCTCTACATTAGTAACACCGGGGCTGGCAATACCGAATGGGAACTGGCCCAGAAAATCGATCAACACATCAAAAGTGTTAGGGCGCTCAGCGCGGAGGAAGATCCGTCCGAGCAAATTGACCGTTTCGGCTACCGGCTCACATCGCTGGATGGCGAGGAAGTTGTTGACCACTTCCAGCTAAACGAGATGCTTGCCCAACGCCAGGTTGGGGACCAGGTGAACCTGGTGATCACCACCCCTGAGGGCCAAACGATCACCCAGAGCATCACCCTGGGCAAGTTCCCGGTATCAGACCAATTCAGTTACTTTTACATCCCCTACGCAACCGGCATCATTTACCTGATTGCCAGCCTGTGGGTCTTCACCTTAAGGCGGCGCGACACGGCTGGGCAAGCTTTTGCAGCCTTCTCCACTTCAGCGGCCCTGGCCCTGGCTGGCTTCTTAGATATGTCAGCCACTAGTTGGCTGGTGACTGTGTGGACGGCGGCAATGGCCTTTGTGGGCGGCTCGCTGGTCAGCCTGGCAATGATCTTTCCGATTGAACACCGCCTGGCGATCCGCTTCCCCATTATGCGCTGGATTGGCTATGCAATCTCAGCCGGCCTGGCAATTTGGGGATTGACCACGATGTACAACTATAGCTATCCTGAGGCCTACGTCTTGCCCTGGAGGTTTTCATTTGTATGGGCTGGTGTCGCCATCCTGGCCTTTGTATTGTTCACCACAGCCCGGTTAATTTCCACCTCAATTCCAGTCGTACGCGAGCAAACGCGCCTGATCTTCTTTGGTGCGCTGCTTGCCTTCGGGCCGCTAGGCCTGTTCTTTTTCATCACATCAATTTTACAAACGCGTTTCCAACCCTGGTTGTTCTTGACCCTGGTTGCCTTCCCAACGGCGGTGGCTTACGCCATCTTGCGTTACCGCAACCTGAACACCGATTACCTGTTCAGCCGCGGCATTCTATACGGCATGCTGCTGGCACTGGTGATCGCGGCTTATGCCTTATTGGTGGCGGGGCTGGGGCTGGTCTTTGGACGGGAAACCGTGCTCTCAAGTCCATATCTGGCGGGGGCGGTTATCTTCATCTTGGCATTGGCTTTCATGCCAGTGCGGCAGCGTCTCCAGGATGCGATTGATAAGGCCTTTGCACGGGGGCAATCGGCTTACCGCAGCCGCCTGCAAGCCTTTGGGCGTGAGTTAACTCGCAGCATGGATCTGCCGGGCATCCTGTCGCTGCTGCGGCAGTATGTAGAAGACGACCTGGTGCCAGTTCACATGCACCTGTACACACATGACCCTCTCACCGATCACTACGTTGCCGCAAGCAATAGTGCTTCTCGCGTAGATTCAACCAGCGACCTGCGGTTTCCTCCAAGCAGTGCCCTGATCAAAACCCTGGCTCAACAACGCAGTTCCATCTTCCTGGGTGAAAGCAAAACGCTGCAGCCATCCCTGGAGCCCGAGCGAGCCCGCATTGCATTGCTGGGAGCGCAGCTCTTTGTGCCCTTGCCCGGCCGGCAGAAATTGACTGGCTGGCTGGCCCTGGGGGCGCGCCGCTCTGGCGAGCCTTACAATCGTCACGACCTGGAATTCCTCGAATCGCTCTGCGACCAGGCCGCCCTGGCGATTGAGCGCGCCCAGGTGGTTGCCGACCTGGAACGCCGCGTGCACGCCATGAATGTGCTAACGCGCGTTTCACAGGGCATCAATGTTACGATCATGTTTGACGATATCCTGGAATTGATCTATGCCCAGACCAACCAAGTCATTCCCACCAGAGATTTCCGCATCACCCTTCAAGATGATACCAGCGAAATACCCTATCACGTTTTCTACCTTGAAAACGATGAACGCCTGACTGAGCGCGAAAACCAACCCATCCCAATTACCCAGGGGCTGGAACGCGAGATTCTAAAAATCCGCCGCGCTATTGTTACTGAAGATTACGAGAGCGAATGCCGTGCTAGGGGCACCCTGCCGGCTGCCAAGAACATCTACTCATGGGTAGGCGTGCCCCTCAACACGGGTGCTTCTACCATTGGCGTGCTCAGCCTGGGCAGCCGCGACTCAACCATCATCTTCACAGACGAGCAAATTAACCTGCTGCAGGCCATTGCCGACCAGGCTGCCGGAGCGATTGTCAAAGCACGCCTGTTGCAAGAGGCCGAACGCCGCACACGCCAGCTTACGTCGCTAAACGAAGTTGCACGCAGTCTGACATCTACCCTGGAATTAGAGCCCCTGCTCAATCAGATCCTTAACAGCGCCGTAGAAATCCTCAACTGCGAAGCCGGCAGCTTGCTGCTGGTGGAGCAAGAGACCGGCGAACTGATATTTGTGGTGGCGGTCGGCCCGGTGGGCTCAGACCTGGTAGGGAAACACCTGCCGCCCGGCACGGGCCTGGTGGGCAAAGCCGTTGATTCGCGGCTGCCTCTGATCCAAAATGACGTTCGGCGCAGCAAAGAATGGTTCGATAAATCGGACGAGCAAACCGGGTTTACCACCAACGACCTTTTGGTGGTGCCCATGCAGGTCAAGGATCAAGTTTCTGGCGTTATCGAGGTCATCAACCGCAAAGACGGACTGCCCTTCAATTCAGACGACCAGGAATTGTTGATGGCTTTCACCAGCCAGGCTGCGGTGGCGCTCGAAAATGCCCGTTTGTATACCCAGACTGACCAGACCCTCTCGGAGCGCGTGGAAGAGCTCTCGGTCATGCAGCGCATTGATCGCGAGCTGAATGCCAGCCTGGATGTTGGGCGTGCCATGCACATCACGCTGGAATGGGCAATGCGGCAGTCAAAAGCCGATGCGGGGTTGATTGGCGTTGTTGATAAAGAACTGAATAAGATCCGCATCACAGCATCGCAAGGCTACACCAACGAGCTGAATACTTTTAAAGATTCGCTCTTACCTGGGGATTTGCCTTCGATCAACGAAGCCATTACATCTGGCCAGCCGCAATGCATGCTGGTGGCAGACACGGCTTCTCTGGACGGAGCACGCCGGTCGAACATCCTGAAACGCAGCAAAAGCCAGGTCATTATCCCCATCCGCCGCGAATCCGAGGTGATTGGAGTGGTGATGCTCGAAAGCCTGGAGGCCGAAACCTGCCCAGAGGATGTCCTGGCGTTCCTCTCCCGCCTGAGCGATCACTCTGCCATCGCCATTTCCAATGCCCAGCTTTTCGCAGCCATCCAGGCAGCCAACCAGGCGAAGAGCGAGTTCGTTTCATTTGTATCTCATGAGCTAAAGACGCCCATGACCTCCATCCGTGGCTTCTCAGATCTACTGGCTGCGGGTGTGGTGGGGCCCGTTAACGAAGCCCAGCTCAACTTCTTAGGCACCATCCGTTCTAACGTGGAACGCATGGCCACCCTGGTCTCAGACCTGGCAGACGTCAGCCGCATCGAAGCCGGCCGCCTGCGACTGGATTTCGCTGCCGTTTCAGTGGCCGAGCTAGTTGACGAAGTGGTGCGTTCTGCTCGCGCCCAGATCGAAGATAAGCAACAAACCATCGAATTGCAAATCCCCGGCGATCTTGCACCCATGTGGGGCGACCGCATGCGGCTGATCCAGGTGCTGACCAACCTGGTGAACAACGCCTACAAATACACCCCACAAAATGGCCATATCATTGTGGCGGCCGAACAAACCAAGAATACCTGGAACCCTGAAGGTGCGCCAATAGTTATTCACCTATGGGTCAAAGACAATGGGCTTGGCATCAGCCCCGAGCACCAAAAGAAGATCTTCCAAAAATTCTACCGTGCCGAAGATACCAAGATCCGTGACATCCCTGGCACTGGCCTGGGCCTGAACATCACGAAAACCCTGGTAGAGATGCAGGGTGGGCAGATTTGGTTCGAGAGCGAAGTGGATCAGGGCACAACCTTCCACTTCACCACCCCCATCGTCGAAAGCGCGTAGAAAGGAACGCCATGACTCTCACGGCAGTTGTTGGACAGGCACAGGCATTAGAGGGCCGCGAAGCGGCTGCACAGGCCACCCACCGCGCCCTGGACCAAATCGGCCGCAACCAGGCTGTTTTTGGCATCATCATTGCCTCGCACTACCATGCCATCCAGCAGGTGTTAACTGGAGCATCTACGCTGTTAGGCGACATCCCCCTGCTAGGCCTGAGCACCAATGCTGAGATCACAGAAGAAGGCCAGTCACAACGTTCGGTGGTGGTGGCTTTGGTAGCTGGTGATGGGGTCAGCGTCAAAGCAGATTGGTGGGGCGGGTTTGGTGAAGACAGCCGGGGGGTTGCACAACGCATGGCGCAGGCCCTGCAACTGTTTCATTCTGATGGCACCCTGCTGGTGGTTGCAGACGGCTTCACCGGAGATGCCAAACAGTTTTGCGCCGGGCTGCCTGCCGGCGAATACAACCTGGCTGGCTGCCTGGCAGGCGGGGCGCTCAACCAGGCTCGCACCTATCAAATCGGCGGACGCCAGTCTGGCACAAATGGCCTTGCAGCAGCCCTGATCAGCGGCAAACTGGCAACCGGTGTTGGCTATGCGCACGGATGGGAGCCGGTTGGCTCTTATTATCGCGTCACCCGTTCACAAGGCCCTTGGGTGCGCATGCTAGATGAAGTCTCGGTCGCCGAAGCCTATTCCCGGTTGTTCAAATACCCGGCGCGCCAGTGGGCGTATCCGCCTTTGAACGAGCTGGTTCGTCTCTATCCGTTAGGCATCGAACAAAAAGCAAATGCCCCCCTCCTGGTGCGCTCACCGCTGCGGATGGAAACAGATGGCAGCTTGCGCATGAACACCCTCGTCCCCGAAGGTGTTACAGCCCACTTGCTGGTAGGCAGTATTGAAAACTGTCTCGAAGCAGCTCGACAGGCTGCCCAAACGGCCATCGATGCTTTGAATGGAGCGCGCCCGGTTTTGGCATTGGTCTTTGCGGATATTGCCTGGCAAATGCTGTTCGAGTCAAACGCTGAGCAAGATTTACAAGTCATTCGCGAAGTGATCGGCCCCGACGTGCCCATCGCAGGTGGCTATACCTTTGGACAGCTTGCCCGCGTGAACACCAAAGGCAAAAAAGGCGCCCCAGAATTATTGAACCAACAAATAGAAATCGTTTTGTTTGGGGCTCCATCCTAAAACATAGCAGACGGGGCGGCAGGAACAGCCGCCCCGTCTGCTTTTATGCTATGCCGGCACCATCACCTTGGGTAGATTTTCCAATGAGGCCTGGATGGCTTCAGTGGGGTATTCGTAATCGTCCAACTTGCCACTCAAGTATGCCTGGTATGAAGCCATATCAAAGTTACCATGCCCCGAGAGGTTGAACAGGATGACGCGCTTTTCACCTTTGCGCTTGGCATCCAGGGCCTCATCGATCGCGGCGCGGATAGCATGTGCAGATTCAGGTGCCGGCACCAGGCCCTCGGCGCGGGCAAACAGCAGTGCGGCATCAAAGGTTGTAAGCTGTTTGACAGCTACGGCTTCAATATACCCGGCATCATACAAGGCGCAGAGCGAAGGCGCCATGCCGTGATACCTAAGCCCGCCCGCATGGATGGGTGCGGGGACGAAATCATGCCCCAGGGTGTGCATCTTGATCACCGGCGCCATCCGGGCAGTATCCCCGTAATCAAAGGTATAGGTGCCCTTAGTCAGCGATGGAGTGGCGGTTGGCTCAACTGCCAACAGGCGTGCACGCTGCCCATTGCGCAGATTCTCGCGCAAGAAGGGGTACGCAATCCCGGCAAAATTCGAGCCGCCGCCCACGCACCCAATCACAACATCGGGATATTCGCCCGCCATATCCATTTGCTTAAGCGCCTCTTCTCCAATCACCGACTGGTGCATCAAAACATGGTTCAATACCGATCCCAGGCTGTATTTCTTATGCCCGCCTGACATCGCGGCCACTTCAACCGCCTCAGAAATTGCCATCCCCAGCGAACCAGGGGTATCGGGTGTTTCAGCCAACACCGAACGGCCATAATGGGTCTGGTTGGTGGGGCTCGAGAACACCTGGGCGCCAAAAGCCTCCATCAAAACACGACGATGCGGTTTGTGATCGTATGAAACCCGGACCATGTACACTTCCACATCCATATCGAAAAAGTTGCCAGCCATCGCCAAAGCCGTCCCCCACTGCCCGGCACCAGTCTCAGTAGTCAGCGCACGAACGCCAGATATTTTATTGTAAAATGCCTGTGGAATAGCTGTATTAGGCTTATGGCTGCCGGCCGGGGAAGCCCCCTCGTATTTATAGTAAATGTGAGCCGGGGTGCCCAGTTCCTTCTCCAGGCGCACAGCGCGCACCAATGGGGTTGGCCTCCACAACTTATAGATTTCACGCACTTCTTCAGGGATTTCGATATACCGCTCAGTGCTCATCTCTTGCATGATCAATTCCATCGGAAATAAAACCGACATAAAATCAGGCGTCACTGGCTCTAAAGTTTGTGGATTAAGCACAGGCGTATGCGGCACCGGCGAATCACCGAAAATGTTGTACCAAAATTTCGGCAGATCTGATTCGTTCAGAAGAAAATGGGTTTGAGTGGACATGGTAAGCCTCCTTGAGAAAGATGATTAAATAAATACGCGCTCGTCCTCTTGGGGACGAACGCGCGCGCTCCGTGGTGCCACCCCGGTTAAGCAGCTTAACCAAAAACCCCGTCGATGATGCGACAGGGTATGAAAAGCCAGCTTCACTCGTTACGAGTACGGGCCAGAAGGCCGATACTCTTTGCCCTGATAACGGTGGCAGCTCCGGCTCGGGTTACTCCAACAATGCTTTCACACTGGTTTGACCCTGCAACTCTGAGGTCCATTCAACGCTGTCGTGCAGGCAAGGTTCTCATCATCTCCTTGCTCTCTGTACCGCCGTACAAGCGTGTACTCGTCCTCTTCATCGTCTTTGGTTATGAAGTTAGATGAATTATACGGAGAAAGCCGGGTTTGTCAAGTAGCTAAAACTTGGAGTCAGAGCGCTGCAAAACCTGGTAAGTGCTGGGATACTCATCGTTCTGGCTGGCGGGGAAAGCTTGCTCTTCCACCACATACCAGGCGCTGGCATCGATCTCGGGAAAGAAGGTATCGCAATGGGCCAGGGTGTGTACCCTGGTCAGGTAGATCCGATCTGCCAGATTCAAGGCCTGGGCATATACCTGCCCGCCGCCAATCACAAACACATCTTCTGCACCGCCTTTCTGGGCAAGCGCCAAGGCATCTTCCAGAGAAGCAGACACCAGGCATCCTTCAGGATGATAATTGGCCGCCCGGCTCAAAACAATATTGACTCGCCCGGGCAAGGGCCGGCCGATTGAAACGTGTGTTTTCCGCCCCATGATCAAGTAATGCCCCATGGTCAGGCGCTTGAAGCGCTTTAGGTCTGCGGATAAATGCCAGGGGATTTCGCCAGCGCGGCCGATCCCGCCTTGCAGATCCATCGCCACGATCAAAGAAAGATTCATATCGAGATCTCCGCCTTAATGTGCGGATGAGCCTGGTAATTCAGCAGCTTGAAGTGTTCATACTGGAATTGGGAGATCGACTGAACCGAGGGTTCAAGCTGGAGGAGCGGCAGAGGATACGGTTGGCGGGCGAGTTGGAGGCGCGCTTGTTCGATATGGTTCAAGTACAGGTGTGCATCGCCCAGGGTGTGGACAAAATCACCCGGCTGCAAGCCGCACACCTGGGCAATCATCATGGTCAATAAGGAATATGAGGCAATGTTGAACGGCACACCCAAAAACACATCGGCAGAGCGCTGGTACATCTGACAAGAAAGCCTGCCGCTGGCTACATAGAACTGGAAGATCAGGTGACAGGGAGGCAGGGCCATTTTGTCAAGCTCGCCCACGTTCCAGGCATTGACGATCAAACGCCTGGAATTGGGGTCTTCTTTGATCTGTGTGATGACCTGGGCAATCTGATCCACCAAACGCCCGTCAGCAGCCTGCCAGGCACGCCATTGCACACCATACACCGGGCCCAACTCGCCGCTTTCATCTGCCCACTCGTTCCAGATGCTCACCCCATGTTCTTGCAAATAACGAATATTGCTTTCGCCGCGTAAAAACCACAGCAGCTCGTGGATGATGGACTTTAGGTGCAGTTTTTTGGTGGTCAAAAGCGGGAAACCCGCACCCAGGTCAAAGCGCATCTGGTAGCCAAATATCGACAGGGTGCCCGTGCCTGTACGGTCAGGCTTCTCGATACCATGATCTAAAACATACTGCAACAAATCAAGGTACTGGCGCAATTCAAGCCTCCACGTTGGCAGCCACAACAAACCGAGTCTGTTGAATATCCTGCTGGATCTGCTCAACCAGGGCTTCCGTATCCACAAAGCGCTGCTCGTCGCGCAGATGTTCCAAAAAACTCAACTGAACCGTTTTACCGTACAAGTCGCCGGAAAAATCTAACAAGTGAGCTTCAATGTACGGGAGGGGATCTTGCCCGTCAAACGTTGGACGCACGCCAATGTTGGTGGCAGCAGGCCACTGCCGGCCTTCGATTTCAGCCAGGCAGGCATAGACACCCTTCCCGGGCACCAATTTCTCATCACCGGGGTCCAGGTTGGCGGTTGGGACGCCGATCGTGCGGCCACGCTTATCCCCATGCGTCACCTGTCCAGATAGGCGATAGGGCCGTCCCAGCAACTGGCTGGCCTGCCGCACCTGGCCTGCCCCCAACAGGGCGCGCACCTGGCTGGAAGAAACCACCTGGTCGCTGAACCACACAGGCGAGATAACATGCAGTTGATAGCCAAGCTGCGCCCCCAATTGGCGTAGCACATCCACGTTGCCCGAACGTGCGTGCCCCAGGGCAAAATCATGACCAACCCACAATTGACACAGACCCAGGCGCTCCTTGAGAGTTTGGAGAAAGCCTGGTGCAGAGGTGGCAGCAACCTGGAGATCAAATGGCTGGGTGATGACCACATCCACCCCCAGTTCTCCCAACAAGGCAGCCCGTTCATCGGGTAAAGTCAAATAAAATGCCCCCTTGCGCCCGCGCACCACCACAGCCGGGTGCGGGTGGAAGGTTAACACAACTGCCGGAGCACCCTCAGCGTGTGCTCCGGCAACTAAACCACGGATGATCTCCTGGTGACCAATGTGAACGCCATCAAAAGTGCCAATGGTCAACCAGGCATTCTGCAATGCCGCATCCACAATAGAAAGCAGATGTGCGACCATTAAGACGAGAAAAATACTTTACGCGGCTGCCATTCGCTGGTGGCCTCATCCACTTCCAACAGAGCCACCAGGTCGCCTTGCTGGCTGACGCCACGCGCCCAACCCTTGGCGCCCGGATCAGTGGGAACGCGGTGACCGTGGCGCACAAGCTCCACCTGGTCGGCATTCAATTCCACCATGGGCCAATCACCCAATGCCTCAGCGGCCGGGATGAGGTATTTATACCAATCGCCCGCATGAAAAGCCTCCTGCAAGCGGCGCAGCGGCACTGCATCACGCAGCGTAAAACGCCCACTTTTCGTACGGCGCAAGCCCATCAGGTGGGCACCGCACCCAAGCGCGGTTCCCAGGTCATTGGCTAATGAGCGCACATAGGTACCAGAAGAACAGAAAACGTCAATTACAGCCTCTGGCGGGTCCCACTCTAATAGCTCAAGGCTGTATACATTGATCGTGCGCGGCTCCAATTCAACTTCTTCGCCCTCACGGGCCATTTCATACGCCTTACGCCCGTGCACTTTGACGGCTGAATAAGGCGGGGGAACCTGCTTGATCTCGCCAACAAATTGTTGCAGCGCTTCTTCGAAATGTTCTTCGGTAATGCTGTCCACCGAGGTGGTAGCCGCTGAAGCTGTGACCCGCCCATCTGCATCATATGTATCCGTAGTACTGCCTAGGCTGATCGTAGCCTGGTAACGCTTGTCAGAAGCAGAGACATATTCACTCAGGCGCACAGCCGGCCCCACTAGCACTACCAAAACCCCAGAGGCGCGCGGGTCAAGCGTGCCCGTATGCCCCGCCCTGCGAATGTCGGTTCCACGGCGGATGATCTGTACCACATCGTGCGAGGTGAGACCAACCGGTTTATCCACCACCAACACACCAGACACCACATTCTTGAGATGATCCTCTTGGTCGTTCATTGGGCTCTTCCTTCTATTTTAATGTCGTATCAACTCTTCGATGAATCGAAGAGCGAGAAAAATCATGGTAATAATTTACGGGTAGCGGCCAACACGGCCTCTTGTACTTGTTCCAGACTACCGTCCATCTCAGCACCGGCAGCTGCACGGTGCCCCCCACCCCCAAATTGCTGCGCCACTTGCGAAACATCCAGGTCAGATGATGCAAGCCCGCAAACACGCCAGCTAATTTTAACACGATTTTGGCTTTGTTGGACAAAAATCAGGGCCAAATCCATCTCAGTGATGGCCGAAAGAATATTGACCAGGTCTGCATCATCCTGGCCCACATAGCCGGCTTCCAGGCGGTCTTGCAGCGACAAAGAAGTCCACACCATGCGGCCTTCATGCCGCAAGCGAGACAAACCCGCCCCCCAATAACACGCCGCTGAGAAGGAACGCTGTATCAGAGCAGGGTAATACATACGCGCCAGGTCTGCTCCAGCCTCCATCAACTCAGCCGCGGTGCGCATGGCACCCGGATTCATGCTGGCAATGCGAAAACCCACCGTATCCGTCACCAGGCCAGTTAACAAGGCATTGGCCACATCGGGAGTGATTTCTAAGCCCAATGCCGGTAAGAGCTGGGCTAAAACTTCAGCAGTTGCCACTGCATGCGAAACAACCAGGTTCAAACGACCAAACATCTGGTTAGTAGGATGGTGATCAATATTTAAGTCGGGCTGTGCAAAGCCATTTAGGGCGTTTCCCACCCGCTTCAGCTCAGCGCAATCAACCACAATCCGGTAATCAAACGTACCTTCTGCGCAGGTGCGCACATCGCCACTGCCATTCAAGTGACGGAAATTAGCCGGCACACCATCCTCCAAAACCATCTGCACAGTTTTGCCGGATCTTTGCAATGCCAAGCCCAACCCCAACAGCGAGCCGATTGCATCGCCATCTGGGCGGATATGAGAAACAATCAGAATGCGTCCAGCCTTGCTCAACTCCTGGCGCATGACAGCCACCAGGTTTTGGTCAAACGTCATTCTGGCTTTCCTCCCTGGTCTCCATCAGCCTGATGCAGCGAAGCGATCAGGCGTTCGATTTTATCGGCATGTTCAAAGGTAGGATCCCAGTGAAACCGCAAACGCGGCAGTGTGCGCAGCTCAACCCGGCGGGCCAGTTCACTACGCAAGAACCCCTGGGCATGCTCCAGCGCCGCCAGAACTTCTGGCGAACGCGACACACCCTCGATGGCGCAAACATGAACATCTGCATAGGCCAACTCTCGATCAACTTCCACATCCGTCACCGAAACACCTTTCAGGCGCGGATCACTGCTGCCTGTTAAGATGATCTCTGAAAGCTCCTCGCGGATGCGCTCGCCAATGCGCGTGGTGCGTTTCTTTGCAACCAAATCAACCTCCATTCAATCGCCTGGCTCATCAAACCAGCCAGGCGATCCATCCTGCTGCCTATGATGCAGCCACCTTTTCAACCACATAACACTCAATACGATCCCCCAAGACATACTCTCCAAAACCCTTCACCGCAATGCCGCACTCAAAACCCTGGCGCAGTTCACGCACGTCTTCGCTCAAGTGCCGCAGCGATTGCACTTCGCTTTCATGGATGACCTGGTTATTACGCAGCACACGAGCCCGGGCGCCACGCTTGACCTCGCCATCGGTGATGTAACAACCCGCCACGCTGCCAAATTTGCTGACCCGGAAGATCTGGCGGATCTCCGCGTGACCGATAACCACTTCTTTGAGCTCAGGTTCCAGCATACCCTTAAGTGCTTTTTCAATATCCTCCAGCATACGATAGATGATATCGTACAAGCGGATGGATACCCCTTCGGTTTCAGCCAGGCGCCGCGCAGCGGCATCTGCTTGAACATTGAAACCAATCACGATAGCCTTCGAGGCAGCCGCCAGCATAACGTCATTCTCAGTGATATTGCCAGTTTCAGCATGTAAAACATTCAGCGAGATTTCTTGCCTGCTCAAATCCTTGAATGAGGAGTTGATCGGCTCCAGGGAACCTTGCACATCTGCCTTGAGGATCAGGCGCAGCTCACGCACTTCGCCAGCCTGGAAACGCTCAAACAACTGTTCCAGCGTGATTTGGCTCTTCTTGACTGCCTGGGTCTGGTCAGCATCCTGATGGCGCTGGTAGGCAATGCCACGGGCTTCTTTTTCCGATTCCACCACCTGGAATAAATCCCCCGCCTGGGGTACTTCGTTCAGACCCATCACAGATATAGGCATCGACGGGCCAGCCTTGCGCACTCGGCGGCCGCGAAAATCAAACATAGCCTTCAGGCGGCCATTTGCTTGGCCAACCACCACAACATCGCCCACCTCTAAGGTGCCATTTTGCACCAATAAAGTGGCCATCGCACCCTTGGCTTTATCCAATTCGGCTTCGATGACGGTCCCAATGACTTTTCCATCGGGGTTGGCGCGGATATCGGTATTATCAGCCACCAACAGAATGGCTTCCATCAGATCTTCTAGACCCAGTCGTTTCTTGGCCGAGATGGGCACCACCAGGGTATCGCCATCCCAATCATCAGGCACCAGGTCAATCTCAGCCAATTGCTGCTTCAAACGGTCTGGATCAGCATTGGGCCTATCAATCTTATTCATCGCCACAATGATGGGCACATGAGCGGCCTTGGCATGGGCGGCAGCTTCTTTCGTCTGCGGCATGACACCATCATCGGCTGCCACCACCAAGACGACAATATCTGCGCCCTGGGCACCGCGGGCGCGCATGGCTGTAAAAGCAGCATGCCCTGGGGTGTCTAAGAATGTGATCGGCCGCCCGTTATGCTCAACCTGGTAAGCGCCAATGTGCTGCGTGATACCGCCCACCTCGCCATCGGCCACGTTGGCATGCCGGATTGCATCCAGCAAGGTAGTCTTGCCGTGATCGACATGCCCCAAGATGGTTACCACTGGCGGGCGAATAACCAGATTCTCAGGAGCTTCATCCGCAATCATGCGCCGCCACAGCGGAATCTCACCAGTATCTTTTTCTTCTACTTCTTGTGTTTCCGGCGCCGCTTCAAAGCCCAGCTCAGAAGCCACAATTGCGGCTGTGTCAAAATCAACCTGTTGATTGATATTTGGCATTACCACATTGGCCATCAAGGCTTTAATGACCTCAATGGGGCTGGCTTCCATAACCTTTGCCAGTTCACGCACAGTGATGCTGGCTGGTAGTACGATCGTCTTTTGCCCGTTCTCGCTCATCATGGCACCTCCTAAGATACCGTCTGCGTGCCCCCACGAGCGAGTGAAGCAAGGTACATCACCCGTTCATTTCGGCTGCATCTCCCGGCAAAGATGCTGCGAAAGCATGCAATTGCTCTCGCTCAGCATCCGTCAATTCGGCCTTTAACGCACCGGCAAGCGCTCCCTGCAGACCGCGCTCCCAACAGGAACGCTGATCGTGCAAGTAAGCCCCCCTACCAGCCAACTTGCCCGTGGGGTCTACAACAACACCCTGCGGGCTGCGCACTATCCTTATCAACGATCTCTTTGGAAGCACACTCCTACAACCCACACAAGTGCGTTGAGGAATGTGCTTCCGTTTACCGGGTTTTCGAGGCACGATCTTTTCTCGAATTGATTAGAGATTCCAATCGTCTTCCCAACCACCGTCACGCTTGCGATGCCGCTTTACGACGGTAACATCATGGTCGGGGTCATATTCCACTTCCACAAACTTCTTCTTCTTTTTCTTCTTTGCGCCCGTTTGCTTCTGGTCGAGATCGTCCTCGTCCTCGCGCTCTTCATCCACAGGCGCAATCAATGCACTGGAGCTAAATATCTCAGTGAAGCTGCCAGCCTGTTCTTTTTGGGATTCGTCGCCAGAGGCAGCTTGATCTACCACAACTTCGGGCCCAGCATCAAGCACAGGGGCCTCGACGGAGAGTGTCTCTCCTTCAGCAGGAGTCAGCACCACATCAACTGCGGGGAGTTCTGTTGCAGGTTCAGCAACCGCTTCTTCCTGCTCGCCTGCGGCCACAACCTGCGGCATATCTTCGGTTACGACAACTTCTGCCGCCCCCTCAACCTCAGGCTCGGGGAAGGTTAAGCCGGCCAACGCCTCTTGCAATTCAGACATAGCCTTGGGCCCAAAGCCGCTCAAACCCATGATGGCATCCGAGTCGAATGCCAACTGCAGCATCACATCGCCCACGGTCTGGTAGCCAGCTTCGCTGAGCAAAGCAAACAAACGATCCGAGAAAGGCGCATCTTCAATCGCCTGCGCAAACGCGCCCTGCGGAATGGCAGCCCGCAGCGTCTTACGGCGATCATCCTCGGCACGTTTTTCGGCTGACCGGCGGTGCAGCAAACCACGCTCAACACGATCCACAAATTGGCTGAGGACCTGGTACTCTTCAGGAGTAACCGGACGCCCCTCGGCCTTCTTGGCCAACACGGCTTCTACGCGCGGCAAGGTCTCAGCTTCTTGCTCCGCCATAAAGGTGTATTCGGGATCAGTCCCTAACTTCTGGAGAGAATCTGCCGCTGCCTCGATCAAGCTCTTAATATCAATCCGCCAGCTGGTCAGCTTGGCAGCCAGGCGAGCATTCTGCCCATCCCGGCCAATGGCCAGGCTGAGCTGATCTTCCATCACCACCACCGTGGCGGTTTTGGCACCCTTGGCGTGTTCGTTCAGATAGACGCCGGTGACGCGCGCCGGGCTAAGGGCCTTGGCAATATATGACGCCGGATCGGTATCATATTCAATTACATCTATTTTTTCATCATTCAACTCGCGTACAATCGCCTGAATACGCACGCCGCGAATGCCAACACAGGCACCCACTGGGTCGACAGCCGGCTGAAGTGCTGCCACAGCCACCTTCGAACGCTGGCCCGGCTCACGGGCGATTGAACGGATCTCAACCAGACCATGATAAATCTCGGGCACTTCATTTTCTAGCAAACGGCGCAAGAAATTGCGGTGCGAACGCGAAAGCACGATCTGCGGACCGCGAGGAGTTTGCTTAACTTCCAACAGCAAAGACTGCACCCGGTCATGGACACGGAAACGCTCGCCGGGGATTTGTTGGTTACGCGGCAAGACGCCTTCTGCCTTCATGTCCAGGCCCAGGGTAGCCCCCTGCGGCGTAGCCGCCTGCACAATGCCGCTGACGATCTCGCCAACCTGCTTGGCATAATGTTTCATCTGCGAATCGCGCTCGGCCTCGCGGATGCGCTGCTGGATCACCTGGCGCGCGGTCTGAGCCGCCACACGCCCAAAATCCTTGGGCGTCGACTCAACCACGACCATGCCACCCAATTCAGCGGCCTCATCGATCGTCTTGGCAACTTCCAGCGTAACTTCTGTACGATCATCCTGCACCGCATCGACGATTTCTTTCTCGGCGAAAACGGTCACTTTGCCAGTTTCAGGATCGATCTTGGCCTCGACATGCTGAGCATTCGATGCATTGACGGCGCGCCGGTAGGCTGAAACCATGGCCGCCTCTAAAGCCTCAAGGACAACCTCCTTGGGCAGGCCCTTTTCTTCAAGGACCTCATTGAAAGCTAAAACAAACTCGTTTTTCATCCGTTCCCTGTCTCTAAAGACTACGTTGTTTGTGTCATCGATGACTGGTGATATTATGCAAGAAAAGTGGGGGCTGCCCACTTTTCCTAGTCGTCGTATTCACCAGCCTCGTTGATAGAACTAAATTTTAGCACGGAACTGGTCGAGATGCAAGGCTATTTTCAGTTAAAATAAGGGGTAAATAGGATACATCTCTTATGAATTTTCTCCAACCGGCTGCGCTGGCCATCGGGCTGCTGGCCATCCCAATCCTGCTCCTTTACATGCTTAAGCTGCGCCGCCGCAGTGTGGAGGTCTCATCCACTATGCTGTGGCAAGCCCTGCTGCGTGACCGCCAGGCAAATGCCCCATGGCAAAAACTTAAGCGCAACCTGCTCTTACTGCTCCAATTGCTCATCCTGGCGGCCCTGGTAATTGGGCTGGCACGTCCAGCCGTGCCAATTGCCAGCGTGGCTTCTGGCTCAGTGGTCATTCTGCTGGACGCTTCAGCATCGATGAACGCCAACGACGTCAGCCCTTCACGCTTTAACGCTGCCCAGGATGCGGCCCAGCAGATTGTGCGCAGCCTGGAGAGCGGGGCGCACACAACCATCATCCTGGCAGGCAGCCAGCCGCTGGTTTTGGCATCAGCCGAAAGCGACTCGAATATCTTATTCGAAGCTTTGCAATCGGCTGCCCCGTCTCAAGGGGCCAGCGATTGGAACGCTGCCTTTGCCTTGGCCGCAGGGGCAGCCGCCAGCGCAGCCAGCGGCGGGCGGGCAGCAGCCACAGTGGTCATCATCTCAGATGGCGGATTACCAGAGCAAGGGCTGCCCCCCCTGCCCGGCGAAGTGCGCTACGTGCCGATTGGAACTGCCAGCGATAACCTGGCAATCTCTGCCCTGGCCTTGCGCCAGGCTGGGAGCGGCGCCGAATTATTTGCCAGCGTGAGCAACTATGGCGATACCGAGCGCAGTGCCATCTTCTCGCTGTATGCCAACGATGAACTACTCAGCGCGCAGACGGTTTCGGTGCCCGCTGGCCAACAAACGGCAGTAACCATTAACGGTTTGCCAGCCCCGGCTGCCTCTGAGACGATCTACCAGGCTCGCCTGACTCGCGTCGTCAGTACACAAGAAAACCCAGATGAAACCCACCTGGATGCCCTGGCCCTGGATGATAATGCATTTGCAGTTTACCAGGCGCCGCGTCAGGGGCGCACCCTGTTAGTCACGCCGCCCGAAGCGGGGGGTAATTTCTTTTTAGAGCAAGTGCTCACCGCCCTGCCCGGCATCACACCCTACCGCGCCCTGCCAGGCGAGAACGGCAACCTCCAAATTCCCACCGAGCCTTTCGACCTGTACGTTTTTGACAGTACAGTGCCTGACCTCGAGAACCTTCCTTCTGGCAATCTGTTATTGGTGAACCCGCTGACCAACACCTTATTCACCGTCAATGCTGCCTTTGCAGTGAACGATATCGCCCAGGTGATCGAACACCCCTTGACACGCTACGTGGATTGGAGCAATGTACATGTTGCCCAGGCACGGCAAGTGGAAGTGCCGGCCTGGGCTGATATCTTGGTGCGCGCCAATGGCGGAGCGTTGGTTTTCGCAGGCGAAAATGAAGGCCGGCGGATTGCCGTGCTGACCTTCGACCTACACCACTCCGACCTGCCTCTGCAAGTGGCCTTTCCAATCCTATTTTCCAATCTACTGGGTTACCTGATTCCCTCCCAGGCATTTGACGCCCCAGATGGCTTACTGCCTGGCCAAAGTTTACGCATCCACCCAGAAGCAGACGTGACTCAGGTGGCCATCGCATCCCCCAATGGACAGATTTACAGCTTGCCACCAGCCGAAGATGGCATCCTGTTCACCAACAGCGCTGAATTAGGGATCTACGCGGTCAACTACATCACTGCCAACACGGCCCCAAACAGCCAGCCAGAGGTTGATTTCTTTGCCGTGAACTTGTTTGAGCCGGGCGAATCAGATATCCGCCCAGCAGCCACCATCCAGGTAGGGCAGAGCAGTGTCGCCGCATCTGTGCAAGACCAGGTGAGTCAACGCGAATTGTGGCCTTGGGTGGCAGGAATCGGCCTGATCATCTTGATGCTTGAATGGTGGTTTTACCATGCTCGTCTACGATATTGAGCGGCCTGAGCGCCCGTAGCCCAGAAGAAGCCGGCTCCATCAGCCTGCTGGTAACGTTTGCCGCGGTGGCCATCGGGCCGGTTGTCATTCCACCAGACCGCCTGCCATCCTGGATGAACCTGTTAGGAAATTTCAGCCCAGCTACCTATGCAGCTTCTGCGCTGCGCCAGACTTTGCTGGGCCCCGTTACTGAAAGGATTATCCTGGATTTCTGTGTTTTAATTGTCTTTTCGGCCCTCACCTTTTGGCTGGTTGGGCGTAAAATGGAGTGGCGAGCCGGTTGAAAGACATTCGTCCTATTGCATAGAAAGGATCACTTATTAATGAAGGCTTTTGTAACGGGAGGCACAGGTTTTATTGGTAGGCGGGTTATTCACAAGCTGGTGCAGCGCGGCTACACGGTATCTGCACTGGTACGCTCAGAACGCGGCGCAGCCGAGCTGCAATCTGCTGGCGCCCAGGTGGTTTGGGGAGATATTACTAAGCGCGAATCCATGCGCGAAGGCATGCAGGGCTGTGATGTGGTTTTCCATATTGCAGCCTGGTACAAAATCGGCGCGCGCCATCAAGAAATGGCTGAACAGATCAACGTAACCGGCACCCGGAATGTGTTAGAGCTGGCATACGAATTGGGAATCCCAAAGATCATTTATACAAGCACCGTAGCGGTGTACGGCGACACGCGGGGCATCGTTGCAGATGAAAATTACCGCATGGATTCAAATGAGGCGTTCATCAGCAATTACGATCGCACCAAATGGCTGGCACATTACGAAGTGGCCCTGCCTTTGATCGCCAAAGGCGCCCCTATCACCATTGTGCTGCCGGGGGCCGTTTTTGGCCCCGGTGACCACAGCCTGGTTGGCACTATGATGCAGGCATTCTACAAAGGTTGGCTCTTCGTCTTTCCAGGCCCCGAGACGGTCTTATCGTTCACCCATGTTGATGATATTGCGGATGGGCACATCCTGGCAGCCGAGAAAGGCAAGCCGGGCGAAAGTTATATCATCACAGGGCCTGTACTCTCGCTGCGCCAGGCGGTGGCAATGTGGGCCCAAGTTACCGGGAGACCTCGGCCCCTGGCCTACGCCCCGGCCCATTTACTGCATCCCCTTATCCCACTTTCAGAATGGCTGGGGGAGCGTATTGCGGCCTGGCCTCAGCTCTTCAGCCCAGATTCCATCCGCATCACAGGGGCAAACTATGCGGCACAATCGTGCAAAGCCCAACGTGAGCTGAATTGGTATCCGCGTTCTTTGGAAGAAGGTTTTACGGAAACCTTTACTGCAATTGCCCAACAGGCCGCCAGTAAAGCACAGCCTGGCTTCGAGGGGATGATCCCGGAGCTGCATGCCGTCTCGGCAGAAAAGCGCAAGTTCACAACCGGCATGATCATTAGCGCCGCCTTAGGGATCCTCTTGCTCTGGAAGCTTACCCGGCGCCGCAAATAACCTTCGAGTTTGTTCAATGCGCCTGACCCAGCCTTTGGCCCTCCTGCTTCTGTTGCTGCTCCCAGTTGTTGCAGTATTGGGATGGCCAGAACGCGGCTACGGCCGGCGGCGAGAACTGACCTCGCTCATCGTACGCCTGCTGCTGATGCTTTGCATCATCCTGGCGCTTTCAGGGCTCCAGATCCGGCGACAGGCGGATAACCTGGCTGTGGTATTCTTGCTGGATGTTTCAGATTCTATGCCAGAGCTGGCCCAAACCGCAGCCCTGGATTATGTGCGCCAGGCATTACAAGCCATGGGGCCCGATGACCAGGCCGCCATCATCGCTTTCGGCGGAGATGCCCTGGTTGAGCGGAACATGTCTGGCTTGCAAGAGTTGGATGGAATACATTCAATCCCCACAAGCAACCAGACTGACCTGGCAGAGGCCATGCACCTGGCCCTGGCATTGTATCCGCCTGATGCTGCCCGGCGCATGGTCATCCTTTCTGACGGTGCATCTACCACCGGCGACAGCGAGGCGGCAGCACGCCTGGCGGCGGCCTCAGGGGTAGAGATTGTGGTCGTGCCTTTTGTGGTCACACCAGGGGCCGAAGTGCTGCTCAGCAGCGTTGAGATTCCCAACCATCTGACCGAAGGCGAGCGTTTCGACCTTGACCTGACCCTGCAAGCCACGCAGCCTACCCAGGGCGGTATCCGGGTGTTAGCGGGCGGGCAGGTGGTGTACGAGGGCGAATACCAGGTCGAACGCGGCACCCAAACGCTCACCCTGCCGTTGGTAGCTGGGTCGCCTGGGTTTGCATCTTACGAAGTGCAGCTCATCCCCACTTCAGATACCTACTATCAGAACAACGAGCTGGCAGCCTTCACCCAGGTGGGCGGACCGCCAAAGATACTGCTGGTGGCGCCGCCTGCCGGCGAGGCCTTGGGGGCCTCGGGTGAGACCCGCCCCGAAGAAGCCGCCCAGCTCAAGCTGGCTTTAGAGGCCGCCGGATTTACCGTCGATGCGGTACATCCCAGCGGTCTACCTTCAGAGCTGGCATTACTGGCCGAATATGCATCGGTGGTACTGGTAGATGTGCCTGCCCGCCAGCTTTCTAACCGGCAGATGGAGACCGTCCAAACATATGTACGCGACCTGGGCGGCGGGTTGGTGACCATTGGCGGGCCCACGTCGTATGGCGTGGGGGGATATTTCCGTACCCCGCTAGAAGAAACGCTGCCGGTGGATATGCAGATCAAAGATCAACAACGCCGCCCATCGTTGGCGATTGTTTTCATCATTGACCACTCCGGCAGCATGTCTGAAACCAGCGGTGGCGCCACCAAGCTAGAATTGGCCAAAGAGGCCGCCATGCGCTCGGTAGAACTGCTCTCGCCCGTCGACCGCGTGGGCGTGATCACTTTTGATGACCTGGCAGCCTGGGTGGTTCCCATGACAGACCTGGAAGACCCTGGCGCCATCATCAATGCCATCGGCACCATCCAGCTCGGCGGCGGCACCGACATCCTGGCGGGTGTGCAAGCCATGGCGGGCGTCTTACCCAACGATCCCGCCCTGGTGAAGCACGTCATCTTGCTCACCGATGGCGGAGCCGATCCCACCGGCATCCCCGAGTTGGTTGCGCACCTGTACAATGATTATGGCATTACACTCACCACGGTGGGTGTTGGCCGAGATGCAGCCCCCTTCTTGCCGCAGTTAGCCGAGTTGGGCGGCGGGCGCTATCATTTCGCCGAGAACCCCGCCACCATCCCGTCCATCTTTACCGAAGAAACCTCCCTGGCTACCCGTTCTTATATTGTTGAAGAGACGTTCTACCCCAGCCTTGCCAGCACATCCCCAATCCTGGCTGGCATTACCGAGGTACCGGCCCTTCACGGGTATGTTGGCGTCAGTGCCAAAGATACCGCCCAAACCATCCTGGTTTCACATCTGGGTGATCCCATCCTGGCAGCCTGGCAGTATGGTTTGGGCCGCTCAGTGGCCTTCACATCGGATGCCAGCGGGCGATGGGCGCAGGAGTGGGTCGGCTGGCAAGGATTTGCTACCTTCTGGGCCCAGGCTGTGCGCTACACAATCGTCGAGCGCACCACATCTCCCCTGGAGGTAAGCATTGAGCCAGATGGAGAACTGGCACTGCTGACCGTGGACGCACAGCAATACGGCCTGGCGAGCAGCGAAATCGCTTCTGGCAGTTCACCATACCTGAATGGCTACACCATGCAGGCCAATGTCATCGGCCCTGATGGCGAAACGACAGCGCTCACCCTACAGCAGATTGCTCCTGGCCGCTACCAGGCTGCGTTCACACCCAAGGCACAGGGGGCTTACCTGGTCAGAATAGCAGGCGAACCAGGAAGCAGCGGAGGCAATACCACTGACGCAGGGCCGGTCGCTGAGACCACCGGCTGGGTACTCTCGTATTCACCAGAATACCGCCAACTCGACTCTGACCCAGATGCCCTCTACCGGCTGGCAACCGCCAATGGAGGTCACCTGGCCTCGAGCGAGCCGGAAGAAGCTTTCTCGCACACCCTCACCGCCATCCAATCTGCCCGACCTGCCTGGAATTGGCTGATCACCATGGCTGCCACCTTGCTGCCCATCGACATTGCTGTCCGCCGCCTGGTGCTGACATGGGGAGACCTGCACCGCGGCTGGGAGAAGCTGGCTTCAAAGGCACATTTCCTGTCTCCACTGTATTGGCTCAAAGATCGCCGCCAGGCACAGGCTGGACAAGCAGCCCAGCCCAGCGCCCAGGTTGGCTCACTGCTGCAAGCCAAAGAACGGACCCGCAAATCGTTGGGAGATGCATCTTCTGTAGACCAGCCAGCATCGGCGACTCCCCCTTCCCCAACCCAGGCCCCGCCCCCGCCTGCGGTCATTTTCTCTACGCCACCACGTGCAGCCCAGCCAGCCAACCAGCCAACCCCTGTCCCACAGCCGCCGCCCCCATCCAGCCAACCAGATGGTGCACTTCCGGGCGACAGCACACCTCCTGTTGAACAAACATCCACCGCGGCACGCTTACTAGCCCGTAAGCGCGCTCGCCAGGGGCCAGATCGTCAATGATCACGCGCTTAAGGCAATTTCTTAAAGATCCTCTTTTCGATCCTGAAGAAAAGATCCGCATGGGCAGGCTGGTATATACCATCTTGTGGTTTGCCATGATCGTGACCGCCATCGCTGTGACCATCACCCTGGTCACATCTCCCAATAAGTCACTGGCAGGGGCTGCGGTTAGCGTTGCGATCTTCTTCTTGTATGTTGTATGTCTTATCCTGCTGCACCGGGGATATACCTACTTGAGTGCCACCTTGCTGGTCTTTATATTGGGAGGCATCTTAACCGCTGCCAACGTGATCTTTGGGGGCATCAACGAGATCGTTCTGAGCGGCTACATCATTGTAATTGTCACAGCGTCGATGCTGGTGAATTGGGTTGCAGGGATTGCGATCTCTATCTTGAGCATCTTATCCTATGCGGCCTTCCTGTTCTTGAGAAACCAGGGCCTGCTTCCAGAACCTCTCATCCAGGCCAGTCCGTTGACAGTCTTAATTTCGGGAACAGCGGTTTACTTGCTGGTGATCTTCTTGGTCTATATAAGCAACCGCAATTTGCGAGAAGCCCTACAGCGGGCGCGGCGCAATGAAGAAGAGTTAAAAGCCAGCCGCGCCGCACATGAGGCTTACACCACCGACCTGGAACGGCGGGTGGTACAGCTTCAGGTGGCATCAGATGTGGCGCGGGATGCTGCCAGCCTGCAAGAAGTTGGCCCGCTCCTGGATCGAGCCGTAGACTTGGTGCGCGAGCGCTTTGGCTTCTACCATGCGGGCATTTTTATGGTTGATACACGCCACGAATATGCCGTGCTCAAATCGGCTACGGGTGAGGCCGGCAAACAAATGATCGCCAACGGTCATAAATTAAAAATTGGCGAGGTTGGCATGGTGGGCTATGTAACCAAGACCGGCCAACCGCGCATTGCTCTGGACGTGGGCAGCGACGCAGTCTATTTCAAGAATCCGCTGCTGCCCGAAACACGCTCTGAAATGGCCCTGCCCCTCAAAACTGGCGGACTGGTGATTGGAGCGTTGGATGTGCAAAGCAAGCAACCAGCCGCTTTTGACGAAGGCGATGTCAATATTCTACAAACCATGGCTGATCAACTGGCAGTTGCCATTGCAAACGCCCGCCTGTTTGAGGCCACCCGCCGCCAACTGGAAGAAATGGCTGCCTTAAGAGCCGTTGCCGCCACCAGTTCTGAAGCCACCAGCGAAGACGAATTGATTGAGCGGGCCACCCAACTGATCGCTGATGTTTTTTATCCCGATAATTTTGGCCTGATCATGTTGGATGAAGGCCAACAAGCATTGTACCCGCACTATTCCTACCGCATCAAACAACCCATCAAACACACCTCCGTCCCAGTTGGAACGGGTGTGGTGGGCCGGGTAGCTCTGACAGGCAAACCCCTGCGCCTGGAAGATGTGAGCCACGAAAACAAGTATATCCAGATTGATCCTCTGACACGCTCAGAATTGTGCGTGCCGATCAAGATCGGCGACCAGGTGATTGGTGTGATCAATGCTGAAAGCACCCGACCAGGCGCGTTCAGCGAAAATGACGAACGCCTGTTGGTTACCTTTGCAGGCCAGTTAGCGATCGCCTTCCAAAAAGTGCGCCTCTTCGATGCTGAACGCCGAAGGGTAGCCGAATTAGAAGCACTGCGCCAGGCCAGCTTGCGCCTTAGCTCGAACCTGGATTTACAAACCTTGCTGGAGATCATCCTGGACCGCGCCATCCAGCTTGTAACGGCTGACACGGCCCACCTTTTCCTTTTTGATGATCAAGAACTGATCTTTGGCGCTGCCTTTTGGGCTCCGGGCCACACCAATGAGATGCACCAAATACCACGCCCACATGGCCTCACCTACAGCGTTGCCCGCAGCGGAAAACGGATGGTGATCAACGATGTACGCAACCATCCTCTCTTTGCAGATTCACCTTGGGATGGGGCCGTATGCAGCCTGCCCTTGCGGCGCGGCGAACAAGTTCTGGGTGTCATGAACCTGGCTTATCACGGCAGCCCGCACAATTACGACGAAAATGAGCTGCGCGTGCTCGACTTGCTGGCAGACCAGGCTGCCATTGCCCTGCACAACGCCAACCTATACAGCGAGGCCCGCGAACGAGCCATTGAATTAACTGCTGCCCTGGCGCAACGCGAAGAGCTAGACCGCCTGAAAGATGAATTCATCCAAAATGTCTCGCATGAGCTGCGTACGCCGCTGGCGATCACGCGGGGTTATGTTGAGCTGCTGGATTCAGGCGAACTCGGTGAGTTGAGTAAAACCCAGTTCGATGCCGTGAACATCTGCAAGCGGCGCGTGAACATGTTGATCAAATTGGTAGATGATTTAGTGGTCATCCTCGAGGCAGAGGCACGCGAGGTAGCACGCGAGGATGTCAATCTAACAGAGTTGGTGCTTGGCGCCAGCGCAGATTTCCAAGATGCTGCCGCCCGCGCCAACCTGACCCTCGAAGCAAGTATTCCCCAAGCGGCGATCTACGTGACGGGAAATTATTCGCACCTTAATCGCTTGTTAGATAACCTGGTTGGCAATGCAATCAAGTTCACCCCCCCGGATGGTAATGTGACGATCAACCTGGTGGCGGAGCAAGACCATGCCAGGATCGACGTGATTGATACCGGCATTGGCATCTCGCCCGATAAGATTGAACGTTTATTTGAGCGCTTCTACCAGATAGATGGCAGCACCAAGCGCCGCTATGGTGGTATGGGGTTGGGTTTATCGCTGGTTAAAGAAATTGCCGAGGCCCACGGTGGAAAAGTCAGCGTTCAAAGCGAAGTAGGACGCGGCAGCACCTTCACGGTGCTTCTGCCAATCCAAAAGCCCTCTTAGCCAAAGATAGCAGGCTCTGCCAGGCCTGGGTTTCGGGAACAGGGCTGGGCCCAAGGGGGTCTTGCCAGGTTTGCCCTAAGAGTGCCGCCAGCGCCGCACGGCTACACGCAGATGCCGCTTTTAGGTTATATCCCCCCTCCAAAAAAAGCGCGATCTTACCCCGGCAGTGGGTGTCAGCCCAATCAGCCAGGCTGGCAAACAAATGCCCGTACCCATCTGCCGAAAGCAGCAGGTCCCCAAGCGGGTCACCCCAATGCGCATCAAAGCCATAACTCACCAACAGGATCTCTGGTTGATAACGATCCAACAACGCAAGGATAATGCCTTTCATCATAGCCTTAAAGGCAGCATCCCCGGCACCAGGAGGCAGGGGCAAATTGGCAGTAAAACCGGCTCCTTCTCCTGCGCCGCGTTCGTCCAGGCTGCCACTGCCCGGATAGAGCGGCGACTGATGGATGGAGATGAACAAGACATCGTTGCGCTGCCAAAAGATATCTTGGGTGCCGTTACCGTGATGCAGGTCCAGGTCAATGATCGCCAGGCGAGCTGGCCCAGTACTTTGCTGAAGCAAGCTTTCAGCCGCAATGGCTACATTATTAAGCAGGCAAAAGCCCATCCCCCGGTGACGCGTGGCATGATGCCCCGGCGGGCGGGTCAAGGCAAATCCACGCCACGCCTGCCCGCTCCACACTGCCTGCGCCACCGCGGCCGCGCCGCCTGCCGCCCGCTGTGCCAGGCTCCACGAGGCTGGCGTAACATAAGTATCGCCATCCAGGTAACCCCCAGCCCGGCAGGCCTCTTCCAATGAATTCAAATAAGCTGTCGAATGTACTGCTTGCAGCACCCCCTCGGGTATCGCCAACGGCTCTAGCAAGGCAGATGTTCGCCACCAGCCCGCAGCCTCCAAAGCCTGCCGCACTGCATCTACCCGTTGCGGGCATTCTGCATGGCCCTCTTCAGCATGGGCAGCGTGGCCTTGCGGGTAAAACAAGGTTAGATCGCGCACAACTGCATCACCCCTTCAGAGCACGCAGCGCTGAGCGAATCTTTTCCCAATATCGCTGCACGGCGCTGGCGTGCACGTCTTCAACCGGGTGCTGACTGTAGCGCGCATCCACGAAGGCATCTGTCATCGCTTTGAGTGCATCGTCAACTTCTCCGCCTCCGTCTGCCAACTGGGCTTCGATCTGCTGGCTATATTCATAAGGCGTTTGCCAGGGCTTGCGCGGCAGGCCGCGCTCACTGCCACGCCGCACCAGGGCCAGGTAATAGAACAGCACCCGCTGGCGCGGGGTAAGGCGGCGCAAGCTCAAGAATTGGCGGCCTTCTGGCAGTGGACGCTTGCGGCGCAAGCCATCCAGGCGGCGCAAGCCAGCCTGGACCGCCTGCGGCACCAACCCGACCCCCGTCCGCACCCGCTCTGTCAGCCAACGCCAGGCCTTAACCAACCAGGCCATGCCCGGCAGGCGGCGCAGTTTTCGTGTCAGCTCTCGATTTTGACGGAAATAGGTGTAAAAAGCATAGACCACTACACCAACCACCAGCACCCAAAAAACAATCGAACGCAGCACTTCTAACCATGGGGCTGGGGCTGCCGTGACTGGCGCCGGGTTTTGGGGGAAGAACTGCTGGACAGCGGTTATATCGGGCGTATTGACGGCTGTTCCGCCAAACAGGCTCATGATCCAAGAAAATAGATAAAACACCGGCAGCAAGATCAGCATGATCAACGTATAGACCGCCATAAAAACCACGCTGAAAACGTAGCTTAGTGTTGGCAGCAGCCCAATGGTGTAGCGGGTAGGCAGGATAAAAGCCAGGAGCAGGATAACGCCCAGGAACAATAAACTGTACAGCACCCAGCGCCGGGCCATGCCATCGCTGACGGGTAAATGCTGCCAGGCCCAGGCTGCCCGCCGCACAGATAACTGAGCCAGGCTGAGCAGCGCCAACCCCAACAAGAAATACACCAGCACGTGCAGCATACCACCCTTAGCCGGCGGTGTGCCTCCATATAATGCAGTAAGATCCATGCGCACCAGCGCCATGCAAAATACCATGCCCACGCCCACCCCAAAAATCCGGTTAGCAAGGCGTTGTTGGGTCGTCCCCCGGTTGCTGGATGCCTGATCCAGGCTTTCAGCCTGCAAAATCAACTCATCCCCTTCCAGGCTAACCAGGTCATCAGCATAATTGGTGCTGACCATCCACACCAACAGCACCACCAGCAGGCTGAGCAAATATTGCGCATCTAAAAAGGTGCCGAAAAAATCACCCCACCACAATGGCAGATCGGCCTGAAGCCGCTCGAACCCTTGCCACGCGTAAATGGCGGCCTTCAAGCCCACCATCACCACCACCAACTCCACCAAACGGTAGACGATTACCGGCGTATCCAGATCAGCCGTACGGCGCAGGCGGCGCTGGCTGAAGATGGCCTCCAGCGAGACAATGAAGCAGACCCAGGGCAAAAAGCCCCCCTGCCAACCTGGCTGTAACCGCTGGCCCAAAGATAAAGCCGTCACACCCAGGCAAGCCATCATGGCAGCCACAAACAATTCAGCAATTAAGTTCGACAGGCGCTCATTGCTGCGAAACGATTCGATCAGGCTGTTCATCTACTGCCTCCAGGCATCCAATTCCAGCTCGTTCCGGAAATGGTGAACCGGGAAACCGAATTGCTCGCCCAGGGCCTTGATCTCGCCCAGGCTGTGGGCGGGCGTTTTTCCCGAACCCAACAAGGATTGTCCAGCCAGGATCAAAACCAGGTTCAGACCAGCCCTGCGCAGACGAAAAAGCTCGTCAAACAGGCGATCATCGGCCCGACCGGTGATCATCACCAGGGTTGTGCCCCAAGGCAACAAGGCGCTCTCGCGATTGAGCAGATCTGCCAGGGGGTCCGTTTCTATCGTTTCCACACGCGCCAGCACATCCAGCAGGCGCATCAGGTGGGCGCGGCCCTTGCGCACAGGCACCGGCCGAAAAGAACAGCCCTTTCCCACGGCATCAACAGACAAAGGATCCATCCCATTGGTCAACAGGCCTACCATTTGTCTCTGCCCTATGACCCAATTGGCCAGGGAAGCCGCAATGATCACAGCCAGCTCGGTGGCATCGCGCCAGGCATGCGGATCATATTCCGCGGTATTCATATTTAAGGCCAACATGGTAGATAATGAAATGGAAGGCTCATACTGCTTGACTTGCAAACGTCCGGTGGCAGCGGTTGCCTTCCAGTCCACGCGCCGCAGCGAATCGCCAGCCGTATAATCGCGCTTGCCGAAGACACGGGTGGGGTCTTCGTAGAGCGGTTGGGTGTGGCGCAGCGTGCCCATTGGCGAGTGGGATGGCAGCTTGAGGTTGCTGAATTGGATAATGCGCGGGTAAACGACAATGTGGTCCGCAGCGCTCTGCCAACGTTGTTCACCCCCCAGGCCCAAGAGATCACCTGTGGCGGCGAACAACGGCCCCAAGGTGTAATAGCCGCGCTTACGAGCCTTCATGGTGTAATCAAAATGGGCCTGGCCGCGCGGCCCCATGCTGATCACCTGTTGCATGGGGTTGGGCGGGGCCAATTCCACCGGCACACTTTCTTGCAGCCGCAGCCAGATCAAAGGCAGCCAGCCTGTGTTGCGCAGGTGCAGCCGCACAGGCACCTCTTCACCCGAAAAGGCACGCGGCACGAACTCGCGCTGTGCCGACAAACGGCGTACGGCCTGCCCGCTCCAAAGGCGCCCAATCAGATACGCTCCGGCTAATAAATACACGACCGTAAAGACAACATCATCGCGCGCCAGGATCGCCACAAGAAAGAGCAGCACCAGGACAATCAGGTGACTTTCGATATCAAGCTCCGTTACTGTTGGGTGTGCCCAATTCCAGAGGAACAGACTTCAACAGGTCATCCAACACGCTGTGCGCCGTACGGCCGCGCAGTTCTGATTCAGGTTTTAAGATCAGGCGGTGTGCCAACGTGGGCAGGGCCAGGTATTTAACATCCTCTGGCAAAACGTGATCACGCCCACGCAAAGCCGCCAGGGCCTGGGCGGTTTTGAATAGCGCCAGGCTGGCGCGTGGGCTGGCCCCCAACAGCAAGTCGGGATGGCCGCGGGTGGCATTCACCAGGCGCACCACATAATCCTGCAGGGTCTCGTCAACATGAATATCCCACACCACGCGCTGGAAATCCAGCAGGCCTTGCCCCTCCACCACCTGATCCAAATGGGTGATCGGATGCTCGCGGCGCAAATTGGATAAGAGCTGCTTTTCGTCCACCACAGATGGATAGCCCATCGAAATCCGCATCAGAAAGCGGTCCAACTGAGCTTCGGGCAAGGGGAAAGTACCTTCGTACTCAATCGGGTTTTGCGTAGCCATGACCAGGAAAGGGCGCGGCAGAGGGCGCGTGACGCCATCTACGCTGACCTGCTGTTCTTGCATGGCTTCTAGCAAGGCCGATTGGGTGCGCGGTGTGGCGCGGTTGATCTCATCCACCAGCAAGACGTTCACAAAAATTGGACCAGGCCGGAACTCAAACTGACCGCTGTGTTGGTTATAGACCGAAACACCCGTCACGTCATTGGGCAGCAGATCGGGGGTGCACTGCAAGCGCTTAAACTCCCCCCCCATACTGAGTGCCATGGCGCGCGCCAGCATAGTCTTACCGACCCCGGGCACATCCTCCACCAGAACGTGCCCTTCGCAAAGCAGTGCTGCCATGAACAGTTCAATCGCCGGGCGCTTCCCTACGATCACACGTTCCACATTCTCGATCACCGTATCGGCAAAAGATTGGATTGCTTGAACATCCATCGTTTTATAGCTCCTTTTTTAACCACACCTGCATGGCCCAGTGATGAGGGGCGGCGGCTGGGGCTCGGTTGGCCCAGGCATAGTACGGCACAGCAGTCAACTCAATGGGAGTGGATATGCCCGGCCCCACATGCTCTAAAGACGCCCGCCGGCACAAGAGCCCCTGCCAGGACGCATGCGGCGGCTCGACCTTCCCCGGCATGCGCAAGACGGTCACCCCGCCTAAGAGGCCCGGTTCATTCCGCACCGCGGGCAGAACAGCCGCGTTGACGGCGACATCTTGCAACCTGGCCCCCGGATAGGCTGACCAATCTCCTTGATCCACCGCCTCCAGACAGTATAGCAGTGGGCCACGCCCCAAGGCCACACGCCCAGTATTCTCCAGTGCATAGGGATGGCTCTCCAGCCAATAAGGCGGCATTCCCAATTCCAGCTCGATCACATCACCAGGCTGCCATACGCGCCGCATCTCAACATACGTGCCCGGCGTCAGGTCGGATTCCCATTGGTGCCCATTCAAGCACAGCCTTGCCTCTCCGGGCAGCAGCCATCCTGGCAGGCGCAGGAAGAGGCTGAATGGCTCTACCAGGCCTTCTGCAGGTTGAACTTCTAATCGAATGCGTCCATCCCAGGGATAACGCGTCTCCTGGCATACTTTGACAGTCTGCTCAGGCCTGCCGGGCAGGTTGGCCACGGCTTCACCCTGACCATATAAGTGCACCCACAACCCCTCAGCCGATGTGCTGTAGAAATAAGCCGGCACGGCTGCCAGGAAGCGCACCAGGTTGGTTGGGCAGCAAGCACAGTCAAACCAGGGCTGGCGCCGGTGCCAGCCGGCATCATCGTAACCGCCCGTGTCTGCCAGGAGATTTTCATAAAAATAGGATTGACCATCCAGACCAATGCCCGGCAAGACAGCGTTGTAAAGTGTCCATTCCAGGGCATCGGCATAACGCGCTCGCTCCGCTTGCAAGTGATCGCGCCAGGCCAGCATGCGGCTCACCCACATGATCCCGCCAATGGCAGCACAGCTTTCGGCATAGGCGCGCCCATTTGGGAGTTCATAGGCCGCGCCGAAAGCCTCGCCTTCGTGCCGGGAACCCAGCCCGCCGCTGATATAGGTTTGGGTGGCAGCCATCTCTTGCCACAGCCGCTCAAGTGCCTGGCGCAGCACCAGGTCTTCAGTCTCGGCATATACATCTGCGGCAGCCGCGCACAGGTACATTGCCCGCACAGCATGCCCTTCCAGCCGCCCTAACTCGCGCAGTGGCACACGGTCTAGATAATATGCTCGCCCGCCCAGCAAACCGTGCCCGCGCTGAGCGATGAAATGTTGAGCAAGCTCCAGATACGTGCGCCGCCTGGTCTGGCGGTAAAGCTCTACCAGGGCCACCTCAATCTCGGGGTGCCCGCAAATCCCAGCCCGCTTGCCGGGCCCAAATACCCGGTCAATATGATCTGCAAACCTCGTGGCTACACGCAAAAGCGTGCGGTTGCCCGTGCTGCGCCGCAATGCCACCCCCGCCTGGATCAAATGCCCGGCGCAATACATCTCATGCATATCGCGCAGGTTGCTCCAGCGTTGACCGGCGCGGCTGCCCGTGTAATAGGTATCCAGGTAGCCATCCGATCCTTGGGCCGCTGCAATCCACCTCACCACCTGCTGCACTTGCCCCGCCAGCTCTTTGGTTGGAGCCGGATCTACCAACGCCAGGCCCCAGGCAGCCCCCTCCAACCATTTGTAAACATCCGAATCGTTGAAACAATAACCCTGGAAGCTTCCGCCCGGGAAAGTTGACGAACCCGCTGCCCGGCGGAAGTTTTCCAAACGGCCCGTTTCCTCCAGGAAACGATACTGCGTCGGCAAGGTGACCTGCTGGATACGCTCCAGCCAGCTCGCCCAAAAGCCACCCTTCAAGCACAGCGATGAGATGGGCAGTTGGTGCAAGTTTACCGCGGGGCTGCGTTGCAAATCTACGAGCGCGGGCTGCTTCTCGGTCATGGTCACATCGCCCGGATTAATGATCAGCCAATTGGATCAGCGATGGTTGGCTCATCCCATCCGGGTCAGCATACACGCCGCGGTACTGAGGCGGCATCAACGCCGCCACCTGGTACATCAACTCGTCGGCGATACGCTGGCGCACCTGTTGGCTTGTGCCATGCAGCCCAGGAGTCAAAGTCCATAATTGGCCCACTGAAAAATGAACATCGGTACGGCGTAAGCGGCGGAAATTATCGTGGAAAGATTCGACGCCATAAATGGCCATCGGCAGCAGTGCCGCCCCACTGTGTTGTGCCAGCAGCGAAACACCCGGATGGGCACGCTGCAGGCAGCCATTCCCACTGCGAGTACCCTCGGGTAAGATCATCAACAGCTTCCCCTGGTCCAGGGCATCCAGCCCCTGGCGCATGGCGTGGATATCCGCCTGGCCGCGTCGCAGCGGAATTGCACCCCACAAGTCGAATAAGAAGGCCACAAAGGGCGAATTCCAGGTTTCCGTCTTGGCATAACCGGTTAGGGGACGCGGTCGGAGCGAGGTGTAATAGAGCGGAGCATCTAGAAAGTTGATATGGTTGGCTACCAGGATCACCGGTCCCTGGTACGGCACGCGTGCCAATTCATCGGTATGCACTTTGCAAAGGGTGCGCGTCAATGCACGAACCATTCCTGTAACCAGGTGATAAACCAGACCTGGTCGCCCACCCTTGATTCTCCCCTGAAGCGCGATGTAACGCAAGGTGCCGTTCAGGAAACTGCTCATCTTCCTTCCCCCGGCAAGGAGAGTATCTGTAAGGCTTGTGGCAGCAGCTCTATTTTCAGCTCGCTCCCGGCAGTGCACAATGTTTCCCCATCAGCATGCGCCGGCAAGGTTCCTTGCAAGGCTCGGATGTGCAGGCTGCGAGCCCGCTTAATTTGGACATCGGGATGCGCTTCTTGCGTGCCTTTCATAAAACGTCCAATCAAACCCAGCAAACCCGGCCGGTTGACTGCACCTACCAGGCAGATATCATACAGGCCATCTTGCATCGATGACTGCGGCGCCATCTTGAACAAGCCGCCCATGCGCCATCCATTCATGATGGAGATCATGATCGCCCGCTGCTCAAGTTGGAAGGCATCAGTTTCAATGCGCACCAATGGTGCATTGTGATACAACATGATCGTACGAAAAGCCGCCACCAGGTAAGTGGCAAAGCTGAATAAGCGATAGAAAGGGCTGCGATTTAGCTTGAGGGCCTCAAAGCCCACCACGGCGTCAAAGCCAATCCCTACGCCGTTGCCGAAATACAGGCCGTTGGGGTGCATTTCGCCCACCACCCGACCCACATCCAGGCTGTGCGGCTGGCAAGCCAGCAGGCGGTCCAGGCAGGCTGCCGGATCAGGTGAAGTGCCAGCTGCCAGCCCCAAACCCGCCGCAAAATCATTGCCCCGCCCCACCGGAATAATCCCCATGATACTCTGGCCTTCGCCATTCTGGCTGGCCTGGAGCAAGCCATTCAATACTTCGTTACTGGTGCCATCGCCGCCCACGGCAATTACCACCCGGCAACCAACCGCCGCAGCCTGGCGCGCCAACTGCGTGGCATGCCCAGGGGCAGATGTCATCACCAGTTGATGGTTTAACTGCAAACGGCTTGCAGCCGCCTCAAGCAGTTGGAATGCCCGCTCACCGGCCCCGCGGCCAGCAATCGGATTGACAACAAATAGGTATTCACTTGGTTGAGTAATTAGGTTCACCATATTATGGACAAGGTTGCGGCATGTTGCCGTAGTTGAAAACCAGCACCGGCGTATCTCTCAATTGTAGGATTTCCCCAGTGGTTTGCAAACACTGCCCTGTCTTGTCCTGTGTCCACACCACATCGTAGGTGATCCAATAGAAAGCAGATTGTGCATCCGAAAAAACAACAATAAAGCCGGTCGTTAAAGGTTGAATGTACAGCACTTCCCCGCGCACACAAAGGGTTTGGCCGACATTGGCAGACGTGATTGTGGTTGCCTCCACACAGCCAGATGAATCAATGGTTGGAGATGGCGCTATGGTTGATGTTTCTGTAGGACCTCCTGCTGCACCGATCGGTGCACTGGTGGGAGTAGGCGTAACTGGACGGCGAGTAGCTGTTAGACGAGGAGAAGTGGCAGTGGGTGTTATCGAAACAACCGCTGCGGGCTCAGGGGTGGTCGGTTTGGGCGTAAACGTGGCCGTGGGGGCGGCGTCTGCAAGGCGCGCCAAGGCACTTTCGAGCGCGGGGCGCCCTGGCCCAAAGAACACCAGCCACACAAGTGCCAAGAGCAAGATAAGCGCCCCGATGCCAATCAAACGCTGGCGGCTGAACCAATTTGCCAGGGTTGGATGTGAGGCGGCTAGCTTGGCCTGGCTGGTGAACAGCCAATCTTCCCGCTGCTCAGGCACACCTAAACCTGGCTGAACAGCCTCCCCGGCAGTCTCAGACTTTGCAAGGGCTTCACGCTCGGGTTTCGAGGCTGTTCGACGAAGCTTGTTGAACATGCCATAAGTATATCTTAATTCCCAGAAATAATGACTTCCGTGCTACTCTGATGCCTGGGAGCTAAAAAGGCAAATCGGCACAAAAACCACCCATTCGTCTTTTACAACCCAGGTCTCAACGCTGGCGGCATTATTGGTTCCGTTGGGGTCTTCTGTGCTTGATGCCAAGACTGCATGGTTGAACAGCGAACCAGAAACATCAGGAGCCGTAACCGTGACCAGGATCACGGCGGTACTGCCAACCAGTATATTGCCCAGATCACAGGTCACCCCGCCATCTGCCTGCGAACACAGCGCAGTGGCCGAAACAAATGTCACACTGACAGGCAATGTGTCAAACAATGTGGCTTGAACCGCCGGATCGGGGCCATCGTTTGTCACCGTCAACGTGTAGACGAGGGTCTCGCCCTCCCCCACCACTGCGGGGCCTTCTTTGATCAGAGACAGGTCGGCATAACTTCTAATCGCCACAACCTCAGCCGTGGCAACGTTATTCGCTTCCTGCGGGTCAAAGGTGGCTGACCTTGCAGAGGCCTGGTTGGTGAACAGCCCAATTGCATCTGCTGCGACCACCACCGCTGCGGTCACCACTTCTCCGGTTGCCAGACTCTCCCATTCACAGATCACCACCCCACCCGCATCCGTGCAGGGCAGGCCCACCGAAACCAACGTCGTGCTGGCTGGCAGGGTATCTGTCAAGATCACATTCAAAGCTTCGTCTGGCCCATGATTGGTCAGAGTCAAGGTGTAGGTCACCTCATCTCTTACATGGATGGCACTCGGGCTGCCCACCTTGCTCAAAGCCAGGTCTGCAGATGCCGTCACCGTCGCTTGGCCTTCCACCACACCCATGCCACAGCGGTTAAAAGCCCACAAAGTGACCGTATATACACCGCTGGCTGCATAGGCATGTATTGGGCTATCCAACGTACCGGTTACACCATCACCGAAATCCCACAGGTAGTTGTCTGCGCCGCCAGTGGTATTGGTCAAGACCAGCGTCAGGCCATCTGCGGCATGCACAAAACTTGCCACCGGCGGCACAGCGATCTCGATCAGCGCTTGTTCGGCATCGCAGCCAAACTCATTACAGGCCGCCAGCGTGGCCGTGTAGATGCCCGCCGCGGCATATGTATGTGTGACATTTTCGAACCCCGCAATCATCGTCACCCCATCACCAAAATCCCACTGCATCTCGGTCGCCGGCGGGATGCCCGGCTGGGTGGTATTGGTCAGAGCCACCGCTTCACCTAAGCAATGCCCAGCATCAACATCCAATCCGGCAGCCGGGGCAAGGAACGCATCCACGATGTGCAGCATGACCCCAAAGTGCGGCCTTTCTCCAACCGGACTGTTTTCAATAACGGAAAGCTCAGCCGCATAATCACCCAACGGCAGGGGCAGGGTGTTCGAGAAGGTTGACAACGCAATCGCCACATCCAGGCTTTCTCCCGCTGGAATGGTGGCGGTCAGAGGAACCGCCTGCACCCAGGGTAAATCAACAGCCGGCACACTGACCAGCCACAAGATGGCGTTATGCATCACAATATTCATCCCGGCGGCGCTCTGATCACCGGCAATCGAAACCACCGTCCGGTCGGTCTTGGCGGCCACAAACAGCTCCCCATCTTGCCAACGCGCCACCTCTTCAGACCCAACCGTCAGGTACGTTTCGTCTAACCGGAAATAATCGCAAATTGCGGGCACACCCGCCATGATGGGGTGTTCTGCATTGTAAGTTCCCAGGCAAGAGTTGCTGACGAGATAGATTGCACCATTTAGGGCTGTGTAAGCCTGCTCCATGAATCTGCCGCCCATCGCCAGGTAATGTGTTCCAATGGAGGACATCAAGTTAATCACCTTCCCCCCGCCATCCACATAATCTGCCAGCAAATTCCCAATCCCGGTTGGGTCTTGATACACAGCATCTGACCAGGTGATGACCACCGCATAGGCCTGGAGCTGCGCCAAAGTGGGGGTAGCATAGCGGGCATCAAAACCATCCAGCGTCTCCAGCCCACCCAAAGCCAGGAGCTGGCTGCGGATGGTAGTGATATTACTACCAGAGTGAAGCAACAAAACATCTGGCCCGGCAGCAGCAATGCTGCCATTCAACTGAAGCATACCCGGCTGCTCTACGATCTCATATTCGAGCGGTTGGCCGCCGTTATTGGCAATCTCCAGGCTAAACGGAGCGGTATAAATGCCCGTGCCGCTCACCACCCAAGACTCGAGCACCTCGCCTGTCAGGTCTACACAAGGCCAGTCGGGAACCAGGTTCACATCCAGCAGCACATCACCCTGGGCAGAGATATCCAGCGTGGTCGTATCACTCAGGTAATTGGCCCCACCAAAAATGACCTCATACTGCCCGGGGTACAACCATACCGAATAGGAACCGGTGTCCGGATCGCTCAGCGTGCTGCTGATCGGATCCCCGTTCACAATCTCAACCCAGGCTTCAATCGCTTCGAGCGCGCAATTGTCTGCCAGCCTGCCATGCAGATGCCCCATGCCGGCGGATGGTGCGACCGTCATTGTCACTGGAATACTCAATAATGGGTTATTTACTTCATTTAATATAATGCTGTAATTACCAGGCTGATCGATGCCTGCTGCCGTGGTGGCGGTGAACGACAATGTAAAGGGCAGTACCCCAGGCACAGTACTGCTGGCTGGGATAGTGCCCGTCAGGGGGATCGCTCTCAGCCAGGGCACACCGGTTGCGCCCTCATCAAATTCAAAATCATAGGGCAGCGGCAGCCGGTTATAGAGGCTTCCGGTGATCGTAGCCGTGCCCTGCCAATCCAACCAGGCATGCACGGGCGCCGGCATAAAAGCTAACCAGGCAGCTAAGGAAAAATTCTGCTGCGTACTAATCCCCGAAGATATCTCAAGCACGGCAAAGCCAGCCGCATACCCCTGCATCGTCGCCGTCACCACATGAGGGCCCTGATCGAGGTACATTTCATAGGAACCATCAGGCCGCGTGAGAGCCAAAGTGCCGTTTTCTGCTTCCAGAGTGACACCGCCCAAGCCATACCCATTGTCGGCATCGGTCACATACCCAGCCAGCACACCGCGCTGCGCCATAGCAATATCCTGTGCGGTGACCATCCCGGCGGTAATCGCTACCCCGGGGACAATCTCGGTAACATAACCAGGATGAACCACTGTCACGGTATAGCCCCCTGCCAGGGCCATCATGTTGTAGGCACCAGACAAGTCCGTTACGGCAGAGGGACTGCCGCCTTCCAGCACAGGGGTAATGGTCACGGTGGCCCCGGCTACCGCAGACCCGCTGACAGCATCTGTGACGCTGCCAGCCAGGTGGCCGATGCCACCACAAGTCTGTAGGCCCGCCGTGTACACATCCAGGTGACCATAGCCATAAGAATAGTTGCCCTCTCCACTGGCCGGAGCGCCGCAGATCCCATCTGGAGTGGCACCCGCTGTGTCCTGTAACAATTGGAAGGTTTGGTCAATCTTCCCCACCAGGCCCGGGTTACAGGCCCACAAAAGCGCCACCGCCCCCGCCGAATGCGGCGAGGCCATCGAAGTGCCGCTGTAGGTACAGATAAATTTGTTCGTCGGGATGCTCGAACACACATTGACACCCGGAGCAGAAATATTGGGCTTGGTGTAAGGCACATCTTCGAAAGTGCCGGGCCCACGGCTGGAGAAATAGGCTATACCGCCGCTCATATCATGCGCCCCAGACGTGAAGGATTCTGGGTATTCGCCAGGCGAGGTCAGGGTAGCACACCCCGAGCCGCCGTTGCCGGCTGAGAAAGCCGGGAAGATACCTGCAGCTACCCAGGCCAGCACTTTTGCTTGATACCAGACGTCCCCGCGGGGACCATCCCACGAATTGTTGACCACGTGAGGGCGATTGGCAGGATCACCATTGGGGGCCAGGATCCAATCTGCGCAAGCAAACACGTCTTCATCGCTGCAAGTTTCGCCCGCACATGCCCTGCACGCGATCCACTGTGCGCCGGGCGCCATCCCCACCTGGTAGGCCAGACCCGGGTCATTGTCACCGACCATCGTCCCCATGGTATGCGTGCCGTGCCCGTCTGAGTCACAAGGCCCAGCACAAGTGCCCACAGCGTCATGCCAGCAGGCCGGGTCCGCCGGGTTGGCACTGCATTTATACGCTTGATCCAGGGCAGGGTGATTCCACTGCACCCCGGTATCAATATTTGCCACCACAATGTCCTGGCCCTGGACGTCAAAAAATGACCAGAAATCGTCTGCCCCTGTGTATGAGATGCCCCAGGCCAATGAGGCATCTGGCGCACCCGGGGCTGCCATCCGATCAAAGGCCAATAAATCCCCGGCCCATTGCAGAGCAAACGGAACGTTTGGGGGTTGGGGAGGCGCAATATGGTACGTGCGCGTAGCGCGGATAGTCGCCACCTCGCCCAAGGAGGCCAGGTCATAGGCCGCCTTCGAATTTCCGTTCTGGATATACAATTCATTGCCGGCGATGAAGGTGCGATATTCCAGGCCCATCGCGTCCAGGTAGCCCTTGGCCTTCGCCTGGCTGCGCCGGGCAGTTTCATTTAACGTGTTGTATACAAACTGCCCGCGCGCCTCCCAATCCATGCCGTACGCCGCCGATAGATCGGCTTGTTCGGCAAAGCGCACGATGAAGTCGGCACGCTCTCCTTGGGTAGACAATTGACTCATCAAAACCCCCTCAATCTTGTCTGCCGCCTGGGAAACCTGCGCATCCAACGTTCCCGCCCTGGCAACAACCGGTTGGGCCAGGCCGAATAAAATTCCACCAATCAACACCACAGAAAGAAGTCTACGCAGGGTTAGAGATGTCATGAAAAGGCTCCTCAGCCGCCTGAAGCATCAGAAAAGTCCACCGGTTAAACTATGAATGCTATTTATCTCTACGATTAATATACCATCAAAACCTGACAGCAGGCCAATCAACCAAGCTGTTAGGCTGTCGATTGGTTTTAGGTGCTATAATTTATCAAAGTAATGGATAATGAGTGAAAACACTGCCCTGACCCTGCAACTGAAAGAAGCATGCAAACAATCCGGCGCGCGCTGGGCGGTTTGGCTTGAGCGCGTTGAAGATGCGTGGCAGCCATGCGAACAACACAACCTGACTAAAACGCGCCTGAAAGCGCTGCTAACTGTTCTGCAGGTTCCCGAAACTGCCAAGTGGCTGGCTGGCACGTTGGGCAGCCAGCGCGTGCGGTCGCGCGGCACAGGTCAGCAAGCGCCAGCGTTGGGCTGCCAAAGGCTGTACGCTTTTCCCCACGCCACCACCCATTCTTTGCTGCTGGTAGGTGCGCAAGCTCTTGACCGCCAGGGGGAAGGCATGTTCCGCATCGTGACGCTTGGCAGCCCTTCTGCCATGACCGTTCCTCCTGCCTTACAACACACCGAACAAGTCGAAACAGCCCCGGCAGCAAACAGCAAGACCGGCCTACCCGAAACTTACGAACTGCCTCTGCTGCCCCTGGAAACTGATATTGAGGCATCGTACGATCCCCAGGCCGCCCTGGAAAGGGTCCTAACCTTTTTAGCCCGCCAGGTTCCCTGCCAGGCTGCTTACCTTGCGCTCCGCAGCGGTGAGACCTTCCACGTCCAGGCAACCTGGAACTGTCCGGCAGGTATACAAGGAGCTGACATTTCCATTGGAAATGATAGACCCCTGGCAAGCGTCGTCGCCACCCGTAAGGGCTTGTTGATCCAAGATGCGGCCGATTCTAACCTTGACCGGGAATTTACATTGTATGCCCCGCTATCGGCTGCTGGCCTGCTTGGATCATGGATGGGCTTGCCAGTTAAAATTGGCCAACGCATCATCGGAATGATAGCTTTTGTCGCCCAGCAGCCGAGTGTTTTCAACCCTTCTGATCTCGCTCAAATGGGAGAGCATGTTGTCCGCCTGGCCTATAATATTGAAAGCGCCATCATCTTTGGCGAGGTAACACACTACCTGCAACAGTTGGCCTTGCTCAACGACCTGGCTTCCACCGCCTCGCTGGGGGTGGACATTGATCAGGGCAAGGCGCCGGGCGAATTTGCTCGCCGCGTGATGATGCGCCTGCGCAGGACCTTCAAGACAGATTGGGCCGCCGTACTGCTGCTATCGCCAGATGGGAAAACCTTACAAGAATATGGCGGCGGCTCACGCCTGGCACCCGCTTGGGAAGTGCCGGTAGAAAACAGCTTAATGGGCCTGGCGGTTCAAAAAGGGCTGCCGGTGCGCGTCGGCGATGTACGCAACGCTGGACGCTACTTCCCAATCCACCCAGATTTTCGCTCTGAGCTGGCTGTGCCGCTTAAGTATCGCGGCCGCATCATCGGCGCCCTGGTACTGGTCAGCGCCCAGCCCAACGCTTTCAGCCGCCCTGACGAACAGTTGTTGATCGTGATCGCATCGCAAATGGCTGGCCTGTTTGAGAACATGCGCCTGAACGAAGAAACGCGCGAGCGGGCTCAAAAGCTGGCTGACAGCGTGCGCCAATTAGAAGCCGTGCGAGATACCTCCCTGGATATTGCCGGCGACCTGGATCTCGACACCCTGCTTTCGCGCCTGACCATCCGCGCCCGCGACCTGGTAGGCGCCCGCGGGGCCGAACTGGGGCTATACAATGAACGCGAACAAATCATTGAGATTGTGATCTCTGATACCCCATGGGAACACATCCAGGGCAGCCAGATACCACTCATGGCTGGAGTGGCCGGGCGATTGGCTGCCTTCGGAGAGCCAATTGTGGTGGATAATTACAACACCTGGTCCGGCAGGCTTCTCCCCCATCGCAAGGCTTCCTTCCGGGCTGTTGCCGGGGTGCCCCTGAAATTCAAGGGACAGGTGATTGGAACCCTGACGGTTCTCGATGACCGCCCCGAGAAAACCTTTCAGCGCGAAGATGTCAATCTGCTAGAGCTTCTTGCGCCCCAAGCGGCTATTTCCATTCGCAACGCCCGTTTATACCAGGAATTACAAGAGCGTATCAAGGCGCAGCAGGTGGCTGAGGCGCGCCTGGTGCGATCGGCGCGCCTGGCAGCAGTTGGCGAAATGGCTGCCGGTGTTGCCCACGAGCTGAACAATCCCCTCACCACGGTGGCCGGCTTTGCAGAGCTGATCCTGCAAGATTTAGAACCCGGTTCGCCCTTCAGAGAGGACCTGGAACTGGTATTGGCAGAATCGGAACGGGCACGGCATGTCGTGCGCAGGCTTCTGGATTTTTCTCGCCCGGTGGATGATCAACGCACAAAAACCGATTTAAACGAACTGGTAAAGGGGGTGTTGCTGCTGGTAAACCACCTGACGCGCACCAGCAGCGTGGAAATTGTGCTGGCGTTAACAGAAGATTTGCCTTGGGTGACATTGGATCCTAACCAGATCAAGCAAGTCTTTCTGAACCTGGTGCATAATGCCTTGCAAGCAATGCCCAATGGCGGCAAATTAACCGTCACCACCGGGCAAGAGGAGCACGAAAACGGCGGCCACCGGCAAACCTGGGCTACACTGGCTGTGCGCGACACCGGCGAAGGCATCCCGTCCGAAAATCTGGAAAAATTATTTGAACCTTTCTTCTCCACGCGGCTACCCGGCAAAGGTACAGGGCTGGGGTTATCGGTGAGTTACGGCATTATCTCCAGCCATGGAGGTTTCATCGATGTAGAAAGCCAGATTGGGCAGGGAAGCTGCTTCACCATCTATTTGCCGCAGGAGCCCAACGATGCTTGATCGTTCGCACAGCCTGCCCCAGTTACCCAGCGAGAACACCCCCATAGAGACAATAATAGCCAGCGGGCCGGTGGTGTTCGTGGTGGATGATGAACCGGGTATCATTCGCTTGTGCGAGCGGCTCTTGACCCGGGCAGGCTACCAGGTGAATGCCTACACAGATGCCCAAGAGATGCTGCCGGTCTTACAGCAACGCCATGCCGACCTGCTGCTGGTAGATATCCGCATGCCAGGCCTGGATGGTTTTCAAGTGATCAAACTGGCCCGGCAACAATATCCAGACCTGGCCGTGGTGATCATGACCGGGTTTGGCACGGTAGAGACCGCCATCGAGGCCCTGCGCGAAGGGGCAGATGGCTTGATCTTAAAACCCTTCTCGGGCATAGATCTTACCAGCAGCGTGACACGCGCCCTGCAGCAAAGCCTGCACAAACAAGATGTGCTGCGCCTGCAAGCCCTGCGGCCATTGTTCAATGTTACCGAAGCGCTGTTTAGCGAAACCAACCCCCGCCGCCTGCGCACCCTGATCTTAGAAGCTGTCCGCGGCCATTTGAAGTGCCGATATGCCGAGTTCTATCGCATCAAGGAATCAGGCGAGCGCTCTACGCCAGGACGCGAAAAACGAGCCAAGAAACCTCCCAGTGCCACCCGGTCTCTTGAGGGTGAGCTGACCTCTGCCAGCCTGGGGGCCCTGGTGGAATGGCTATTAGACCAGGAAACAGACGCGGAAGAACAGGGCCAGCCAAGAAAACCCGAGCGCGGCAAAATCATGCCAATATCGGCCACCAGCATGCGAGCACCGCTATTATTCAACAATCAACCTGGCTTTGGAATCCGTTCAATCATGTGCTCTCCGCTGAGCTTCACAACTGCGGGACAACCAACGGCAGGCTGGGCCCAGGCACACAATCTGCTCATCGCGGCTCGAGCAGAAAACGAGCCTCCGTTCCGCGAGTCTGACGTGGAAATGTTTGCCATCCTGGCCCGGCAGGCAGCCATCGCTCAAGAAAATGCCCGGCTACAGGCCGAACTGCGAGATTATATTCGCCAGCTAGAAGATTCACAGCGCGCCCTGATCCAGGCAGAAAAAATGGCCATTGCTGGGCGCCTGACCGCATCCATCGCCCACGAGATCAACAATCCCCTTCAGGCAGTACAAAATTGCGTCCACCTGGCGGGGCGGGCCGAGTTGACAGATCAAGATCGCCAAAATTACCTGGCCCTGGCCCAAAGCGAGCTTGAGCGCCTGATGCAAACCGTTCAGCGGATGCTTGATTTTTACCGGCCGGCAGCTCTAGACCGCAAGCCTGTCGATATCAATACAGTCATCGAAAAAGTAATGTCTTTGATGGATAAACAGCTCAGAGATCACCATATTCAAGTATACTTAAAGCTGGCAGCACACCTACCCTATGTATATGTGGTAGGAGATCAAATCCAACAAGTGCTGCTGAACCTGGTTTTGAACGCCATGGAAGCAATGTCGCCCAACGGCCAGGGCGAGCTTTTTATTGAGACGCATGCCAACCTGGCTGGCGCCCAGGTAGAAGTTTACATCAAAGACACCGGGCCAGGTGTACCAGCCAACGAGCGGAAACATATTTTTGAGCCTTTTGTCAGCACCAAAACACAAGGTACTGGTTTGGGCCTGGCTGTCAGTTATGGCATCATCACCGCCCATGGCGGCAACCTGGAACTGGTTGACTGCAATCAGCTTTCTGGCAGGAACCTGTTAGCAGATCAACCAGCCAGCAATCGTTCAAAGCAGAAATCTGTCCCGCCAGACAAGCAGCAAATTGGCGCTTGCTTTCGTTTGGCTTTACCTGTTGCGGAGTACACATGAACCCAGCATCCCCATCCCATAATCTTGAAAGACACGCTGAACGCTATCACCTGCTGGTGGTAGATGACGAAGAGGCAACCCGGCGCTCATTGGCCGATATCTTACGGCTTGAAGGCTTCACAGTTTTCACTGCTCCAGACGGCGAAACAGCCATCAGCTTGCTCAAGAAAAAAGAGAGCTTTGATCAAAAGACCAGTTCCGAACATCCGGCTGGCATTGACGGTCTTGGGTCAAGCATTGATCTGGTTTTGCTTGATTTAAAAATGCCGGGCATCGATGGATTAGACGTGCTCAGGTATGTCACCGAACATCGCACTGGCGGAACACCTGATTCTCTAGATGCGATCCGACCGGTGGTGATCCTGCTCACTGCCCACGGCTCACTGGAGTCGGCCATTGAGGCCTTGCGTTTTGGCGCTTCGGATTACCTGCTTAAACCCTCTTCACCGGCCCAAATTTTGAGCAGCGTGCGGCGAGGATTAGATCGGTTGGAGCAAGCCAGCCAAAAACGCCAATTGATCGATGATTTGGAGATGTCTGTTCGTAAGCTAAAAGAAGGAGATTCTGCATCTGAGTCAGAAACAGCCAACCGGCGACCCGCAAGTTCCAGTGAAGGACATTCTTTGGGCTCGCACCCGGCTGGCTCTGCAAATGGCGACCAATTCCATCCTGGTAACCAGTTGATCGTATTAACCCTGGGCAAAGGCAGTCACGCTGACGGTCAACCAGAACCGAGAGCTGACCTGGCTGACACCAAAATTACCATTGACCTCGCCCGGCGCGAGATCCGCCATGGGAGCACTCTGGTAAAGCTCACCCCCACCGAAGGCCGCCTAATGAAAGTTTTATTGGAGAATCCGCAGCGCGTATTTCTACATCGCGAATTGGTCTGGTTGGCCCAGGGCTATGAAACCCGCGACTGGGAAGCGCCCGAGGTGCTGCGCCCGCTGGTAAGCCGTCTACGCCGCAAGCTCTCGCTCCTTCCCCGCGGCGAAAATTGGATTGTCAGCGTGCGCGGCACAGGCTACGTTTTCGACACCAGCGCCATCACGGATTAATCGTAAGGCCAGGGGATATCACGCGGTAAACCAGGGGGGCGCAGCCAGCTCAACCAGCTCTTGCCACTACTTGAGGGTGGCTGGGTGGGTTTTTCTTTGGCAACCAGAATGATACTAAAGAGCAAGAGGCCGGCCCCAGTCCACTGCGCCAGGCTCAAGCGTTCGCCCAGCCACAAATGCGATACCGCCAAGGTCACCAATAACTCGCTCAACCCCAACAAAGCAGTTTGCAAACCGCCTAAGTTCTTGACCCCCAAGAATAAGGTCAGGCGCGACAAAAACGTGACCAGGGCCAGCCCCATCACGCTGTTCCAGGCCAGGGCCGGAACTGCAGGAATGGTCATTCCGCTCAACAAAAAGGCCGGCACCACCACCAGGCTCATTGCCAACAACGTATAGAGAGTTACCGTTGGGGCCGGCATATCGTAAAGAACACGCTGATTGATGGGCAGGTGAGCGGCGTAAAGCAAAGCCGCCAGTAGCATCATCACCATCCCAACCAGGTCAACATGCTGATAGCTCGAGCGGGTGAGCAAGTAAATGGCAGGCAAGGTGATCGATAACCGGATCAGGGTCAGGCGGCTCGGAGGTTGGTGATCCAGCCACAATATCAAAACCAAGAACAAGGGGTAAAGTGAATAGAGCAATTGTCCCAAACTGGCATCGATGCGACCCAGGGCAATATAGTAAAACACAGAACCTAAACCATTGATTCCCCCCGCCAACAGACAGCCCAGCAGACCAGCCGGATAGATGTATAAGAAACCCCGCTTAAAAATCAAAATAGCCAGCAAGAGCATGAAAGCCGCCAGCGTGGTCCGTACAGCCACTACCCCAAGGGGGGGAATCCCAAGGCGGATGGCCTGTTTACCCAGAACAGGGGCCATCCCTAAAAAAATAGCAGAAGCAAGCGCAGCGTAGAGACCTTTTTTTCTCACAGGATTGGGTCATTTAAGCAGGGATGTTACCTCGTCCAACAGCTCGTCACTCATGAAAGTGCCTTTTTGCATCAAAGAATGGATGCGGCCCTGTAAACGCGTCTTCTCGTCTGATGTCAACTCTTTGGCAGTCACCACAATCACGGGGATTGAGTCGGTTGACGGATCAGTCTTGAGGGAATCCAAGACCGCAAAGCCATCCACTTCGGGCATCATCAAATCAAGAATGATTAAATCGGGGAGTTGTTGGCGAGCAAGCTCTATCGCCTCACGGCCATTGGAAGCTTCATAAAGGGTATAGGTGCCCTGAGATTGGAGAATACGGCGGATCAAACGACGAGCGTCAGGGGTATCGTCTACGATCTCAATGCGCGAGAACCGCTCTGAGCTGACGCGCGAGAGGGCCGATAGCAAGCCTTCTTCGGGGGTATCGGCGGCTTCGTTGGCGGCAATCTCTTGCTGCGAAAGGGCTGCGCCAGAACCCTGCGACCCAACCATAGAACCCAGGCTGCTGGCAGCATCGGCAGGGCTGTCTGCTTGCGAGAGGGTGATATCGCGTGACCAGCCTTCGCCCAAGATCATCTTCTCAACCGCCATGGTGTGCCCCGAGCAGTTGACCACCACCACATCTGTAGGCTTGATTTGCCCTTGACGAACCAGTTTGATGAGGCCAGCAAAAGCAACCGCCGCGGCCGGTTCCATTGAAATGCCTTCCATCTTGCTCAAGATATGGATTGTGCGGAAGGCCTCTTCATCCGTCACACTCTCAAAAATGCCCCCGCTGCTTTCTAGCATGCGCTGGCGCAGAATGGTATACGTCCGCCCAGGGTCACCCGTTGATAGGGTGGTGATGTGCGTACGCGGCGAGCGAACTGGCTCGGCAACATCGAGCTTTTGCTGCCAGGCATGCGCCATAGGAGCACATCCGCTGGTTTGGATGCCAGCCAGGGCCGGTACGCGATCGATGAAGCCCATCTGCCGCAGCTCGAGGAACCCTTTCTGAACACCATGGGGGCCCAGGCCCCCGCTGATGGCCTGAATATACCAATCCGGAGAACGCCAGATTGGCGCCGCGCAGGGCTGAGCAGATACCTTGGAAGAACGCTTGGCGGCTGTCACAGCGGTGGGGGCCCCAAGCAGATCAGTTAGCTGTTCAACGATCTCATACGCAATCGTTTTCATTGCCTCAACCGAGGGGATCGACCGCGAGCCGCGTTCCAGGTGTAAATCTCGCTGGCGGGCAAATTCAGCCGCCACCTGCTTGGTTTGATCATAAGATGCGGTGACTTTGACAACCTGCGAACCATAGAGAGCCACCTCGCGCATTTTGTCAGCCGGAACCAGGCTGGTCAGAAAAGTCCAAAGCTTGATACCAGCCCGGGCAGCATAGGCAGAATAAGCGATTGCCACGTTACCGGTAGAAGCAAGCACCACTTCGGGAACCCCCGCCTCTTTGAGTGCAGCAATGCTAACAGCCGCCTGACGATCTTTAAATGAGGATGTGGGACCCTGGCGCTCATCTTTGATATAGATGTTTGGACAGCCAAGCATCAAGCCAAGGTTTGCCGCGTGAATGAGCGGGGTTCCCCCTTCGCCAAGCTGCAGCGATGGATTGGGAGCATGCACAGGCAGCAGTTCAATGTACCGCCAAAGGTTAAAAGGCCGCCCCGCCAAGGCAGACGGCAAGATGCGCTTGATCGCATCGTAATCATAACTCGCTTCACGCCACTGGCTGCCGCAGCTTGGGCAGGTGTGAGAAGTGGGGTAGAACGGAATTTTATGTCCACAGTCCAGGCATTCAGCGAAGCAGTGACTAACACTCATGGTGAGGGCTCCTGAGATTGAGGTTGCGACAAGCGGTTAAGGGCATTTTGAAGACTTTCAAGCAAGTCTTGTTCTTTGAATGTGGATTTATGGAGCATCCTCTGCGAGAATTCAGCCAAGCGGTCGCGTTGTTCTTGGGTCAAGTCACCGGCAGTAAAGATGATGACTGGGATCAGACTCAAACGCGGATCTGAGCGGATAGTCTCTAACAATGTGAAACCATCCAGATCAGGCATGAACAAATCAAGGATGATAGCCTGGGGAGGTTGTTCTTGAAGAGCAGCCAGACCCGCAGGCCCACCTTGAGCCAGGCGAACCTTGAATTGAGGCTGTGTATCAAAGATCTTCTTGACCAGGCGCAGCACCTGTTTATCATCGTCAATCACCAGAATGTCCTGAACAGCCCCCTGCTCTGCCCCGCCATTCAACCGCTGCAAGGCCTTAAGCAAGTCATCCTCCAAGACGGGCTTGGTCAGGTACCCTACCGCGCCAAGGTTTAGACCTTTTTGGCGATTTTCTACAATCGAACAAATGACAACCGGGATCGAGCGCGTGGAAGGATCTTGCTTGAGCTGCTCCAAGACCTGCCACCCGTCAATATTGGGCATCATGATATCCAATGTAATTGCAAAGGGTTGGTGCTGGCGGGCATAGGCCACCGCCTGAGCCGGATCAGACAGCGTAATCACCTGGTAACCATGTTCGTTCAGATGCCGCTCGTACAAGTTGAGCACCTGACGGTCATCGTCAATGGCCAACACCATTTTTGTAGCTTGAGGCCCCCGCCCCTGCTTACCGCTCTCTGCGGCTAGAGCATCCAGGCCGAACGGTTGTTCGTCCGTTTCGTCATCTGGGGATCGAAGCGGCAGTGTGAAATAGAAAGTACTACCTTTACCCACCTCGCTGTAAACACCAATACGCCCGCCGTGCAATTCAACAAGCAAGCGTGAAATCGAGAGGCCCAGACCAGAACCGCCAACTTTTCGCGTGGGTGAAGAGTCTACCTGAGAGAAGGCCAGGAAAAGCTTCTTCTGATCTTCTGGAGAGATGCCCGGGCCGGTATCGATCACCGACACGACCAACTCGGGCTTGCCTTGAGGCGATTCTGCGATATCAACCTTGACCGTGATCGAACCCTCATCCGTGAACTTGCTGGCGTTGGAAAGGAAGTTGATCAAAACCTGGCGGATACGAGTAGGATCTGCACGGACGATGGGTAGATCAGGCGGGATGACCTTTTCCAGCTTGATCTGCTTATCTTTTGTCAGCCCAGCCGCAGTGGACATGGCACTCGTAATGAGGTCAGCCAGGTTGACATGGTCATCAAAGGCCAATTCCATTTTTCCGGCCTCGATCTTGGAAATATCCAGCACATCATTGATCAGTTGGAGCAGGTGCTGACCAGCCGAATTGATGGCGGTGAGGTCTTGCTTTTGGAGGTCCGAAATGGGGCCGTCAATGCCCTTTAGGATGACGCGCGAGAAGCCGATGATCGAGTTAAGAGGCGTGCGCAGTTCGTGCGACATATTCGCCAGGAACTGAGACTTAAGCTTATCCAGCTCACGCAGCTGTTCAGTAGTGCGGCGCTGTTCCTCATACAGGCGGGCGTTTTCAAGAGCCGCTGCAGCCGAGTTTGTCAGCGTCATTGCCAGGCTGAGGTAGTCTGAAGTGAAGGGACGTTCCTGGTCAAAGGCACGCAGCTTGATAATGCCAAAGCCCTGGCCTTTGGACGCCAGCGGCAGCAGCACTTGCGTAGCAGCATTGTGCGCCCGCATGTCATTCAGCTCCCAGGGATCAGCCTTGGGGTCAGAAACCTGGATGACCAGGGGCTGCAAAGATTCAATCACATTCCCCATCGCTGGATAGTCAATCAGGTCAAAGGAAGGCCTTTCTGGAGCATACTCTGGTAGATGGCCTTCGGGGAAGCGCTCAGCATAAGTGTGCAGGCGCATCCCTTGTTCTGGCGTGCCTTCAGTATCCACCAGAGAAATGGACACATAAGGCATGCCGGTCACATCGCTGAAGTGGGCAGCAATGATATCGCCAATCTCACCCAGATCCATGCTGGCAGCAGACAGCGCCCGGCCAAAGTTATAGAGCACGCTCATCTCTTCAGCACGGCGGCGGGTCTCAGCCACAGCCTGCTGAGCAAGCTCGTAGGCGCGCGCATTATCAACCGCAACAGCAATCTGGTCTGCCAGGGTTTGAAGAATGGTTACATCATCAGGGGTGAAGGCATCAACCTGAGCAGCCTGCACATCCAGGGCACCAATGATACGGAATTGACCGGCAGGCCCACCTTCACCAGGCGTTGTTGAGCGTCCGCTTGCCGGACCACGCTCACCAATCTTGAGCGGGATTGCCAATTCAGCCCGGGTATCAGGCAGCAAAGGATTCGCACGGTGAATGGGGCTCTGCACCACATCATTCAACACCAGCGGCTCGCCCTCTGCCGTGACCGTACCGATTACCGATTGAGAGCCTACCTCCAGGCGGTGGCTGCGGCGTTTTAGCTCCATGCCTGCCTCACCAGTGGAGGCGCTCACCAGGGCATACTTTCCACTCTCGTCCAACAAGAAGATGGAAGCATGATAAAAGCCATAACGATCACGGATCAGATCAACCGACCGATTAAGCAGCGTATCAAGCGCCAGGGTACCCGAAGTATCCCGGGCAATCTCGGCTGCGGTTCCAAGCTGGGTGGCACGGCGGCGAGTTTCAGCCAGCAAGCGCAAGTTCTGAATAGCCACAGCCGCCTGCCCAGCCAGTGCCATCAAGATACGAGTATCCTGCTCTTCAAAACCCGTCGCCTGGCTGTAGGTGCCGATGACATGACCAAACCACTCACCACCAGCATACAAGGGGGTAAACACCATGCTCTCAGCAGTCATGCCCTCAACATACTGAGAACGGGCATCGTTATCCAGGCGAGGGTCGGTTGCGGCATGCTCAACCACTGTAACCGAGCCAGGTTGATACAGCCTGGGCGTATTCTTCCAGGCACTGGTAGATTGACGGGCCATGGGGGCTTCAGGTTGTGCACCCTCGCCAGCCTGCTCATCAGCAAGCGACCAATGAGCAATTGGGGTATACCACTCGGGCATTTCATTGCCAAGCCAGGCCCGATCAAACAAGCTGATCACGGTATGATTGGCGTTCGGGTGGCCCAAGATCGTAGAGCGCCTGAGGATAGCCAGGATCTCTTCATAAGTTTGAGCCGAGTTTAGTTCACCCGAAGCCTTGTAAAGGGTTTCTGTTTCCGAAAGGGCGCGCTGGGTCTGTTCATAGAGGTTGGCGTTTTGGATAGAAGTGGAAATCTGGCCCACCAACGTTTCAGCCAATGACATTTCTTCGGCAGTAAAACTGCGGCCCTTCTCAGTTGTGTCCAGGGTAATGGTGCCAATCACATCGCCGCCAGCGATGATCGGGAACAGCGCCATCGCCTGGATCCCACGCTGGCGAATGAGAACATGCAGCGGAGCCAACAGCGGGCTGGTCTGCGCATCAGCAATCATCAATGATCGGCGAGTGCGCAGCACTTGCTCGGTCGAGGGGTTGCCCTTGACCGGAATATGCGATCCAACCGCATCAGATTGACCCTTGGACTGGATTGTCTCGGCAGTTTGCTCAGCCACCACCGTCAAAGATGTACGATCAGGATTGAGCAAAGCAATATTGGAGTGGGCAAGGTCAAAGGCTGTGAGCAGCTCACCAGCCACTGCATCCAACACCTGACGCAAGTCAGGCGAAGAAACCATAGCCGACACAACCCGGTTGACCAGGCCGATCTGCTCAGAACGGTCTTGGGCTTCGCGAGCACTTTCTTGGGCGATCGAAACGCTGCGCAAGTTCTGAGTGGCAACAGCAGCCTGCCCAGCCAAGGCTAACAAACGGCGGATTTCAGGCTCAGGGAAGCTGGCTTTCTCAGGATAGTTGGCATTGATAAAACCAATCCACTGGGCGCCCACCACCAGCGGCACAAAAATGGCACTGGCAGCCTGGAATACTTCGGTATAAAGTGAGCGAGCACCCTCGTCCAGGCGAGGATCTAATTTAATATCCTCAATGAACAAAACCTGATCGGCGCGCAAGAGGTCGGCGATCGATGGATAAGCCTGCAATGGATAGCGGGCCATGAACCCCTCGGTCGGCTGAGCAGTCCAACGCGCAATCACCTCAATCCACTCGGGCGATTGTTGAGACGTCCAGGGGTTATCGAAGTAATTGATGCTGACGTGGTGAGAGTCTTGACCCAGCACACTATGATGACGTACCGCCGACAAGATATCATCATAGCTTTGGGCAGTATTCAGCTCAGCAGATGCCTGGTACAGCGAGGCAGTCTCACCCAAGGCACGCTGTGTCTGCTGGAACAGCCGCGCGTTCTGAATGGCAACAGACGCCTGGCTGGCAACTGCGGTCAAGATATTCAGGTGCCGTTGGTTGAAGAGATTAACCGTCTCAGTGCTCTGCACAACGATCACACCAACTAATTGTTCGCCATAAAGCAGAGGCACACCGCACCAGGATACTGCCGGCTTGGCATCGCCCAAAGCAACAAATTTAACGTCCAGGCGTTCACGTTCGGCACTCAGGTCTTCACCGTTGAGCAGCAAAGGCACCTTATTGCGAATGATGTAATCAGAGAAGCCGGACCCCAGCTTGCGCTTGGGAGGGTGAATGCGGTTGCCGGCGTTATATACAACCGGCATACTTACTTCTTGATTCTCTTCATCGTAGAGGCCAACAAAGAAGCTGGGGGTCGGCATCAAACGGCTGACATAGCCATACAATGCTTCTGCAATGGCCTCAATATTCAACGTTGATGACAGCGTGCGGCTCATCTCGTTAAGCACCGAGAGTTCTTCAGCACGGGATTGAGTTTCGCTGAAGAGCAGGGCGTTTTCAATCGTAATGCCGATCTGCTGACCAGCCACCTGCATCAACGATAGGGCTGCCCCTTGCGATGCCAGGTCGGTGCGAGGCGTGGCATGATAAACACATAGGGTGCCAAGCAAACGTCCCTTTGATTCAAGGGGCACAGCAAGCGTAGCACGTTGGCCCAGGTCAAGCAAATTTTGCAGGGGAGGGCGCAAATCATCCGGTTCAGGGGTCGTCGCATCTGCCGGGGCTTCCATTCGAGAGACAGCCGTTGCCAGGTCTGAGATGCTGACCGATTTGCGATTCTGATAAATATAATCAGCCAGGGTGCCAGCCAACCCCTTGGATTCAATAAAACCAGCCATTGAGGGCGGCAAGTTACGCTGAACGGTCATCTCATGAACGCCCGAGATTTCATTGACGGTACTGATGAGACCAGCATCCATACCTACTGCCAGTAAAACCTGTTCCAGCAGTTCTTGAAGGGTTTCTTTTAGCTCAAGGGAACGCGTGGCTGCCGTGGCAATGGCGTAGAGTGTCCGCGTCTCAGCCAGAGCCGACTGGGTCTCTTGAAAGAGGCGGGCGTTTTCTAGCGCCAAGGACAACTGATCGGCAACTTCTTCAACCAACCTGCGTTCATCCTCGCTCCAGGGAATATCGGCAGATAGGCGATCTGGAGAATCGTCCAGAATCTCCAAAACCCCGCCCACTGCCCGCTCGCCGCCGGCTTGCTCTCCCATACCGGTTTGAAGCCCAAATGGAACCGAGAGAACAACCGTTTCGTGAGACACAGGCATGCGCGCTTGGGTGGACGCAATTGAAACAGCCGGAGGAGCAGGCTTCGGCTTAACCGCCAGGGCAGAGGCAGGCGCTTCGGGCAAAGGCAGCGCAGACTCTTCAGCAGTGATCACATCCGGGAGATCACGGGGGCGCTCAGCAGCCACCTGCGGCCGCGAACTCAGATCCTCCGGTGCCTCTTCAGCGGGTGCGGGGCTAATTGCAGGCGGCAGGTCTTGGCTGCCACTCTGTGGAAGATCAGCGGTCTCTTGACCGAGATCTTCAAACAGGCTGTCAATCCGGTTGCGAAGCTTTTTCTTGGACATGCGCTACCAACTCCTGAGCTAAAGCGGCATACTGGATGGCGCTGCGACTCTTGGGTGAATAGTGGGTAATGGGTAAACCGGCAACGGTACTCTCACGTAATTTTGTATCTACTTCAATGATCGTGTTGAGCAAACCCTCACGAAAAGTAGACTGGAGCTGCTCAAGCAAGGTGCGGTGAATGCGGTTACGGCGATCCATCATCGTCACCAAGACAAAATATGCCAGGGCAGGGTTACCTTGCCCGCGCACCCGGCGAATAGCCGCCATGAGACTGCGTAAGCCATAGGCCGAAAAATATTCTGGCTGAGTGGGTGCAACAACATAATTTGCCGCAGTAAGCGCGTTGGTCGTAACAGCCCCCAGGGAGGGAGGGCAATCCAGGAGAACAAACTGGTAAGCAGAGAGGGCCGGGTTATCATGCAGTGTGTGCGAAAGGATGGTCTCGTAATTCTGTCGCACTGGCAAGAAGCGCTCGGCCAATCCCATATCCGCATTCGAGGGTACCAGGTCGAGTCCGGGGATTGAGGTTTCGCGGCTGACACTCAACAATGACGCAGAGTTGAGCAGCACATCAGAGACCGAGCGGCGCACGGTGGCTGGGCTGAGGCCTAGAGCCAGGGTCAGGTTCGCCTGGGTATCCAGGTCAACCACCAGTACTTCGTAGCCGGCCTGGATCAAAGCCCCCGCCAGAGATACCACGGTGGTTGTTTTGGCTACTCCGCCTTTTTCGTTTGCAATTGCAATCACATGGGGCATAAGTTTGCTCCCTACTCTGTTCCAGCGGGTGGAATCTCATCACTTGAACCTGCAGCCGGTTGGCTGCCGGCTTTGGACTTCATCACAACTTGCACTTGCCTGGCACCAAGAGCATGCTTCAGCTCTGAAATGGCAGTATCTAAAATGACTTGAGGGTCATTGGTCGCCCGCAGGCGGGTGGTGATTTCAGAAACAAGGCGCTCACGCTCTGCACGCCGCTGGGTTTCTTCAAGCAGGCGGGCATTTTCAAGCGCCAGGCCAACCTGATCGGCCACAGAATTGGCCAACTGGATCTCTGCTGGCGACCAAATATGCTCAATGGCAGGGTCTTCCAGGTTGATCAGGCCAATGACCTCACCGCGCAGACGGATAGGCACCAGCAAACCAGGGAAAGATTCCTCTGCACTGCCTTCTTGTTCGGTTTGGATTGGGCTAGATATACGATCACCGGCTGGCACGCTGGTCGCATCCAATACATCCCAGGCATGTTCAGAAAGGACAGCATCGAGAGGGCGAACATTCCCAAGCTGGTAAGCATAACCGCTCTGACGGCGCTGCACCATTAGCGAACCCCATTCCTGGCGCAGATATTGGCGCTGGGCTACTTGAAGCTCACGCAAAGCACGCCGGGTCTCACCGAAAAGGCGTGCATTTGAAATCGCCATAGAAACCTGGTCAGTCAACGTAGACAGGAGGGCAACATCGTCCTCGGAAAAAGCTTGAGACATCTCAGACTGCACATCCAGGGCACCAATGACCTGATCACCAATTTTGAGCGGCAGAGCAATTTCTGAACGGGTATTGGGAAGATCGGGGTTATCAAAGAAAACCGCGTCTTTACCCACATCCAGGGCAATGCGAGGCAAGCCTTCAGATGTAACATAACCCACCAGACCTACCTGACCCACCTTCAAGCGGTGACCACGCTCGAGCATGCGCTGCCCCCCTTCTGAATTTGAGGCCTGAAGAACGGCAAACTCCCTATCCTCATCCAGCAAAAAGATACCGGTATGATAGTAACCAAAACGCTCGCTGATGGTACGCGCCACCAGAGGCAGCAGGGTTTCAAGATCTTGTTCGGCGGCAATGGTATGCGCAACTTCAGCCACGGTTTGCAGACGGGCAGCACGGTGGGCCATTTGCTCAGAGGTCTGGGCAAGCTCGGCAGTACGTTCTTCAACGCGCGTTTCCAGGCCCGTGAGCGTTTGCCGCAGTTGAGAGATCATACTGTTAAAAGCCACAGAAAGAGAGCCAATCTCATCTGTACTCTCTACAGGAGCCTGGATATAAAGATTGCCGGCCGCGGCGCGCTGTGCAACGATCGTCAGGTTCGAGAGGGGCGCCGTGATCATGCGTCCCACAATGGTAGAGATCAAAATGGTGAGCGCGGTGACGCCAGATGCCACCAGCATGGTGTTCCTTGTCTGTGCCTGAACCGGTTGCAGTGCAATGCTCTGGGGCTGCATGATCGCCACCACCCACGGACGGCCAATGATTTTTTCAGTCACGACCGAGTTCAAACCATCTGCCACACCAATCTCGGCAGCAGCGAAGTAGGCCGCGCCACTCTCAAGCCCCTCCGCAAGATTTTCTGGGCCGGTAACTTCATATTCTGAGGGAACGCGGTCTTGGGCGGTTAAAATATCAAGGCGATCCCGTTCTAGTGCCGAGACAAACGTGAAAACATGCTCGCGATCCAGGCTGTGAACAATGCGCATATGATTCTCGTCGTACAACACAGCAAAAGTCGCATTACTTTCCAGATTGCCGACAGACTCAACGGTTTCTTGAATTTTTGTGAGAGGGAAGCTGCCGACCAGAACACCCAGGGGAATTGTTCGATTATTATTGACTGGATCAATTCCTTGAATTCGGTTGGCAACCAGTATATACCCTTTGCCAGACTGGCCTTCTTGACCGGCTATCTCGCTAAAAAGGACAGGGGAAATGTAGGGCATGCCGCTTGCCAAAGTTTGTTGAAGCGAGCTCTGTAAACTCACGGGAAGCCCCATGAATGGCGGCACGGTCGAGAGGTCAACGATAGAAGTGTGTAAGACAACTGCACCCTCTCGATCAATAACAAAGTAAAGATTCGCTCCCGATTCAACCTGCTGGGTTCGCAAATAACGGCGCACATCGGCCGGACTTTGTTCAACATCAGGCGTCAGATAAAAGCTAAGCGTAGAAGACTCAGCTTGGGCAGCAACAATTTGGGCCAAGCTGGCAAGATAGGCATCTACCTCGGTTGCTGTCTGGTTGGCGATCAAGCGCAGGGTTCCATTTGCCGCGTCGAGAAGATTGCTGCGCGCTGATGAATTATTGATAAGTGCCAGCGTGGTGACAGAGATAATGGCCGCACCAAACACTGCCACGATGATCTTTGTACGAACGTTATAGAAGGAAAAATATATGGACAGAATCAGCAGGTAGGCCAACGCCAGCAATGCCGCAATGACAGAAGCAAAAATGACCAACTCTGATGGCGCAGGAATTTGGAAGAAGGTCACAAACCCATCAAGCAGCAAGGTGCCTACACCAATTAATATGCCCAATAAGTTTGCACGGGTATCATCGCCTTGGGGTAACGCGAGGTTACCAACCGAAAGGAAGGCAAAAGCAATCCCAATGGCGCAATAAACACCCAACCCACTCATAAAGATGGGGCTGAGTGCCACACTCAAACTGCCACCGAGCAGCAGCAACCACATGCCACGGCGAGCCTGACCGCGGCGTACCAGCAGCAGGCTGACAATACCACAAACCAGGACCACCGCTGTGATGACAACCAGGACTACATGCTGCCAGGTGAAATCTCGGATCAGCAAATAAGCAGACAGCACAACGGCGAGGAATGAAGCCAGAACAACAGCCGCAGACACCCAAAAAGCATTCCGATCTCGGTTCGCCAGCCGCTGATGCACGCTGGAAAGAAAACCAATAAACGGCACTTGCATGGTCGAGAGTGGAAGCTGACTGTTAGAGGAGAGAGGATCTTCACGCATGAACGTCATCTCCTTGCAAAGTGGAGGCTGCATCAACATTGCCAGCCAAAGATGGAGAACCGTCTACCTGGCTGTTACCCTTAGGCATTTCTTTTGCTGCCTGGAGGGGGGCCGTACGGCGCAGTTGGATCGCACCGCGCGGGATGCGCAAGGCTTCAGCCAATTCTTGCATAGCGGTTTGCATGATCATGTTGATATCGGTGGAAGAACGAACTTTCGCCGTGATATCAGAGAGGAGACGCTCTTGCTCAGCGCGTTTCTGGGTATCTTCATACAAGCGAGCATTCTCCAGCGCAACACCTAGCTGATCAACAAGGGTTTCCATCAAAGCCTGCTCATCTTTTGACCATTCATTGGCCTGAGGTTTGCGCGCTTCAATATAACCAAGCAATTGGTCACGGACTTTGATTGGCAGAGAAAGCGCGAATGGGGCGCCTTCTGTATTTTGAGCCTGACTAACAGGGCTGTGGGCATGCAGCGGACGAACACCCGTGGCATCGCCGATGTATCCTGCTGTACGACGCATGCGAATTGTATCGACCCATGCCCGGCGCGATAAGTCGCCATAAGAACGCCGCAGCGTTTGAATGGCCGCTTCGCTTTCGGCAAAGAGATTGGCATTATCAAGCGCCACAGCCACCTGGTCAGCCATCGTTTGAAGGACTGAGATAAACTCAGCATCAAAGACGCCTGGGAGAGTAGACTGCACGGTGAGAGCGCCAATCACGCGTCCCCTAGACCGAAGAGGCAGGGCGGCCTCAGAGCGCGTGTCGGGCAAATCAGATGTAGCCAAGCGGACGGCATCTTGTTCCACTTCCATTGCCACCCGTGCCTGAGAGTTCAGCACGGCCCAACCGACCATGCCATCACCAATTTTGATACGGTGCCCCTGGGCCAGCATTTTCTTACCAGCCTCACCAGTGCCGGCCCGCAAACCTACCCATTCATTGGCTTCATCCACCAAGAACAGCCCAACATAGTACAAATTAAACCGTTCGCGGATGAGGTCTACCACCTGCTGGATCAGACGATCGGCATTCAGAATAGATGTCACAGCATAGCCAACCTCACCAGCCGCACGGAGGTAAGTAGAACGCTGTTCCACATCACGTGTGCGGTCTACAACACGCTCTTCAAGACTAAGGATATCCTGGCGCACACGATCGGCCATCGTATTCAACGCATCAGCCAAGAGACCAAATTCGTCCCGCCTGCCTACAGCCAGACGGCTGGATAAATCACCCGCTTGAATACGCTGAGCGCCTTCGGTCAATTCCATCATTGGTCCAACGATCCTCGTCGATAACCACCAGGACAGCAAAAAGATCACCAGGATCGTCAAAACGAAAACCAGCAAAGCGATCGCCAGGATCTGCCGTTCGTGCTGCAACACATCGTCAGCATTAATATCAATTCCAAGGATGCATTCCAGGCGACCATCGCTGGTATACACTGGAGCATAGCCGCTCAAGAAAGTACCCCATTGGTCGCTGTAAAACTGCTCATCCACAATAGGCCCGGTAATCCGATTGATCCTCGACAGCAATTCGGGATCAATATCATCGTAGACATCTCCTAAGTGAGAAATATCCTCAGGATCGGTTTCTGCATCTACAACAAAGATGATTT
>CAZWFQ010000002.1:104800-120033 GCA_964633225.1 uncultured Anaerolineaceae bacterium
TCAGAGCGATCACCGGCTGCATCTATGGTCGAGTCTGTCACCATTGGGCGGTCGCCAGGGTTGGGTTCACTGTTGTTCATGGATGTCTCCCAAACGGATCACGATCTCTTCGAGGCCAATGGCGCGGCGCATTTCGCTCACGGCGGTCTGGAGAACGGTGTCAATATCGAGGCTATCACGAATGCGGGTTGAAACTTCAGCCGCAATGCGCTGGCGTTCTGCCAGGTGCTGTGTGTCCTCATACAAGCGGGCGTTTTCGAGCGCAACGCTCAATTGATCTACCAGTGAGGTAAGCAAGGCGGCTTCATCATCCGTCCATGCTTCGCTGCCCTCCGGTTTTTGGGCATGCAAAACACCCAGGGTCTGCTCACGCACTTTGATGGGCAACGCAAGATCCAGCAATGGGGCGGCAGGAGCAGGCCCAGCAGTCTCATCACCACGAACGGGAAAAATACCATGTTCGTCGCTGAAGTAGCCACGAATAGGACGCGTACGAAGGGTTTCTACCCAGGCTGCACGAGAAAGCTCACCGTACGAGCGGCGCAGCGCATCGAGAGACTGCTGCGATTCGGCAAACAGGCGGGCATTATCCAGGGCAACGGCAACCTGATCGGCCATTGTCTGAAGCACAGTGACGGTGGATGGGTCAAAAGCGTCTGAACGTTCAGATTGAACGGTCAGGGCACCCAGCACGCGGTTTCGCGAGATAAGAGGCAGTGCAGCTTCCGCACGGGTTAAGGGCAGCTCAGCAGAGGTGAGCCGCACCGCATCTGCGCCCGCCTCACCGGCAATGCGTGGGCTGGCGTTTGAGATCGCCCAACCTACCATCCCTTGCCCCACCTTAATGCGATGACCACGTGCCAGCATGACCTTGCCGGCTTCTCCGGTACCGGCTTGTAAATTTGCCCATTCGCCTGCTTCATCCAGGATAAAAAGACCCACGTAATAGAGATCAAAGCGGCCGCGGATGAGATCCGCCACTTTTTGGAACAGGTCGTCTGTATCAAGGATTGAAGCTGCGGCGCGCCCCACCTCAGCAGCCGCCTCAATAAGGTGTGTGCGCTGCGCCAGGTCTTTGGTGCGTTCATCCACGCGCTGTTCAAGGCCGGTTAGGGTCTGACTGAGGCGGCTGGTGAGCAAATTAAAGGCCTCTGCCAGGGTATAAAACTCAAGCGGGCCAGCAGGCCAGGCTCGCTGCGTCAGATCGCCGCGGGTAATGGCAGCGGCAGTGGCAGTCAGTGCATTAATCGGACGGGCCAACTGGATGGCTGTGTTGGTGGCAACCAGCACCACAGCCGCAATGACCAAAATACCAACCAGGCTGGCGGTTTTCACAGAGCGAGTGAGCGAAGCCAACGCATCGGCACGCGTATCGTAAGCAATCACCTGCCAACCCAGCGTTTTTAGATCGCCGGCATACCGTTGGGCTGTGGAATTAAGGGGAGAATGCGCAATAATGGCCGGATTCGCCAGGTCATCATTCATAAAGCTCCACCCCGTCTGGCTATTACGCAACAAGCCAGAAAGACGCAGCTCATCCCAAACAACTTGCCCCGGCAGAGAAACAGAAGATGCAATCAGCTCTCCGTCAGCAGTGACCAACTCAACAGGCCCACCAGAGTTTGTGGCCAAAGAATTGAAATCTTGTTGGATGAAAGAGAGGTCATAAATGGCAGCCAGCACGCCCACCGCGGTTCCGGCTTCAGCGTCGCCGGTGCCACGCGTTTGGGGATCTTTGACCACCACCGCAATCAAAACAGATGCTGCGCCAGTGCCTTCATCAAACACTAACTGCCCAATGTACTGACCACCCTGGCCGTCATTCCAGGCCGCTTGCCACCAGGGCTCGTCACCATAGTAAAAATGGGCTGGCTTGCGGTTGGTGGCAGCCACCAGGGCACCAAGCCGGTCAGTAATCACAAGGTTGTTGTGGTTGGGGTTTGATGCCTCAAAGCTAGACAGGATCTGCGATTGCTGGTTAAGGGTGTATTCACGTACAAACTCAGTATTCTCTTGCGCATTTTGCCATTCGGCATCTACAGCACGCAGCTCGTCAAGTGTTTCAGGACGGTAAGCATCAAAGCCATACTCTGTATTGGCTGTATTAATGCCGTACATCAGGGTTTGGTCATACCAGAGTGATTTCAACAGTACGATTTGTTGTTCCAGGTCATTGCCTACGCGCTCAGCATTGAACTCAACAACCATCTGAAACGAATCGCCAATTTGTTCTGTTTGTGTGTTCGATACCTGCCAGAGAATGACCGCAATGACCGCAATAATTGAAAAAGCAGCAATGGCAGTAAAAAGAAGCGTTAGCTGGGTGGAAAGAGCAGCAGAACGCGTACGCCCATCCCCTGCTGAAGGACTTGTTGTTCCTTGAGCACCAGATAGGGCAGACAAACGGCGGAACAGGATTGCACTGATCAGGATTGGGGATAAGGTGAGAACAAACCACAGCACCAGACCCGAAATGACAAACGGGCGATTGGGTGAGGCAGTCAACTCTGGGAAGATATAACTGGCCTGCGCTGCCCGCAGCGGATCGATGGCAGAGACCACATTCGAGACAACCCAGAGATCAAGAACCAGCATCACGGCCAATACCAGCATCAAGTACAGGGTAAGCGGAGGCACAATACGCGCGTGACCCGCCAGGCCGACTTGAAGAATAAGCACAAAAGCCAGGATTAGGGCAACGATCCAGTAGTCAGCGAAGATGAAGATCGGGAAAACCAACGATGGCACCAGGAAAAGCGCCGCGATGATAAGTCCCGGGGTAAGATGCTGGCCGGTACCCATTTGCGAAGCGGGGCCTGTTTCGATCGGCTGATGCCCTCGGCGAGCGTCGCTGAGCCATCCGAACCAGTAGCCCACAAAGGCAATGCCATAGACGCCCGCCAGGTACAGATAAGCCAAATCCTGACGCTGCCAGAAAAGCAGGATGCTGATCCCTAGCAAAACCAGGTTTGCCAGGCTGTTGAACAGAACCAGCCAAAACAGCGAGGGCAGGGCAGGTACAGCCGTAAAACGGCTGCGGCTTGTTGGCGGCCTATCGGGCGCAGGGTTAATCGATGCAGGAAGAGATGGGCTCATGGTAGTTTCTCATCTGGCACAATGACAGTAGCAGAATCGGCTTGTTCGCCCGGCTCCGTGGCTCTGGCTTCACCGGGTACTGCAGGCTGCAGGCGAACTTCCACCTTAGCAAGACTGAGGGCGCGGCGCATTTGCAAGACCGCGGTGCGCAGAACCTCATCCACATCAAGGCTCTCACGCATGGTAGCAGTTACCTGGCCAATGAGCTGTTCACGCACAGCCCGCCGTTGAGAGTCAGAATAGAGCTGAGCACTTTCTAGCGCATTGCTCAATTGACTGGCCAGGGTTCGGATCAAATCGATTTCTTGTTTGCTCCAGCTAGGGGCAGCCTCGTCGCTGGTATTTTGTGACGCATCTGTTCGTCCGCCCGGTTTACGCAAGCGCAGCATACCACCCGGGCGACCATGGACTTTGAAGGGAACAAGCAAAGTATTGGGCTCAGGAGAGGCTGGCTCTGATGAGCGCAGCACTTTATCCATCGCTTCTGACTGTTTCCCCCCCGTAGGAATGGGATGAACGGTATCGGTACGATCACATGTATAGCCAACAGTGGGCCGGCCACGCAAGATCTTATCCCAGGCCTGGCGGTTGACCTCACCATAAGCCCGCCGGGTCATTTCAAGGGCATTTTGAGTTTCAGCAAAGAGATTGGCGTTTTCAATTGCGATAGCCACCTGATCAGCAAGAACCTGCAAAGTAGCAATATCTTCTTTGGTGAAGGCAGCTTCCATTGTGCTCTGCACATCCAGGGCGCCAAGCAGCTTACCGCCCGCGATGAGGGGCAGTGCCATCTCAGAGCGGGTGGCTGGGAGATCGGGGTTGTCAAAGAATACAGCATCTTGCCCAACGTCCATGGCGATACGGGGCTCACGGTTACCGGTCACATAACCCACAATACCCTTTTGACCTACAGCCAAGGTATGCCCGCGCTCCATCATGCGCTGGCCGCCAAGGCTGTTTGAGGCACGCAGAACGGCATTCTCTCCCATTGTGTCTAGGAGGAAGATACCAACATGGTAATACTCAAAGCGCTCACTGATCAGTTGGGTAACTTGCTGCAGCAGTTCATCCAGATCGCGCGTAGAAGCAACAGCCTTACCCACCTCAGCGGCAGCCTGGAGTTGGACAGCTCGTTTTTCCAGCTCTTTGGTACGATCAGCAACGCGCGCCTCAAGGCCAGCTACCAACTCCTGAATTTGGCTGGTCATCAGGTTGAAAGTATCTGCCAGGGCGCCGGTCTCGTCCTCTGCCAAAACAGGCACTGGCTGGCTAAAATCTCCGCCGGCAACACGCTGTGCGGCCTTACTGATCGTCAAAATTGGGCGCGCAATCTGACGCGCTACCAACACAGCACCAGCCGCCAAGAAAGCCACCGTTAACAGGCTCACGCCAAAGATGGTAGCAGCCAGGCGCGTGGCAGGGGCAAAGGCTTCTGCCTGGCCGATCTCAGTTACAAGGACAAGCTGGCGGTCAGGTATCCAACGATAAATGCCCAAAACAGGGACCCCAAGATAATTGGAATAAGCGCCTTGATTGTTGGTGCCCGCAATTGCCAGGTCAATGCCGGGCGTATGCACACCACTCGGGAAGTCGCCAACGGCAAACCGGGTTTCAGAAACAAAAGCCGCAAAGCGGTTGATCAGGTACGTTTCGCCGGTTTCACCCAGGCCAGCGCGCTCGCTGATGATGCGGTCCAGGCGTTCAAGATTGAGCTGAAAAACCAAAACACCAATTGTCTCAAGGCTATCCGTGGCGAACATGGGGGTTGCAATGGTCATCGACAGTTCGCCCGTAAGCAGAGAGGTATAAATGTTTTGTACGTAGGTGTTTTCACGTCCTTGCAGGTAATAGGCTTCGGTTGAACGATAATCGCCCTGGTGAGAGGCAATGGTAGCCAGAACAACTTTGCCGTTTCGCTCAGAAAGGATCAGGATTTCTTCAACGTTTGGCTTGTTCAACAAGAATGTGCTTAAGTAAGTAGACAGGGCATTGTAAGCATCCAAGAATTCGGTTGAATCTTCGGGACTTTCCAATAACCGCTGACCGTAAGCTTTAAATTCATAAGATCCGGCCAGCAAGTAGATATCGGCCACGTTATCATCCACCCAACGTTTAAGCTCTGCCTCTTTCAAGGTGGTCGCCACTTCAAGGCGAGCAAAGACGGATTCTTGGAGGCTTTGGCGGGTCATGAAGTAAGAGACAGCCGGCACGATGATTGCAGTGATCACCGAGAGGAAGAGGATGGAGCGCACAATGCGTGCAACAAGAGAGCGAGTACGCAAAAGCGATCGCCTGGCGCCTTGCTGGCTGCGGGCGGGCACTTGATTGGGGGTTTCAGCGCTGGGTGTGCTAAGCATGAGACACCTTCGAACGATCATCAGATTGGTCACCCGGTACTTTGAGCAGGTCAGGGCCAGCCAACTGCACTTCAACCTCCACCAGGTCAAGAACGCGCCTCAACTCGCGGCTGGTGGTCTGAAGGACCGAGTCAATGTCAAGGGTTTGGCGCATACGTGCAGAGATCTCACCGACAAGGCGTTCTGTCTCGGCTTGGGCCTGGGCTTCGTTGAAGAAACGGGCACTTTCAAGGGCAATGCTCAAGGTATTGGCAATTTCTTGAACAAAATCGACTTCCTGAGCCGTCCAGCCGTACCCAGAGGCCGGCTTGTAACCTCCCAGTGCACCAATCACGGTGTCGCGCACCTTAATGGGGATTGCCAGGTAGTGCTCGCCCCGAGCATCTTGTTCGCCTGACAGGCTGCCTGTCAGTGAACCAGCAGTCCGAATGGCCTGTTCAAGCTCGGGCTGCCAACCTGTTTCAGGGAGGACTTGACCACTGGCCTCAGCCCGGTAGCCAAGGGTTGGATTGAGCTGTACCAGCTTAAGCCAGCTTTCACGCGTCATTTCACCATAAGCCCGGTTAAGGGATTCGACGGCTTCTTGGCTATCCGCATACAAGCGAGCATTGTCCAGGGCGGCTGCCACCTGGTCAGCCATCGTTTCAAAAACTGCGATGGTGGCATCGTCAAAAGCATCCGGTTTATCGCTCTGCATTGAAAGAGCTCCCAACACGCGGCCGCGCGAGCGCAGCGGAATGGCGGCTTCAGAGCGTGTGTTAGGCAAATCGGGGTTGGTCAGGCGAGCCGCATCCATCTCAGCATGCAGGGCCACGCGCGAGAGTTGGTTGGCAACACTCCAACCAATCATACCAGTGCCAATCTTCAGACGGTGGTGGCGGGCAAGCATTTTCTCACCTGCCAGGCCGGTGCCAGCGCGCAGTTCAGCGTATTCGCCCGTATCATCCACCGCAAACAAGCCCACATAATACAACTCAAAACGTTCACGAATGAGGTTCACCACCTGCTGGACCAATTGGTCAGGATCCAGCATCGAGGTAATCGCTTTCCCTACCTCGGCTGAGGCCTGCAAGTATGCCGAACGCTGAACAACCGCGGCTGTACGCTCAGCCACTTGCTCTTCCAGGCCTGAGAGGGTGGAGCGCAGGCGGGAGGTCATTTGGTTGAAGGATTGAGCCAGGTCACCAATTTCATCTTGTGTTTCAACAGCCGCCCGAAGTTGGTAATCGCCGCCTGCAATCTGCTGCGCAGTTTGAGACAAGTTGGCGATAGGCCCCGTGATGCGATTGGTAACCACAAAAGCCGATAAAATGGCCACCAGCACAGCCCCAGCCGTAACACCCAGGTTGATGCCCACGGTTTGCAAGATTGGGAGCAGGCTCTCTGATTGATCTTGTTCAGCAATCAAGATCAAATCCAGATCAGGAACAGCCCGGTACACACCCAACACAGCCCTGCCGCTGTGATTTTGCTCAAAAGCGCCGATCGCATCACGCCCCAAAGATGCCTCATCAATTCCATCAGAATAAAGGCGTGTCTCTCGAACCACCAGGTTCTCATAAATAGAAGGGGTAAGCAAGCGGCGATCCCAATTATCAATCAGCAAAGTCTCACCTGTCCGGCCCAAGCCAGAGCGGTCCAGCATAATGGTGTTCAGGTAAGTAAGATTAACCCGCCCCGCCAGCAGTGCAACCACGTCGCCATCTGCTTCCTGAATAGGCGCCGCAACAACCATGATGCGAGTGCCCGTGACCTGCGAAAGGTAGAGAGGCGAAACGGTAGATTTCACCAAGCCGGCTTCAAAATAGGGATAGCCCCTTTCGTTAAGGCCCACGTGGTCTTCATCGGTAGAAAGGCGCACAACACCATCCAGGGATACAATGAACAGCTCGTCAAAGACACCGCCCTCGCTAATAATCTGTCGAAAACGCCTCACCTCCGTATCATAGGTGCTGCGGTAGAGGGTCATATCGGCATCATTGGGATCAGTGAAAAGGACGCGCATGTAGTAAAGATCAGAAACAGCCGGCTGGGCCAGCAGCAAGTTGGTGTGGAGGTTTTCGGCCCAAGCCTTGATATCTGTCATTTTAAGGGCTGAGATTGCATCCAACTGGGTAAGAACCTGTTGTTGAACCTGGTTCGCACTCACCAAAGTGGAGATGACACCAACCCCCAAAGCAGGCAACAATGCCAGGACAATGAAAATGGTCAACAGCCGGGTGCGAATGGATGCCTGACGCAGCAACCGGAAAAATATCCAAAAACCGGCCAATACCAGCAGCGCAACAAGAAGCCCGACAAAGATGCGGAAGAGGAGGGTCACATTCCCTGCACCGATGATATCAAAGCGCTGGATGGGCGAAAAAAGGTTGACCAGCACAAAATAAACAATATACAACACACAGACGATCACCGTCTGCCACCAACGCCCGGGAAAGATAAAAACGCCAATCAGGATGAACAGCAGCACTCCGCCCAAACCTAGAAATGCAGTGAGACCCTCATGGAAGAGTTCCCCGCCGCCCAGGCCAATCCAGAGGCAAATCGTAATGAGATAACCCGCCAAGTCCAACAGGCGCTTATTTTTCGTAGAAAAAAGATCTGCGTCTTTGCGCCCAAAAACAAGCCAGGTGGCAAATATCAGGCCTATAAGAGAAATCCCCTGGGCAATGGCAGCTGCCAACATTTGCCAGGCATTAAGTTGGAAATACAAAATGAGATTTCCAATGCCCGCCAGCAAGGTGGCGGCTATCCCCAGGCGGGCTAAGGCGCGGATGCCAGGCATGCGGATCTCACCGAGCTGGCTTGCAGGTGCATTGACATCCTGGCTGGGCGGCTCAGGGCGAACGCCGGTATCTGCCGGAGGTTGGCTTTGCGTAGGCAGGTTGTCTTGCTTAGACATGGCTTTCTCCAGATGCAGGGGGTAAACCTGTTATCGGTGACTGGTCATCTTGAGCGTCCGAAGGTGTTCCCAGGCGAACAACAACCTTTGAAAGGTTTAGCGCCTGGCGCAGCTCTTGAGAAGCAGTTTTTAAGATCGTTTCAATATCCAGGGTCTGGCGAACGCGTCCACCAATCTCACCCAACACACGCTCGCGCTGCGCCAGGCCTTGTGTCTCCTGATACGACCGCGCTCTTTCCAAAGAGATACTCAACTGGTCAAGCAACGTTTCTAACAAATTAACTTCGGTGGCAGTCCATTCCTTGTCGGTCTCATCTTTGCTGATATCAAGCACGCCCAGCACCTGGTCGCGTACTTTAACCGGAGCAAATAGGCGGGCCCGCTCGCCATCACGCACCTGCAGGATGCGTCCGGTACGTGCAGCCTGGGCCATGTGACTACCAGTCCAATCACTGCTGCCCCAGGCAGATGGGATGGCCATAACATGCGTCCCATCATAGCGATAACCTAATGCGGCGCGAGATTGAAGCATACCAACCCAGGCATCACGCTCCAACTGACCATATGCGCGCCGCTGAGCTTCCAATGCAGACTGAGATTCTGCCAGCAAACGAGTATTATCGATCGCGGCCGCCACCTGATCGGCCATCGTTTGTAATACAGCCACTGTTTCGGGATCAAAGACATCTGACCGGCTGTCTTGCACGGTCAGGGCGCCAATGCACTGGTTACGCGAGCGCAAAGGGATAGCGGCTTCAGATCTCGTGTCTGGCAGCTCAGGCACCGTCAGGCGCACATCATCCTTGCGGGCTTCCTGAGCCACGCGTGCCTGGCTGTTCGCCACGCTCCAACCAATCATCCCCGAGCCTACCCGGATGCGGTGACCACGATCCAAGAAGTGTCTGCCCGCCTCCCCGGTTCCGGCTCGCAATACAGCCCACTGGCGAGACTCATCCACCAAAAACAGGCCAACATAATACAGGTCAAAGCGTTCTTTGATCAGATCAACAATCTCGCGCACCAACAGATCGCTGTCCATGATCGAAACAGCCCGGCGGCTAACCTCACTGGAAGCAGTTAACTGCTGGCCTCGTTTCTCAAGCTCAATCGTGCGCGCTTCCACACGTTGCTCCAGGTCGGTGACGCTTCGCCCAAGCTGATCGCGCATCTGTTCCAGGGCCACGCCCAAGTCAGCCACTTCTTGCACGCCACGCACCTCAATTGGGGCCGAAAGGTCTCCCTGGCCCATCTGAGCAGCAGCCTTGGCCAGCCCAGGCAAGGGGGCCGCAGCACGCCTGATGATGACAATCACCAAAGTCAGTGCCGCAATCAGCCCAATTCCAAGGGCCAGTGAAATCGTACGCTGTGCAATGCCCAGGGCAATGCTTAAGGGGCCGCGCGCAAACACATATTCTACCGTGCCAATGCGCTCACTGCCAACAGCCACCGGGTAAACCAACACCAGGTAATCATCTGCCCCAGGCTGATTGCTATCCAGGGTTGTAAAACCGCCGCTGATCATGGACTGCTGAGATAAGGCCTGGCTCTCTGTCACTGAAGGATGCCAGCCATCGCCCACCTCAACCACCATCGCCCCAGTATCATCACGCACCACCGCATAGACGGTATAAGCCCCATCCACAAATTGGGCCAGCGTACTGCGCACACTGGCCACGTCCAGGTTATACAAAGCATTGAACACCAATTGCGTGGTAACCTTGACGATTGGTTGACTGCTCACAATGAGAGCCTGGCTCACATTTTCTTGGTTAGCCCTCAGACTGACAAGGAAAACCGTGCCAAAGGTTAATACCAAGATCAAGCCGATCATTGCCGGCACAGTGGTGGTTAGTTTTAGTCGTCTCTGGAGCATACTTCAATCTCCATGCTGGCGGGCAGTCATAAACATTCCGCCACCTGTATCATTTAGCGGACCGGAGCAAATAACAACTGCAGGGCCTGCATCGTTTCCTGGATGCCAACCGGGAAGGAGTCAAATTGAGATGTTTCCTCAAAGGTGACCAATACCTGGCGGCCTTCAGAATTTTCTTCCATGTTGGTGAGAACGGTCTTGACGGCGTCTTGTAAGACCAGGCTCATCGTGGAGCTGGCCAGCACAATATGCCGAGGCACATACTCCGTCTCACCAAGGATAACCAATTGATCTCTTTCTGCCTGGGTTAATTCATCATAGTCCAGGTTCGAGAGTACCCCGGCATCGATCCCGCCAGCCAATAATTGGGCAACGATATTTTCAATATCGTTCAAAAAGACATACCCGATCTCACTATCTCCAACACCAGAGCCGGTTGTGGCTTTTTCGTTCAGTGTGTACCCCAGCGAAACCAGATGCCCCACGGGCAATAAATAGCCCGAGGTAGAAAATGGGTCTTCAAAGCCAACTATATGGCCGTTCAAGTCGTCCATTGTGGTCAACTCGCTCGTGCTACGGGTAATGATCAGGGATTTGTACTCACCCACGCCGCCTTTCCAGCGCCGCAGAAGGGGAATAGCCGCAGCCTCTTCGTAAACATACAGTGCAATATAAGGGCTTTCAAAGAAAAGATCCATTTCCCCAGAGCGCATAGCACTAACTACACTCTCAGAGTCTGCTGCCACAATCACCCTGCCCCGCACAATCCCTTGATCTGCCAGGTGCTGGGCCAGGTAATCTGCCATGGGCTGGAACTCGGCAATGGTGCCTGCCGGGTCATCCGAGATCACGCCGATTGACACGATCTGCTCTGGGCCCAGGTCAAGCGGAATTACATTTGAGACACTGGTGGGCTGTAGCGTTACCGATGCAGGCTGGCAGCCGGCCAAAGTGCCCGCCAACACCACACAGATCAATACACAGCGCAAAAACACAGACCAGAAACCCTTCAAATTATATGCATTATTCATCTTCGTTTCTCCGTCCAGAGGATGCCGTTCCTTTCAAATTATCCTCTGTACCAATATGGATATCAATATTCCCTGCATTCAACATGTTGCCGATCTCGCGCAGTGCCGTCTGCAACACGCTCTCCACATCCATAGTCTCGCTCATACGCTCGGCTGATGCGCCGAGCAAACGCTCGCGCTCAGCACGCATACGCGTGTCTTGGTAGACCCGGGCGCTTTCCAACGCCACACCTAGCTGCTCTACCAGGCTTTCGATCGTTTGGATGTTCTCAGGCGTCCATGCACCGCCCGATCTTTGTTGAGAATCGCTCGCCAGGCGGCTCTTGATCACGCCAATGACCTGGTTGCGCAGTTTGACTGGCACATACAACACGGTAGGGTCTTGTTCATCAAGCGTGGTCTGCCCGCTCTGCAAAACCTGGCGTGCACCAGGATCATTGACATCACGCAAGGGCGTCATCCCCGAAGCCGTGCGGGCAAAGCCAACCGTGGCAAGGGATTCAATGTATTCTTTCCAGGCCTGCTGGCTTTGGGCACCATAGGCGCGGCGCTCAGCTTCCAAAGCTTGTTCCACTTGCTGCACCAGGCGGGCGCTGTAAATCGCAGTCGAAACCTGATCTGCCAGCACCTGGAGCGTCCGAAGATCATCTTCACCAAAGGCATTGGCCTGCGTGCTCTGAACGTCCAACGCGCCCAACAACTCCTCCGCCACGATGAGGGGCAGGGTTAGCTCAGATTGCGTCTCGGGCAGGTCAGGGTTATTGAAGAAGACAGCATCCTGGCCCACGTTCAAAGCAATACGCGGCTTGCGCTGGCTGGTGACATTGCCCACCATACCCTGTTGACCTACTTTGAGACGATGGCCCCGGGCAAGCATCTTTTGGCCGCCAGCACTATTGGCTGCACGCAGCACAGCGTATTCACCACGCTCATCCAACAAGAAGATGCCCACGTGATAAAAGCTAAAACGCTCACTGACCAGGTTGACAACAATACGCAGCAGCTCATCCAAACCACGAATAGTAGCCGCGGCGCGCCCCACATCAGCAGCGGCCTGCAACTGGGCAGAACGAAATTCTAACTCAAGGGTACGCTCGGCAACACGCTGCTCCAAACTGCCAACCAGATCGCGCACCTGGCTCGTCATGGCATTAAACGAGCGGGCCAAAACGCCGATCTCATCTTCACTTTCAACCGGGGCTTCCAATTCCAGTCGCCCAGCAGTGATGGCCTGCACAGTCTGGGTCAAGCCTTCGATAGGCCGGATCGTCTGGCGCAGGGTAGCCCACAATGCCATCGCCAGGATCACGCTGCTGGCCAGGGTGAGCGCCGCCGCCGTCCACAGCAAACTGTTTGTAATCAAAGTATATTCTGTCTCATATTGCTGGACCACAACCGCCCAGCCGTTATCCAGGCGCACGGCATAAGCACGCCAATCCACTTCATCTGCATCTTGGTAGTCCAGCCTCACCGTAACCTCGCCAGTAATACTGGCATCGCGCAAAGCAGCAATTGGTTTGTCTGAGCTGTAATTAACCAACTCGGTGGCGTTCTCCGCCAGATTGGGATGCGCCAATAATTGGTCAATATTGTCCACCAGGTAAGCGTAGCTGTTCGCTCCGAGATTCATCTGTTTGACGATTTGATCAACATCGGTCAGATCAGCCGCGAACATCGCCACACCCAAGATCTCGCGCTCAGCATTGCGAATGGGAACAGCGATCACCAGGGCTGGCCGGCCTGTTGTACGACCAATCAGGGTTTGGTAAGCTACTGCCCCGGTGAGCGCGCCTTTGAACCAAGAGCGATCGCTGTAATCTGTCAGTGCGCTATCATCGTTGCGGGCAATATTCATGCCATTGATATCGGTGGTAGAGACCAGGTAGGTATATGGATAGTTATCCTGAAAAGCTTGCAGGATTGGGCGCTGCTGGGCAGGATCAAGGCTGATGATGCCCGGTTGGGCAGCCAGGTTCCTCAACGCAACCACATTCGCATGTAACCAATCGGCAATACTTTGGCTCAAATCATCGCCGGCCAACTGAAGTTTTGACAAGGCCGCTTCTTCATAAGTATCTTGAGCCTGTGCCGTTAATATCAGCGAAAGCAAGATCAGCATTGGGATTGTCACTGCCAGGGCCAGATTGGTCAAGCGGATCTGCATACGCGTCTGCTGTACGCTGCGCTTGGAGATCAACTCCTGGAAGATGGCATAGGCATAAACCAGGGCATAAATGGGGCTGCCCAACAACGAGATTGCACTTGCAAACGGAACATATGTGCCAAATATGTTCATCGCCGTAACAACCAGGTGGGTTACCAACAAAATCCGGGCCAACCGGCGGCTGTATGTAGGTAAGCTGCGATCAAAAAAAGCCAGGTAGATCAGCGGCAAGACCACCAAGGTGCCGATCACGCGCAGGTAAAGCATCACAACCACGCGTCCCAGTGCCCCAGTGACGTAATTGGTAAACTCAATATAGCCGCCCGAATATGCAATCGTCTCCAGGTCAGCCAGGTACAGCTCGGTGTTGAAAACCACATCGATCACGGTCAATGCGATGGGCAGCACGATCAGGCCAATCAGCAAGATCTCCAGCCAACGCATGCGGCCTTCCAGCCAGGCTGGTTTCACAAGAGCAAGGATAGCCAGCACAAGCCAAATGCTAATCGCTGGGCCAAGCGCTGCCCCAATGATCAAGGGGGTTGTTGCCTGGCCGATTGTGCTGACGTGCAGCGCAAACCCAAACATCAACAAATTTACCGCCATCGCCAGCAGCATCAAGCCCACCACGCGGCTGGCCCGAAGCCTGGAGTTCGACGCCAACACATACAGGCCCAGGGTCAGGATGACCACACCCAAAAAGTATGCCAACACCCACCCGAAGGAGGATAAGGATTGCTCAATCATCAGCCGCCTCCTGCGCATCGGTAGGGATGCCAGAATCTAAGGGGGTCTCACTGTCTGGACGCCTATGATTAGAAGTGGAACGCTTGCGTGGCGTCTTTGGGGCCTGCTCTGGCAGCGCATCTGGAGCACTATCCAAAGCAAGAGTTTCACCCGGCACATCCAAGGGCAGGCTGCCGGCTTCTGGCGCCTGGCTGCCCACATCGGGCGGCGCAAGGTAGACAAATGTTTCTTCCAACCCCAGATTGGTATAAAAATCGTTCATAGCGGTCTGTAAAACCGATTGAACATCTAAACGTTCGCGCATGTGACTGGTCATTTCGCCGACCATGCGCTCACGGCCGGCGCGGCTTTCAGCCACTTCAAAGTTGCGTGCCACCTCAATGGCCGTGGCAATTTGCAGGCTGATCTGCTCCATCAAACGCAGGTCATCGTCGTTGAAACGCCGCTGCGCATCGGCTACATCCATGCCGATCGTGCCGATGACGTGGTCGCGCGCCACCAGTGGCACCACCACCAGGGTGTTGGTGCCACGCTGCTGATGAATTTCATGCGTGGGGGCTGTGATCGGATCGTGCTGGGCATCGTAAACCACCCTGGCGTGTCGAGACCTGAGCACGCTCTGGGTCAGTTCATTACCTTCTACAGGAATCTTCGTTCCAATGATCGCCTCACCCAATAACTCCCTGCCATCTGGGGATTGGGCTGAAGCATTGGCCACCAGGGTCAGCGTCTTACCGCCCGGATCCAACAAAGCAATCCCACAATGCAGCAGATCAAAACCCATCCGCACCTTTTGGCTGACATCGTCAAGCAAATCACCCATGCGCACGTGCGAAACCGCCGCCGCAGTGATTTCTTGCAAGAGGCGGAGTTGATCGGTGCGCAATTGGCTCTCCTCAATCAGGCGAGCATTATCGAGCGCCAATGCCACCTGGCTGGCCACGGATTCAATCAACGCCACCTCATCCTCTGACCAGGCATGCTCTGGATTGTCACTTTCAATCCCCAACACACCAATCAAGCTGTCGTACATCATCAAAGGAGCCACCAAAGCGGTGGATGG
>CAZWFQ010000002.1:120133-133888 GCA_964633225.1 uncultured Anaerolineaceae bacterium
CCGATGGCTAACTGATCAGCCATGATCTGCATCACGGTGGTATCATCTTGTCCAAAGGCATTCAACTTCTCACTTTGTACATCCAACGCGCCAATCGTTTTTCCACCGCTCCGAAGCGGCACCACCATTTCAGAGCGCGTATTGGGCAGCAACGGGTCTTTCACATATACATAATCGGCATCCACATCGTTCACAATGCGCACCATGCCGCTGCCAGTCACATACCCCACCAGGCCCACTTCGCCTACGCGCATCTTATAGCCGCGCTCCATCAAAACCCGGCTGGACTCACCCGTACCCGCCCGCATGACAGCATTTTCTCCCAAATCATCCGTCAAGAACACGCTGACGCTGTACAGGCCAAAACGGTCGCGGATCAGGTTGACCGATTGGTTCAAGAGGGTATCCAGGTCTTGAGCAGCCGCGGCATCGCGCGCCACTTCAGCAGCCACTTGCACCTGTAGGGCGCGCTGTTGGAGGTCTTGCGTACGTTCTTCTACGCGCTGTTCCAGGTCGCGATACGAGCTTGCCAATTGAGCCGCCATTTGGTTAAAGGTCTGTGCCAGCACGCCCAGTTCATCTTGCCCTGTGACAGGGATGAGAGTTTCAAGTTGGCCAGTTCTGAATGCGTCTGCCCCCATGCGCAGCTCATTTACTGGGCCGGTGATACTGCGCTGCATGAAATAAGAGCCCGCCAAAACCAAGAGCAGCAAGATCGTAAAACCAGCCATCAACAGATACAGGTTGCGGGTGCTGTTCTCCAGCGCTGTATTACTCCTGGCTGTAATGACACTTTCGCTTTGATTCACGACCAGGTCAATTTGTTGACCCAGGCTCGAGGCCGAACTGTAGGCATTATATAGTTGAACGGTCAAATCACTCTGGCGGTTTTCAAGGCGCGCCCGCTGCACCTCGCTGATCGTTTCACCATATTTTTCAAGTCCGAGCAGAACCCCCTCAATCTCGATCGCCTGGTCAGAAGACTTGAACAACTCACCGGCTTCTTCCAACATCAAGCTTGCTTCGCTGACATCAGCCAGGGCATCGCTGACCCCAGGAACGGCGTCAGACATGTAGCGCATCAAGTTAACGCGCGATGAGATGATCAACACCTGGCTGCGCAACAGCAAGCGTTCAGCTCGCGCGTTGACATTGGTGGCCAATTCAAGCTGATCACCCAGGGATAGCAGGTTTGCCGCCGTAACTCCCAGGGTAATCGCCAGTAAAATAAGCAAGGTAGCCACCGCCCCCAAAACGCGTGCACGAACACTCAGGCGACGGAGAATGCGTTCAATCATGTGCTGGTACTCCCTTACTGACCAGAATCTTGAACTTGTTCCCAGAATTGATTCGTAAATACTTGATTGATATCGACAGCCTGGTTCAGAACACCGTACTGTACCAGGGTATCCACCATCAACTGTACATTAGCAGCGTTAGAGTAACCCATTTCAATACCTGAAACAGACACCAGCCTGGCAATCTCTTTCATCATAGCCACCTGATGGCCGCGGGTTTGTGTGCCGCTCTGATCGTACTTCAGCACGATTTCAGCCGCTTCTTCGGGATTCTCCACGGCATATTGCCAGCCGCGCAAGGTAGCGCGCAACATGCGTACGCAAAGGCTGGGATTTTGCTCTGCAATGGTGCGCGAGGTGAACAGGGTATCGCCGGGGAAATTCAAGCCATAGTTGGCATAATCGATGATAGTCAGATCATTGGCGTTGACCCCACTCTCAAGAATGGATTGGTATTCGTTGTAGACCATCGCCGAGGCCACATCCAATTCGCCATTCAAGAACGGGTCCATACTGTAACCCTGCGACACCAGTTCAAAATCATTCAGGCTGATACCAGCCTGGGCGATCATGGCATCAAACTGAGCTTCCCAACTGCCCAGCCATACCCCCACCCGTTTGCCAGCAAAATCAGCCGGGCCCGTGATCCCCGATGCCTTGTGCACCACCAGCATCAAACCATTGTTCTGCTGGATCTGCGCAATACTGATGACCGGTTTTCCCACCTCAACTGCCAGTGCCAGGTCAGCCAACAGGCCCGTTCCAAAATCGCGGGTGCCAGCCATCACCAGGTCTACAGGCACCAGGTCTGGCCCGCCGGGAATGATGGCCAATTCAATGCTTTCCTCCAGGTACCAGCCCTTATCCAAGGCCACGTAATAACCAGCAAACTGCGCCTGGGTAACCCATTGCAGCTGAAGCGTAATTTTATCAGGCACAGCTTGCGTGGCCTTCCCCCCCTGGCAGCCAGCCAACAAACCCGCCATCAAGCTCATCAAAACCAAAACCGAAAAAACTTTACTTGTACGCATTTTATTCTCCTTCCCTAGAGTTATGGATGTCAATCCCGATCATCCGACGACGCAGCATCTTCCTGAATCTCTTGCTGCTGCGCTTGAAGGCCAAATCGAATGAATGTGCGCGAAGCACCCAGGGCCTTACCCAGTTCACGCACAGTATTTTGAAGCACGGCATCTAAATTGACCGATCCACGGACCTGGGTGGCAATCACATTGACTGCTTGTTCGCGTGCGGCTCGCCGTTGGGCCTCTTCGAGCAAGCGAGCGCTCTCAAGCGCGGGGCCAATCTGTTCAATCGTCTCTTTTACCAGGGCAGCCTCTTCTGCTGACCAAACAGCCTGGTCGGGCTCGCGCCGCAGAACCAAAGTTCCCATATCCTGCCCGCGCACCACAATCGGCACTTTCAATTCATAACCGTCTTTCTCGCCTTTTGCTGGCTGAGATGCCAGTTTCGACTGAATATCCGCCGCATCTGCCGGCTCAATCCCCATGCGAGTATAACGGAAGGCAATCCCTTTATCACGCAAACGCTTTTGCCAGGTTTGAAGGGTCTGCTGCGCATACAACCTATCCAACTCAGACAACGCCCGTTGGCTCTCGGCCAAAAGGTGGGCATTTTCTACCGCCAGCGCCACCTGGTCAGACAGGATTTGCAACGTGCTGATATCTTCAGGTGCAAATGACGAAACTTCCTCAGACTGCACATCTAACACGCCAATGGTGCGGTCACCCAGTTTGAGTGGCAGGCCCATTTCAGAGCGCGTATCGGGCAGCTCAGGATTGGGGACAAAAATATCGTCTGCCCCTACATCAAAGACCACGCGCGGCTTCCCCGCACTTGCCACATAGCTCACCACTCCAGGATCTCCCAGCCGCACCTTATGCTGGCCGGCAATCAATCTCCTGCCGCCCTCACTGTTTGTGGCCCGTAAGATAGCATATTCCGACACATCATCCGTCAAGTAGATGGCTGCATGATAATACCCAAAGCGATCTGACACCAGGCGCACGCTCTCATCCAACAATGCCTGCACATCGCGAATGCCCGCTGCCTCACGCGCCACCTGGGCCGCAGCCTCAAGCTGGGTGGTACGTTCCGAAAGCTCCTTCGTGCGCGAAGCCACCTGTTCTTCTAAGCTCTCAAACAATGTGCGCATCTGCACCGTCATGGCATGCAGCGCTCGACTGAGGGTGCCCACTTCCGTGTTTTCTTTTAATGGATGGATTGCTGACCAATCGCCCTGGCTAACATGCGACGCCGCATCTGCAATGTGCTTGAGCGGCGCCGTCAGGTTGATCCCCAACAAGACTGCCGCCAACAGCGCTAACGCACCGCCTGCCAGTGCGCTCAAGAGCAAACTTGTTCTCGCTTGCTGCGCTACCCGATCCAGAGATTGGGCGGTTGCTATAGCTGGCTGAGAGAACTCGTCGATGTAGGTCGTGGCGGCTACGCGCAAGTTCGTACCTTCAATGGGTACAACAACCATGAACTTTTCGCGCAGCGTATTATCTGGCTCGAGCCAGCCGTAATATCCCTCAACCGCTGTCCCATTGAGAGAGCTTTTCACAATCTCCCAAAAGCCTGGACGAGTGGATGCCATGGTGGCCAGGTCAACCCCCACAACAGCAGGGTTATCATGAAAATGATTGATACCCTGATTATCGTGTACCGCGGTATAACCAGTTTGACCAACCGGTTGTACCGCCAGGGCACGGAGATCAGGGTTCGATTCCAGAGCAACAGGATCGCTCAGATCAATCTCGGGATGCAGGGTCAGATACAGATAGAGTTGAGCAGCTACAGAGAGGGCTTTATCGCGAACGGCCTGACGCCCAGCTTCTTCCAAAGAAGCCTGCCCGTCACTGACCGCCTGGTTGCGCATGGCCACTAAAGACTGGTTGGCCTGAAAAGCCATGAAACCCATCGCCGCCAGGCCAATCAACAATAGCGCCAGGATGATCCGTAAACGGATGCTCATTCCTCTACCTCCTGCGCGGGGGCGATACTCAACAGAATATTGCCATCTGCAGCGCCCAGAGCTCGCCCCAACTCGTTCAGAGTGGTCCGCAAGATCGTATCCACATCTGTGGTAGAGCGCGCCTTTTGCACAATATCGGCCACCAGGCGTTCTTGCCCGGCCCGGCGTTGGGTTTCTTCCAACAAACGCACGTTTTCCATAGCCAACGCTGCCTGGGTGGCAACCTGCTCAATCAACTCCAGGTCTTCAGGCAGCAGAGAATTCCGCTCTACATCCAGGCTGATGTTACCAATCACCTGTTCACGCAGCGTGAGTGGGACATCAATTGGGGCATAATCGCCTGTGGCAGGTGCGTGCGAACGCCCTTCCAACTGGGGGTTAACAAAGGCATATTCGGTCTGGGCTGCTGCTTGCCCGCCCTTGACCCAGGCCTGCACCACATATTGGCGGTTCAAGGCCCGGATCTCTTCCAGGTTGCTCTGCTCTTGCTGGAAAAGGCGTGCATTTTGAAGCGCAGTTGCCAGGCTATCTGCAATGCCTTGCAGCACAATTACGTCGTCTTCGTCAAAAGCTTCTTGCTGTGCAGATTGCACCGTCATGGCACCAAATACCTGGTCACCACTCATCAAAGGCAAGGCCATCTCAGAGTGCGTATTGGGCAGCAACGGGTTGTTGAAACGCACAGCCTCTGCACCAACATCCAGGGCAATGCGCGGCTTGCGGTTGGCAATCGTCCAGCCGATCATAGAAGCCCCACCGATCGGCAGTTGATGGTTGGCAGTCATCATTTGTTGACCCGCCTCCCCCGTGCCGGCTCTCAAGACGGCATATTCATTGCGTTCATCCAACAAGAACACGCCCACATAATACAAGTCAAATCGGGCGCGCACCAGGTCAGCCATCTGCTGCAGCAGCATATTGGGGTCGAGCACGGCACTGATCGAACGGGATATTTCAGCCGCGGTGCGGATCTGCACCATGCGGCGGTCTAGCTCACGCGTCCGTTGATCAAGCTGCTGGCGATCGTTCGCCAATTCATCTGCCATATCCTTGGTTTTCTCAAGGCTAGAACTGAGACCATCAATCAGCACAACAAGCGAAATCACAACCAACAACGCAATCGTCAGAAATACGGCGCTCGAGCTGAGCCAATCCCAAAATATCCCGGTCTCCAAAGCCGCCCCTACAGGCGGGAGCGGCAGCCACCCCTGGCTGAATGCCAGCCCGATCACAACCAGGGTCAGGGCGCTCAACACCATGGCAACAATGCCAGAGGTCATTCCAAGTAAAATACCAGTCAGCGCCGCCAAACCCATCATCCAAATGCGGGCATTGCCGCTGACCCCATCCTGAACAGCCGCTACAATACCCAACAAGTAGGGCACAGCCAGGATGCCGTAAGCACGCAAAGAAAAAGACAGTTTACGACCTAATGCAAGGGCCAGGACCCAACCAAAGGCCAGCAGATAAATACCTGCCTGAAGATAGTTGCCCGCCGGGATATCCGTCACCAGGTTGATCAACATGGTGATCAGCCCGGCAATCACACTGCCGAACAATATCAGGTTCAGGATGCGCTCGCGCAGCATCGGCAGGTTGGTGACAGAGGCTAAAGAGCGTTCACCCAGACGGTCGCGCAAAGCAGATCCACCAATATAGGAAGATTGGTCGATATTCGATCCTGAATGACCAGCAGTACGGCGGAAGTAGGGTCGCTTCATCTCTACGCTCCCGGAAGTAGCGGATCAACTTCACCCAAAGAAGGCGGAACCTCGTCAGGCATCGATTGCCCGGCAAGATCGCCATCAGGAGGCAATTCATCCGGCGTGATACCATTCTCAGATGGCTCAGAGATCGGCTGCAGCGCTTCTTCAACAGGCGTTTGTTCCTGCTCGGGAACAGCAGGATCTTCTTGCGAGATGCCGATTTGGATATCTGCACGCCGGGCCCCTAAAGCCAGGCTCAGCTCGCGTGCGGTTGTCTGAAGGATGGAATCCAGGTTAGGGGAAGAACGGATTTTATTGGTAATATCATACAGCAGCCGCTGGCGAGCGCCCTGGCGATAGGTACCTTCAAGCAAACGGGCGTTGCGGATGGCCACAGCCACTTGCGAGGCCAACGTCATCAACAAGCGTTTATCATCCTCATCAAACCGGCCTTCGTGTTCCAGGTCTTGCACAATAATGGCACCGATCACGTCGCCACTCACAAGAAGTGGAACGCCCAGCCAGGATTTTGCCGGTGCGCCCACCATCTTGGCACCCATCTCGCGTGTTCTTCTCTCGGTATCTTCAACCAGCATGAGCGGCTGGCGGGTGCGGATCAGGATAGAGGTAAGGCCTTCGCCAAGCGGAAAGGCCGTTACGCTGCGCACTTCCTTATTATCATACAAATAAGGGATCTCAATCATATCTGTCACGTTGTCATAAGTGGCAATAGCAAAATTGACTGATCCCATCACATTATCCACCTCGCGGTGGATCACCTGGTACAGTACATTAAGGTCTGTTTCAATAGATACCGCCTGACTGATGGCGTTCAGGGTCTGCAAAGCTGCCAGACGTTTTTCCAAACGCTGCGAAGCATGAACTTTTTCGAGGGCAGTGGTGGTCAACTCAGTCAGGCTGGCATACGATTGGAGTTGGGCCGAAGCCGCTGTGCCAACATTCCCACTGATAGTCAGGTTTTCCTGTCGCGAGGCAAGGATCATCAGATGGTTAATCTGCACCGGCAGCGGCGCGCTGCCCTGACCATCCACTGGCTGAGGGCGTGAGGCAGCGCCAACATGGGTGCGGCTGCGCCCCAAAACAAGCGCCAGCGATTTATAGCCTGCCTGGCGGGCCGGGTCCAATAAAACGTCCGGAATACCCTGGTCAGAGCCTTCTGCGCTCAACGAATTAATCACCAGGTACGGCTCATCGCGCATCGCCAGGCGAGAAATTTCATCCGGGTTTATTTGTGCCAGTTCAGGGTAAGCAGGGGGTTTGCTGGTCAGGCCCCACTCAGCCAATGATGCGGCATGCTTCGGCTCGCTCATGGCAACCAGGCGCAAAGTATTCCGCTCCACAAAGAATAGGGCCGTAAAATAAGGGGCGCGCTCGAGCGTATCACTGACAACCTGGATCACCTCCTGCGGCCGTTCAGCACGCGCCAGTTGGTAAGAAGCGTAATACAAGCTCGAAAGCTCATCCAGGCTGGATTGTGCCGCCGAGAGCAGGCGGAAGTTCTGGATCACGGCGGCAATGTGGTTGGCAATGGTTTGCAGAACCGCAATGGCTTCGGCATCGAAAGCGTTCGGCTGGGTATGTTGGATATCCAGTACGCCGAGCAGCTTATCGGTGATCAGAATGGGAATGGTAACTTCAGACCGGGTCTCAGGGAGCAGGTCGTCTTTGAGATAATAAAATTCTTCGTTGACATCGGCAGCCAGGCGCGGCATGCGGTTAGCCATCACCCAGCCCACCATAGAACGAGAGCCCGATTCAATGCGTGAAATCGGCGAACGCGGAGAGCGATAAGACGCCAACTGCCCGGATGCCGGGGAGGCAGAACCACCCGCAGCAGGCACCGCTGGCCCGGCAGTCTCAGCGAGATAGGCCGAATGCTCCGATTCGTCTACAATAAAAACAGCCGCCTGGTAATAACCAAACCGATCAACCAAGAGCTTGGTGGTACGGCGAAGCAGATCTGTAAGATTGGGGGCTGTGATCGCCAGTTGTGTCACTTCAGCCGCAGTGCGGATCTGAAGCAGGCGGCGCTCAAGATCGTGCGTGCGCTGCTGGACGCGCTGCTCAAGCTGGCGGTTGGTTTCTTGCAGCGCAGTATGCAGGCTGGCAAGCTGGCGCGTGATGGCGCGATCCAGGGTCTGGCGATCTACCAGATTCAATTCCACCAGGGCTTCGCCCAACAAAAGGTGGCGAGCAGGAGCCTGCGATTTCTGGTAGGCCAGGGCCTGCTCAAGGCCGGCTGGGGAGAGGGCGCCTGTTTCAACCAGATAGTCTCCCAGGCGCTGTACAAGCGTTTCGGGGCGGTCTTGGAAAACTGCCGGTGAAGCTTCGGTCGAAGGACGGTCGGCACCCACCTGGGGAGGGGCATCCGGCGGAGTTAATTGATCCGGAGGGGAATAAGGGGAGGGGGGTTGAGAGATTGGAGGCTGACCAGTATCATCGGCAGAGGAAAGAAAAACGGGAGTGGTCTTTTTTCTTGGCATAGGGTTTAGTTCAATTCCCAAACCGCTTCTCCAGCAAGGATACGGCGGATTTGGTCAGGGAATCGATCCATATCCAGCGGTTTGGCCAAAAAACCATCAAAGCCAGCACCACGGGCTTTGTTGATCTGCTCTACACTGGCCTCAGCCGTGACGGCAACGACCAGGGTGTCTTTGAGAGCAGGCGAGGCGCGGATTTTACGCAGCGCGCCATATCCGTCTTCATACGGCAGGCGAATGTCCATGAGAATGAGATCCAGGCGTGGAAGCGTATCGGCATATTCCACCACTTCGTAGCCAGAGGTCTTCCATTCACAATGGATGCCCATATAACCAAGCATGCGCGCAATCAGGACAAAGTTCGACACATTGTCTTCAACCACCAACACGGTGGTGTCTTTTGGGATGGCAGCTTTGCCCTGGCCTTCTTGGGGCGTCTCAGCAGCATTAAACACGTCCCACCTCTTTCAAGTAGCGCAGGATCTGCTGCGGCAGCGCATCCACGTCGATCGGTTTCTGGATGTAGCCGTCGCAACCGGCTTCTAGTGTGCGCTCGCGGTCGCCTTTCATCACATTGGCAGTGAGGGCAATAATGGGAACGCCGTTGAGACGAGGATTTTCTCGCAAGCGAGCAGTGAGGGTATAGCCATCCACATCCGGCATATTGATGTCCATCAAGATCAAGTCAGGACGCGTCGCATCGATGGCCTCAAAAGCTTTGGCAGCAGAATCGGCTTCGACCACATTGAAGTCTTCTGCCATCAAGATGCGCCGGACAAGCATGCGGTTCTCGGGGTTATCTTCAACATACAGAATAGTGATATCTTCCATCATCATTTCACCCGATCAGGGTCCTCAATAATTCATTCTAGCATTGATGGCATAGCAATACGTAACACAACCATTACAAATGACCGGTAACCATTACGACTCCGCAACATTGATAACAAACGCGGCAGAGCCGCCCCCACCTGGACAACCCTGCCGCCATCTGTATCACTGAGCGGGTGATGGGATTCGAACCCACGAATGGTAGCTTGGGAAGCTACTGCCTTACCACTTGGCAACACCCGCACTGAGTACTAAATTATACACTGTGCTCCCCTAGTTTGTCAAAACTCAAACGTAATAATTTGTAATACTGTAGAGCGCAAAACCATCCCACAGCATCAATAACAGAATCACCACCAGGTATTGTGCCCAGCGCGGCAGGTTGAGCCTTCTGGCTGCCCACCCGAAGAGCGTTTGGAAGCCCACCCACAGCAGCAGCAAACTCAGGATGACGACCGGATATGCGTAGCGCGCGCCAGGGATAAATACGTCTCCAAATAAAGAACCTACCCCACGGCCCAGTGCGGCGGCCCATAGGCCCGTGAGGGCGAATGCCCCAAAGATCACAACATCCCAGGCCAGGCTTTTACGCTTAAACCACAAGCTCACCAACGCCCCCAAAGCACCAATCCAGGTCAGCACCGCAAACACCACATAAACCCCGGGCCAGGCATACGGCACGTGCCCCCAGCCAAACTTCCCCCAAAACGTGTTCTGAAGATTCTCCAGCGCGCTCTGGTAATACCAGGCTGAGCCGGGTATATCTGATAAAGAAGCCAACACCTGCGATGGTGACACGACAAGCCGCAGGGTTTGCTCCAGCCTGGGGTTTATGCGCGGCCACAGGCGCTCAAACGACCGGTTGCGCAGCAAATTCACGGCCTGCTCACCGCCCCAATCTACCACTGCCGCGTTAACTTCGCGCTGCACCGGCGTTCCAGCCTGGGCAAAGTTTCCCCTGACCAGCACCACTTTGTCATAATAGACCTCGCCCGCGCCACCCGGTTGTGGCGCAGACTCTAACACTATCTCCAGGCTGGTGATCTCCTCTGGCACACGCAGCGTCACCGCAAAAAAGAAGGGGGCCTGGCTAACATTCACCGTCGCTGGGGCGCCCAAGCCGGCAAGGGTGGGCATTTTGGCGCTCCCGGGCAGGGTGGCCCACATCCAGGCCCCCAGGGTCACATCTTGCCCGCGCAGGTACTGCACCACTTCGGGGGTGATGCTTTGGATCACTCGTGTTGGCCCATCTTCCGGCGCATGATAATCCAGGGCCAGCACGCGGCCGCCAAGGGATTCGCCAGCAGGCGTTTGCCGCACCTGGCAGCCCGCCCCCTGGCAGTACCAGGCCGCCGCGCCATCCCACACCAACAGTGCCAAGAAAGCAGCCACCGCCACAACGCCCACGGCAGCCCAGGCCCAGCCGCGCCGCCTCACCGGCAGCAAAGCCAATACCAAAGCCAGGGCCCCCAGCGGCACAGCCCACCAGACGGTGCCCTTGGTGAACACACAGGCGGCAGCAATTCCAATCACGCCAACCACCTCTGGCCACCGCAAGCCGCGGCGGATGAGGCGCAGACTGAGCCACAAAAACAGCGAGAAAAAGGCCACCGCCGCCACATCATTATTGACGGAGGTCATCAAATCTGCCAGGCCCGGCATCAGTGCCATGCCCAACGGCAGCGCCCAACGCAGTGAGCTGCCCGGTGCAGTCAGCTCGCAAGCAGACGCATATCCGGCTGCAATGCTGACCAAGAACAGCCCCAACGATACCAGCCGGGTAAGGTACAGTTGAAAGGTGATGTCAGTAGTGGGCGTCAGGCGCAGCGGCAAGGCTGCCAGCCAGTAATACAGCGGCAGATCGGCAGTTTGGGCCTCCCCGATCCAGATAGGGTCTTGCACAGAAAGCAAATTGGAGCGATACGATAAGCCGGCGAAGAAATCGTGCTCGATCATGGATGCGGCCACTTCTCGGCGCATGGATTGATCATAATCGCCTGCCTGGGGTAACCCCGGACGGTTGGCAATCAGCCAGGCATACTCAAAATGCCCCGGCTCATCATAATGCTGCCAGGGGGGCACGATGAAGACAAACAGCAGCCCATTGATCAAGCCAACCAACAGGATCAGGCCCAGGGGCCACAACTTGCCAGGTTTTGCAGAGGCAGCTAGAGCCTCGCCAAACTTACGCAGCACGTCAGAATGCCCCTTTGCCACGCAGTACCGCGAAGGGTGTTTTGGCAAGGATATACAAATCCAGCAGCATTGAATAATGCCGCACGTAATACAGATCGTCCTCGGTGTTCAAGTGCATGGGCTTATCGCTGCGCCCATTGACCTGCCACCAACCCGTAATACCCTGCGGCACCGCAAAACGTGCCCGCTGCCAGGTCTCATATTTCTCCACCAAGAAGGGCATCTCAGGGCGAGGCCCCACCAGGCTCATCTCGCCCCTCAATACATTGAGGATCTGCGGCAGCTCATCAATACTGGCCCGGCGGATGAATTTCCCAACCCGCGTGATGCGTGGGTCGTCTTTGCTCTTGTGGATGATGTTCCCATTGGCATCGTGCTTGATCACTTCCATCAAGCGGCTGTCAGCATCTTGCACCATCGAACGGAACTTATACATGCCAAACACGCGGCCGTTTTCGCCCACCCGGCGCTGCTTAAAGAACACCGGCCCAGGAGAATCCAGGCGAATAGCGATGGCTGCAATGATCAGAATCGGCGAAATCATGATCAAGACCAGCCCACCCACCAGCAGGTCAAAAACACGCTTCGTCACGCGCTGGTAACCGGTGAGGGTGGGATACTTCAGGCTGATCATGGGCACCCCGCCCAAGTTCTCCACATGCCCGCCATACAGCAGCAAGTTGAAGTAATCGGGAATGACCCACACGCTGCAAGGCTGGATCACCAGGCGAGAGGCCAACTCATTGACCGTGCAGTAATCCTCAGCCGGGAAGGCCAATAAAACATCCTTTACGCGCTGCTGCTGCAGCACCTGCTCCAGGTCGTCAAAGGTTCCCAAGAGCGGAATGTCCGTTTTTTTGTCAGAGATCTGCTCGCCATCAGCCAGGCAGCCCACCAACTGAACCCCCGCCCATGAGAGCACCTCCAGGCGGGACAGGGCCTGCCGGGCCGCTTCGCCGCCGCCCACCAACAGCACCCGCCGCGGTTGTTGGCCTTCTGAATACCTGCGACGGCGAACCAGCCGCACCACGGCGCGCCAGAGGGCAACCAAGGCAAAATGTATACCGTAAAAATAGAGCAGCCCCAGGCGCGACTTTTCGTATGCCAGGATAAACAGCAAGCCTGCCAGCGCCAAAGCTGCCAGGAAGCTGGCGATGCTTAAGATCTGGTATTCGTCAACGGCCTTGTAGGTGCGCTCGGGATCGTAGAGGGAGAAGAGCAAAAAGATAAGCGGGTATATATAAAGCACATCCCAAGGGATGAGGTAAAACTCAGGCGGCCTGGTTAAAGCCGGGCCAAGCGGCAAGTTGACGCGCAGCCAGCCTGCCAGCAAGGCCGCGAAGAGAACTACGGCCCAGTCGAGCAAGAAGGATAAGATGATGTAATTTGTACCACGACGCAGCATAGGCTCTGATTATAATCCTTTTTTTCAGAACGCTAACTTCGCACCTTGATCACCTTAGCCGGAACTCCGCCCACAATGGAATTAGCCGGGACATCTTTGGTAACCACGCTGCCAGCCGCAATGACAGATCCGCTGTGAATATGAACCCCATCCACGATCGTGCTGTTAGCCCCCACCCAACAGTTATCCTCAATTATTACCCCTTGGCGGCGAGTAGGCTGCAAACGGATCAGCGTTTCCAGGTCGTCAAACCCATGGTCTTCAGAAAAGATGTTCACCTTAGGGCCCATGATGACATTGTTTCCAATCTGAATGCCCCCCTGCCCACCCAAGAAAGAATATGCCCCAATGGCCGAATAATCGCCCACCGTGATCCCAACCCCCAATTCCTGGATCACCCCGGTGCACTGCAACGTTGAAAATTTTGCCACGGTCACATTATCGCCCAGCCTGACCCCATTTTGCGAAAGCGCATCAATGAAAACATTGTTCTCGATAATCGTACTGCGCCCCACAGATATCTTCCGCTTATGCCGCAGGGTCACATCCTTTCCAAAAAACAGCAGCCCCCTGGTTGCACCCAATTGCCAACGAACCCAATAGCCCCGCAGCACAGAAATGCCTCGCTGCCACAATACGGCCAGTAAATCACCAACCGCAATGCGTTTATCTAATTCATAAGACGCATCGCGCTTCAAAGCCCGGATGATCTTTTCAGTCAATTGGTGCAGCCTGGAAGTTGAATAATCACTCATCGTCAACGCCTCTAGTGGTTTGTCAAAGTTGAAGCTCAAAGCTGGCACGGAACTTGCTACTTGAG
>CAZWFQ010000003.1:0-102617 GCA_964633225.1 uncultured Anaerolineaceae bacterium
ATACGGATAATGCCTTTCAAATGGCCTTCGATCGTCTTTAAACGCCTTAGTTTAGTTTCTTGGCTCATACTACCATCTCTCTACCCCCCCCAGGGGGGTGGGGGTAGAGAAAATATACCTTATTCACCCCAATATGTCAAGTAGCGCACAAGAATCCAGCCAGCCCCGCTCCAGTGCTTTCGTGGTATAACTTGGCCTCATATGGAATCGTCAAAACCAATCCTCGGCCACCTGGCAGCTCTCTTCACCATCATCGTTTGGGGCGTCACCTTTATCTCGATCAAGGTGCTCCTGATCGACTTTACACCGGTAGAAGCCATGTTTTACCGTTCGATCCTGGCGCTGTTGGCCCTGGCGATCGCCAGCCCACCGCGCCTGGCATGGGGCAAACCGGCACGCCAGGCGCTGAAGGATGAGTGGAAGGTCGTGGCGGCAGGCCTGTGCGGCGTAACCCTGTACATGCTGTTCCAAAATATTGCTCTCTCCTACACCCTGGCAGCCAATGTCAGCGTGCTGGTCTCCGTTGCCCCCCTGCTCACCGCATTGGTCAGCCGGTTCTTTTTGAGCGAGAAACTCAAGGCCAATTTCTTTTTTGGTTTCACCATTGCCATTGCAGGCATCATCTTAATTGCATTCAACGGCAGCGTGGTGCTGAAGCTGAATCCCCTGGGCGACCTGTTATCGATCCTGGCAGCGCTGGTGTGGGCATTCTACAGTGTGCTGATCAAAAAGATCAGCGCCCAAACGCACGATATGCTCTGCGTGACACGCAAGGTGTTTTTCTATGGGGTTTTATTCATGCTGCCCATCCTACCGTTCTTCAGCTTCCACCTGGGGTTAGAACGCCTTGTCAAGCTGCCCAACCTGCTTAACCTACTCTTCTTGGGAATCGGCGCATCAGCCCTGTGTTTTGTCACCTGGAATTATGCCGTCAAACTCTTGGGGCCGGTCAGAACCAGCGTATATATCTACATGATCCCACTGGTCACCATCATTGTGTCGTTGTTCGTACTGCGCGAGCCCATCACCCTGGTTGCAGGGATGGGCATGGCATTGATCTTGACCGGGATGGTGCTCTCAGAGCGAAAAAAAATCTAATCTTGCCTGACCTGCGGCGCTGGACCCACTGGCAATCAAATCCCTTCACCCCAAGCCCTTGTTTTGCGCCCTTGACAAATCGATCTATACAAGTATAATTACTAAATAAGAATGATTATTATTTAGTAAAGACATGATCATGGATATCACTTCACCCGCACAATCGGCGCGTCTCAGCAGCATGCTGCAAAAGCTCAAGGCCTGTGGGCAGCGTATGACCCCGCAACGCCTGGCTGTATTGCGCATCCTGTCTGCGAGCAGCGAGCACCTGTCTGCCGAACAGATCTACGCTCGCGTGCAGCCCGAATACCCCATGACCAGCCTGGCAACAATTTACAACACCCTCACCCTGCTGCGCGATATGGGCGAGGTGATCGAGATCGACATGGGGCACGACGGCTGCCGCTACGATGGGCTGCATCCCCTTCCCCATCCTCACATCATCTGCACACAATGTAATATAATCAAAGATGTTGCCAACCTGCCAGCCCTGGACGATATGGGCTCTCAGGTGCAGCAGTTGACCGGCTTTGAAATCATTAATCACCGCCTGGATTTCTTTGGCATCTGCCCTGAATGCCAGGCGCGCCAAAACCAATCATAAAACGATCTAAGGAGACCCTGAAAATGTTTAGCAAGAAAATGCTCGATGAAATGAATACCCAGATCAAGGAAGAGTTGTATTCCTCTTACCTTTACTTATCTATGGCAGCCCACTTTGAAACTGCCAACCTGCCTGGCTTTGCGCGCTGGATGCGCGTGCAAGCAGAAGAAGAGCGCGAACATGGCATGAAGTTCTTCGACCAGATCCTGGACCGCGGCGGCAAAGTATCTTTGTTGGCGATCGAGCAGCCCCCGGTTGACTTCGGCATGCCCCTGGCTGTTTTCGAACAGGTGCTGGCCCACGAGCAGCACGTGACCGCCCGCATCCATAAGCTTTACGACATTGCCGTAGCAGATAAAGACTACGCCAGCCAGGTCTTTTTGAACTGGTTTGTCGCCGAGCAGGTAGAAGAGGAAAAGAACGCCAGCGCGATCCTCGAAACCCTCAAGCTGATCGGTGAAAAGAGCAACGCCATCTACCAGCTTGACCACCAGTTGGGCAAGCGCGCCGAGGATTAGTCGGGCACAGACCCTCAAACCCTCGTTCTCTGCTTTCTAAGAGGGCAAGGATCCAAAGGTAAAATAAAAGTGGCGCTTGAGCGCCGCTTTTATTTTACCTGGAAATTTCAACATCTTTAACATTGCATCTAAAGCAAATGGGAAATATAATCAAGCACCGTTCCGGAATCTTAAATTAAAAAGGAAGAATGATGGCGAAAGTGGTTGTGGCTTTCAATCGTATTCACCTTGAGACACTCAACGCTCGGCCTTTAGATACCATAGCCGAATCGGACACCGAAGAGACGATTAACAACCTCAAAACCGCCCTTGAAAGCGGCGGGCACTCAGTTGAATTGTTGGAAGCCGACGAAAACATATTTGAACAATTGAAAAAAGCCCAGCCAGAGGTCGTGTTCAACATCGCCGAAGGGCTGCGCGGCGAAAGCCGCGAATCGCATATCCCTGCAATTTGCGAGATGTTGGGCATTCATTACACTGGTTCTGGCCCATTGACCCTGGCGCTATGCCTCAACAAAGCGCGAGCCAAAGAAGTCTTACTGCATTACCACATCCCCACCCCAGAATTTCAAGTTCTCCAGCATATTGACCAACCGCTTGCCCCCAACCTGCATTACCCGCTGATCGTTAAGCTGCTGCAAGAAGGTTCCAGCATGGGGGTTTCCGAAAAATCGATCGTCTCAGATGCGGCGGCGTTAAAAGAGCAAGCCTCTTTTCTCATCGACACCTACCACGAAGCGGTACTGGTGGAAGAATTCATCGAGGGGCGCGAGTTTACCGTCGGCGTATTGGGCAATACTACGCCGCGGGTGCTGCCCATCACCGAATTGGTCTTCTCCAAGCCACGCGGCATTGTCATCTTCACCCCAGAGCCCGAGATGATCGAGCGCTACCCCCAGCTATGGCAGGATGGCATTCCAAAACCAATGCACCGCTCTGTCTGCCCGGCCGAAGTCACGCCTGAACTCAAGGCTGCCATTGAAAAGACCGCCGTAGATGCTTACTATGCCTTAGGCTGCCGGGATTGGTGCCGGCTGGAAATGCGCCTTGCTGCAGATGGCAAATTGTATGTGCTTGAGCTCAATCCAATTGCCGGGATCGACGCATCCTTTTGGCTGCCGCGCTCCGCAATGGTTGGTGGGCAGACGTACGCCGAATTCGTCAATGAAATCTTAGATCATGCCCTTGCAAGGCGCAACAATCTCAGTTCACGGTAATAAAAACGAGCGGTGCCTGGGCGCCGCTCGTTTTTATTACCGTGGCTTAGACCACAAGCTGATACTCTCAATATGATAGGTCTGAGGAAAAAGGTCAAAGGGGGTCACTTGCTGCAGGCAGTAGCCGCCCTGCACCAGCCGCTTGGCATCGCGGGCTAGCGTTGCAGGATCGCAAGAAATGTATGCCAGGTGAGGCGCTCCCTGCCGGAGCAACCCGTCTAAAGTGGCCTGGCCCAACCCGGCCCGCGGCGGGTCCACTACGATCACGTCAGGATGGAAATCCACCCCTGCCAGCACCTGTTCGGCGGGCGCCTCATACAGTTCCACGTTCTCGAATTCATCCAGGTTGACGGCGAAATCTTCACAGGCATCGGACGAGAGCTCAACACCCACCAGGCGGCCCACTTTGGGTGCCAGGAAAGCGCTGAACAAGCCCACCCCGCAGTACACATCCAACACCGTCTGGCCCGCTTCAAGTGGCAGCTCAGCCAGCAGGTGCGATACCATGGCCCCCGCCTGGGCTGTGTTCACCTGGAAGAACGAGGCCGCCGACACCTTGAACGGCCTGCCCCCAACTTCCATTACAATATGGTCACTGCCCGCCAGCACCAACGTTCCGCCCGGCCCCAAATGTACCGCCGAAAGCGGGATCTCCTCAACGGTAAATTCCGGCGCATCAGGTTGACTGCTTTCTAGCACCAGCATCAGCTCATCCCCCGCACCCAGGCGCAGGCCCACCCGCTGCAAAGCAGGCAGCATCTCAAAGTCAAGCTGGGGCCAAAGGGCATTCAGCGGCTCTTCGGGCAGGTGGCATTCGCGGATGGGGATGATGGCATTGCTGCGGGCAGCCTGGTAACCCAGCTTGCCGTCAGATGCCAGGTGAAACTGCACCTGGTTGCGATAATTCCAGGCTTGCGGAGCAGCCACTGCAGGCCGCAGGTTCACGTCTGCCAGGCCGCCAATACGCTCCAACTGCTCTTTAAGGATAGCCGCCTTGGCTGCCAGTTGGGCCGGGTAATCCATGTGCTGGTAATGGCAGCCACCGCAAGCCATAAAATGCGGGCAGCGCGGCACAATACGCCCTGGGGCGGGTTCCAAAACTTCCAGCAAGGCGGCGCGGGCATGGCCGCGTTTCTCTTCCACCACATCCACCCGCACCCGTTCGCCGGGCAAGCCAAACGGCACAAATACCGCTCGTCCATCCGGCAGGCGCCCCATGGCATCACCCCCATAAGTTAAAGCAGTCAGTTGAATGTCGTACGTCATAGCCACCATACCCTGAAAAAAGGTGAAGCTGTGCAAACGCACAGCTTCACCTTTTTAATGAAAGAAGAAATTACAGGCCCTTGGTAGGCAGGTAATCTTCGAAGGCCTTGAGCAGATTCTCCAGGTCGCTGGGTTGGATCTCGCCCATATGGGCCACGCGGAAGGTCTTGCCCTTCAGGTCGCCGTAACCGTTGGCCAGGCGCAGGTTGCGGCCAGCCAGGAATTTATTGAAATCGGCCAGGTCGAATTCGGGTGGGTTGGTCACCACGGTCAGGGTTTGCGAGCGGTAACCTTCGGGGGCATACAGCGCCCAACCCTTCTTCTCAGCCCATTCCTTGGTGCGATTGGCCATCGCCGAATGGCGCGCAAAGCGATTATCCAGGCCCTCGGCCAGGATGCGGTTGAGTTGATAATCGAGTGCGTTGACCAGCGACATAGCTGGGGTCATGGGGGTGGAGTCTTTGACACGGTGCTTCTCAAGCAGCAAAAAGTCAAAGTACCAGCCGCGGTTCGGCACGTTCTTGGCGCGCTCCATGGCCCGATCGTTGACAGCGCACAGAGCCAGGCCAGGCGGCAGAGCCAGGCACTTCTGCGAGGAGGTGAAGACCACATCCAGCCCCCAGGCGTCCATCTCGATCTTGGCACCGCTCAGCGAAGAAACAGCGTCTACAGCAACCATGGTATCCGGGCTGACACGATGAACCACTTCAGCAATAGCTTTGACCGGGTTCATCACGCCGGTGGAGGTCTCATTGTGCACCACGGTGATCAGGTCATACTTGGCCTGCTTGAGGGCTGCTTCAACTTGCTCGGGCATGATGGGCTGGTTCCAGGGGTTATCAATCTTATCAGCCTGCTTGCCGTTGGCAATCGCCACGTCGTACCAACGCTTGGAGAAGGAACCGTTGACGCAAGAGAGGACGCGTTCATTGGCCAGGTTGCGCACAGCCGCTTCTTGTGCGCCGCTGCCCGAGTTGGTCATGATGAAGACCCGGTATTGGGTATAAAAAACCTGGCGCAGCTTTTCGATTGCGCCTTGGAAGGTAGCTTCGAAATCCTTGCTGCGGTGCGGCAGCATGGGCTTGGTTTGCTCTTTCAGGACTTCGGGGGCCACATCCACCGGCCCAGGGACAAACATTGGTGACATGAAAACCTCCTTGGATTATTAAGAAAATGGTAATCTAAGCCGCCGCGCGCCGCGGCAGTAAGTTTATTCTACCACTGCAAAGTACTTTATAATACAGCCATGCGTCGCTTTTCAAGCATGCTATTTATCACGATTTTATCCCTGGCAGGGGCGTCACTGGCCTGCCAGGCTGTCATCCCGGCTGACGCTCCCACCATCACCCCCCAACCGCCCACAGCAACATACTGGGCCCCATCTGCCACGCTGACGTCCAGTCTTTCTCCTACACTTTCATCCACAGACCCAGCCACCCTCGTCTCCCCTGCTGGAACACCCACCCCACAGCCGCTTACGGCTGCCTTTACAGTGCGCCGCCACCCCGATGGCGGGCTGTATGTGGGGGATGTTGTTAGCCTGGAGGTGATCGCCCCGCCGGGCCTGTCGCTGGCCGATTCGACCATCACCGTAACAGCAGGCTCTCAGCCAGCCCAAACGCTTGGGCCGCAAAACTTTGGCCCCTGGGGCATCGCCGGGCGATACCAGGCGACCCTACTGTGGGCCTGGGATACCCAGGAACTTTCTGCCGGGACTTACACCCTCACCTTTACCGTCGAACCCCAGGCCATCACCTGGCATGAGGCGGTCACCCTGCTGCCTGCCAGCCAGATGCCAGCCTGGCAAAGGGATGCCGCCTGGGCGGCCTTGGAGACAACTTGCTGTACCATCCATTACATCACCGGCACCGCCGCCGAGCGCGACCTGGAGACCCTGGCTGCGATGATCGATCACGAAGCTGACCGCGCCGCTGGACAAATGAGCACCGACTTCAGCGACAAGATCACCATCACGCTGCTGCCACGCCTGCTGGGCCACGGCGGATTCACCAACAGCGAGGTCAGTGTCTCGTACCTCGACCGCAATTACGCCGGCAACGCCTGGGATCGAATTGTGCACCACGAGATGATCCACCTTCTGGACAGCCGCTTGGGAGGCGATCTGCGCCCAACCCTTTTCGTCGAAGGGTTAGCCGTCTATATGTCTGGAGGGCATTACAAAGAAGAAGCCCTCATGCCACGCGCCGCCGCCCTGCTGATGGAAGATCTGAACTGGTATTTACCGCTTTCCCCCCTGGCGGATGATTTTTATGCAGCCCAACACGAGATCAGTTATCTCGAGGCTGCGGCCCTGGTCGAATATATGGTAGCGCGCTGGGGTTGGGAAGCCTTCTCAGGCTTCTATCGCGACATCCACCCGGCCCCAGGCGGCTTGCATTCTGCCGCCATTGACACGGCCCTGCAGATCCACTTTGGCCTGACCTTTGCCCAACTAGAACAAGATTTCATCACCGCCCTGCGCTCTGAGCCAGGTGCCGCCGCCTGGCGGGAAGATATCCGCCTGACGGTGCTCTTCTACGATACACTGCGCCGCTACCAAGAAATGCTCGACCCTTCAGCCTACTTCCGCACTGCCTGGCTGCTCAATTCTCCTGAGATGCGCACCCGCGGCATTGCTGCCGACTACCTGCGCCACCCGTCAGACCCCGCCAACCTGGCCCTTGAAACCATGCTCGGCGCAGCCAGCAGGGCAGTGATGGGGCGCGATTTCGTGACTGCCGAACAAATCATTGCCGCTGTCAATGCGGTTTTAGATGGCTTTGCCCAACATTCTCCTGATCCCTTTGCCATTCACCCCATGGCAATCGACTACCGCGCCATCACCATGTCTGTCGTTACAGCCGGTTACGAGCCGCAGCGTATCACCATCTCAGAGAACACTGCGACCGTGCTCGCCACAACCGAGAGCGCACAGCTGGTCACCCTTGAACTACGGCGTTCTGAGGCCTGGCAGATCCCCTGAATCATCAAAGCGGCGCAAATGCGCCGCTTTGATGATTCAGGGGCTATGTTTTTCAGCACCCGGGAATCAGCGATCCAAAGATACTGCACCACAGGTTCAGATAGTCGATAATTACTAGCACGATTGCCAGTACAATGCCCACCAGTACCAGGCAACCGCAGCCAGCCGCCAACCAGGTACCCGTACCGCGTTTCTTGGCAGGCTGGGCAGCCGGGAAAGGAATCTCGGGGCCGGCTGGCACCTGCCCAGTATATGATGGCTGGGGTGAGGGCGGCACATACGCAGCGGCCGGCGGTTGGGAAGCATAAACAGGAGCGGGTGGGTTTTGCGAAGCATACTGCTGGGCAGGAGGCGCTGCCGGGGCAGGCGGGAAGAGCTCTTGCCCGCCAACTACCGTGGCATCGGGATCGTACTGGGCCGATTCGAAGGTCAGAACCACGTTCTCGCCGAAGTTGATCACTTCGCCAATCGAGAGCACATGCGGGCCCATCAGACGCTGACCGTTAACGAAAGAGCCGTTGGTCGAGCCCAGGTCTTCCAATACATACCGGCCCGCATCCAGAACCAGGCGAGCATGCCGGCGCGAAACTTCCGAATCATTGATCACAATCTCGTTTGTGATCTCACGCCCAACCACCATTTCGTTCCTATCCAGCTCAAAAACCTGGTTGGGGGTCGGCCCCTGCCGCATCACCAGGCGATATATTGGCGCAGTCATCGTTGGCCTCCTATTCGATAATCCCGAACTCACATAGTCATAAGTTTACTGATTTTCTGCCAAAGTGTCAAACGAGTTGGCACAGTATTGGCAGAAGTTCGCATCCACAGCGTTAAGTTTTCCACACTGCGGGCAGGCTTTACTCTGGGGAGCTTGCTTGCGCCCCCAACCCCGGCGGGGCTTGGGGGTGGCGGAGGTTTTTGGCTGCGAGGCAGGTTTTTTGCTGAACCAACCACGTTTTTTCTCAGCCGCAGGCTCGGGCAGGGCTTCAGACCCAGCAGACTGGGTTTGCGGCGATGCAACTGCCGTCACGATCACCGGCTGGGTATCTGCAATCGACAGCTCTGCCTCTGGCGCAGCAGGCTGAGCGGCTGGTGTTGGGGCTACTGCCGCCGGGAGTGTCTTGACATTGCCTGACGGCAGCGATTTGACCTTGCGGCTATCCAGGCGCGGCTGGCGGGGCGAACGCTTAAATGTCTTGCGAGCAAATTCCTTCCCGCGCGCAAAAGCCTGCAAATATAATCCGCGCAACTGCCCGGCAGAAAGATGCCGCCCGGTGAGGTACCACTGCAAAACCGCGTTGCCCACCACGTAAGTGCCGGCATAACTCACCGCCACCTTGGGCACAATGCCCCATACCGGGATCAGCCCGACCAACGAACGCGCCAACTGTCGCCAGATAAACCCACCCCCAATCACGCTGCCAAATTCAGCCACATAATCTTGCCAGCGGGTCGAAAAACCCAGCAACAGCCCCAGGCGGTAAGCCAAGAAGGCCTGCGACTTGGTCAAGACGATCATATCGGTTACATTCAAAGGCAGGTCCAGCACCGGCACGATCTCTGCTACCCCCGTGCTGACCGCATAAGCCGTGTTTGAGAAACAGGCATCGCCGATCAAATCACGGGCAATGGGGATACGGAAGATCGGAAACTGCCTGCCGAGGGCCAGGTAGCGTTCAGCCGGCACAAGCTCCAACAGCGCCGGCACAAGCTCGCGCTTTAAGAAGTCCACATCAATGGCTGAGCCGTACAATACTTTGGCCGCCTGCCACCCCACCCACTGCCCCACCACCTGCCCATCCTGGAGCAAGTCATACTTATTGAAGAACACCAGCACCTTTTTCCCCTTGTCGGTCCAGTCGCCAACCAGGGCCTGCTCACGATGGAATTCTGAGCGCGTGGCATCTACCACGACAATGATCAAATCGGCAGCGCCAACTTTCTCTGCTTCTTCCGGCGAGACAATCGCCATGGGGGTGCGCGTTTGCACCCCCGCGCGGGCCGGGTCCATACGCATTTGATCCGCCAGGGTATGGCGTCCCGCACCGGGCTCACCCACCAACCCAATCTTCACTTCCACCAGTGCCGCATCGCGGATGGGGCGCAGGTCAACTTCACGGACATTTTGCCAAATTAAAGAGATATCTTTTAAGCCAGGCATACACATTTATCCAGGTTAAGATTCATACAGCCGCTCCCAACAGTTTGATTATACCGCTTGCCATCCCTTTCCAGGAACATTTCGCGGGGTTTCTTCGTCTGGTGAAGTATGGGTTATCGCGCCGAGAGACCTCTGACCCGCATTGTGCGAAAATCTGGTAGAATGCCCACGTGAATATATCACAAAAGGAGAAATACAAGCTATGAATCAATTCCCCACGAAATTTCGCTGGCCGCTCAGCCTTTTAGCGGTCATGATCCTGCTCAGCCTGGTCAGCTCGACCGTCCTGGGCGCACCTGCATCATCCACAGATGCACTCTCTCCTCTGGCCTGGAATCGCCAAACCGTGGATGCCCCGCGTCTCTTCAACAACATGAGCGACCGCAGTCTGCGCCTGGATTCAAGCGGGCTGCCCCACGTGGTTTTTGGCGGAGATCATTTGTATTACGCCGTCTATAACGGCGCGGCGTGGACAATAGAGACCGTGGATGCAGAAAATGGGGTGGGTGTCTTTGCCTCCCTCTGCCTCGACAGCAGCAACCACCCGCATATCAGCTACTACGACGCCACCAACGGCGCCCTCAAGTACGCCCGCAACCTGGGCTCAGGTTGGGAGATCGTTGTCCTCGACCAGACCAGCACCACCCACCTCACATCATCCGATGATCCCGAAGCCGTTGCGGGGCGTATCGCTCCGGGGCGGTATGTGGACAGCCGGGATGGCTGGTCACTGCCTCTCCAGCTCCCCGACCTATCATCCAGTGCCATCGAGTTCACCCCTGTACCCGAGTTGGAGGGCGTGGGCCTTTACAGCTCCATCGCCATTGACCCGGCTGGCAGCGTCCACATCAGCTATTTTGACGCAATCAACGGCAACCTCAAGGTTGCCCGCCAGATATTGGGCGATTGGCAGATCCAGGCGATCGATTCGGGCGGGGTTGTGGGCATGTACACATCTATTGCGATGTCTGGCCCCGGAACCGCCCATATCAGCTACTATGACGCCACCAACAAAAACCTGCGCTATGCCATCTGGGACGGATTGAAATGGATCATTCAGACCATCGATAGCAACGGCAGCGTAGGACTGTACACATCCATTGCCTTGGGCAATCAAGCTCGCCCTTCCATCAGCTATTACGACGAAACCACAGAACACCTGCGCTATGCCAGGTTCGACGGTACGAATTGGCAAGCCCAAACGGTGGACACAGATTCAGAAGTTGGCCTGTACACGTCCCTGGCGTTCAACAGTACGTACCAACCCAGCATCAGCTACTTTGATGCCGAAGAAGGCAACCTCAAGTATGCCGTCCTGGATGGGTCAGCTTGGCGCATTGAAACCGTAGACAGCGATGGCATGATAGGCTGGTACACATCCTTAGCCATCGACAGTGCCGGCATTCCACGCATCACCTACTTCGATGCCGGCGAAGGCCTGTTCCAATATACCGTTCGCAGCGGAGCCGCCTGGATCACCAGCGAGATCAGCCAGTCTGCCGATGTGGGCCAATTCACATCCATGGTAATCAACAATGCCGGTTACCCGCACCTTGCCTACTTTGACGACACCCACGACGACCTGCTGTACGCCTACTGGAGCGGCACCGGTTGGGTCAAGCAAAAAGTGGACTGGGTCGGCGACGTAGGCTTAAATCCATCCCTTGCGCTTGATTCTAATGGCAATCCCCACACCAGCTACTACGACTTAACCAACCGCAACCTGAGGTACGCCTATTGGAATGGCAGCACCTGGATTGCTGGCACGCTGGACGCTACCACCCAGGTGGGTCTGTACTCTTCCATCGCCATTGGCACCGATGGATACATCTACATTGCCTATACAGATGACAAGAACGGCGACCTGAAGCTGGCTTACTGGAACGGCAATGGCTGGACAACCATGTACGTCGATGCTTCCACCGATTTTGTAGGCCTTTGGCCATCCCTGGACCTGGATAGCAACAACAAGCCGCATGTCAGCTACTACAACCAGACGCAGAAATCCCTACAGTATGCGGCCTGGGAGGGGTCTAGCTTCAGGATTCGTGATGCCGACCCGACCGGCGAGGTGGGCATGTACTCCTCATTGAAGCTCGACGCGAACAATCTGCCATACATCGCTTACTTCAGCGATTATGAAGACGCCCTCAAGGTTGCCTACTGGAACGGGACATTCTGGTCGCGTGAGCTGGTGGACCGCACCAGCATCACGGGGCTTTTCCCATCCTTGATGCTGGATGGCGCCGGCAACCCACACATCGCATATTTTGACTTCACCCACAATGACCTGCGCTATGCCAACTGGAATGGGAAGTGGTATTTCAGCACGGTAGATACCCCTGGCGATGTAGGTTGGTATCCATCCCTGGGATTACTGCCCAGCGGCGGCATTGCCATCAGCTATTACGACGCCACCAATGGAGACCTGAAATACGCTTCTTCCTTCCCGGCGCTCCGCAATTACATCCCTATCATATTTGGCGAAAAATAAAAGGAGATTGTCTTGAACCAATCTAATGCCCCACTGACCGTTGTTGACGACGTGGTTGTCTCGCTCGATTACACCCTGACCGTTGAAAATGAGGTCGTTGATACATCCGAAGGATCTGAGCCGATCGAATTCATCCAGGGCCACGGGCACATCATCCCCGGCCTGGAACATGAGTTGTACGGCCTGTCCATCGGCAGCACCAAAGCCGTCAGCATTCAACCGGCAGATGCCTACGGTCTGCGGGATCCAGAAGCCTTCATGGACGTACCGCGCGGCGAATTCCCACCGCATATTCCTCTGGAATTGGGTACCATGCTGCAAATGAAAGATCAAGAAGGGCATCCCATGCAGGCTCACATCAGCCAGGTAGACGAGAACACCATCCGGCTGGATTTCAACCATCCCCTGGCTGGCAAAGAGCTGCACTTCGCCGTCAAAGTAGTTGGGCTGCGCTCGGCCACAGCCGAAGAGATGGAACACGATCACGTTCACGGTGACGAACACCATCACCATTAATTTCGAGCAGTGCTCGAAACGAAACCCCCATCATCCAGGGCAGCGTTTGACGCTGCCCTGGATGATTTTAACTGGACAAAATTAAAGCGCATATTGAATATATTAAATTCACTATTGACATATTCAATATATATCTTTATAATTATAAAAGATTAACCAATAAACAAAAATATTTTGCAGGCCCGTCACTTGCCAGGAGGCTAATATGTTAGGATCAATGGATGAACGTCTAAGCATTTTAAAGATGGTCGAAGAAAACAAAATCAGCGCCGAGCAGGGTGCGCAGTTGCTGAATGCCCTGGGTCAGCCAACCCCCACTGGCCCCGCCCCCACCATAAACAGCGCCCCGGCTGCTGCGCCCGCGCCCGAAAGCCCGGTCGGCAAAGGCCACTGGTTCCGTGTTCTAGTAACCGACACCAACAGCGGCAAGAACAAGGTCAGCGTTCGCCTGCCCATGCGCATGGTGCAGTGGGGCTTAAAGGTCGGCGCCCGCTATACCGATGAACTGGAAGGCCTGGATTTCAACGAATTGGCCCAGGTGATGGAAGATGGCGGCGGTCCGCTGGTGGATGTGATCGACGAAGAAGACGGCGAACACGTTCAGGTTTTTGTCGAATAAGCATCAACCGCGCCGAACACATCCGATAAAGCATGAGGCGGTGGCAATCCACCGCCTCATGCTTTTATACAGAGAAGGATAGTCCTTCTGACCCACGGTCCACCCTGATCACCCCACCCGGCGGGAACTCACCCGAAAGCAGCTTCAAAGCCAGCGGGTCTTGCAACTCACGCTGGATGGTGCGCTTGAGGGGGCGAGCGCCAAAATCGGGGTCATAACCGATCCCGGCCAGGTACTCGCGTGCCTCGGGGCTCACATCCAAACTGTAGCCGCGCCCTTCTAAGAGTGCGGTAACGCGCAGCATTTGGATTTCCACGATCTGCGCCAGATCCTGGCGGCTGAGAGAGCGAAAGACCACGATCTCGTCAATCCGGTTCAAGAATTCAGGCCGGAAATGCCCCTGCAAAACCCTGGTGATGGTATCCCGCTCCACCGGCTTGCCCTCCGTACCCATCCAGAGCTCGTTCCCCAGGTTGCTGGTCATGATGATGAGCGTATTGCGGAAATCTACCAGCCGCCCATGTCCATCGGTTAGCCGGCCGTCATCCAACATCTGCAAGAGCACATTAAAGACTTCGGGATGGGCCTTCTCGATCTCATCAAACAGCACCACACTGTAAGGGCGGCGGCGCACAGACTCGGTCAACTGGCCGCCCTCATCGTAGCCCACGTACCCAGGCGGGGCGCCCACTAACCGAGAGACGGTATGCTTCTCTTGATATTCGCTCATGTCAATGCGGATCATGGCGCGTTCGTCGTCAAACAAGAACTGCGCCAGGGCGCGTGCCAACTCAGTCTTCCCAACACCAGTGGGGCCGAGAAAGATGAACGAACCCATTGGCCGGTTGGGGTCCTGTAAGCCAGCACGTGCCCGCCGGATGGCGTTTGAAACCACCCGCAGGGCTTCGTCCTGGCCCACCACCCGTTGACGCAAGCGTTCTTCAGCATGGATCAACTTCTGGGTCTCGCCTTCCAGCAACCGCGAGACCGGAATACCCGTCCAACGCGAGACCAATCCGGCGATCTCATCTGCGTCCACTTCTTCCCTTAAAAGTGCACCTTCTGCCTGCACGGCTTTCAGGCGGCTTTCATTATCTACCAGTTTCTGTTCCAACTCACGCAGCACGCCATAACGCAGCCGGCCAGCCGCTTCATAATCATTTTGACGTTCGGCGCGTTCAAGCTGCAGGCGGGTCTGCTCGATCTCTTCTTTGACCGTTTGCAATGCGGCAATGGCTTGTTTCTCGTTCTGCCAACGCGCTTGCAGTTCATTCGAACGTTCTTTTAGATCGGCCAACTCCTTTTCTAACTTCTCCAGGCGTTCTTTCGAAGCCTTGTCCTTCTCCTTCTTCAACGCCTGGCGCTCGATCTCAAGCTGCATCACACCCCGGTCAACCTCATCCAGGGCTTGCGGCTTAGAATCGATCTCTGTTCGCAAGCGGGCAGCAGATTCGTCAATCAGATCGATGGCTTTATCCGGCAGATGCCGGTCGGCAATGTAGCGGTGCGAGAGGGTGGCAGCTGCAATCACAGCAGGATCGGTGATGCGCACGCCGTGGTGCACCTCGTAACGCTCCTTGAGACCGCGCAAGATGCTGATGGTATCCTCTACCGAGGGCTCTTCTGCCAGCACCGGCTGGAAACGCCGTTCAAGGGCAGGATCTTTCTCCACATGCTTGCGGTATTCATCCAAAGTCGTCGCGCCGATCATGTGCAGTTCGCCACGCGCCAGCATGGGCTTGAGCATGTTACCCGCATCCATGGCGCCTTCGGCCGCACCCGCCCCCACCACTGTGTGCATCTCATCCACAAAGACGATCACCGAGCCTGCGGCGTCAGTCACTTCTTTCAATGTGGCCTTTAGGCGCTCTTCGAACTCGCCGCGGTACTTGGCCCCCGCCACCATGGCGCCAAAATCAAGCTGCATCAAACGTTTATGCTTCAGGCCTTCCGGCACATCGCCATTGACAATGCGCTGGGCCAACCCCTCCACAATGGCCGTTTTGCCCACGCCAGGATCGCCGATCAACGCAGGGTTGTTTTTGGTGCGCCGCGACAAGATCTGCACCACGCGGCGGATCTCTTCATCACGCCCGATGACCGGGTCCAGTTTGCCCTGGCGAGCCAGGGCAGTCAAATCGCGCCCATATTTTTCGAGCGCCTGGTAAGTGTCTTCAGGCGTCTGGCTGGTGACACGCTGTGAACCGCGCACAGCCGCCAGGGCTTTCAGAACCGCATCCTTGGTCAGCCCGTACTGCTCCAGGCGCTTGCCCTCAACCGACTCTGTCAACCCAAGCAAGATATGCTCAGTAGACGTGTAATCGTCCTTCATGCCCTTAGCATAACGTTCAGCCGCTTCCAACACCTGGGCTGCCGGCCGGGCAAGGCCCACCTCGCCGCTATCACCGTACACCTTGGGGCGTTTCTCTAATTCTCGAGACAATTCATCGCGCAAGGCCAATACGCTGCCTGCCACCTTGGTTACAATGGCAGGCACCACACCTTCTTCCTGGCGCAGCAAAGCCAACAAAATATGCGCCGGCTCGATGCTCTGGTGGCGCAGCTCGTGGGCCAGGTTTTGGGCCGCCAGCAAGGCTTCTTGTGATTTTTGGGTATATTTATTCAGATCCATCATGTACTCCCTTGAATTTAGCCTGTAACAGGGATGAACAGGCTAAGCAAGCTTACTTTTTCGTTAATGTTACCCACCGATTTACGCAGATTTGAAGCCATTTCTTCTGCTTTTTCTGCGCTAATCTGCGCTTTGTGCGGAAGAATCAGGCTTTGGTCAAAAATTACGAAGATATTGATAGTATATAACGCAAATATTTAAAGAATATTAGCATGGTGTATGCGCTTTATCAGAGTGATCGCCCGCCACAGCGAAGTAAGAGCAGGATCTTATCCAGTCCAAAACTCTTACACACCTCCGACATGGTGCATATATTCTTCTAACACTCAGGGGCTAAAATATGGGTCGTAAGCTGCAGGAACAACCTGCTTCAGGAACAACCTGCTTCAGGAACAACCTGCACAAAAATATCAATCTCAGTTCACCATACTGTAAAGGAGGTAGCTATGTTAAACCGTTATGACCCATTCCAGGAAATGATGACCCTACGCCGGGCTGTGGACCGCCTGTTCGACAGCACCACCAATTCCGAGTCTGGCTGGCAAGCCGCCAACACCTGGGGCCTGGCCCTGGATGTGATCGAAAACCAGGATGCATTCGTGGTCAAGGCCTCCATCCCAGGCATTAACCCCGATGATCTCGAGATCACATACAACAATGATACGCTGACCATTAAGGGTGAAATCCAGGCCGACGAGGCCGTCGAAGACGCGGCCTACCACCTGCGAGAACGCCGCTACGGCACCTTCTCTCGCAGCCTGATCCTACCCTACAAGGTCAATGCAGATGCCATTGATGCCGCATACAATGCCGGGGTGCTGACGCTGACCCTGCCGAAGGCCGAGGAAGTCAAGCCCAAGCGCATCGCCATCAAAGCCGGCAACCCTGTGATGATCGATAGCAAATCGAAGTAACCCGCTGGGATAGCAGGCGCTTGGCAGCGCAAAAGGCCGCCAGGCGCCTGTCCCATTTCTTCTGGAGGTAAATTATGTCTTGGATCGTTCGTTATCCCCCCCGCCATCATCTGCGCCGCGTGCGCGTGCCTTTTGAAGGTACTTGTGAGAACCGGCGCTCCCTGGCCGAGAACAGCCCCTGGGCAGAGCGTACCTGGCCGGTGAACAACCTGGCCATTGACCTGTACGAGACTGGTAGTGAAATCGTCGTCAAAGCCGCCATCCCCGGCATCAGCGCTGAAGATGTCGAGATCGAAGAAAAGGAAGGCGTTCTGTTCATCCGCGCCGAATCACAAGGTGAAAGCCAGCGCCAGGAAGATGGCTGGCACATTCGCGAGCGTCACTGTGGCGCGTGGCAGCGTGCCGTAAGCCTGCCCGCTCCCGTCAAAAGTGATCAGGCTGCGGCCGAACTGAAGGATGGCGTACTCACCATCAAGCTGCCAAAAGCAGATCCCGTCAAACCTGCCAACCGCATCCAGGTCAACTCGCCCACTCTGGGCGTGCCCAAAATAGGCTTGCCAAAAATGGGCCTGCCCAAGCTGGACAAGCGCGAGAAAAAAGTCAAGGTCAAGACCGATTAGTTTGAATCAAAAAACGGCGCAAGCGATGCACTCTATCGCCGGCGCCGTTTTTTGATTCAAGTGCTTACTGTGCAATCGGGTTCGCTTGCTGGCGCGGCCAAAAGCCAAACGCCAAGACCGCCAGCCCGGCCGCCACCAACAAAGCTGGGCCCACGATGGCCAACAGCCAGGTGGCCGAGAGGCCAATCATCACCATCAGGGCAAAAGCCAGGATTGCAAACCCAGTGAACGACAACCCCAGGATGATAAAGACTTTAGAACGGTTGAATAAGCCAACCACCAAGAAAGCCAAACCCAACGCCAACGGCTCGATCGTCCAAAGCGCCCCCCATAGGTGCCACTGCCCGGTGAGGGCACAGAGTTGCAAGACCAGGCCATTGCCCAGCACCAGAAAAGCCGGGATGACCATCCACACCACGCGCAGCCAGATGCCCAAAAGCAGCAGCCCCAGGCCCAACGCCAACACTTCCAACGGCCAGGCATAAGACCAGATATCCCAGCGGTCTAAGACACTGGCCGCTAGCAGAATGCCGCCCGTGACCAGCACCGGCAGGCCCGGCACAAACAGACCGCCCAGCCCACGCTGGCGCGGGGCCAGCAGCGGCGGCAGCACGAAGGCCAGGCCCGCAGCCACCACCAATAACGGCCAGGCTCTGAAACCTGTCAATAATATGCCACCGATCAGATAGGCAGCCAGGGCCAATCCCCCCACAGCCACCAGGATGATGCCAAAAAAGAGTGCCGCGAACTTATTCATAGTCATTCTCCAATACTTTCGTTAGAATACCAGGTCGATCAAATATCGACCCGCATACACAAAGACTGACAACAGGATGAGGACACTTGCCACCACCGCCGAAGCCAGGCTGGCTTTGCGGGCGAGCTGAACGGCATAGGGCGCAACGCTGCCATGCTGGCGCACCTTATATAAGACCTGCAAGCTCATCCACACGATCAACATCACATCCAGCGGACCGAGGAACATCCAATGCCACCAAAAGCCCGTCAGCGCTGAATAACCCAACAGCAGGGCATTGACCAGCAGGATGCCGATAGGGATAACAATCCACATCAGACCCAAGGCTGCCATGATCTGCGCCAGCAAGAAAGCCACCAGGGCCAGCTCTGCCGGCCAGGCCAGCCCAAAGATGCCCAGGGTGCCGGTTATTCCTCCCAAGAACAGCCCCACCGCGTTGACACCCACCAACACGCCCACCCCACGCAGAGCTGCAAAAACAATGTTTTCCTCACCGGCCGAGGCATCGGTCCTTGTGTCCGCGTCTGCGGGGGCAACAAACTTCCCAGTCATCGATGCCACGGCTTCCTTGACCTGCGCGCTGACACGGTCTCCCAATTGGGACCCAATATTGTCAAAGTCGGCTTCCATACGAGCCCCCAGGTCCTCAAAGTCAATCTCCAGGCGGGCGCCCAGGACCTCGAAGGAAGTGCCCAGGTTAGAAACATCCCATCCAATCTTACTTTTAGAGGCTGAAGCGTCTGCGGGGGGCTGGTCTGCACCAACCGCACTATCCACAATGCCCACCGCCCCGGCAGGCATTTCAACCGGCTGTTCCGCCAGGCGGCGAGCCAGGTCAGCATCGGTATCATCCACCGCAAAACCATGATCCGAGATGTGCTGGCGGGCCTCGCCCGAGAAGACCGCCGGCGGCGGCGCGGGAGGTTGTAAATCCTTAACTTGCGGCAGAGAAATGCGCTCTGGCACCTCGATCCTGGCCTCAGCCGCCGCGCCTTCCAGCGCTTTGGCCATCTCAGCCGCACTGGCGTAACGGTCTTCAGGCTGCTTGGCCAGGGCCTTCAAGATCACCCGCTCCAGGGATTCTGGAAGGTCAGGCGCCAGCTTGTGGGGCAGCGGCAGCGGATCGTTAAGATGCTTCATTAATATAGCCAGGGGCGTATCCGCATCATAGGGGGTGCGCCCGGTGACCATTTCAAAGAACATAATGCCCATCGAATAGATATCACTGCGCACATCGCCGTGGCCTTCCAGCCCTTGTTCAGGCGCCATGTAATTGAGGGTTCCCATCAGCGCTCCCGACATGGTGTAGCGCGTGGTGCCCACGATCTGCGCAATGCCAAAATCCGTCAGCACAGCCTGGCCGCGGCGGGTCAGAAGCACATTGGCCGGCTTGATATCCCGGTGGACAATCCCTTCGCCGTGGGCATACGCCAGGCCGTCCAAAACATCCAACAGAGTGCGCACCATCTCACCCAGGGGCATATTTTCACCACGCGTGCGGTAGCTATTCAAGTAGGCTTTGAGGGTATCGCCTTCCAACAGTTCCATCACCATGTAGTACAGGTCGTCTTCGACATCAAAATCAAAGACCTGCACGATGTGCGGGTGGCGCAGCGCTGCGACCGCCTTGGCCTCCCGCCGGAAGCGAGCCAGGAATTCTTCCTCTTCCACCAGGTCTGAACGCAGCACCTTAATAGCTACGTAGCGCTCAAGCTGGGGGTGAAAAGCACGGAACACCTGGGCCATGCCACCCCGCCCCAGGGGATCCATCACCCGATACTTGCCCAACATGCGTCCTTCTAGTGAAGAGGGAGCCATTCCTTACCTCCAAAGATCAAGTCGTGAAACAACGGTCTAATTAATGATTACCAGATTCTTGCTTAGCAACCCAGCCGCTCAAAGCCAGGCCAAAACCCGTGAAGATCAAGATAAGGGGCACCAACACCATCCACTCCAGGTGCAGCAGGGTGACAACTGCCACCGCACTTACCGCCATTCCGATCACCGCCAGGCTTTCCGAAGCGAAGGTCAGGCGTTCGTTCTCCTGACGGAAGACCCAGGCAGCATTGTAAAAGGCGCCCAGAGCCGGGATGAGAATGACCAGGCCCCACCACTGAAAGCGTGTGCTCAACGTTGCCAGGTCAAGGCGGCCCAGGTTGCCCAAGAAAAACACCAGACCCAAGAGCATGCTCGCCCCGCCCAACCACCAGGCCAACTGTATATAACCAGCCAGCCCATAGCGTCCATCCTGAGGGGCTGAGAAGCCGTTCAAGTAGAGGGCAAAGCCCGGCGCCAACAGCATCAAAGGCCACCAATCACCCCAGTTCAGGTCGAGCAAGAACATCAACGCCACGGTCAACGTCACCAGGCCGCAGCCAATCAGCAAGCGCCCCAAGCCGCGCAACCATCCATCTTGCAGATGGTATACAGCCCAGCCCCCCGTCAGCAGCGCCAAGGCCGCCAGGAGGATGAAATCGGCCCACCAGTTGCTGAGCACATGCAGGGTTTGCAAGAACAAGATGCCGCCGAACAGGGCCAACGTGCCACCAATCCAGGCCAAAACAGGCCTGGCACTGCGCAGGCGCGGGGTATTCTCAAGGGCAGAAAATGTAGTTTGACTCATGTTGCACTCCTTCGATCGTTATCTGCCCATCATTATAGGCCAGGGTGAGTTTTCTTACCTATCCGTTAGCTAACAATTGACTATTCGGGTGCGATGAAAGTTACATGGATACCCCACCATGCTACATGGATACCCCACCATGCTACATGGATACCCCACCATGCTACATGGGCAACCCACCATGTGACAAGAGCAAGCCATTCAACGATGGAAATTTTGCAACTGGGTCAACCCTCAACCAACTTGTAGCCCAATCCGCGCACGGTCAGCAAGAGCTGGGGGTTGGCCGGGTCAGACTCGACGCGCGTGCGCAGCCGGCGCACCAGGTTCTCGATCTGGTAATCGTAGACGCCGGCCTGGTACTCAGCCCAAACGGCCCGGCCAATCTCATCTTTGGTACACACTCGCCCTGCATGCTCATGCAAGTACACCAGCAGGGCAAACTCTTTGGGCGAAAGCTCCACTACCTTGCGATTGACGCGCACCACCCCGGCGGCAGCGTTGATATCCAATTCGGGGAAGGGATTTTCACGGGTAGTCGTATCGGGATCATGAAAGGTAAAAACCACCTCGCCCACCGCAACCTGATCGCCATCGCGCAGCTCAAGCGGGGCAACCACCCGCTCGTCGTTTAAAAAGGTGCCATTGGTGCTGCCCAAATCTTCCAAGAGCAGCTTACGTCCCTCGCGGCGGATATGGGCATGCTCGCGCGAGACACGTTTGCTGGTCACCACGATGTCGTTCTCAATGGCACGCCCAATGGTAACAATATCCTTGTCCAGGTCATGCTGCTGGCCACCGGGGTCTCTCAGGCAAGGGATAGGGGTTAGCTCCATAATTGCTTAAGTATAACGTAAATCTGGTGCGCTTGTATTTACAAATTGCATCAAGTATAATGAAATTCCAGTTGCAAAATGGGGAGAAGCTCGGTCACAGCTTTATCATCAAATACCTTGCGGATGCGATCATGATCAAAAGATTAAACCATTTGATATCAAACTGGATTGTTTACCCGGTTCTATTTGCCCTCACTGAAATTTTGATCTTAACAGGCCCCAACCTGGCCAATGTGAAGTTGAACCAGGCCTGGCTGCCCATGGTATGGCTAACCGGGGCTTCAATCCTTGTATTGTTCATCTTCTATGCCTGGTGCAAAAACTGGCACCGGGCCGGATTGTTGACCTTGCTCTTCCTGATCTGGTTTGATCGGTATGGGTTTGCCGTCCAGGTCATCGAAGGTATCCCGGGGGTAGAGATGAAACTCCCGCACATGATCGCATTCTTTTTCATTTGGACGACCCCCTTCTTGTTTGTGGGGAGTTCTTTCCTTTGGCGTAAAGTTCAAAAGCCCAGCATGTTCACCCAATACCTGAATGTTGTGATGTTCTTGCTCCTGGCCTATTCGTTGTTTCGAATTCTCAGCTACGAATCGCAGCGCATCCCGCAAACTTTTACCCAAGAATTCTACCCGCCGGCCCCGGCCCTGCAAAGCGATCAACTGCCAGATATTTACTACATTGTCCCCGACGGCTATGGCAGACAAGATGTGCTCAAAGAGATTTACAATGTAGACAACCAATCCTTTATCGATTACCTGAAGGAGAGCGGCTTTTATGTGGCTGATCAGAGCCGGTCAAATTACATCCGCACCATGCTGTCCATGTCCTCGACCCTCAACTTTGATTATTTACCAGATCTATCAACCACATCGAACGATGAAGCACCCCTGCAATGGCTTTATGCCAACAACCGCCTGCGCCGGGCTTTAGAGGAATTGGGGTATCAAATCACCTGGATGACAGGTTGGCAGCCGCGCAGTGCAGAGAACATCGTTGCATCCCTCTTCTGGCTCAACTCGATCACTGCTCTGCCTGTAGAAGCAGGGATACTGCCGCCCTCACTGCCCACCTTTCGCCAACAACAGGATCTGATTGGCACTCAAATTGCAAAGCTGGCCGAACTGGCAGCCCAAACAGGGCCCAAATTCGTCTATCTTCACATCTTTGTGCCCCATCCCCCATTCATCTACAATCACAATGGACCAGTCACGCCGAACGAAATTTACATGCTGAGCGATGCCGGAGCCTTCCCGGGCTCTCCAGCAGAATATGTGCTTGGGTACGGCGAGCAAATCCAATATGTCAATGTTCTGTTGCAGCAGGCAGTGGAGAACATCCTGGCCAATTCATCCGAACCGCCCATCATCATCATCCAGGGTGACCACGGAGGCGGGGCTTACTTAACGGGCTCTGTGGAGGGAAGCTGCATCCGAGAGCGGTATTCCATTCTCAATGCCTACTATCTGCCCGGCGAAGCCGCCCAACGTCTGTACCCTGAGATAACGCCCGTCAACACCTTCCGCTTGATCCTAAGCAGTTATTTTGGGGCCGATCTTGAGTTGATCACAGAAGAGAAGAGCTATTTTTCGCCCGCTGGACAAACCTACCGCTTCATCGACGTGACAGACCTGGCCTCGCAGGCCTGCGAAATCCCCTGATATGGAAACACCCACCTGCCTGGTGCAATACCTGGGCCTGGTGCCCTATGAACAAGCCTGGAAGTTGCAAGATGAGCTTGCCGCCCAGGTCGCAGCCGGGCAGCAGTCCCCCACCCTGCTCTTGCTCGAGCATCCCCACACCTACACCTTCGGGCGGCGCGGCCAAGAACAAAACTTGCTGTGGGACCCGGCCGAACTGGAAGGGCGCGGCATTGCCGTTTACTGGGTGGATCGAGGCGGAGATGTCACCTATCACGGGCCAGGGCAGTTGGTGGGATACCCACTCATCCCCCTTGGGCCCATCAGCCAGGATGCCCGCCTGCCCCAGGCCGACTATATCGGCTACCTGCGCCGCCTGGAAGAGGTGCTCATCCTGACCCTGGCGAATTACAGCCTGCAAGGCAAGCGCGTCGAAGGCCTGACCGGCGTATGGGTAGAAAAAGACGCCCAAGTCTGCAAGATCGCTTCCATCGGTGTCAAAGTGGACGCCCGCGGGGTCACCCGCCACGGGTTTGCATTAAATGTCGCCCCTGACATGCAGTATTGGAACGGCATCATCGCCTGTGGGCTGGCAGGCCACGCGCTCACCAGCCTGGCAGAGCTGCTGCCAGAGCCGCCCACCATGCAGCAGGTGGTCGAAACCGCCAGTTCGGCTTTCGGGCAGGTATTTGGTTATACCTTAAACCAAGCGTGAGGCAGTGCCAGTGCACCGCCCCACGCTTGGTTTAAGAATGCCTGGCCTTACTTTGCCAGGTGGGCGTCCAGCCAGCCCAACAGGTATGCCAGCACCTGCTCTTTCTCCGGCTCGTTATGAGTCTCATGGGCCAGGCCGGGCCAGATCTTGAGCGTGCAGTCACCCTTGATCTTGGCGGCAAATTCCTGGCTGCCGCTGACATACGCGATCTGATCCTGGTCGCCGTGCATGAACAGCACCGGCAGCTGCCATTCGTGGGCGTGCTCAAAACCCCAACCAATCCCTTCCACCAGGCACTTGGCCATTCCCACCGTCATCACACCGTGCACCAGGGAATCCTTCTTGTAAATATCGACCACAACCGGATCGCGAGAGATGGCCGCGGCATCCAGGCCCGTCGGGATGCTCATCTCGGGCATCAGCGTGCCCAGCACCTTCGATAAAAGCACCTTGCCCTTCTGCTTCTCGATAGCTGTGCGCAAGCCAGGCGAGGTGACCACCACGCCTGCCAGGGCAGGTTTTCGGCGCAGCACATAATTGGTCACCAAAATACCTCCCAGGCTGTGCCCATACAAAAAGCAAGGCAGCCCCGGGTAGCGCCGCCCAGCCTCAGCCAGCAAGAGATCAATATCCTGCATGAAAGCCTCAAAGGATGGCGCATGGCCGCGCTTGCCGCCCGTTTGGCCATGCCCGCGGTTATCGCTCGAAAGCACAGCATACCCGGCCTGGTTCAAATACGCCGCCACGTGAGCATAGCGTCCGCTGTGCTCGCCCAATCCGTGCACCAGGCAAACCACCGCCTTGGGCGTTTCTGGCTGCCAACCCTGTGCAAACACTGCCAGGCCATCGAAAGTTTTCCATTCCAATTCAAAATGTTCCATATTTTATCCTTATCTTGCATGATGAATACAAAATTGACAGGCCTTCGCTCTCATTGCCCGGCAGAAGGTCTCATGAAATACCACCAAACAGATGCTCATATACACGGTAAGCCTCACCCGTTTTATGAAAGCCCGCCTGTTGATAGAGGGTCAAAGAAGCTTCATTATTGTGCTGGGTGTTCACTGAAACGCGCATCACACCCCGGCGGGTAAACTGGTCCAGGGTATCACAAACGATCGTGTACCCAATGCCCTGCCCCTGGAAACTGGGATGAACCGCCAGGCGCGCCAGGTGACCGCCATACGGCCCGGCGGTGCTGATCTGGTAGCCAATGATACCGGCTTCGTTCTCCACCACGCTTGCCACCGCCGCCTGCTCAAAAGCCATTTCAAGGCCAGCAAGCGAGTTGCGCCACACGGGGCCAAACGCCGCCGCATCCAGCACCTGGACGGCAGGGAGATCCTCGACTTGCATGGGGCGAACAATGCTGAAAGACAGCGGGGCTGGCACGGCAGGGGTGCCCTGTTCCCAAACCAACATAACCACATCGTGCAGGTGGACAAATTGGCTGGCTTCCAACAAGTTACCAAACCAGGCCTGCAAAGCAATGGCGGCGGCATGCTGGATACCTTGCTGTTCCAATTGGCGGCTGGCAGTGGGCCACAGCATCTGCCAGGCCTCCTCGGCACGCAATTCAGAACCGACCGCAAAAAGTCGAATCCAGGCCATTCCGGGCGGATCTGGCGGGCAGGCAAGAGCGGCTAACAAACTCTGCCCACTTTCGACCACCAGGTAAGGCAAGCTGCCCAGCCAATCTAGGGGAGGGCGCCAATCCAGGTGGCGGTGCACACGCGTCTCAAAATGCACCAGGGTCGCCAGGCGCTGCCGGTCCGACGGGGTAGCAGCCCGTACCACCGGCTTATCAGGCATGGATGCGTGCAGCCAGCTCATTGCAAGTGAAGCAGCACTTTACCTTGTGACCACAATTCTTCCAGGCGGTAATAATCACGCCGCTCTGGCGCAAACAGGTGCAAGATCACATCACCAAAATCCACCAGCACCCAGCCGTCCTGCGCTTGTCCTTCCAGGCGGGCGTGCAGACCAAACTGCTTTTTTACGCCATCTGCAGCAGACTCAGCCAGCGCATGCAGCATGCGGTCGCTGGTGCCAGTGGAGATTACAAAAAAATCGGCGAAAACAGCAATCCCGCGTATATCAAGCAGGACAATATTCTCGCCTTTTTTCTCTTCCAGAATATTCACAATGTTACGGGCAAGTTCAAGCGTATCCAGAGGTCACCTCAATGTTCGTTTATAGGTTGAATTGGTTTTATTCTGTCAACGGGGCAGCAACAACACGTGTGTAAACAGCCCCGCTGGGTTTCAAATCACTACGATATAAATATACTTCGCGGACGCAAGCCGCACCCAAAAAGCCTACTTTGTTCGTCTCCAACACCTTGCTGATGCGAGTCACATCCTGAGAATCCACACTACGGCCCACTCGCCCCAGCGTCAGATGCGGAGAGAAAGAACGTTCTTCGTGTGCATAGCCCAGGCGCGACATGGCATTTTCAACACCGCTCTGCACCGCCCCAAGCTCAGGGGGGGCCTCCAGGCCAACCCAGATCACCCGCGGCCGGCGGATGTTCGGGTAAGCTCCTGAGCCGCCCACACTGATCTCAAAAGGATGGTGAGAGGCCACTTCAGCCTTTAAGATCTTGGTCAACATTTCCAGGGTGGCAACCGAAACATCGCCCAAGAACTTGAGTGTCAGGTGGATGTTGGCTGCTGGCACCCAACGAATCGGCATGCCATCCAGTTGGTGCTTAAAGCCTGCCATCACCTCGTCCAGGCCCTGGCGGATCTCAGAAGATAGATCAATGGCAATAAAAGCACGAATTACAGACATACATCCAGACTTCCCAACTGCAAGCACGGGGGATGTGAGGCCGAGCATAAGTGCCGCTTAGCCAGACTCGGCGATAACCTTTTCTACTGCTTTTTTAAGGTCTAGGAAAGAAACCGGCTTGGTCAGGTACATCGATGCACCTGCGTCCAGGCCATCTTTGATGTCAGATGGCAGCCCCTTGGCAGAGACAACAATGACCGGGATATTCTCCAGCCTGGGGTCGCGGCGTAAAAACCGCAGCACTTCCAGACCCGAGATATCGGGCATCATCAAATCCAGCACAACTGCATCTGGCGATTCTCTCTGCAGCATACCCATTGCCGCCGCGCCCCCAAAGGACTTCAGCACACGATAACCACTTAGCCGCATCATTTCAGCAAACATTTCGGCTGTATCGGGCTCGTCCTCAACGATCAGGATCGTGATTTGGCTTGAAGGCGACATTCCGCGTTGTTCTCCTCATCTGCACATGGTTTTCTCGCGATACAAGGTTTTACCGCGCACAAGACATGAAACACCTTGCACCAACAACTGGCTGGACGTTCGTTCTTACGATAGCACAAGACTTAAAAGAAATCAAGGGCAAAGAACCTGTTTTCAGGTTATTTTGGGCTTAAAGCGATCGTAATCGTGGGGCGTATCCAGGTCATGCAAAACGCTGTCTGTCTGCACAGGCAAGTAAGCAATTTCAGCAGCATGTGCATTCAGAAAATCGCGCATGCTGCCCAGCCCTGGTCCAAGCAAATCTGCCCACAGTTTCTGCTCAACCAACCAGGGATGACCACGTCGCATCTGGTAGCTGGGCACAATCAGAGCGCTGGGGCTGGCATTGTATCTTTCTAACAAAGCCCTGACCACGCTGGCCTCAATTTGCGGCTGGTCACCCAACACGATCAAAGCTGCAGGGCAGTCAACCGGCAGCGCAGCCAGCCCAACCTGTACCGACGAGAGCATCTCCCCATCGGCATAAGCCGGGTTCTCCACCAGGCGCACAGGCTGTCCTTGCAAAGCCTCTGTCACCTGCGCGCCAGCCCCACCCGTCACCACCACCACCTGGCTCAAACCGGCCTGGAGCAAAATGCTAACCACCTGACCAATGACAGTGGTCTGCCCCCAGGGCAAAACCATCTTGGGCTGGCCCATGCGCCTGGACTGACCGGCTGCCAGCACCACTGCCGCGGCACTTGTTTGCGCCATCAGATAGCAGTCCTCATTTAGCCCTGTTCATCCTGCCAGCTTGCGGTAATCTTCTGGCGTGTCGATGTCCAATAGCAAGCTGACATCATGCCAGGGAAGCCACTGGACAGGATAGCGCGAAAATAACGCCCGCCCGCCCTGGTCACCGTCCAACGCCAGCAGGTCGCCAAAGGTCGTACGGTCGAACAAGACCGGGTTGCTGCGCTGTCCCCCCACCAGGGGCGCTATCAGCGGGGCCAGGCTGACACGATGCAGCTCCACCAGAGACTGCACCAACCTGGGCGGAACATAGGGTTGATCAGCTAACATAAATATCGCCGCGCCCGTCTGCGGCGGCAGGGCCGATACCCCCACTCGCACCGATCCACTCTGCCCGGCTTTCCAAGAGGCGTTTTCTACCACCTGAACCGGCAGCCCATCCAGGGCCTGAGACACCAACGAAGCCTGCGCCCCCACCACCACAACCACAGGGCTCAGCCCAGCCTGTAGAGCAGTCTGCGCAGAACGGCGCACCAGCGGCACGCCATCCCAGGGCAAGAGCTGCTTAACAGGCGCTTGAGCCCCGGCTTGCCCAAAGCGTTCGGCCCCGCCCGCCGCCAGGATAATACCAGCTACTGGCTCATACGCCGCGTGGACGAACACCTCGCGGTCGGTTTCGGCCGCGTTCAACGGTGGCTGAAAACCTGCCACCACCACGCTGTGGAAGGCTTGCAGGAGCTGCGCCGCCATCCCACCGGCTTGCGCCTGGAGTAAGTCTGTGTTGGCCTGGCTGAGCAGCACGCTGCGCCGCGCTTGCGGCGGAATGTTCTTCAGGCCTCCCTGCGGGTGCACCAGCACAGCCGCCAGGGCCTGGGGGGTGATCACCGAGCCTTCGGCCAGGCCGGATAGGGCGGCAAACTGCCCAGGACGGTGGACTGTTTCGGCAGACAGGGGCTGCCCCAGGCCGCTTAAGCCTGCCACAACCACCACCTGCTCCACCCAGGGCAGAATAGCTGGCTCGTGTGCGGCTGGGGCCTTCAACGGGCGCATGCGCGATCCATCTGCCTCCAGCAGCAAGGGAAGGGCGTGAGCATCTGCCAGGCGCACCAATGCATCCAGGGCCTGCGGCGCAAGGCCAGGCAAACGATCCATTTCTCCCCCCGCCTCCGCCGGTCCGGTGCACACCAGCACACCGGCTGGCAGATCTGCACCCAGGGCTTCCACCTGGGCTGCATGCTCTACCACCACATGATGATCTGCTGCCTGCACCTGCCAGGTCCCCAGGTGCGTGGTGGTGGTCAACAAGGCAGTTCGAACCTGGCCCGAGGCCACCAGGGCCTGCCCTAATTGAAAAAGCGTCGTCGTCTTGCCGCCCGCACCAACCAAAGCCAGGCGGGCTTTTGAACTTACTCGCAAGGCGCGCCGCAAATCCATCTTAACTCCAAAAATTTTGGCGCAGCTCTGGGCGTGAGAGCATGGCTTCTAATACTGCCCCACCCACTGCCAGGGCCTTATCTGAAACCAGCCTGCACAACTCCGGGTCCGAACGCGGATCCACGTCACCGATCTTCAAATCCTTTGTCACCGGCACATCTGGATGGATCAACCCGCGCACCAGGCCGGCAAAAGGTGCTCTCACCGGCTGCCCCCCCACCTCTGCCAGCAGTTGGCCCGCTTCCACCAGATCACCAATTTGAACGTGCAGGGTAATGGCACCATCCGCCGGGGCGCGCAGCACGCGCTCTCCGCGATGTTCACCCACGGCACCAGGCGTACCGCTGTCGGGGGCAGGAGCACCCTGCCACAAGACACGCCCCAGGTTGTGACCGCGCTGCGTTTCGATGACGGCGTGGCAGTTGTCGCCGGCAACAAAACCCGGCCCCAACCCAATGAATAACTGGGCGTTGTGGCGTAAGGCTTCGGGCGCTTGCTTGAGCATCCGAGCATCCACGATCACGCTGGGGTGCAGCGAATGAACCGATTTACCATCCGGATCTACCAACACAGGGATAGCCCCTTTAGAAAACACTTGCAAGATCTTGAGCGTATCCCCCACATCGGTCACACACCGGGCAGTCAGGCCTTCGATCACCATCTCACCCTGATAAACGGCCTCGCTAAAGCTCACCGTACGGCGCACAGCCAGGGGCTGTGGCAGTTCTGTGATCGCCACGCGCAAGCCGGCCCGGTGCAGCCGCAGGGCCACCCCGCTTGCCAGGTCTCCGCCACCGCGCAGCAACACAATCACGGCTGCCCCAGCTTTCCCAGCCCGCGCAACACTCGTTCAGGAGTCAGCGGAAATTCATAGAACCACACCCCGGTAGCATCGTGCAGTGCAGCCATCACCGCCGGCACCAGGGGCAAGAAGGGCATTTCGCCCATGCCGCGCGCCCCATACGGCCCAATGGGATCGGCATATTCCAGGATCAGAGAATGTACAGCATCAGGAACATCCAATACGGTGGGGATGAGGTAGGTGGACAGGGTGGAGGTTTTCACATACCCGTCCTGCTGGACGAAATTCTCCAACACGGCATGACCGCCAGCCTGCACCACAGCCCCTTCGATCTGCCCCTGCACGTTCTGCGGGTTGACCGCCTTGCCCACATCGTCGGCCGAGATCACCTCCACAATGTGCACATGGCCAGTTTCGGTATCCACCTCCACCGTTACAGCCTGGGCTACGTAACCATAGGCAAAGTTCGGCTCCGACTTGCCCGTCTGAGGGTCAAATGGGGTGGTGCGAGGCGGGCGGTATTGGTAGGTGGCAATTGCCGGACGTTCCTCCGCCTGCCACTTGGCCAAGGCTTGCTCGCAGGCGCCCTTAATGGAATTGCCCGCCATGAAGGTCATGCGCGAGGCCGAAACACTGCCCGAATTCTGCGTGGTGGCTGTATCCGAAACGACCAACTCCACCTTGTCAAAGGGCAGCCCCAGGGTTTCGGCAGCCATCTGCGCCATCACCGTATGCGTCCCCTGACCCACTTCAGCGCCGGCATGGTACAGCACAGCCCGTTCGATCTCAGCGCGGCCATGCAGCGCCACCGTAGCCGTGCACTGCTCTGGGGCACCAAAGGAAAAACCGACGTTCTTAAAGGCACAAGCAAAGCCGTGCCCGCGCAAGCGCGGCGGGCGGGCGGGCTCGGCAGCCAAAGCCTGCACCCGCTCTTGCTGTTTCAAGGCACATTGATCTACCACCTGCCGGATGGTGACCCCCTTAGGCAAGGGCGTACCCACCGACAGCAGAGAACCTTCGCCTAACAAGTTACGCCGGCGCAGCTCAATCGGATCCATGCCCAGAGCTTCAGCCAGGCGATTCATCTGCATTTCAGCTTCAAAGGCGCCCTGCGGGCCGCCAAAGCCGCGGAAAGCGCCATTGGGCAGGTTGTTGGTATAGACAGCGTACGAGTCCACCTTCACATTGGGGATCTCATACGGGCCGGTGCACATCAGGGTGGCATTGCCCAACACCTTGGGAGATGTGTACACATACGCGCCGCCGTCAGAAATCACTTCCACATCAGCCGCCAACAGTTTACCTTCTCGCGTGGCTCCCCAGCGCGCCCGCAAGATGTAAGGATGGCGTTTGTGATGCCCAATGATCGACTCTTCCCGAGTCCAGATGATTTTCACCGGTCGGTGAATGCCGCGCTGGCTCAGCCGCCAGGCCGCCAACGCCAGCACAATCTGCACCGACATATCCTCACGACCGCCAAACGCCCCCCCAATGGCCGGATAAATGACACGCACTTGCTCTTCTGGCAGGCCTAGCGAGTGCGCAATTTGTTCGCGGTCTTCATGCGCCCACTGCCCTGCCACCTGGACGGTCACCCGCCCTTCTTCGTCCATGTAAGCCACCCCGGCCTCGGGCTGCAAATAGACGTGCTCCTGCGCGGGCGTGTGATACTCGCCTTCGACGATCACATCTGCTTGCGCAAAAGCGGCCTCCACATCCCCTTTGCGGATGCGGAAATGGGTAAAAGTGTTCGAATCCGGCCGGTCAACCCCTTCTCTTCCAGGGTGCAAGTGCGGTGCGCCGGGTTTCATCGCCTCCAGCACATCAGTCACCACCGGCAGGTCTTCATAATCTATCCGGATCAGGTCACGCGCCTGGGCGGCAATCTCTTCACTCTCTGCCACCACCAAAGCCACCTGGTCTCCCACAAAACGCACCCGGTCAGCATACGGGATGCTAGAGCCAGGGCCGCACAGTACCGGTTGGTCTGCCACACCCAGGCCATATTCGTTGACCGGCACATCCTTCGCAGTGAACACCGCCAACACGCCGGGCAAGGCCTCTGCCTGGGCGGTTTCAACAGCCCGCACAATGGCATGCGGCCGGTGAGCAAAAAGGATTTTCATATAAGCCTGGTTGGGCAGGTTGATATCGCCAGGGTAAAGGGCCTGGCCCAAGACTTTGCTGCGAGCATCCACCCGCGTGACAGATTGACCAACAATTGACATATGGTTAACTCCTCATAAGGTGATACCTGGCTGTGCTGCCGGATCTAATAAATTATACGCCTGTTCAAGCTGGTGGCGGAACTGTTGTGTATACAGGCGGTAATATTTGCCACGCAGCCGCAGCAGTTCCGTATGACTACCCATCTCTGCAATGCGTCCATCTTCGATCACCAAGATGCGGTCGGCGCGCTTGATGGTAGACAGGCGGTGGGCAATAATAAAGCTGGTACGGCCTTTCATCAAGTTATCCATGCCGCGTTGGATCAGGGATTCGGTCAACGTATCCACCGAGCTGGTAGCTTCATCCATGATGAACAATTCTGGCTTTGCCAACACGGCGCGTGCCAGGCTGATGAGCTGCTTTTGGCCTACCGACAACAGGCCGCCGCCCTCCCCAACTTGTTCTTCATATCCCTTTTCAAAGCGCACAATGAAATCGTGTGCGCCGGCCATCCTGGCAGCATCTTCTACATCTGCGTCTGATGCATCCAGGCGCCCATAGCGGATATTCTCGCGGATCGTACCCGAGAACAGGTGCGGCGTTTGCAGCACCACACCAATGCGCGATTGGATGCCATGCAGGGTGTACTCGGTATAATTGCGCCCGTTCAAGCGCACCACACCGCGCTTGGGTTCATAGAAACGGCAGAGGAGATTGACAATCGTGCTTTTGCCGCCGCCAGTTGGTCCCACCAGGGCAATCATCTCGCCCTGTTTGACCTTGAGCGAAAAATCGCTCAGCACCGGTTTGCCGTCTTCATAGTAGAAGTCGACATGTTCGAACTCGATTTCGCCCCCCAGCGTGCCAGGGTCAAGCGCTCCGGGCTGATCGCTGACCTCAGGCTTCGAATCCAGCAAGGTAAAAATGCGTTCAGCCGAGGCAATCGAGTGCTGCATTTCAGCATACACGCGCGCCAGGTCTTGCACCGGCCACAGCATAAAGGTCAGGTAGGAAACAAAAGCCTGGATACCGCCCAATGTGATCAATCCCAACTGAGCTTGCATCCCGCCATAGCCAATGATCAGCCCCAGCGCTAACGCCGCAATGATCTGCACCGTAGGCAAGAAAAGCGCCGAAAGCCAGGCTGCCCGGTAGCTGGAACGGTACATCTCACCTGTTAACTGGTCAAATTCTTTCAAATTCTCAGCTTCACGGCCCAAGGCCTTGACCACCCGCACCCCGGTAATGTTCTCATTGTAAGCGCCGGTGATCTTCGAGTTGACCTTGCGCGCATTGCGAAACTCCAGCAGGATGCGCTTGCGGAACTGTATGGCGATCACCACCAGCACCGGCATAACGGCCAACACGATCAAAGCCAGCCGCCAGTTGATCACCAGCATGAAGATGGTAGAGGTGCCGATGTTCATCACCGCCCAGGTGCTGTCAATCAAGCCCCAGGTCACCAGGTCAGAGATGCGCACCGTATCTGAAGTCACACGGGCCATCAAACGCCCGACCGAAGTCTGGCTATAATAAGAAAGCGACAGGTCTTGCAAATGGCTGAACATGGCCCGCCGCAGATCGTATTGAATGCGCTCACCCAAGACGCCTGACATGTAAATGAATGAAAAGACGCAAAGCGCCTGCACCACCTGCAGCCCCGCATAGATCATGACCAGGCGCGCCAGGGCGTGGGTATCGCCAGCCACAATACCCTGGTCGACGATGTCCTTGTTCAGGTAGGTGAAAAACGCATCCACAACCGATGTGAGGGCAATCATGCCCCAAAATCCTGCCACCCAACGCCAATGCGGCCAGGCCAGGCTGATGATACGGCGCAAGGTTGCGCCGGTCATCTTACCGGTATAATCTTCCTCTTCGAGATCAATATCTGCCACAGTATGTTTCCTCAGCCGGCTGCTGCGCCAGCCACTTCTTTTTCCACTTCTTCGTCAATGCGCGTCTGCAAATCATAAATCTGGCGATACATACCCTCTTGCGCTAACAGTTCGGCATGTGTGCCCTTCTGCACGATGCGGCCCTTATCTAACACCACGATCAGATCCGCATTCATCACGCTTTGGATGCGGTGAGCAATGATGAAGGTCGTCCGGCCCACATTCAAGCAGCGCAGCGCATCACGAATGAAGGCCTCTGTTTCGGTATCTACCGAGGAAGTCGAGTCATCCAGGATCAGGATACGCGGATCTTTGAGCAGGGTGCGGGCGATCGTCACGCGCTGCTTCTGCCCACCGGAAAGGGTGACGCCCTTTTCGCCAACCATGGTCTCGTATCCCTGCGGAAAGGTCAGGATGACATCGTGGATGGCAGCCATCTGGGCCGCATCTTCGATTTCGGTGCGAGGCATCTCTCGCCCCACCCCGTAAGCGATATTCTCGCCAATCGAGCGCGAAAACAAGAAAGGCTCCTGTTCCACCGTGCCAATCTGGTTGCGCAAAAACTCAGGGGCATAATCCTTCAGTTCCACCCCATCCAGCTTGATGCTGCCGGTGGAGTAATCGTAAAAACGCGGCAGCAAGTTGATCAAGCTGGTCTTGCCAGAACCGGTGGAGCCCAACAATGCCACCACCTGCCCTGGTTGGCAGGTGAAACTGATATCCTGCAAGATCGGTTCGTTATCGTCTTCGTAAGAAAAGCCCACCTTATCGAAAACAATCTCGCCCTGCACCGGTTTCTCCGGCTGGTAGCGACCCACCGTCAGGGCTTCGCGCGGCTGCTTGATGATCTCGCGCACGCGCCCGAACGAAACCAGGCCGGTAGAGGTCTGCACAATGAGGCGGCCCAGGTTACGCATCGGCCAGATCAGCCAGCCCACAAGGCCAGAGTAGGCCATGTAAGTGCCTACGCTGATCTCGCCATCAATGGCCATCAGGGCAGCCGCCAGGAAGCCGCCCAGCAGTTGAAAGCCGCACACAATATCTGAGATCGGCCAGAAGAGCGAGTGCATACGTGTCAGGCGGCGGCCACGCACAAACTTTTCCCAGTTGTCCTTTTCAAATTTCTTACGCTCGTATTCCTGGCGGGCAAAGGCTTTAACCACCCGCACACCGGTCAGGTTTTCTTGCAGGGTAGTTGAGAGGATGGCCTCTTGCTCTTGATAAGCCTCGTACACCTTGGTGAGACGTTTAAAGAACCACACCGAGGTCAGGATAATGATCGGCATCGCCACAATCGAAAGCAGTGCCAACTTCCAGCTCAACTGAAATATCGCCACAAAGTTGATCGTAAAGAGCAGTGCCACCCGCCCAATGCCAATGGCCTGGTCGCTGAAGAAGCGCCGCAGCGCGTCCACATCCGATGTACAACGCTCGATCAGATCACCGGTGGGAGTTTTCTTATGATAGCGAAAATACAGGCGCTGAATGTGATCAAAGAGGTAATTCCGCAAGCGCCGGGTAATGTTCTCTGCTGTGTAAGCGGCCAGCCTGCCCGACAGGAAACTGAAGCTGCCCTCGATGGCTGCCAGGCCCAAAAAGCCCAAGGCCACCAACACCAGGGTAGCTCTCAAGTTACCTGGGATCAGATACTGCTTCTGCCCCAATATCGTATCGATAAAGTAACTTAGCAGCAGATAGGTGATCGTCTTAGCAGTTGCCGAAACAGCCAGACTGGCAGTTGCCCCCAGGTAATGCCAGCGGTAACCGCTCATCATACGCCACAACCCTAACAGGCGGTTTGGAACCAGAGTCTCTTGAAAATCAAACGTACGTGCTGGGGTAGACAAGCAATCCTTCCTTAGCCAAAACAAGGGTGAAACAGCCTGCCAGCGATATCCAACATCGCCAGCCCTGTTTCATCCTTGTTGATTGGATTAATATGGTACGGGTAAAACTCAGGTTTAGCCGAGGGCCCCTGACTGCCACAAGATGACAACTGCCGTACCCACAATGCACAAACAAGCCAAGACAAAACACCCAATCCCAATTCCAATCCACAGGCCTTTCTTGCTCTTCTGGGAGGGCTCTTCGACCTCCGGCAACTCTACCACCGGGGCTTCATAAGCCGGCTCTGGTGCGCTGTAGACTGGCTCGGGTGCATTGTAGGGGGGGATCTCAATCACCGGCTCTGGCGCAACCACCGGTTCTGCCGGGGGCTCAGGGATCGGTTCTGGCTCAGGCTCAGCCAGCACATTGATCACCGGCACCGACTCAAGGATGACTGGAGCCACATCAACCGGCTCAACGACTGCCGGCTCTACCTGGGCCGGAGCCACCACCACTGGCTCAGCAGGGGCCGCAGCATGCGGCGGTGCGATCATCGTGGCGGCTACGTCAAACCCAGCCGGGGCAAAGGTCATCTCAACCGTTGAGCCGAACATGATCGTCTCGCCGCCCATCAGCAGCTGCGGGCCGGTCAGGCGTTCGCCATTGACGTAAGTACCATTGGTCGACCCCAGGTCTTCTATCATGTAAACGTCGCCCTGCAACACCAGGTGAGCGTGCCGGCGCGAGATATCGGCGTCGCTGACCACAATATCATTGCCCAGGTCGCGGCCGACCACCATCTCTTCTTTATCCAAGTCATAGACCTTCCCCGGGTTTGGGCCGGCCTTGACCGTCAGTTGAAAACTTTGTGCCATTTTAGCCTCCTATGTTGAAGATAATCGTTTGCCGATTTTAAGTATATCACTATTGGCCCCCTTTTATGACACTTGACACATATCCAAGCCCACTTATTGCACTTGACACAGCCTCCCCAATCATTTTACACTAACAGGTATGATTACTATTCCCGATTCCGAAATCTTGCCTCTCTCACTTGAACATACCTTTTGGACCTGGTCAGCCCAGGGCAAGGTAGCGCCCATCCCTGTGACGCGCGCCGAGGGCGTCTATTTCTGGGATACCGCTGGAAAGCGCTACCTGGATTTCAATTCAATGACCATGTGCGTCAACATCGGTCATGGCAACCAACGCGTAATTGATGCCATTGTGGCGCAAGCACGCGCCCTGCCCTATGCTGCCCCAGGCATGGCAACCCGCCCGCGCGCCGAACTGGGCAAACTGTTGGACGAGATCACCCCACCTGGGCTGAGCAAGTTCATGTTCACCCTGGGCGGCGCCGACGCCAATGAAAACGCGGTCAAGTTGGCACGCGGCTACACCGGCAAACATAAAATCCTCACCCGCTACCGCTCTTACCACGGCGCCAGCGCCGGCGCCATGGCCCTCACTGGCGACCCACGCCGTTGGCCCTGGGAACCCACCCTGATGCCCGGTGTGGTGCATTTCCTCGACCCCTACCGCTACCGCTCTACCTTCCATCGCCACAACCCAAATATTTCTGAAGCTGAATTCACCCAAGATTATCTCAACCACCTGGAAGAGATCATCCAATACGAAGGCCCCGAAACCATCGCCGCCATCTTGATGGAATCGGTCACCGGCACCAACGGCATCATCATTCCCCCGGCTGGTTACATGCAGGGTGTGCGCGCCTTGTGTGACAAATACGGCATCTTAATGATCGCCGACGAGGTGATGAGCGGGTTTGGCCGGACCGGGAAATGGTTTGCCGTGGATCACTGGAACGTTATCCCCGACCTGATGACGATGGCAAAAGGCCTGACATCGGCTTACGCCCCGCTGGGCGCGGTGGGCATGAAACCTGAGATTGCCGACGCCTACAAAGATACCGTCTACCAGGGTGGTCTGACGTACACGGCCCACCCCATCTCGCTTGCCGCAGCCTCCGCCAACATCCAGGTGATGCGCGATGAGCATATTGTGGAACATACCGCAGCTATGGGCCCTGTGCTGCACCGCCTGCTGAACGACCTGGGTGAACAGCACCCATCTGTGGGGGAAGCGCGCAGCATTGGCCTCTTCGGCATCATCGAGCTGGTCAAAGACCGCCGCACGCGCGAGCCCCTGGCGCCCTGGAACAGCTCCAGCCCCACCATGAACGCGCTGCGCAAGCAAATGCTCGAAAACGGCCTCTTTGTTTACACCCACTGGCACACCGTGCTCATCATCCCGCCGCTGATCATCACCGAAGAGCAGCTCACTGAGGGCTTTGCCATCTTGGATAAAGCCCTGGCAATTGCAGACCAGGCCGCGCAAGGATAAGCAGGGCTTTCTCGCCCGACCCATAAACGAACCTCCGCAAGATCGGCTGGCGCAGTTAAAACGTGCTTTGCCATCATTTTGGGGCTGTCTCAAAGGAATGCTTGAGACAGCCCCAGCTCATCAAGATAGGTTATGCAAAAGGGTCCAAGACAGAGGGTATAATCATGTTAAGAGCCCGATGGTTTAAGATTCAAAGAAGGAGGACGCGATGATCCGAAAACCGCAGAAGAGATTGGCGAAAAGTTATTCCTCAGCACTAGATGCAAAAGGTTGTCTGGTAATCTTGGGCATCCTGGCATTGGCACTGCTGGTGTGGGCCATATTTTTGCCGGGATTGTGGCCGATGGGCTCAATTTTATACAGCATTTACAGCAACCCGATCGGGTGGTTGCTGGTCTTACTCATGCTAGGGGTAGGCATTGCCCTGGTCACGCGCCTCAAGATGCAAGCCAAGGCGGCGATTTCTCTGTTGGCAATGGTACTGTTCCCTATCTGGATCTTGTGGGCAATCGTTTCTGGGCCCATCATGCTGCGAGGGTTGTATGAGCGCACCGTTTACCAACCAGTAACAGAGCTGGTGCCTCTGACCGAGAGCCGGGCTGTTTCTTACGCCGAGGCACGCGAGAACTTCAAAAACCAAAACCCCGACACACGCTTTGTGCCTGGAGACCTGGATTACGTCAACGGGCATTGGGTGGCGGAATTTGGGCCGGTCGGTTTGCTGAATTCGTTGATCTATCCCTCGCAGGGTTTCTTCTTATACGACCCGGCAGGAGTGGATAAAGTCCAGATCGTACGGCAAGAGATGCCCTTTGCAGAAAACGGCCTGTTATGGAATTCGGCCGAGTTTTTTGTGCGCCAGCATGACCCGTTTGTCGAATTCCACGAGGTCCTGTATGTGCAAGATGGGCAGGGAGCCTACATGGCTATGATCAGCCTGCTCAAGCGCGCCGGGCTGGCCCGCGTGCCGTATGTGGCCGAGATTGGGCTGATCCACTCTGATGGAAGTGCCGAATGGCTGACGCCCGAACAGGCAGAGGCCGACCCGCGCCTGGAGGGTGTGCAGATCGAGCCTGAATGGCTGGCCGCCCAAAAGACCGAGGCTTACGGATGGCGCAATGGGATCTGGGCTGGAATATTCACCCGCCAGGGGCGGATCGAAGTGCAGCGCAGCTCGATCAACGAAGAGAACAGTGCCCCCTACCACCTGGTTTCAACAGATGGCATGATGTGGTATACACCCTTTGGCCCCTTGAACAAAGACAGCCTCAAAGGGATCATGATGGAGGCTTCGAACGATATCAATGGCCCGGTGTTCATTTGGGAACTGCCAGGCGATCAGGCTTACCAGGGGGTGGATGCCCTGGCTACTGAGATCAAAGCCGCGCCCAACCACCCGGCAGATGTGAACTGGCTGCGAGTAAGCCAGGGTGAGACCGAGGTGCGCAGCGGCGATACCGATGTGATTGAACTTTTGCCTGCCCCGCGCCTGGAGGATGGGCGTGTGGTGTTGTATTTTACCGGCTTCGTGGCGATCGACCCGCCGACCCGCACGCGCTTTTACGTCATCATCAACGCCGAGAACCGCCAGGTGCTGCAAGATGTGTATTCGGTGGAAGAGGTGAATGCCTGGCTGCAGGGCGAACTGACATTGAGCACGCAGCGTGATGGGCTAGAGAGTACCACGCTTGAAAGCGGGGTCAATTTGGAAGAGATGAGTGATACTGATCTCTTGAACCTGCTGGAAGCAATTGTGGAAGAATTGAGAAAGAGGTAACCTGATGCCAGAACCTATCTCCGGCCCGGCCTACCAGATCTTCACCCACCGCCTGCTGCTGCGCTGCTGGCAGCCCACCGATGCCGCCCAACTGGGGACGGCGATTGAAGCCAACGTCACTTACCTCTTGCCCTGGCTGAATTTTGCCGCCGATGAGCCGCGCCCGCTCCAAGAACGGATCGAGATGCTGCGCCGCTGGCGCGGCCGCTTTGACCTGGGGCAGGATTTCGTCTACGGGGTCTTTAGCCGGGATGGTAAATCGGTGCTGGGAAGCACCGGCTTACACACCCGCCAGGGCGAAGATACGCGCGAGATCGGTTATTGGATTGACCAGGGCCATGCCAACCAGGGATTGGCAACCGAGCTCTCGGCCGCCCTGACCAAAGTGGCCTTTGAAATCGATCACATCAGGCGCGTGGAGATCCACTGCGATGTACTGAACCTGGCTTCTGCGGCGGTGCCGCGCAAATTGGGGTATCGCCACGAAGCCACCCTGCACGCCCGCACCACCGATCACCAGGGCCGCCTGCGCGAGACAATGATCTGGACTCTTTTCGCCGACGAATACCCCGCCAGCCCATCTGCCAAAGCCGAGATCGAAGCGTATGATGTGGCGGGGAGGCGCATCATATGAGTCTCTTTTTGGGGTGAGCAGGCATACGGCATGCCCTTCTCTCTGCATCCCCTCTTCCTGGCCCGCATGCAGCACCTGCTGGGCGACGAATACCCTCGGTTCATTGCCAGCTATGACCAGCCGCCTACCAGCGGCCTGCGCGTAAACACTCTCAAGCTTTCTCCGGCCCATTTCCAGGCCATTGCCCCCTACGCACTGAAGGGGCTGCCCTGGTGCCCATCGGGCTTCTTGATCGTGCCTGAGGCCGCGTACCCATCCCAGGTTGGCGGCGATGATTTCAGCCCCTGCTCCCCCGGCAAACATCCCTACCACGCCGCCGGGTTATATTACTTGCAAGACCCTTCTGCCATGGCTGCCGCGGAGGTGCTGGCGCCCCAGCCCGGCGAGAAGGTGCTCGACCTCTCTGCCGCGCCGGGCGGCAAGGCAACCCACCTGGCTGCCCTGATGCAGAACCAGGGGCTGCTGGTGGCGAATGAGATCCACCCCCAGCGTGCCTGGGACCTGGCAGAAAACCTGGAACGCTGCGGCGTGCAAATAGCCACCATCACCAACGAAACCCCCGCTCGCCTGGCAGAAACCTTTGGTGCTTTTTTTGACCGGGTGTTGGTGGATGCCCCCTGCTCTGGCGAGGGCATGTTCCGCAAAAGCGAGGCCGCCCGCCGCGAATGGCAGCCCGAAATGCCCGCCGCCTGCGCCGCCCGTCAATCAGCCATCTTAGAGCAGGCTGCCCGCCTGCTGCGTCCCGGTGGCTGCCTGGCCTATACCACCTGCACCTTTGCCCCCGAAGAAGATGAAACCGTTATCGGTCGTTTCTTAAGCGAGCATCCTGAGTTCAGACTGCTACCCATCCGGCCATCCGCTGGCCCTAACCGGTTGCCAGATTTTTCCGCCTTTACCCCCGGCCGCCCAGATTGGACTGGCGACTATGCGCAGCTTCCGTTGGTTGAGGCAGCCCGCCTGTGGCCTCACCGCCTGGATGGTGAGGGGCATTTCATCGCCCTGTTGCAAAAGGACCCGCATGCCGCCATCCAGCCAGCCGCTTCGGCCCGCGGCGCGGCGCGCCTATCCAGGCCCATTCAACAACTGTTCGATGACTTTTGCAAACACACCTTGAACGGTGAAATGAATTCGCTGAGCAGTTCAGCACGCCTGGCAGTCGTGGGCTCTTACCTCTACCTGCTGCCCGAAGCCCTGCCCAACCTGGAAAAACAAGCCAGCCGCCCCCTGAAAGTACTCCATCCGGGCTGGTGGCTGGGCACGCTCAAAAAAGAGCGCTTCGAGCCAGCCCATGCCCTGGCGTTGGGGCTCTCTGCCGCAGATGTCTGGCACACCCACGCTATCTCAAGCCAAGAAAGCTCAGCCGCAGCTTATTTGCGCGGCGAAACCTTCTCCAGCCCAGCCCCTGATGGCTGGACCTTGGTGACAATTGACGGATTTCCCCTTGGTTGGGGCCGTTGTGTCAAAGGTCTGTTGAAAAACCATTACCCCCATGGCCTGCGCCAACATACCCGGTGAATTACATCATGGTTGGGGCGCTGTGTCTTGCGCTTTTTGCGCCAGGTAGGCCTGGTAAGCCTTCCAACCTGGGCACCAGCCAGTGTGCCATTTCCACAGCCGCGCAAAGAAAGATTTGGGGTTTGCCTCTGCCTTTTGACGCATCGGACAAGTTTCGCACGGGATTCCTGTTTTCGAACGGTTATCTTGCATGACATTCCATCCTTATTTCAGGCTGCTATGCGGGCCGGTACCGCGCTAACAGTTCTGTAATCGCGCCTGCTCTTTATGCAGGATGCGCCGCAGCACCGCCACCGATGCGGCATACGTAGAATCCATACCATAATACGATAGGCTGCCCGCCCCAAGGTTGCGTCCCTTGCTCAAGGGTGTATCTGAGACATAGTGGATGATCCCCAGGTCAAAGGGCAGGGCGTACAGGTTGACGATCTCGTTGACAGGATGACGCACCGGACGGTACATCTCGTACACCGCTGAGAGATACGGACCAGCCTCCATCTCGATATCGGTGTAGCCTTCGCGATAAAACACATCCATATAATTCATATTTTGCAAAAAGGTGCCGCGCACCGTCACAGCTTTCTGGTTATCCAGAACCGTGCCGTATAACAAATAGGGGGCCACATTGGCAGCCGTGAAGCAATTGGAAAACAGGTATGAATTTTGCGAATGCTCATCGTGCACGACATTGGGGATGACGATATCGCCCACGGCGCCGTTCAACGATGCGGCCTTACCCATCACGTACACTCCCAGCACCCGGCCCACCTGCTCAGCAACCTCGGTAAGAATGTTGTAAGCCGAAAGGCCCAGCGGGTAATCAATGTTCAAGATCAGGGCATCGCTTTTGGCAAGGCTGTCCAGGTCTTCAGCAGACAGGCGCGGATCCAGGTTCTCAGGCCGCAGGCGGCTGACTTCGATCACCTGGGCGTCCAGGTCAAAGCTGTGCTCGCTGGATACCCGGCGGACCCCGCCTTCCTTCTCAGCCCGGCGCTGTTCCTCCACCCAGGGCTTCCCATCTTCATTGGCCTGGAATTTCTTCAGCACATAATAGAGGAAATTTTGCTTGCTGGCAACTGATTGCTGGTTCTGAACGGTGTGCCACTCTTTCAGCAGCTCTTCATTGCCGGGTTTTTCCAAGAAATCCACCAGCGCATCACGCTGGCGAATGGCGTGGCCTGTCAGCAGGTTGACCAGGCTGTGGGTATTGCTGGAGACAAAATAAACCGGACGCCGCAGCAAGTCGGGGGCGGCGCGTTCGATCTGCTCCCACCACATGGCGGTTGCCCGGCGGTAAGAACTCAACGAGCCGCTCAACAGGCGTACACGCAGCCGGCGCGGGGCGGCTGCCATGCGTTCCAACACAGACACAAAGTCCCGGCCCCAGATCGTGCGCAGCCGGCCCAGGTCGTCCAGCGAAATTTGCAGCGCATCAGCCAGTTCTTTCTGAGCACCAATGCGCTGTTCAAGGTCAACAAAGCGAGAATTCAAACGGTTCGGCGCAAAACGCTGCAAGAGGGTGTGGATCTTATTCCACTCGATCTGGTAAGCTGTTAACGCCGGGATAATATCGTCAATATCACTGCGGCTGGCGATGAAACAAGCCAGCGTGTCTTGACCATTATAAAAAGAACGGCGGCGGCGGGCCGGAGCAGAGACCTGTTCCCAGCTTTCAATAGCAGAGAATCCGTGCATCCCAAAAACCTCAGTGCTCTGGCCCAGCACCACCAACTGCACCTGGTGAATGCAGGGCGGTAGGCGCAGCGTACTATAGATCAGTGCCGCCATATCGGGGGTATGCTCGCGCGCCGCCGGATGCAGCAGCGACTTCATCCCCGCATGCGCTTCTTCTAATGTGCGAATCTGCACATCAGCAGTGGAGCGCAGCAAAGAATAGCAAGTGCGCAGGTAAAGCTCAACCTCTTCTGAGGCCGTGCTGGGAACGGTTCTTTCCATGTAAACTTTTACCGTTGCGTGGGCCGGCGCTTCTTGATTGGAGGAGCGTCAAAACGCCCATAGCGGCGCGCCCCGCCCATGCGGTACATAACGGCATAGATAATCGATATCAAGCCAAAACCGACGAACAAAAACGCAATCGAGAAGAGGATTTGTCCAGTGGTGAAGCGGCTCAAGAAGCCGTTCACCTGGGCAATGTAGGTATTCACAAACAAGATCTCTGTATCATCCGAATAGGCTAACGCCATTGGTTGGTACATGTTGGCAGGCAAAGGGACCAGGCGAGAATTCATGAACACATCTGCCCCAACCCAGGCCATAATAGGAACCAAGATGATCAAAAAACAGCCAATTCCACGCCACACTGGATGAATTGACCAGGGACGCTCACGTTGACCTTTATCCATTCTTCCAGGACCAAAACCCATCTCACACCTCCTGTGGCGGGCTTTTACCCACCCTGTTCAAGATTAATGATGGCGCCTTTATTCGCCTGCTTGTGCTGCTTTCTCAATTGCTGAAACGATCGAATAATATCCCGTGCAGCGGCACAAGTTGCCGCTGATGGCCCACTTGATCTGCTCGGTGGAAGGATGTGGGTGCTCCTCCAACAGCTTAGCCGCCGACATAACAAAGCCCGGCGTGCAGTAACCGCACTGCACCGCTCCCGCATCAATGAAGGACTGCTGCACCGGGTGAAGCTGCTGGCCCTGGGCCAGGCCCTCGATCGTCACGATCTCTGCCCCATGGGCGCGCGGCGCAGGCACCAGGCAGCTCATCACCGCCATGCCATCCATAAAAACGGTACAGGCCCCGCACTCACCCTCCGAGCAGCCTTCTTTGGTGCCAATCAAGCCAGCCTCTTCGCGCAGCAGGTGCAGCAGGGTTTTGTGCTGGCCCGTAGTGAAACGGTAGGGCTGGCCGTTGATGATCGTTTCGATGGCCGTTTGCGGGCTGTCGTTGTGCATCAGGCTGGCAGTGAGCCCCAAGCCATGGCTGCCCGCAGACAGCAACACCGGATCTGATGGGAAATCGGGTTGGCATTGGCCCGTGATGGCCTGCAAACAGCGCTGTACACAGACGCGCACCATATCCAGACGGTAATCCTTCGAGCTACGCACATCGTCTATCGGCCGCGCCGAGGCCTTGGCCAGCCTGGCAGCTTCCGCCAGGGTTTCTTCGTCTGGCCTGCGCCCCACCAGGTAAGCTTCGGCTTCTTGAGCATGCACAATCTTAGGGGTCACAGCCCCCAGGGTGATGGAAGCATGCGTAATGCGCTCGCCATCGAACGTCAGAACCGCGGCCGCATTGACCAACGAGATGGCCTGCGCCCGCCGCAGTCCGAGCTTATAGAAATTGCCACGCTGGTTGGGTTGCAAGGCCGGGAAGATGATCTCTACCAGCATCTCATCTGGTTCCATCACCGTTCGCCGCACACCCATGTAAAAGGCATCCAACGCCACGCGCCGCTCGCCGCGCACAGAGCGCAGCACCACCTGGGCACCAAGAGCCATCAAGGGAGAGATGGTATCGTTGGCAGGCGAGGCCGTGATCAGGTTTCCAGCCACCGTACCGCGGTTACGGATCTGCGGCGCACCGACCTGCCAGGCAGCCATAGCCAGTGGAAAGGCGCGCTCAACGATCAATTGGGAGGCTACGCATTGGTTGTGGCTCACCATGGCCCCCAGGTGGATCATGCCTTCATCATCCAGTTTGATTTGATCCAGCCCTGGGATGCGGCTGACATCCACCAACACATCGATCCCTTTCCGTAAACCGCGCTCCAACTCAAGCACCAGGTCAGTTCCACCGGCCACAATGCGGGCATGCGCCCCTTTTTCCGCCAGGATCTGTACCGCTTCTTCAATACCGATTACATTATGATATTCATGCCACATCTTTATTCTCCATTTGTGCCGTCATGGTCTGGCCGCTGCCGCCTTTTTGCAGCATGATGATTTCAGCCATGATACTGACAGCGATCTCCTCAGGGGTCTCAGCATTCAGTTCCAGGCCAATCGGAGAACGCACGCGCCCCAATTGATCCTCGCTGACACCCTTTTCCAATAATTGCTTGCGGGTCATGCCCCAGCGGCGGCGTGAGCCGATCAGGCCAATGTAGGCAGCCGGGGTCTCCAATAGGGCCGGCAAGCCAGCCACATCCACATCCACGCCGCGGGTGGTCAACACCAGGTAGGTCCAGGGGGTGATCTTCAAATGGGCCGGCAGATCAGCCATCGGCACGGGGTAAAAAGCATTCCCATCGGGGATGGCCTCGGAGGTACACAGCTCTACCCGATCGTCGCTGACGGCAACGGAAAAGCCCAACCAATGCGCCAGGTGCGCCACGGCCTTGCCAACATGCCCTGCGCCAAGAACTACCAGGGTTGGTTTAGGTTGCAGTGGTTCCACATACACCTCCACCTGCCCACCGCAGATGCCCGGATCGCCGCGCTGCGGGTCGGCCATATTATATTCCAACAGGCGCGGCTGGCCATCCAGCATGGCCTGGAGCGCCTCTGCGATGACACGATTCTCGATCTCACCACCGCCCACTGAACCCACCAGGCTGCCATCAGGCAGAACCAGCATTTTGCTGGTGGTGTGGCGAGGTGTGGAGCCGCGGCTGCGCACAATGGTACACAAAGCGGCGGCTTCATTGCGTTCTTCCAGATCAGCAATTACCCGGTAAATTGACTGCATATCAATGCTCCAATAATCCCAACACCACCGGCAAGAGTTGCTTTTTACGGCTGACCACGCCTGGCGCGCTAAAGGTACCATCCGGCAAGCGGGGATAAGGCAGGTCGGCCAGCATCGGCGGCGCGTTGACGGTCAACAAACGGCTGGCATTATCGACCACATCCGTCACCATCAGCATGGCAAAGTCAAGGCCACTCTGCTGGCGCAGTTCGGTCAGCGCGCCAGAAAGGGGTTCCAAATGCTCATCCATCTGCATCAGGTCGGTCACCTCGGCCTGGGCAATGGCAAAGTGCAAACCACCGGCTTCATAGATCTTTAAATCAGAGCTGACGATCTCGCGCGAGTCACGCGTGGCTAACCCCGCTCCAGCCTGTATGACCTGTTTGCCATAATCCTGAATGGTCTCACCTGCCAGGGGACTGTTGCGAACGAAAGCCCAACGCCCCAGGCGTTCGGCTGCCCGCCGGTCGCGGTCGGTGGTGGTGGGCGAGGTGAGGATCAACGTATCAGATAGCAAACCAGACAAAAGCATGCCAGCCAGGGCTGGTGGGGCGCTCAAGCCTGCATCCTCGATGCGCTCAGAGACCAGGGTGCTGGTGCTGCCCACGATATCCACCGTAAAGCGGATCGGCACATGGGTGGAATTATTCCCCAGACGGTGGTGATCCAGGATCTCGACCAGCTCAGCTTCTTCAATTGCACCCAAGGCCTGACCCGGTTCGTTATGATCGACCATCACGATGCGCAAGCGCGGCGGGTTCAACACATCCCGCTGGTTGGCCACGCCCACATAAAGGCCTTTCTCGTCTACCACCAAGAAGTCATTATGTTCTTCGCGCAAGATGCGATTGATGACATCGCGGATGCGCAAGCCAGCCGGGAAGCGCGGCGCTTCTGTATCGCAGGCTTCGCGGCAGGGCGTATCTAAAATCTCTGCCAGGCGCATTTCTTGCCGCCGCAAGTGAGGGCCAACCAACTTACCCAGGTAATTGAACAGGCTAAGACCAGTGACCAACCCCAAAGGCACACCGTCATCGCTCACGATGGGGGCAACGCCCCCCGTGCGGCTGGCAATTCCCCAGCCTTCGCGCAGTGGGCTCTCGGGCGTGGCGGTATCCAGGCGGCGGGTGACCGCATCAAAACGCGGCGAGGCATCGGTCAACAGCAGAGGGGCGTCCAATCCCAGGCGTCTTAGAATCCAGGTAGTTTGAAGATTGGTAGCCCCGGCGCGTGCTGCGATGGCATCTGTACCGTCTCGCTCTCGCAGCAGCCAGGCATAGCCCATGGCGGCAGCCACAGAATCGGTATCGGGGTTCACATGCCCAATCACATAGGTCTGGTCAGTCATAGATGGCGTTTCTATCCTCTAACTCAAGCCTTTTTATTCGCAGCCTGCTCACGCAGTTGTTCGACGCGGTTTAGCAGCACCTGCGCCTCACTATGTGCACCGCGCTGCTTGAACAGGTCACTAGCTTGCAAGCAAGCTGCAACCGCTTCGTTGATAGAGCCTGCGGCCTCAAACTGATCAGCCGCCATGATCAGAAAATCGGGGTCTGCGTGCTTCATCATCCAATGACCAACTGCCAGATGGTACTGCAGGCGGTAAGCGGTCGGGATCAACTCATATGCCAGGTCGCGCAGGACATCGTGCTTGAAAATGTATTCCTGCTCGCTAGAGTATTCACTGTTGGCGCGCGGGAAAGCCAGTTCTGCTTTGACCAATAAACGCAGCCCTTCTTGTACCGACTGTTCAGCCAGCACCGAGGGCACCGTCAGGTGCAGGTCGGTATGCTTCCCCACAAAAGCACGCACGGCCGATTCAATACCGCCTACCCAAAATACACGCCCCGAGACTGCCGCCAACATCGCCGCAGCTCTTGCCAGGCGCGGCAGATCAGCCAGGCGGGTCTTGAGCAAAGCAGGCAACGATTCAGGTGGCTGCGTGCGCAGTTGAGACAGCTTCTCATACATCAATTCCTCGCCGCCTTGTTCACTGCTCTTCAAGAGCAGGCGCACGATCTCTTCCAAGAAGTATGGGTTGCCTGCCGCATACCGCACCAGCGGGGCCAAAACATGATCCGGCAGAGAAGCCAGGTTCGGATAAGCATTCATCACCGTTTCGGCATTGGCTGGCAGCGGGTCCAACCGGATCACCCGCCCCAGGTCAGACAACTTGCAGGTTTGTGTTTGGCAGGGATGATCCAAAAATTCAGGCGCTACACCTGCCACAATCAACAAAGGCAGGCGGCTATCTGAAGAATTATTCAACAAAGACAGGACCAATTCCAGGCTGTCTGGATCTGACCATTGAAGATCATCCAACACCAGCGTGGTAGGGCGCGAGCTCGCAATCCGCTTCATCAACTCACGCGTCAACTCAAAAGCCCGCTCCAACCGGCCCTGTGGATTTTGGGCAAAGGAGGCCAAGTAGGGGCTGCCCTGCCAGGCAAGGCCCACCAGGCTGCCTACCAGGTGCGCCGCCTCCAAGAGCGGCACCGGGCCCAACGTCCGCCCCCAGGCGCGCTGGAATTCACGCAAAAACTTCTCATTGGTTACCGCCGGGCTTTCATCAGGCCGCAAGCCAAAACGGTTGTACCAGACCAATTTCCACATGTGAAAGGGCACCCGGGCCGTTTGAGCCAGGGCGCGTGCCGATAACAAGTAGAAAGAGTTGTTATTGCTCTCCAAGAGGCCAGAAAACTCCATCAGCAAGCGTGATTTTCCAATCCCTGGCTCACCGCTCACCAGGATCAAAGCCGGCTTGCCCGAGCGCACCACCTCCTGGTATTGTTCGTTCAGTTGGCTCAACACCTCAGACCGGCTGGTCATGCGGGTCGGCAGGTTATCCAGGGTGCCGTAACGTGCCCGGCCTGAAGTAGCTTGCGTATCAATGACCTCATAAGGCTCGACCGGCTTTGGGAAACCCTTCAATTGGATCTGCGGAAGTTTGCGCACCTGGAAGGCTCCACGTACAGCCTGGTTGGTGGCATCTCCGATCAAGATCGTCTCTGCCTCAGCCGCGTCTGCCAGGCGAAAGGCCAGGTTGACCACTTCGCCCATGACCGTGTATTCTTTCTGCGAGCCAACATAACCGGCATAAACTTGTCCGGTGTACATTCCAATACGTAGTTGAAGCGCCAGCCCTTGTTTCTCGGCAAATTTGACATACCCAGCAACAGTTTTTTGGATCTCCAGGGCCGCTCTCACAGCGCGCTCAGCGTCATTTTCGCCCAGGGCCGGCACACCCCACACCGCCATCAGCATGTCACTCATGTGCTTGCAGATGTACCCGCCATGCCGCGCAACCACTGCTTCCAACCGGGGCCAGGCTTCACGTACCACCTCTCGCAAGGTGTCCAATTCCACCCGCTCGACCAAAGCATTCAAACCCTGGACGGACACAAACATCACCGTCACCAGGCGACGCTCTTCAGGATAACGATCAGATTCTTGAGCAGAAGTCATCAATTCTTACAATCCCTCGTTGTGAGCTGGATAAACCAGTTAGGATGTAGCCGTACCCGCAGGCCGCATGAACGCCCGCCACACCTTTTCGGGCGTAACTGGGTTCTCATTGATCTGCACACCGCGGCCGTCGGGTGCATATAGGCTGGCGTCTAACACTGCATTGCCAACTGCCGGAGCCACCCCATCCATCGGAATCTCTGCCACAGCCTTCACACCAAATGGGTGCGATGGCTCGTAGGTCTCCACAAAAATCGTCTCCAGCTCTGGCATTTCATGGGCCAGGAAAATATGATAATCGCGCAGATCACGCTCGCGCGGTTGGCCCTTCTCATCATACACCATTTCTTCACAAACTGCATAGCCCAGAGCCTGGGTCATCCCGCCCTCAATCTGGCCAGAGGCCGTCAGCGGGTTGACGATGACGCCCGAATCGACTGCCATCACCAGCTTGTCCACCTTCACCTGGCCCGTCTCAATATCCAGGGTTACCTCGGCAAATTGGGCAGCAAAGGGCGGCGGCGATACCGGCGACATATAAGAGGCCACCGCCATGATCTGTTCCTGGTTCTCATGGTGCAGGGCATTGTGAGCCACTTCTGCCAGGGTCACAAATTCACCGTTGGGCGCAGACGCCCGCCCATCTGACAAGGATATCATCGCAGCAGACAGTGCTTGTGCGCCCGATGCTTTCAGACGCTCGTTGAGCATATTTGCGGCCCGCTGGCGGATCTGCTCAGCCGCCTTCTCGGCAGCACGTGTCACTGCGCCGCCAGAGATGTACGTGGTGCTTGATGCGTAAGCGCCTTTATCAAAGGGAGTGAAATCGGTATCTGAAGAGTATACAACCACATCTTCCACCCGCACGCCCAGCACCTCTGCTGCCATCTGCGCCAGAACGGTATCCGAACCGGTCCCCAGGTCGGTGGCTCCAATGAGCAAATTGAAAGAGCCATCATCATTCATTTTGATGCTGGCAGCCCCCATATCCAGGTATGGAATAGCCGTGCCCTGCATCACCATCGCCACGCCCACCCCTTTACGCAGGTGAGGCTTGCCTGGCACATCATGCCAGGCCGCCTGGCCATATTTTTGATCCCAGCCAATGGCAGCCTTGCCCTGGCGCACACATTCTTCCAACCCGCAAGTCTGGATAGTCTCAGGGCGTGGTTCACGCCCCTCGCTCCAGGCTGTGCTGAAGGGATGCAGCTCACCAGCGCGCAAGGCATTCTTAAGCCGGAACTCCAATGGATCGAAACCCATGGCGCGGGCAATCTTCTCCATATGGCGCTCCAGCGGCCAATAACCCTGCGGAACGCCATAACCCCGGTAAGCACCGGCTGGCGGATGGTTGGTGTACACCACGTCGGCATAGAAACGGATGTTGGGGTTCTCGCGGTACGGGCCATCTCCCACATATAAAGCCATGGCCTTGTGCCCTGTGTTGCCGGTCACCGTCAGCGCGTGGCAGCCATAAGCACCCGTATCGCTCAAGGCTTCCATAGAATTAGCTGTAATAGTTCCATCCAGCTTAACGCCGGTCTTCATGCGCACGCGCATGGGGTGGCGTGAGCGCGCAGCAATGAACTCTTCTTCACGGCTGTATTCATAAATCACGGGGCGGCCCGTGGCAATCGTCAGGTGAGCAGCTACATCCTCAATCAAGATCTCTTGCTTGCCGCCAAAGCCGCCGCCAATGCGCGGCTTGATCACCCGGATGCGCTTGACCGGCAGCTTCAACACTGGCGCCAGCACCCGCCGGATGTGGAAAGGCACCTGGGTGCTGGTACGGATCACCAGGCGGTCATCCTCGTCCCAATAGGTCACCGTTACGTGCGGCTCGATATGGGCTTGCTGCACTTTGGGCACCTCGTACTCAGCCTCAAAAATACGGTCAGCATCAGCAAAGCCTTTTTCCACATCACCAATATCAATGCGGATCTCCGCCGCCAGGTTTCGGGCGGGGTCTGAGTCGGCAAAATTGACAAATTCGGGTTCGTCGTGCAAGCGCGGCGCAGCAGGCTGCATGGCCTGGGCTGGGTCGAGCAAAGTGGGTAACAGCTCGTATTCTACATCGATCAACTTTAAGGCTTGCTCAGCGATTTCTTCTGTCTCAGCCGCCACAAAGGCCACCCGATCACCCACAAAACGCACCTTATGATCCAATGAGAAAGCATCCAACGGGCCGGGGATGGGATCTGACTGCCCGGCGGTGGAGTAGATCACACGCGGGATGTCTTGCCAGGTCAATACTGCCGCCACCCCCGGCAGGGCACGCGCCCGGCTGGCATCAATGCGCCGGATGTTGGCATGTGCATGCGGGCTGTGCAGTACCTTGGCGTATAACATACCGCGTAGTTCCATGTCAGCGGCAAAAGCAGGCTTACCTTGCGCCAGCTTGACGGCATCCACCTTAATTTCTGATTTACCTACCCGTTGGAGGGCTACCGGCTGCGGTGTAACCACTACCCTAGACCTGGGACGCGCCTGCACGGCAGGTGAAGCCGGATCAGCCGGGCGGTCAGGCTCTTCGATCACATCGCCAGGCCCTTGGGCAGAGCCCCAGAAACCCGTGCCACTGACCGGAATCCCGCCTTCAGAAGTCAGGCTCGCGGAGAACTTCCCCCCCAGCACCGCCGCCGCGTGCAGCACTGCCTGGACCGGTTTCACATAGCCGGTGCAGCGGCACAATACACCTGAGAGCGCCTGGCGTACTTCCTCTTCAGATGGATCAGGGTTACGATCTAGCAACGCCTTGGCCGCCAGCAGTTGCGCCGGGGTACAGTAGCCGCATTGGATGGCGCCGCTCTCGATAAAAGCCTGCTGTAGCACATGCAGGCCATCGGTAATCTTCCAGCCCTGCTGGGGGTGCTCTCCCAATGACTCAATGGTCTGGATCAAATGACCTTCAGCTTGCGCTGCCAACAGCAAGCACGAATTAACCGGCTTGCCATCCAGCAGCACCGCACAAGCGCCGCATTCACCATGGTCGCAACCGTGCTTTGCGCCGTAATAACCCAGGCCGCGCAAGACCTTCAACAGGCTGTCGCCTGCCGCAACCGATACTTCTTGTAGGGTGCCGTTAATGCTCAGCGAAATCTTCATCTTTACTCCGTCGTTGAACGATTCCAATCGTTACGCTGCGTCTTTCGGTTTCAATATCATTGCCAACAATGCCGATATCCCTGCCAAGAGAATCCCCAAAACCGAGACGATCAATCCCTGGATCAAGGAAATGAATGACAGGAACGTGCTGTTAAATTCCGGCAGGGTCCACCCCACCACTGGGCCGTTGAGCACAAAACTGACCGCCACTGGCAGCGCCAGCAAGAAGATCACGGCAAATGTCAATCCCAGGGATGTTTCAGCGGCAATGCGGGCACTGCCACGCAAGGCCCTTAGCCCCAGCATCACCACCAGCCAACTCGCGATCAGGGCAATTGCCGCCGTCACCGCACTGTACATGATCAGGTCAGTTGGGCTGATAACAGAACTGAGCGTATAGGTGCGCCCGCTTAAAACCGCATATCGCAGGTTGAAAATAACCAGGTACAACACCGCCCCGCCCAGCAGCCAGGCTACAATCCGGCTGCGCTTCCAAACCAGGATAGCCACCGGGATCAGCATGACCACCAGTGCCAACAGCAAGCGCGGCAGACGCTCGCCTGCCAGCCGGGCAGCCCGCGCCTCGGGAATGGTTTGCCCATCTGCCTCTCCAATGGCCCGGACGTAAGTATCCGTCAACAGTTGTTTTTGAGCCGCATCAGCGCTTTGGATGGCAGCTAACTGCTCAGCCGAAAGCAGCAGCATATCGGTGAGCGCCTGCCCCTGGGTGGCAGCCGGCAGGTTCAACCCCAATAACACGCTCAGCGTGGGGGCCACATCCACCATGTACACATCCTCATACTGACCAGGTTTTACGCCTGCCCCTACCAGCACAAAAGGTTCCAACAAGGCCACGGCGTCTTGCCCGCCGTGTCCGCCCCGGTCAATATGACCGTGATCGCTGACCACCAGCAAGGTATCCTGGCTAAAATCCAGCCTGGCTGCAATCTCTCGCAAGTGATCATCACAGCGGCGAGCGGCCTCGTCCCAACGCACATCAATTGGCCCGCCCTCATGGTGCCCGGCATAATCCACCTGGTCTAAATGGATCAGCACCAATTGGTAATCTCTGGTTTCAAGCCAGGGTAAGGCCGCATCAACAACCTGGCGGTCAGCCTCCTGGTCTTCGCCGGGCGTGTAAAAGCTAGCCTGCACCGCCGACTGAGGGGCTAACTTCTCGAACCAATAATAACCCGAGATGGCCGTTTGCAGCCCGACACGCTCTGCTGCGGCGAACAGGTTGTCTTGGGTCCAGGTAGGGATGGCTTCGTAATCCAGGTTCACTGCTGGCCCATCGCTGATATCAGGCCAGGCGCCCGTAAAGAGCACCGAATAACCCGTCTCAGAATACGAGGGGGGTTGACTGTGCATGGTGGCCCAGGCCCCCTGCTGGCGCAGTTCATTCAGATAGGGGGTCACTTCTGCATCCAGCGAAGTATCCAGGCGTAAGCCGTCGATCAACACAAATACCACCCGCTGGGTCAGAGGCTGGCCCAAGGGCTGGGCAGGCTGAGGCGGGGTCTCGCTCAAGGGCGAGCGATATACATACAACGAATCAATCAAACTGGTGGCGCCGAAGTACCCCGCGGCCGCCAGGATCAAACACCCTAAGATACCTAGGTAAATCCAACGATACTTCATTCGAGTTTGCTCCATCAAAACCTGATCACTGCCTCATTCCAGGCAGCGTTTTGCCAGGGTTGCAGCCATTGCACAGCGGTATTCGGCACTGGCCCATTGATCATCTGCCTGGCTGTAAGCATTGTGTGCTGCAGCCTCCACCCCTCCGGGCTCAGGTCCATCCATCGCCAAGAGCGGGGCAGTGCCCCATCCACCCAACGCCAGGCGTGTACGGCCTGCCGGCCATTGCGCCAGTGCCGCGCAAACAATTGGCCGGTCAGCAGGCGTGCGCGCCACAGATTGATATGAAAGCTTGACCGTAGTAGCCGCCAGCACGATTTCCGTGATCAATCCGCGGCTCGGTCCGGCCTGCCGCATGGGCAGCCAACTACCGAGGCCAATCTTCTCACTGCCGCCCACTTTCCGGATGGTCAGGGAAGCATCCAAAGCCAACATGACCGTTGTGAGTGGAGAGCGGCCGTCTGCAGATGCCAGGGTTCCCGCCAGGGTGGCAGCCTGGCGCAAGTTGTGCGTCACTTCCAGCCGGATCGCCTCATAGAATATATCCGGTAAGCCCGGATGATCCAGCAAGTTCTGCAAAGTGACCGTTGCGCCCAGGTGCAGGTTATTTCCGCGCACTTCAATCTTGTTCAGGTCCAGGGCCTGCAGATCAATTACAGCCACCGCTCGAGACTCTGCCTGGGCCCAGCGGTTAAGCACCGTCCCGCCGCCCAGGGGCAGGGTCAATGGCTCTGACCGTTTTATCAACCGCAGAGCTTCATCAATTGTTTTTGGACGTTGGTATTCAACGATCATTCCAAATTCACTCCTTCTTACCAATCAAAAAGTAGGCCATCATATCGGGCTTGTTGGTCACCGGGATCAAGCTGCGCGCCTCAAACAAGTACTTGTCTTGCAGCCGCTCCTTCGTCACCGCTGAAACCTGGATCCGTCCTGGTACACCGTTCGCTTCCATGCTTTCAGCCACGCGCATTGTATCTCCCCACAGGTCATAAATGAACTTCTTGCGCCCCACCACCCCTGCCACAACAGGCCCAGTGTGGATCCCAATGCGAATGCGCACCGGGCGGCCCTGGCTTGTCTCGAGTGCGGTATCTGCCATGCTGCCAATGGCCTGCTGCATATCCAAGGCCATCGCGGCCACTGCCTCGGCATGGTCTGGCCTGGGGGTTGGCAAGCCGCCGGCGATCAGGTAATTATCACCGATCGTTTTGATCTTTTCCAGGCCGTACTTGGCTGCCAATTCATCGAAACAAGAGAAGACCCCATTCAGCATCATGATCAGGTTGCCTGGGGTCATGTTCTCAGCCATGCGCGTGAAGCCAACAATATCTGCAAACAGCACGGTTACATCTGCAAAGCTATCCGCAATCACCAATTCGCCGCGCTTGAGTTTTTCGGCCACCGGCTGCGGCAGGATGTTCAACAACAGGTGCTCGGCTTTATCACGCTCTTCTTGCAAGGTAGCCAGGTAAGCTTGCTCCTGGTCACGCAGGCGCTTTTTTTCCAGGCAGGCATCGATACGCGCGCTTAGCAGCACCGGATTAAAAGGCTTGGGCAGGTAATCTTCTGCACCCATCTCAATGCAGCGCACAATGCTTTCCAGTTCATCCAAAGCCGAGATCACAATCACTGGCAAAGAACGCAAAGCCGGTTCTTGCTTCATGGCATCCAATACCTGGTAGCCATCCATTTCTGGCATCAAAATATCCAACAACACCAGGTCAAAGGCCTGGGAACGCATCTTTTCAATGGCTTGCAAACCGTTCTCAGCCAGGTCAACCTTATGCCCTTGCTGCTGTAAGCTGAACTCCAGCTTCATGCGGTTCAGGCGGTTGTCATCCACCACAAGGATCGTCCCGGGCCGCTTATCCACTCACTGCCTCAACGCATCCGCCAGCATCCTGGCAACCTCTTGATACTGAATGCCAACCTGATCCAGCAGATCGGCGGCACCATCCAGGCGACTTTCCTTGCCCATGTATTCCAGTTCGCGGCAAAGCCGGGTGAGCTTGTGCGCCCCAAACTGGGCACTGTTTGCCTTGAGGCTGTGGGCGGCAAGCCGCAGCGCGGCGACATCGCCTTGTTCGATCGCCTGGCGCATCGCTTCCAACTGGTGCGGCCCATCCTCCAGCAAAGTGGCGATCAGATCTTTGACAAACCCGCTGTCACCCCCAGCCATACCCCAGATCTGGGTAAGATCCAATATCTGCGAAGCATCAGCTTGAGGCGCCGCCGGGGCTGGCTGGCCAGGCGCATTTGATTGCAAAGCAACCTCTACCAACCCATCTTTGCGAGATGCAAGATTGGCTGCCAGACGGCAATTTTTTAGCGCATAGATCAACTCATCCACCTGGATCGGCTTGGCCAGGTAATCATCCATGCCAGCCGCCAGGCAGGCCGAGCGGTCTTCGCGCATGGCATTGGCGGTCATGGCAATCACCCGTGGGCGGCGCTCGGCTGGCAAATCCTGATGGATGCGCCGGGAGGCTTCCAGGCCATCCATTTCGGGCATTTGCACATCCATCAGCACCACATCGTAATCCTGGCGCTGCAGAGCATCCAAAACCTCCAGGCCATTACCTGCCACGTCTGCCCGGTATCCCATCCGTTCCAGCATCCTTAAAGCCAGCTTCTGGTTAACCGCGTTATCCTCCGCCAGCAAGATGCGCAACGGATTGCGGGAGCCCATTTCGGGGTCAAAGTGCATGCCATCTGGCGAAGCCAATTCGGGGGCACTGCCAACTGCAAAAATATCGACCAAAATGTTATATAACTGCGAAGCTTTAATAGGCTTAGTGAGGTAAACCGTAAAGGCATCATTTTCATCACCTGCATCGTGCGGCCCCACCGAGCTGAGCATCACCATGGGGATGACACCTGCCCCGCGCAGGTGCTTGATCTCCGCGGCCAGGGTCAAGCCATCCATTTCGGGCATCTGCACATCCAGGATGGCAATATCAAACTGCTGCCCCTGGCGGATCCATTCCAAAGCCTCCAAAGGCGAAGCCGTTACCGCCGGCAGCATCCCCCAAGACTGTGACTGAAGGGTCAGAATACGGCGGTTGGTGGCATTATCATCCACAATCAAAGCCCGCCGCCCGTGTAAATCGGGCTGAACGCGCTCGAGATATGCCGGGGTGGGGATTGGAGCAGGCTGTGCCTTGATGGTGAAGTGGAACGTGCTGCCTTTGCCCAGTTCACTCTCCACCCACATCGTGCCACCCATCAGCTCTGCTAAGCGTTTGCTGATTGCCAGCCCCAGGCCGGTGCCGCCATAACGGCGGGTAGTTGAAGAATCGACCTGAGTAAAGGATTGGAATAGATGATCAACCCGGTCAGAGGGAATGCCAATCCCTGTATCATGCACAGAAAAATGGAGCATGAACGCACCCTCACAAGGATCGCTTCCTTCTGCCACGGCCCCCACGCTGCCTGCTGGTGCCAGGGCTGGCCCCATACATTGAACATTGACCACCACCTCACCCAGCTCGGTGAACTTCACCGCATTGCTCAAAAGGTTGACCAAGATCTGGCGTAAGCGGGTCACATCCCCGTAAATAGCAGCCGGAACTTTTTCATCCAGCAAATAAGCGATATCCAGTGACTTCTCAGATGCCCGGGTAGCTAACAGATCGAGGGCACTTTCAATGCAGTCTCGCAGGTTCAATGCCTGGCGTTCCAGCTCCATCCGCCCGGCCTCAATCTTCGAAAAATCCAGGATATCGTTAATGATGGTCAATAACGCATCCCCGCTCTGGCGGATCGTCTCAGTGAATTCAAGCTGCTCAGCGGTCAGGTTGGTATCCAGCAGCAGGCTGGTCATACCAATCACTGCGTTCATGGGGGTGCGGATCTCATGGCTCATCGTCGCCAGGAAGACACTCTTGGCCTGGTTAGCGGCCTCTGCCGCATCTTTGGCCTGCTGCATAGCTTCAAACAAGCGGGCATTTTCAATCGCCCCGCTGATCTGCCCGGTAATGGTCTCTGCCAGCTTCACTTCTTCGTCTGAGAAAGAGACTGCCTTCTCATCCCGGTCCACACCAATCGTGCCAAAGACTTCACCCCGCGCCACCATGGGGATGATCATCAACGAGCGCGATCGGCGCTCGCTTAACAGGCCATGGATCTTTTCTGTCAGGGGGCTGGTTTGCGCATTTGCGATGTTGATTGGCTGCATGGTCTGGATGACACGCATGGATGACAAATTGCCGTCCAAAGGGATGAAAGTGCCCAAATCTGTCTGCGCATTTGGATCGCGCTGCTGATCAACCACCAACACCAACCCATTACGCTGCACATCTAGCAGGGCGATGCCGCAACTGTGCCCATTAAAAATCTGAAGCATTTCCCGGGCTACGCTGTCTAGAGCCGTACGCGCATCCCTGGCAGCGGTCACCAACCCCATGATGCGGTTCAAGACAGCCAGTTCTTGAATGCGCTTTTCCAACTGTGCGGTGCGTTGTTCGACTTTTTCTTCCAGGTTTTGGTTGTACTCTTCTAGCCGCGCCTTGGCCTGCTCCAGGTCTGACATGGCCTTGTGCTTGGCTTCAAGGTTGGAGGCCTGAAAACGTAACAAGAACACCAACAACAAGCACACCACCACCACAATCATGGCGGTTGGCACCACCTCGGTCAACAAGCTGGTCAGATCGGTGGGATTTTGGGTATAGATCAACCACTGATCCAGTTTTCGGGCCTGGGCCAGGTAGGTGAAACCTGCCAGGGTGAGCAGGCTAAGCAGGGTCATCACCAACCCCGAGCGCACACTGACCAATACCAGCGCCACAATCGGCAGCAAAACCAGGTACTCTCGCCCCGCGCCAGGCAGCCCGCCTCGCACCAGGGCAACCGCCCCCACCACATACAAAAGCACCAGGATAACCCAGCCCTTTACCTGGGCAGGCACCTGCCTGAGGTAGGTAATGGCAATCAAAATCACGTACAACAGGACATAAAGCAGCATTGCCGGTCGCTGGGCAGGATCTTGCCAACCCCCAGCAATTGCTACCACCAAGATCGGCAGCCCCACAACCGTCATCACCATCAACACCACACGCAAGACGCGAGCACGCCACTCGTTCAACAACGAGTCAATTTGACGGCTTCTGACGTGGGGGATTTTGATCTTCATGCTAAGACATTTGTTAGCCAGGCATCCCGAGAAAAAGGTTATTCAAGCTCTTGATCCTCTTCAGGGTAAACTTTCCAACCCAAAGCTTCCAGGTCAGCCTGCGTCATCCCTTCTGAGGGCACGTTCACAAGCAGTGCCTCTGCTTCTGCCAGCAACTGCCCATCCGCAGAATAAATGGCGCTGGTGGCAGTGGCGACACGGCCCTTATCTTTGCCGGCCCGCCCTACCACGCGCAGGGGCTGCCCAATGGGCACATTCTTGCGATAACGCACATCCAGGCGGGCGGTGTACATGAACCGTGGTTCGCCTTCGACAGGGTCTTTGGTGTAAACCCGACCCGCCGCTTCATCCAACATAGACGCCACAATCCCACCATGCACAACCCCCGGATAGCTCTGGAAATGCTCCGGGACGGTATATTCCACCAGCACCTCGCCAGGGGCGGTTTGATAGAATTTCAATTTCAAGCCATGCGGGTTTTCGAGACCGCAGATAAAACAATGTCGAGAATTGGGCTGGCGGTTGCGCAATGTAGTTCTCCTCAGTGAAAGATCAACTGGTTAATTATACCCTCTGCCATTGCCCCAAGGATCCTGACGACAGACACAATCCTTAAAGGGGGGGCAATGCCCCCCCCATAAATGCTAGATTAATCTTACTCAGGCCTGTGCAAAGGTATCGATCAACAGGCGCACATTTCCACCAGCCGGATACAAAATGGGGCAGGTGCAGCCTTGCTTCCGATATTCAGCAACTTTGGCACGCGCTTCATCGGGCGTTCCCGAAGCCGTGATGCGGTAGATCAGATCTTCGGGCACCAGGTGCTTGGCCTTGTTGATCTGCTCTTTGGTAGCCGGCCATCCGAGGATTGATTGGATCTGGGCCACCACATCTTGCGAAACACCCGAAGCCTTGGCAATGTGCGGCTGCTGGGCCAGGTATTGGCACAACAACATACGGGTATAGTCGATCGCCTTATCGTGGTCATGATCCACTGAGCACACCACCAATTGTGGGCGATCCAGGTCATCCAGTGTACGCCCGGCTTTGCGGGCCCCTTTATCCAAGAGCTCCAAAGCCCTCACGTTATATTCTGGGGGCACGCAGTAATTCAGCACGGCGCCATCAGAGATTTCACCGGTTAGTTCCATCATCTGATCGCCCGTTGCACCAATCATGATCGACACCTGGCGTGGAGAGCGGCGGCCATGCACCACATCCAGTTCAATCCCATCCACGTGGTGGAATTCGCCGTGGAAGGTGACACGTTCCATGTTCAACAAACGGCGCAAGACCTCCACCGTCTCACGCATTGCCACCAACGGCTTGCGGCGTTCGATACCCACATTGCGTGCCAATGGGTCCCACCAGGCTCCGATGCCGCAGATCACGCGCCCCGGGGCCAGGTCATCCAATGTCAAAAAAGTTGCCGCCAGCAGGCCAATATTGCGCGTCCAGTTATTGATCACGCCCGAGCCGATCTTCAGACGCTCGGTCACCGCGGCATAGGCTGCCATCGGCACGATCGCATCCCGCACCAGGCGCGATTCGGCCTGCCAAACCGCTTCGAAACCCCGTTGTTCAGCATAGCGCACGTAATCCAACCCGTCTCGCAGATCATGAGCATCTTGCAAATACAAAGCTACTCGTTCGGTCATGTCATCCTCCTGATTAAAATGGTCGAAATTTTTGTCTTTACTGATCATGCATCGATCACGAAACCGAAGTTCAGCCCATCACGCAGAGATCAGTTGCTCACTGGCTCCATCGCCTGGTTGACCAGCTCAAGATCTTCTGGCGTGTCCAAATCCAGGGCCAGGGAGGGTGAATCAAAGATTTGCAGGCGAGCGCCCGCCCGCTGTGCCGCCTGGCAGTGGCGGGCAAATGAATCGGGGCCGAATTCATAAGGAAAGAGCCCCGGGGGTGAGAGCAGCAGCGCATTGGTGCCTACCCGGTGCCGGTCAGGAGCGATCACCACCACGGGGGGCTTTTTGGCCCTACTGATCATCGTAGATACGTCGTCAACCGTCATCAACGGGATGTCTGCCGGTAGGATCAGAACCCCACCTGGCGCATATTTGCGTGCAAAGGCAGTTGCCCGTTCCAGAGCGGTGTTCAGCTCTGGAGCGCCATGCTCCAGGATAGTATGTGCTTTATGGTCGCGCGCCACGGTCAACGCCCGCGGGTCGCGGCTGATCACCAACACACGCTCAAGCTTGGGCACCTGAGATAGCACATCCAACGTATTCTCCAACATACATTGATTAAGCGCCGCACGCTCATCTTCGCTCAACACATCTGCCAAACGGGATTTTCCCCGCTGCAAAGGCTTAACCGGTACGATTGCCCATAATGTCATCTGATCATTTGCCCTTAGCCGGCCCAGCGTTTTCCACCAGGCCCTGGCAGAATTGTATCACTTCACCAGCTAAACGTTTCCGATCATCCGGAACTACCATCAATGTATCTGTGACACAGGTTTGCACACCCACATCCTCGATCGAATCAGCCAGGCTTTCGTCCAGGCTGTCTAAGACAAAGCCCGTCAGCAGCCGGTTGTAGTGCATGGCAACCGCCAGAGCTGAGGGAGCAATGCCCAGCTCAGCATACATTTTTGCTGCCGGACCTTTAACCGTCTGCCCGCCAATGATCGGTGAGACCGCCACCACCGGGCGCTCACCAACCGCCTGGCGCATCCCCGGCACCGCCAGGATGGGATCAATGCTGACCCACGGATTTGAAGGGCAGAAGACCACCACATCCGCCCTTGCCAATGCCTCCAACGCACCAGGGGCCGGGTGGGCTGCTTGCACATTCTCGAAGCGAAAACCGGTCACTTGAGGCTGGCACTGCCGGTGAACAAAATACTCCTGGAAGGCCAACTCCCCCGCACTGGTAAGCACAAGCGTGGGAACAGGCTGGTCGCTCATCGGCAGAACCGGATGGGTTACACCCATCGCCCGGCAAAAATCAGCTGTCACCTGGCTAAGGCTCTGCCCGGCGCTCAGCCTGTGGGTGCGCTCCAGGTGCAGCCCCAGGTCCCGGTCGCCCAGGCGAAACCAATCTGGCCCACCCAAGGCTTTCAAACTCTCCAGGGCATTCCAGCTCTCTTCCTGCCGCCCCCAGCCGCTAGCCGTGTTGGCAAGCCCAGCCAGGGTATAACAGACGGTATCCAGGTCAGGGCAAATCTTCAGGCCCAGGTGCTCAAAATCATCCCCGGTATTGACGATAACCGTCAGGTTTTCGGGCGGCAGAAGCTGAGCCAGGCCATCCACCAACTTGGCCCCGCCCACGCCCCCCGCCAATGCCACAACATGGATCAACGTATCACCTTCACTCTCCCCCGCGCCGCACCAACATACCGCGCAGGCTCCCTTTGTTCATGAATTCCAATACTTGGTCAATATCCGCATCGTCACAGCCCAACAGAACCTTGATCTCTGCATCGCGTTTGTGCAGGTCTACCGAGCACAACACCCCCACCAGTGCCCGGCCTGGCAAAGAACCCACCCACACATCCACCCCGCCGCCATCTACAGTGGTGGTGGGGTGCAAATATCCATAATCCAGCGGGTAAATCATCCCAGGATAACGCGGGTGCGCTGACCCTTTGGGGCGATCGATCACCACCTGGCTGGTGGCAACCAGACGCTCAAGGTGCGACCAGAATTCAGATGATTGTGGGCTGAGATCCATTAGCGGAACATATCCTGTTCTTTGGGGCGCAATAATTCTGCCAGGCGGCCATCGCGCAGGGGATATGGGAAGCCGCGCACATGCACCACGGGCGTACCCTCAGCCGCCTGGCCCATTACCAAAGACGCAGCGGCAGCCAGTTCATCCGCCGCTCCAATCAGGGTGATCTTCAAGGTGTAACCAAACAAATCCGATTGGCCGCGCAGATCCACCAGGCCCGGCAGGCCTGCCAGGCCAATGGCCACACCCACCACGCCCAGGCGCCAGGCCCGCCCATGCGAGTCGATGATCAGCACCCCCAGGCCTGCCCCGCTGGCAGACTCAAGCCGCTCTCGCAGGGCTTGGGCTGAGGCATCGGGATCCTCAGGCAGCAGCAGCACCCATTCCTCACCCTGGCTGCCTGCCGCCAGGGTGCCGTTGCCAGCGACATTGGAATGATCGATCCCCGCGCTGGCGCACACAAACCCCAGGCGGTGCTCCACAATGATCGACCCTGGGCGGCTGCGCAGCACTGCCTGGCTCTCGCGCAAGATCAATTCCACCACGCGGGCATCCTTTTCGGCACGCTGGGCCAGTTCCACTGCCTGTGGCGAGGGGCTGATGGTTGCCAGGTTTACCCAGCGACCTTCTGCTTTTGAGACCACCTTCTGAGCCACCACCAGGATATCCCCATCCACCAGGCTCAAGCCGGCTTGCTCCAGTGCAGTCAAGATCAGTGCAGCCAGGTCATCGCCGCTTTGCACTATCGGCAGGCCCGGTAAAGGGGTCAATGTCATCGACATAGGCGGCACACCCGCTTGTTCTAAGCCGCAGCCGGCGGCTCGAGACCTGAAAGGCTGATGCTGGCAGTCTTGACGCCATAATGCTTGTTCACGCTGATCAAGATGGCCGTCAGACCCTCTACCGTGAGGGCATTATCCAGACCGCCGGCAAAATATGCCTGCATCCCACCGGCTTTCGCCAGGTCAATCACCTGCTGGGCGGCATCAGCCGAATCTGAACACACCAGCACGTCCGTTGCAATCTGCCCACCCAGATTCTTCTTCAAGGCATGCGACGGAACATTCTGGAAGGCCGCCACCACCTGCACGCCCGTCCCCAGGATATTCTGTGCCAGGCGGGCCGCTGAGGGCGGTTCGGGCGGACGCGGATCTCTGAAATCTACCCGGGCAGTGGCATCCACCAATATCTTCCCCTGCAGGGCATCTTTCAGGCCTTCCAGCGCAGCCTGGTGAGCAGACTGAACCACGGTGAGGACGCTGATATCGGCCTGGCGGGCGGCATCAGCATTCTCTACGCCGCTGACACTCTCCAAGCCCAACTGCGCATTCAACTCAGCGGCGGTGGCCTGGGCTTTCTCTGCCTGCCGCGAACCGATGATCACTTTGTAACCGGCATATGCCCACCGCAGGGCAAGTCCTGGGCCTTCTTTCCCTGTTCCACCCAAAATGGCGATGGTGGGGAGATTGTTTGCTTGTGTCATATTACCTCCTGATAAATTACTTCTCTGAGATCTGGTCCTGCCGGGTGGATGAACTCAACGTTCAAACATTACTGCTGTAGCGCTGCCACACCTTTTCGGCCACGGTGCGCGCCTGTGCGCTGATGGCTTCTTCGTCCAGCCCCAACAGCTTGCGATCGCGCATCAACACCTGCCCCCCCACCATGGTCATGGTGACCATGCTATCGTGGAAGCCGAAGAGCATCTGCCAGGGCAGGTTGCCCTCGGTCAGGGGCGTGTAGGGATGATAATCGACAAAGATCAGGTCAGCATGCGCACCCGGTTCCAGCACGCCCACCTTGCCAAAAAACGTCTCTGCCAGGGCCGCATTGTTGTAGGCTGCCATCTGCACCACGTGGCTGCCGTTCATACAGCGCGGATCGCGGTGCCAGAGTTTATGCGCCAGGTAAGCAGCCTTCCAGTCTTCCCACATAGCATTTGAGAAGCCGTCATTGCCCAACCCCACGCGCACCCCGGCCTCTAGCATGGCCTCGACCGGCGGCAGCCCTACACCGTTGTTCATATTTGAACGCGGCTGGTGCGTGACCCAGGTATTCGTCTCAGCCAGCAATTGGATCTCCTCTACACTGACGTGCACGGCATGCACCACAATGCTGTGCGGGCCAAGCAAACCATGCTGCTGCAGCCGGTTGACCACCGGCAGGCCGCATTTGGTCAGGCTGTCTTGCTCATCCACCTCATGTTCAGCCACATGGATGTGAAAGCCAACCTCTTGGGGGGCGGCCTGGCGGCAGTCTGCCAGGGTCTGTTCAGACAAGGTCAGGCTGGCATGCAGGCCAAAAGTGGCCGCCAGACGCGGGCTGGGCTGGCCTTTCAAGCGGTTGATAAAGCGCATGTTCTCGGCAATCCCGGCCTGAGCCCCCGCCAACCCGTTGCGGTCGGTCACTTCATAACACAAAGATGCCCGCACACCGGCCTGCTCCACCGCCTCAGCAATTACGTCCAGCGAACCATCGATGAAGTTGGGCGAGGCATGGTGGTCGATAAGGGTGGTGGTACCGTGGCGGATGGCATCCACCAGGCAGACCAGGGCCGAGTAACGCACGGCTTCCTCGTCCAAAGCCAGGTCTAACGGCCACCACAGCTTCTGCAAGATCTCTGGAAAATCCTTGGCTGGCGCGCCCGGTATTGCCATGCCGCGCGCAAAGGCTCCATAGAAATGGGTGTGGGCACAAATATTGCCCGGCATCACATATTGGCCCTGGGCATCCAATTGTTCTGCTTGCGGATAGCGTGCCAGGAGTTCGGCCTGCGGGCCGATGGCAGCAATCAGGCCATCTTGAACATACAGGGCCTGCCCGTCCAATACCTGGTTAGGCTGACCCCAAGTGATCAGTTTTCCGTTCGTTATCAGCATCACAGCCTCCATCAATCAAATACGGTCGGCAAGGTAGAGTCATTGTACGCCGCAAAGACATCCCGCAGAATACGCGGTGGGGTGCGCTCGCCCGAGAGCTCGCCTGGGATATCTTGCTGTGCAAAGAAAGCCACTTCAGTTGTCTCATTACTGGGTGTAGGCTGACCGCTTAATAAATCACACAGAAAGACAAGCTTGAAGGCATGGAATAATTCTACCGGCCCAAAGCGGTTGCAGTCATAGATGCCCACCACCCGCCGGGCCTTGACTTTGAACCCGGCTTCTTCCCACACCTCTCGCTCTGATGCTTCAGAGGGCACATCGCCCACATCCGCCCAGCCGCCCGGCAGAGTCCAGCCGCCATCTATCCGCTCGCGCACCATCAGCAGTTTGCCATCTTGGAAAACCGCCCCCCGCACATCGATGCGCGGGGTAGCATACCCAATCTGGGCCTTAAAAATGCTGCTCAAGGCCGCAAAATCCAGGCCGGCATACTCGCTGATCATCTCAGCCGCAATCTCATGCAAGCGCTGGTAGCGTTGGCGTTGAAAGTCGTCTTTGGCGTAATTGTTGCCGGTTTGGGCCAGTGCCTGAATCTCACGCGCCCATTCCAGCCAGCGAGGAGTGGTCACCGGATCGGTCATAGGGCTGCCAATACCTGCTCCTGATCCACCGGTAACCTGTCGACACGCACACCCACGGCGTGATAAATAGCATTGGTGATGGCAGGCGTGGTGGGAATACTGACCAGTTCACCCACTCCCTTGGCGCCATAGGGACCTTCAGCCGTAGGGTGCTCAACCACAATCGAGACGATCTCGGGCGTCAGCTCGATCGAAGGGATGCGGTAGCGCGCCAGGCGATCAGTGATGACCTGGCCATTTTCTACCACAAACTGCTCGGTGAGGGCATTTCCCAGGCCCATCATGGCCCCGCCTTCCACCTGCCCCTGCAAACCCAACGGATTGAGCGCGCGCCCCACATCGTTGGCGGCGATCAGGCACAGCACACGTACTTCACCGGTCAGGGTATTCACTTCCACCTGGGCTGCCTGGGCGGCAAAGCCATAGGCAAAGTGCATCTTGCCGCCTTCGCCCAGCGGATTGGTGGTTGGGGCCCAATACTCATACAGTGCGCGCGGCTGACGGCCTTCGGCCTTGAGCAGCGCCACCACCTCGCCCAAGGGCAGGCGTTGATCGCCCACCTGGGCCAACCCTTCCACAAAGCGCACTTGCTCTGGGGGGCAGTCATACTTTTCCGCCAGGCTGCTGGCAAGCGCCTGGCGCAACGCCTGGGCGGCATGCCGGGCAGCATTGCCCGTCACATAGGTCTGGCGTGAAGCCGTAGTAGGGCCGCCGTCGGGCGTCAGGTCTGTATCCATCACCAGCACCCGCACCCGCCCCGGCGCCACCTGAAACTCTTCTGCCACGGTCATTTGCAAGATGGTCACCAAGCCCTGGCCCAGCTCAGCCGACGAGGTGCGCACTTCCAAAGAGCCATCAGGGTACAATTCTACTTCGGCCCCGGCCTTATCAGGCGCGCCCCCGCCCAGGCCAGTATTCTTATAGGCCACAGCAAAGCCCCAGGCCCGCCGTTTGTGCGGCTCGCCAGCCACCGCCTGCGCCTTGAAAGGCTGGTCGCCAGCCCGGCGGCGCATTTCAGCTTCAACACGCTGGATGCACTCCAACAGTCCAACACTCTCGTCCAACACCTGGCCTGTATTGGTCACGCTGCCCACGCGCAGCGCATTCATGCGCCGTAATTCCACCGGGTCCAGGCCAAGCTTCTCCGCCAGCATGTCCATCATGCTCTCAACGGCAAAGGCCGATTGGGTCACGCCAAAGCCTCGGAAAGCCCCCGCAGGCGGGTTATTGGTATACATGGCATAACAATCGGCGCGGGCATGGGGTGATTCGTAAGGCCCCGAAGAATGGGTGGTGGCGCGCGTCAGCACTTTTTCGCCCAGCGAAGCATAAGCCCCGGTATCGCCATACAACTCCGTCTCAACAGCCGTCAGCGTCCCATCCTTGCGCGCCCCCACCTTCACCCGGATCTGGGTGGCGTGGCGCTTGGGGTGCACCAGCAGGCTCTCGTGCCGGTCAAACAACAGCTTGACCGGCCGGCCTGTGGCCTGGGCCAATAGCGCGGCGTGGATCTGCCCGGCAATATCTTCCTTACCGCCAAAACCACCCCCGATCAATTGGCCGATGATGCGCACCCGATCTTCTGACCATCCCAGGGCGCGTGCCACCTGGTTGCGGTCAGCATATGGGATTTGAGAACCAACATACACTTCCATACGCTGAATCCCAGCATCATGTTCGTCTGGAACAAGACGGGCAATGCTGCACTCAGGTTCTAAAAATGCGTGGTCGGTAATGGCGGTATAGAAGGTATGTTCCATCACCACGTCTGCTTGAGCAAAGCCTTCGCTCACGTCGCCCTTGCGCACCTTGATGTGCTTGAGCAAGTTGCCGCCAGCGTGCAGGCTGGGGGCATCGGCCTGGCGTGCCTGCACTGGGCCAGCGACCACCGGCTGGAGGTCGTATTCTACCGCGATCAACTCCAGCGCTTGCAGGGCAATCTCGCGCTGCTCAGCAGCAACAATGGCAATCGCATCCCCCACGTAACGCACCCGCTCACCTACCCCCACCATCACTGGCCAATCGGGGATCACAATGCCGTGCTGGCGCTCGCCGGGCAGGTCGGCGGCAGTCAACACCGCCGCCACGCCGGGCAAAGCGCGGGCCTTTTCCACATCAAGTGTCTTCAAAAAGGCGTGCGGCACACCCGCCCGCTTGACACAGGCATGCAGCATGCCCTCAAATTGCACATCATCCGTGAACCTGGCAGCCCCAGTCACTTTTGCCACCGCATCTGGGCGGGGCTGGTGGTGACCAATGGTAGCATATGCGTCCGCCTGGCCCGAATTTGCCACGTTGGGAGGCGGCACAGGCTCGCCCGTGCGCAGAGCATAGGCCGCCGCCTGGATGGCCCGCACAATAGTGGGGTAACCGGCACAGCGGCAGAGAGTATCTTTGAGGGCATGGCGGATCTCAGCCTCACTAGGGTCGGGCTTGGCCTGTAACAGTGCGCCAGCGGTCATGATCTGCCCGGGGATGCAAAAGCCACACTGCACCGCACCATGCAGCACAAAGGCCTGCTGAAGCGGGTGCAGGTCTTCAATGCGGGCATCTGCGCCCGCTACAGCCGACAGCCCTTCAATGGTCAGCACGTCTTTGCCTTCCACCCGCGCAGCCGGGTAGCTGCAAGACAGCACTGGCAGCCCATCCACCAACACAGTACACGCGCCACACTCAGCTTCGTTGCAGCCGATCTTGGTGCCGGTCAGGCCCAGGCGATTGCGCAGCAAATCTGCCAGCATCTCGCCAGGCAAAGGATCCAGGTTATATGCGGTTCCGTTAACGTGGAAGTTCATTACCAGCCCTTTCCCAGGCTAACGCCAGCACCTGGCGCAGCAGCACACCCGCCAAATGACGGCGGTATTCTGCCGTGGCGCGCTGCGGGCTGGTGCGGAAGCGTGCCTCACCCAACAAGGCTTCGTTGGCTTTTGCCAGGGCAGGCTCGTCCAACGGCTGTCCGAGCAACGCTTGCTCGGTTTGCAAGGCGCGCAAGGGCTTCAAGCCGGCAGGACCGATCGCAATTCGCACGCCCGCCAGGCGGTTGCCATCGCGCTGCAGCCAGGCCGCCAGGTTCAACACAGGCAGCGCCACCCCTTGGGGGCGCATCACCCGCCGGAAGGCTGATGCCTGGCCCGGCTGGCTCAAGGGCAGCCAGAAGCCCACCAACAGCTCCCTGCTTTCGGTCAATATCGAGCGCCCCGGCCCCAGGTAGAGATCGGTGATAGGCACAGTGCGCCTGCCGCTGCACCCAGCCAGTTCAGCCTGGGCATCCAGGGCGTGGAGAGCAATGCTGCCATCCGCAGCCGGCAGGGCATGCGCCACATTGCCGCCCAGGGTCGCCACGTTGCGCACCTGCGGCCCCCCCACCTGCCCGCAAGCCTCCACCAAAGCCTGGGCATGTTGGCACACCAGGGGCGCATCCACCAGGCGGTGCAAGGGTACAGCCGCGCCAATGAACAGCCGCTCACCGGTCACTTCAATGGTTTTTAGCTCAGGGATTTGGGTAATGTCGACCAGGGTGTCGACAGCAGCCTGGCGTCCCTGCTGTAACTCTAACAGCAGGTCGGTTCCACCAGCTACCAGGCGCGCCGGGCCGCTGGCTTTTGCCAGGGCTTGTAAGGCGTCTTCGATACTATGAGCAAGATAGTAACAGTTCCAGATGGTCATCGAATCGGCGAGATGGCGGTACTTTTCGACGGGCCGGCTGCCCGACGCCGGCGCAAGATTCACTTGCGACGACCGCCGATCCGGTGCTAAGATTATAATCTAAATCCGAAAACGAGTGTGAGACTGGTTGCGCATCGTCTCACACTCGTTTTCGGGAGGCCACGATCTCTGCCAGGCTGAGGCACATGCCGCGGGCCTGGGCATCTGCCAACCGTTCAGCCGGGATCTTATCACGCAGGTGTTCGAGCAAACCGCTGGCCTTTTGATGGGTTTGCTCGTCGAGGCCGGTCTGCTGCAGGGCAAAGGACAGCAGTTCAACTGTACCTTCCATCTGTCCATCCAACGACAATGCCTCTGCAATCCCACATAATACATCCACTGCCACGGGGGTCAGTTCAATCTCCACCGCCAGGGCCAGGGCTTCATCATAATATTGGCAGGCGCGGCCAGGATTGCCCCGCGTCACCCACAAGTTGCCCAGGCTGTTCAAAGCATACAGGATGCTTTTCCGATCGCTTGCCTGGCGGCTCATTGCCAGGCTCTGGTCATAGTGCAGCATGGCATTCTCGTATTCGCCCAGTGCTTTCTCCACATCCCCCAGGTGCTTGAGGGTGCTGGCAATGCCCCACTGAAAGCCAATTTCCCGACAAATTGCCAGGCATTCCAGGCGCAGGTCACGCGCCCGTACAAATTCTTCGTGGATGTAGGCGATAATGCTCATGTTCTGCAGGCAGCGTGCCATCCCAGACCGGTCACTGATTTCGCGGAAGCATTCCAGGGCCTGCTTGAAATACGCCTCTGCCTGGTCATAATCTCCCAATACTCCATTCAAGACACCCAGGCTGTTGAAGGCCATCGCCATACCCCAGGCATTTTCCAGGCGGCCGTACAGCGCTAATGCCTGCATGGTAAGGGCTTTGGCCTGCTCCATATCGCCACGCATGCGGCTAACGTTAGATAGGGTATCGAGCAGCAGCGCAGCATTAAACAGGCTGCCAGCCTTTTCGTTTGCAACACGTGCTTCATCCAGGTATTGTTGGGCCAGGGCCAGGTCGCCGTGGTTAAACGCCAGGTCGCCTAACAGGCGCAGCCCCAGGGTGATCTCATGATAATCTTCCCTCAGACGCAGCAGTTCCAGGCCGCGCGCCAATAAAGCCTGGGCCTGGTCACCGTGGCTCAGCCTGGCCGCGAACATGCCCTGGCGCAGCATCAGGCTGCCCAGCAACCCTTCCATCCCATCCACCCGGTGGCGCCCCTTTTCCACCGCTGCCACAGCCGCAGCAAACATTTCCAACCCCTCTTGGAACCAGGAATGGATCTCGTAGAATTGGCCCAGGCCGTTCAGCACAATCACCATCTGTGCAGACTGCCCCAGGGGGAGCATTTCTCCTTCCGGCACCCCCAAGGCAAGCATCGCCGTTCCCCACTGCCAGGCAGCGCGAATATTTTGGATATTAGCCCCGATGACTGCCAGGGCATGTTTTTGCTCCTTGCCCACCAGGGCCGGGCCATGCTCTGCCAGGAGATCAAAATAAAACGCACCATGCGCCTGCTGCACAGCCTGGTAATCCGCCGGGTCAGCTTGTAAATGCTCTTCAGCAAACTGCTGCACAGCCCGGTGCAGGCCGTAATTTCCGGCTGCCAGGCGGCGCACCAGGCTGCGCTCCACCAAACCCGTCAAAACCTCCCCGCTGGCTCCTGCCACCTGGGCAGCCGCCTCTGCAGAGAATTCGCCCCGAAACACCGCCAGGCGTGCAAACACAGCCTGTGCCACCGGCTCCAGCAAATCCCAGGAATGGTCAAATGCCGCCCGTAAACTGCGGTGGCGCTCGGGCATGTCGCGCAAGCGGGCGGTGGCAATATCCAGGCCCTGCGCCAACTGTGCAGCAATCTCTTCACAAGATTGCACCCGTACCCAAGAGCCCACCAACTCGATCCCCAGAGGCAGGCCTTCCAACAGTTGGCAAATGCGCAGCACAGGCAGGTATTCTCTTTGCAGGTCAAAACGCGGCTGGATGCGCCGCGCCGTCTGCTCAAATAAGAGCAGGGCGCTGTGCTCCCCCACCGGTACACCGGCAGGGGTTCCATCTTCTGGGTACGCCAACCCTTCCACTTCCAACACGCACTCCAGGCGCAGGCTCAAGGGTTGGCGCGTGGTGGTGATGATCTTAAGCCCAGGGGCGCGTTCTAACATATCGGCTACCAACCCGGCTGCATCCAACAAGTGCTCGAAGTTGTCCAGCACCAACAAGATCTGCTTTTCTTGCAAGAAATTGAGCAGTTGAGCTTCTGGGGCTTCTCGGCTGTAAAACCGGAGCTGTACGGCTTCCGCAATCGCCGGAGCCACCTGGCTGGCAGATGTCAATGGCGATAATTTCACCAGGTAGACCCCGTTCTCAAACAACCCCACCTGCGTCGCAGCCGCCTCCAAAGCCAGGCGCGTCTTGCCGCTGCCGCCCGGGCCCACCAGGGTCAGCAGGCGGCAAGAGACATTTGCCAGGCTATCTGCCATGGCGTCTAATTCGGTCACCCGCCCAACCAGGGGCGTGGCTGGCTGCGGCAGGTTTTTCAAAGAGGGCCGGAACCGCGGCCGCAGCAGTTCATCATTGACCGCCGCAGGTGCAGCCCCGGTTTGCGCCAGGTGGGCGCGGATCGCAGCCGACAATCGCACGGTTTCTGTCGCCGGCTCTACCCCCATCTGCTCGCTCAGATAACGGCGGCAGACAGTAAACTGCGCCTGTGCTGCCGCCCACTGCCCATCCAGGGCCAGCAAACGCATCAACTCACTATGGGCCTGCTCTTCCCAAGGTGCCAGGTTGATCAATTGCGCTGCATCCTGGGCCGCCAGGGCAAATTCAGCCCGCCGCTCGTGGTATTCTACCAGGCGCGTCAGCACCTCGATCTGCTGCCGGCTAAGCTCCTCGCGCAGCATGCTGGCCCACTCGTCAAACAAGGGCCCCCCGCTCAAGTAGAACTGGTCCAGGAACCCGCCCCGGTAAAGCGCAGCTGCCTTCCGCAGGCGGCGAAAATTGACCCCTTGCTGGCCTCCCCCGCGCCCCTTACTGCTTTGGTAATGCGCCAATGCAGCCTGCACATCTTCTCGGTAAGCCCGCACATCCAGCCAATGATCGCAGTCGGGATTGAACTGGACGCTGCCATCTGGCTGGACCAGCAGAAATGGCCGGTTGGCAGGCGTGCCATCCCCCCCCTGCGGCACAGCACCGGCATCCTCCTTCAACGCCTTGCGCAAATTTGAAAGCGCCTGCCGCAAGCTGTGCAGAGCCTTATCTTCCGGTTGGTCTGACCACAACAATCCAGCCAGGTGTTCTCGGCGGTGAGAGCGCTGATTTTCAACCATCAGGTAGATCAATAAAGCCCTAACCTTATCAGAAGCAAAGGCTTGGAGCGGCCGCCCATCCAATTCCGCGGCGAAGGAACCCAGGCAGGTCATGCGCAGCATTGTCAAATAATACCTCTAACAAAAATAACCTCCTCATTATAAAAGATTTACGCAAAAATTGACGCTTTCTTGACGCCCATTCTGTATCATGTAGGCGTATGAGACACTACTTTTCTTACCTTCTTCGCATCTGGCAGCCTCTCTCTCCCACCTGGAAAGGAGACTTAGCTACAGCCCCCCAAGAGACCGACTGGATGGCATCCCTTGAAGACCCCCACACCCACCAGGTTCATCATTTCAACAGCCTGGCAGACCTGTACCAATTCATTCAACAGCAGGCAGATACGCTGGACTGCCCGCCCGAAACCAAACCGGTTGCCCCTCAACCGATCCAATCTCCCCCTCGAAAGGAATAGAACCATGAAATCCAAGCACGCCCTTCGTCCTGTTTCACCCATCATTTTATTCATCAGCCTGGCCCTTTTTGGGCTGCTCCTCTTCAGCCTGGCGGATGCCGGCCCGGCTGCCGCCGCGCCCCAGGCTACCACCATCACCGTCAACAGCGGCACCGATCCCGATACCAGCCAAAGTAACACCTGTATCTCGCACACGCCCTGCACCCTGCGCCGGGCCATCGTCCAGGCTCGTAACACCGCCGGGGACGTGGTCATCGCATTTGACATTCCCGAAAGTGCAGCCGAGGGGTGGAATTCCGCGTTGGGTATCTGGAAAATAAATATCAACGAAATCACACCCATCTCCGGCAGCGTCTTCCGCCGCCTGACCGGGAACATCACCATCGATGGCTCCACCCAGCCTGGTGGACGCAGCAGCGGACCCAAGATCATCATTCACGGGCCAAAAACGGGCCAGAATGACGGGTTGATCGTGGGCGACTTTGCCGGCAATGATCACATTGTGATCCGCGGTCTGGGCTTCCAGAACCTTACAACTCATATTAACATCAATACCGACTACAATACCATTGAAGACTGTTGGTTTGGCCTGAGCGATGATGGCACCGCCATGTATATGCGTGGCAATAACCCCGACAGCGGCAGCGGTGGTACGGGAGTTGCAGTAAAAATTGGGGCCAATAATAACCTGATCCAGAACAACGTTTTCTTAGGCATCTCCGGCGTGGCAGCCGCCATCGATGGCGACCACAACACATTCGCCAACAATTACGTCGGCACACGCGCCGATGGCAATGTCCCCGATCTGGCGCCTTCTCAGGTTTGCTCACCGGTGGATTGGCAAGGCGGCAGCGGCCTGAGCATCTCAGATGACTACAATATCATCGAAAACAACATCATCGCCGGGCTGCGCCTGGATGTTGAACCCCCATCCATTCAGCCTGACGCCATCCGAGTCAGCGGAGACAATCACATCTTCCGGGAAAACATCATTGGCGAGGATATCAACGGCACCCAGGTGGGGGTCTGTGGGCGCGGGATCTACCTGACCAGCAGTACCAAGTACAACCTGGTAATAGATAACCGCATTGTTTCGCCAGGCTATTCAGCCATTTCGCTGAACGACTCGCCGACCGATGTCATCACATCCAACGGCAACACTCTGAGCACCAATGTGATTATCAAATACACGCCCTGGGGCGAGGTAGAAGGCCAGACCAGCCCTGAAGACGCCATCCAGGTAACAAAGAGCATGCCCACCGCCTTTAAAAACTTCAAGCCAGCCGCCGTGACATCCATTGAAGGCGTCAATATCTCCGGCACAGCCGGCGCTAACAGCCCCTGCAACCTCTGCACGATCGAGATCTTCCTCGATGATGACGATGGCATCAACGAGGCCCTGCAGTCGCTGGCTGTGGTCACCGCCGATGCCAACGGCAATTGGAGCGCCACCCTCCCCGCCGCCCTCACCGCAGGACAGGGCCTGCGCACCACAACCACCACGCATGAATATGGAGATATCGCCGGGATGTATGCTGGCACCACCACCGGCCTCTCAGAGTTGTATGTGCCCGGCTACGAGGTCTTCTTGCCAATGATCTCTCGCTAAAGATTGAAAACAAGGTGGAGCGGCGAATTCGCCGCTCCACCTTGTTTTCAGATATAATCAAGTTCATGTCTGTCAAAAATATGCACCGTTTCCTGGCCAGCCAATCCTTTTACCCCCTGCTCTTATCCACCGGGTTGGCAGCTTGCTTCCTGGCTTTTCGAATGCTGTACAGCGGCAACACCAATTACAGCAATCTATCCTGGAATCTCTTTCTCGCCTGGCTGCCGTATTTCTTCAGCATGGCCGCGGCCGGGCTGCACCGCTTATTCCCGCGCCACTGGCCCTGGCTGATCCCGCTGGCCCTGGCCTGGTTGGCCTTCTTTCCCAACGCGCCGTACATCGTCACAGATTTCTACCACCTGGCGGCGCGCCCCCCTGTGCCCATGTGGTACGACATTGGCCTGATCGCCATTTTTGCCTTCACGGGCTGTTTCTTGGCCATTGCCTCACTGCGCACCATGCAGTTCTTGGTTGAGGCGCACGCTGGGCGGCTGTTTGGCTGGCTCTTTGTGATCGCCAGCCTGGGTTTGAGCGGGCTGGGCGTGTACCTGGGCCGCTTTGGGCGCTGGAATAGTTGGGACCTGCTCATACAGCCCAAGGCCGTGGTCAAAGATATTGCCTTGCAGATCCTCAACCCCCTGGATAACCTGGGCTTTGTGGGCTTCACCCTCATGTTCACCGCCATCTTGTTGGTCTTCTACCTGATGTTCGTATCCGCGGCCGCGCCGGCCTCAACCCGGCAAGAGCCATGAGAAAGGATGATTGATGTCTCACCCTTCTTTCCGAGAACGCATCCAATCCGGCGCCGTCCTGGTGGCTGATGGCGCCACCGGCACCAACCTGCTGGCGCGCGGCTTGCCCAGCGGCATCACGGCCGAAACCTGGGTATTAGAAAACCCCGCCCAGATCGTCCAACTGCACCAGGATTTCATCACTGCCGGTGCAGACATCATCCTCACCAGCACCTTCAGTGCTTCGCCGCTGCGCCTGGCCGCTTCGCCGCTGGCAGACCGCCAGGCTGAGATCAACCAGCGCGCCGTGGCATTGGCCCGCCAGGCCGCTGCCGGAGGCCAGATATTGATTGGCGGGTCATTGGGCCCTGCCGGGCAATTGCTCAAGCCCTATGGCCCGCTCGAGCCTGCCGATGTGACTGCGTCCTATGCAGCCCAAGCGCGCTCCCTGGCTGAGGCCGGCGTTGACCTGCTGGTGATCGAGACCCAATTCGACCTGGCCGAAGCACGCGCTGCCATCCAGGGTGTGCGCTCCGTTAGCACCCTGCCGCTGGTTTGCTCCTTTAGCTATGACCGCGGCAAGCGCACCATGATGGGCGTCAGCCCCAGCCAGGCCGGTCAAGAATTGACCGCCCTGGGTGTGGATGTCATCGGCATCAACTGCGGGCGCAGCCTGGAAGAAAACCTGGCCAACTTGCAAGCCCTGCGCCAGGCCACCAGCCTGCCACTATGGTTCAAACCCAACGCGGGTCTGCCCCGTCTGGATGAAAATGCCCAGGCCATCTACGATGTCAGCCCCCAGCAAATGGGCCAGCAGGTGCCCGCCTGGCTGGCAGCCGGTGCGCAGATCATCGGCGGCTGCTGCGGCACCAGCCCAGCCCACTTAAAGGAGATCGCCCAAAATGTGGCAAGGTAAAGTCCATTCCATTTACATCACCCCCACCGCCGGCGCCCCAACCCAGACCGTCGAGCAGGTGCGCGCTGTGCCAAGCATGGGCTTACAAGGCGACCGCCACTTCGGCCCAGCCGAGAACAAACGCCCCGGCGGTGGACGCGATATCACCCTCATCGCACTGGAAGCCATCCAGGCCATCGTCGAAGAAACCGGCCTCCAGTTCACCCCAGCCGATGCCCGGCGCAACATCGTCACCCAGGGCGTGCCGCTGAACGACCTGGTGGGCTGCAAATTCCACCTGGGCGGCGTGGCCCTGCGCGGGGTGCGCCTGTGCGAGCCTTGCCATCACCTGGCCAGCCTCACCGACGCCCGCATCTTGCCGGCCCTGGTACACCGCGGCGGCCTGCGCGCCGATATCCTCAACGAAGGTGACATCCACGTTGGGGATCTGATTACGCCCGACAACGAAGTATAATTGCACAAATCACGCTCAAAGGAGATTCCATGACCGAACCCCGTTCTGCTGCCATCCAATATGCCCACGATCATCGTGAACGCTTTTTGGATGAATTAAAAGACTTTGCCACCATCCCTTCGATCTCTACTGACCCGGCTGCCAAGCCTGATATGCAGCGCGCTGCCGAATGGGTTGCCAACCAATTGCGCTCGCTGAAAATCGAAAACGTGCAGATCTTCTCCACGCCTGGCCACCCGATCGTATATGGTGAATGGCTCAAGGCCGGCCCCCAGGCCCCCATTGCCCTGGTATACGGCCATTACGACGTCCAGCCGGTTGACCCGCTGAACTTGTGGCAAAGCGGGCCTTTTGAGCCCCAGGTGCGCGGCGAATATATCTATGCCCGCGGCGCCACTGATATGAAGGGCCAGATCATGGTAGCCCTAAAATCCATCGAGGCGATCGTCAAGACGGGCACCCTGCCCATCAATCTCAAATTCATGATCGAAGGCGAAGAAGAGATCGGTTCTCCCAGCCTGGTGCCCTTCATGGAAAGTCACAAAGAGCTCTTGGCTTGCGATTTTGCCCTTAACCCCGATTCTGGCACACTCTCGCCCGAGATCCCCTGCATCACCTATGGCCTGCGCGGCCTGGCATACTTCGAGCTGCGCGTCTTCGGCCCTGACCACGATCTTCACTCCGGCGTCTTCGGCGGAGCGGTGCTCAACCCGGCTAACGCCCTGTGCCGGTTGATCGCCGGGATGCACGATGCCCAGGGCCGCGTGACCCTGCCCGGTTTCTATGACAAGGTCTTACCCATTGATACAGAAGAGCGTGCCGAGATGGCTCGCCTGCCCATTGGTGATGAATATTACCTTAAGAACACCGGCGCCCCAGCCTTGTGGGGTGAACAAGGCTACACCCCCACTGAACGCGTTGGAGCCCGCCCCACCCTGGATGTAAACGGCATCTTATCGGGCTTCACCGGCGAGGGCGCCAAGACCGTCCTGCCGGCCTGGGCCATGGCCAAGATCTCCACCCGCCTGGTTCCCAACCAGACCCCCGAAGATGTGCACCAGCAAATGCTGGCATACTTAGAAGCAAATGCCCCTCAGGCCGTGCGCTGGACCTTGCAAGACATGCACGGCGGGGTAGCATCCATCTCAGACCGCCACTCGCCTTATATCCTGGCCCTGGCCGACGCTATGGAAACGGTGTGGAACAGACGCCCCGTCTTCAAGCGCGAAGGCGGCAGTGTGCCGGTGGTCACCCAGTTCCAAAATATCCTGGGGGTCGAGTCGGTCAATACCGGCTTTGCCATGGCTGATGACAACATGCACAGCCCCAACGAAAAGATGCATCTGCCGACCTGGTATCGCGGCATCGATGCTTTCATCCATTTCTTCTACAATCTGGGATAATTAAAGGGGATGCATGTTTTGCATGCATCCCCAACAGAAAATTTACAGGTATCCAATGAGCGATAATTGTCGTTTACCATCTTATGGCGGCCAGGCTGTGATCGAAGGCGTGATGATGCGCGGGTCACAATCGGTAGCCATTGCCATGCGCGCCCCCGATCAAAGCATCCAGATCCACAAGGAAAGCCTGGGGGGTATCTACAAAAGCCGCCTGACCAAGATTCCCTTCTTGCGCGGCCTCATTATGCTGTGGGATTCACTGGGCCTGGGCATGCGCGCCCTGACTACCTCGGCCAACATGCAGACCGGCGAAGATGAAAAGCTGGAAGGCCCGGCCCTGTACTTAACCATGGCGGCCTCATTTGGCATTGCCATTGCACTCTTCTTCGTAGCCCCGGCTGCCGTTGGGCAGCTCATTGAACACTGGCTGGGTGGCGCCAACACTACCAATGCCTGGCTGGGCAACCTGCTCGAAGGCCTGGTGCGCCTGCTGCTGCTCATCGGTTACATCTGGGGAGTAGGCAAGATGCCCGAAATCCGGCGCGTCTTTGCGTACCACGGCGCCGAGCATAAGACCATCAACGCCTTTGAGGCCGGGGTAGAGCTGACCCCCGAAAACGCTGCCCGCCATTCCATCGAGCATCCTCGCTGCGGCACCGCTTTCTTGTTGACCCTGGTGCTGCTCTCGATCGTCATGTTCTCACTCTTGGGGCCCATGCCCTTGGGCTGGCGCCTGGCAAGCCGGGTGTTAATGCTGCCAGTATTGGCTGGCATCGCTTACGAGTATATTCGCTGGACCGCCAACCACCTGGATTCAGCCCTGGTCAGGCTCTTGGTGCGGCCAAACCTGGCCCTGCAGCACCTCACCACCCGCGAGCCATCCCTCGACATGTTAGAAGTGTCGATCGCGGCTTTCCAGGCCATGCGGGATGACGAAAAGGTCCTATAAAAATCTATGGGTTGACAAAGGTTTTTAAGGCCAGTTGCACTTTTTCATACTCAGCCTCAACCTGGGCCAGCTTCTCGGCTGCGCCTGTCATCTGACCAGATTTCCCCATCATCTCCATTTCGGCGCACAGGCCGCGCAAGACCTCTGCCCCAAACGTGGCACTGTTTGATTTCAGGCTGTGGGCATTTAAGCGCAGGGCCGCCGCATCACCATCTTGCACGGCACCGCGCATCTCTTGCAGTAAACGCGGCCCATCCTCCAAGAATACCTCCACGATGGAACCCAAGGCATCCAGGTCGCCAAAGGCTTGCTTTAGCTCGTTCAATGCCGCCGGATTGAGGTCGGCCGGTAAAAGATCCTGCTGCGGCTGAGCATCACCGGCCTGCAACCTCTCCCAGGCACACGGCCGGTCCGGGTCTGCCTGCCCGGTGTCGATCTGACAACATTCCAGTGCTTCAACCAGCTCAGCCACCTGGATGGGCTTGCTGAGATAATCATCCATCCCGGCTTCCAGGCATTCCAGCCGGTCCTCTTTCAGGGCATTGGCCGTCATGGCAATAATGCTCGGCCGCGGGAGGCCGGGATTCCACTGCAGCCAGTGCCTGCGGATGGTGCGGGTCGTTTCCAGGCCATCCATCTCTGGCATTTGCACATCCATCAGCACCACATCATACTGCTGGCGCTTTAACGCTGCGATCACTTCCAAACCATTGGCCGCCACATCAGCCCGGTAACCCAAGCGCTCCAGCAAGCGCAGTGCCAGCTTCTGGTTGGTCACATTATCTTCTGCCACCAGGATGCGCATGGGCAGCCGCTGGGCCATCTGTGGGTCAAATTCAAAATGCCGGCTGCGCTCCAATCTCCTGGCTGAGCGAGCCCCCCGCAAGAAGAACCCCGCCAGCACATCATACAACTGCGAAATCTTAACCGGCTTGGTTAGAAAGCTGACCAACAATGCATCCTCAACCTGAGCAGCCTGCCTCCCCAAAGAAGTCAGCATCACCAGGGGCATCTTATAGGCCAGCGGCTCTTTCGAGATGGCTCTCGCCAACTCATTGCCATCCATCTCTGGCATGTGCGTATCCAAGATCGCCACGTCAAAGTGCTGCCCCTGCCTGATCCAATCCAGGGCCTGGGAGGGCGAACCCGTCTCGCTGGGCAGCATGCCCCACGCAGAAGTCTGCACCTGCAAGATGCGCCGGCAGGTATCGTGATCATCCACAATCAAAACCCGCTTGCCTCTCAGCTCAGGCTGCGGCCCCAGCAGGTGTGATTTGACCGGGACCTGAGCAATGGGCACCTGAATGGTGAAATTGAATGTGCTGCCCTGCCCCACTTTGCTTTCGGCCCACATACTGCCGCCCATCATCTCTGCCAGGCGGCGGCTGATCACCAAGCCCAGGCCGGTGCCCCCATAACGCCGTGTGGTTGAGAGGTCAACCTGGCTGAAGGATTGGAACAGGCGGTCCATGTGAGTGGCAGGGATACCAATGCCCGTATCGGTGACCGCAAAATGTACGGTGCAGAGACAGACCCCATTTTCAGCCTGCTCTTCTTCCCGCACGCCCACCGAGATAAATATCTCCCCTTGCTCGGTGAACTTCACCGCATTGCCGATCAAATTGACCAGGATCTGCCGCAGCCGGGTCACATCGCCCATCACCGCCAAGGGCACATGGTCATCAACCAGGCAAGACATCTCCAATCCTTTTTCAGCCGCGCGCCGCGCCAGCAAATCCAGCGCACTCTCCAGGCAGTCGCGCAGGTCAAAAGGCTGGCTTTCCAGGTCCATTTTTCCGGCTTCAATCTTGGAAAAGTCCAGAATATCGTTGATGATCACCAGCAGCGCGTCGCCGCTTTGGCGGATCGTCTCGGTGAACTCGCGTTGTTCTGTGCTAAGCGGTGTATCTAAGAGCAGGCTCGTCATCCCAATCACGGCGTTCATCGGCGTGCGGATCTCGTGGCTCATGGCCGCCAAGAAGGCACTTTTGGCCCGGTTGGCCTGTTCTGCCAGGAGCTGAGCTTGTTGGGCGGCCTCATAAGAGCGGGAATTCTGGATTGCCACGCCCATATTCGCCCCCACCGCGCTCACCAGGCTTACATCCGCCTCGGTGAACAGGTTTTCTTGTGTCAGGCTTTGCAGGCTAAGCACCCCCATCACCTGGTTGCGCATCATGATCGGAACACCTAACCACGATTTAGGGTACTCATTCCCCCCCACCAAAAGCCCGCCCAGCTCGATCACGCGTTCAGAAAAGTTCTCGTTGATCAACAATGGGCGCACGGTACTGATCACCACTGAAGTCAACCCCTGTCCCAATGCCATACTGGGCACATCAATTACCTGGCCGCGGGTCATGAAATAGGGCGTTGCAATGACCTGGGTTTCTGCATCATAGAGGGCCACATAGATCACATCCACGGCATAGATTTGTTGGATGTACTTGCTGACCGCCTCGCAGATGGTGCGGATATCCAGCTTGCCGGTAATGGCCTGGCTCAGATCGTTCACGGTTGAAAGCTCGACCACCCGCTGCTGAGCCTGGCGCAGCAGACGCAGGCGCTCGATTGCCAGGCCGGCCTGGTTGGCAGCCGAGGTCAAAACGTCGATATCACTCTCCGAATAGGCATTTTTGCGCTGATTTTCGACCGTTAAAACGCCTTGCGCTTTCCCGTCGATATAAATCGGAGCGTCCACTTCAGACCCGCCAAGCCCTGCGATATAAGCCGGTTCAATCGTCACATCTGACCAATAATGCGGCTGCCCATCTTGCAAGGCTCGCTCGGTTAGGCCAAGTCCGGCAGGCAAACGATAACCAATGGGCACATCCAAGAGCCCCGCCTTGGCCCGCACGATGCGATCGCCGGTAGCAGCATCCACTAAAAACATAACTACATACGTGAATCCCAGCGCCTCATCCAACAGGCCCAGCGCAACATTCTGGCAGACATCTGCTTCTGTATTTGAAGCCGCCAATTGAGCGCTCAAACAGAAGAGTGCTTCCTGGCGCCTTGCCTGGCGGCGTTCAGCATCAAACAGGCGCGCGTTATCCAGCACGATCGCCGCCAGCTCCGAGAAGCGGGCCAAACGCCGCACATCCTCGCCAGTGAACTGCCGGGCAGAGTGGTAATCATGAGCCAGCCCAATCACCCCGATCACCTCACTGCCCGAAAGGAGCGGTATCCCGATGATGACGCCATATACTTGACTCTGGATGATTGACAAACGCTCATCCCAAGTATCGTACCCTTCGATCAGGTAAGGCTTGGCCGTACGCCGCACAATACCCGACAGGCCTTCATCCGATTGGCGGCGCAGTCCAATCAAATCTACCGACCGGCCCATTGCAGCGTGGGTGACCATTTCTTGGGTCTGAGGATCAATCAAGTCCAGGTAACCGTGTGGAGCGCCGCTGATCTTACCCGCTTGCTCCAAGACAAGGTGCAAGAGCGCCTCCGTCTCCTGGCGGTTGATGATGGTCGTCTCGTGCAAGATGGTCAAGTATTCATTCTGCTGGCGCAGTTCATCCTCAACCCGCTTGCGTTCCGTAATATCGCGCAATTGCACCAGCCGCCCAATCACAGACCCTTCTCGGCTTTGCAGGGGAGCGATGCGCACATCAAATTGGCGTTGTTTTTCCCCTTCTCCCAGGGTCATTTCTGCCTGTGTAAGGGTCACGTTGCGGGAACGCGCCGCCAGCTCGGCCCAAGGCTGCAGCACCTGGTGGGCGGGCTTACCCACAATTTGAGCAAGCGGCAATCCAATGAGCTGCATGCCCACCGGATTGACATCAATCACCCGATTGAGGGTATCTAACACCAGCATGCCATCGCTCAAGTTTTCGATCAACAGGTCACGCGCCACCGGCACAATATCTTGCATCCGGTAGCGGAACAAAGCCCAGGCCATCACCAACCCGGTCAGGGTGAAGGCAAAGGGCGTTGGTTCAATCTGGGCAAATGGCTGAACGCCAGCAATCCACAGCAAATTGCCAATCCAGGGGAGAAAAGCGCCCAGCAGCATAAAGACAGCCTGTTTGCGATACAGATGCGGCGATTGCAGCAAGGCGCGTACAATCAAATAGGTTCCAATAAACAGCAAGATATACGCGTATGCGATATGGATGAAAAACCACAGGCCAAAATCCAACCCTACGCGCGGAACCACCTGGCTGGTATCCAGGGTTACGTGCTGGTAGATCAGCCCGCCCTGTAAGCGGTTCGTCCAGGCCATCAGGGTCATCACAACCGGCTCGATCAAAAGCAGGGCAATGCGATGGCGGCTGATCCAGTTGCCCAGGCCCACGTACTCGAAGACAAAGAGCATCCAGGCGACCGTCAGGGTGCTGATGAACAACCAGCGCACCTGTATCCAGAAAAACTTGCCAGGCAGGTCTTGGACCATTAACTCCAAAGCATAACTTGCCGCCCAACCGCTGACGATCAACATCAAGGCGGCAAAGGAAAGCGCTCCCAAACCCGGCCGCCGCCGCCAGGCATAGATCCCCAGCATCAGCGTCAACCCGGCGCACAACCAACTCAACCCAATCAAATAAGACAGCACCGTGGAATTCATCCCTGTTGCAACAATTCACTCCAACCTATCACCTGGTTACGACCAGCGTGTTTGGCAGCATACATCGCCTGGTCGGCCCGGCGCAATACGTCGGCGCCTTTTTCTCCATGCTCAGGGTAAGTTGCCACCCCCGCAGACAGGGTGGCATGCAGCATGATACCCTGGTGAAGCACGCGCAGCTCAGAAAAGGCTTGCCGCCATTGTTCAGCCTTGCCCTGTGCCGCTTCCAGGTCTGCCCCCCACAGCACCACCAGGAATTCCTCGCCGCCATACCGGCAGGGGATATCCTCGCGGCGGGCTTTTTTCAACAACAGGCGGCCTAATTCTTGCAGCACACGATCGCCAACCTCGTGCCCGTATTGATCATTGAAAGATTTGAAATGGTCGATATCCAGCATGATCAAGCTCACCGGCATGTGCTTGCGGGCAGCACGCGACAGCTCGCGCCCCAACATTTCATCCAGGTAGCGCCGGTTATATAAGCCGGTCAGGCCATCACGGATGGCTTGCTCGCGCAGTTGTGCCTGCAGTGCTTCAATCTCTGCCAGCTTGACTTGCAACAGATCGTTCGCTTGCCTGAGCTCTGCCTCAGCGCGCTGGCGTTCTTTTAGCTCTTGCTGCGCTTCGGTATACAGGCGCGCATTCTTGATTGCAATCGCCGCCTGGGCCGTAAATGTCAACACCAATTGGGCATGTTCTTCAGTGAAAAAATTTGGTTCGCGCTTATCCAGCGTGAGCATGCCTGCCACGCGCCCATCTACCATCATCGGCACACCCAACCAACTGCGGATCTGCTGTGGGGCAAATACACCGCTGCAAAAACTTTCGTAGCTCACTGGGGCATCTCCCAGGCGCAAGGGGGCCTGGGTGCGCACCACTTCGGCATTTGGGTTATCCTCAGCACGAATATCAAACTTCTGGCCCACAATCTCGTCCGGGTCTGCCACACCGTGCACAGCAAAGATCTCCAACTCATGGCCTTCCAGCAGCATCACCGAAACACTGTCGTGGGGCACAAACTGCTCCAGGGCTTGTAAGATCGCTTGCAGCGCCAGGCGCAGATCTAAGGTAGAGAGCAGTGTTTGCAAAACCTGATTGAAAGCCTCAATCCGTTCGGCACGCCGCTGAAGTGCATCTTCGGCTGCTTTGCGCAGGGTAATATCTTGCTTGATCGAGATGAAATGAGTGATCTCGCCCTCAGCATCACGCACCGGGGCGATCGTTTGTTCCTCGGTATACAGGCTGCCATCTTTGCGGCGGTTGACCGTCTCACCGTGCCAGATCTGCCCGCTCAAGATCGTAGACCACAATTCCTGGAAGTATGCATTGGGGTGCACATCAGATCTAAAAAGGCGCGGCGTACGCCCCAGCACTTCCTCAGCGCTGTAGCCGGTAATGACGGTGACCGCAGGGTTGATCCAAAGGATCTCTCCCATCCGGTTGGTGATCACAATCCCGTTCGCAGCCGACTCTAGGGCCACACTCTGCAAGCGCAGTTGCTCTTCAGCCTGCATACCAGATTTGAAATCTCGCATCTTCAGCCTTTCAATCTACCCACCGTCCGGGTGTGTGCCAGCCCCAGGGTCAAGGGCCGGGTCACGCTCCAAGACGTGCCATCAACGGCCAAAAGTAGCCTGCAAACGGCGTGCCAAAGGCTCCAGGTGCTTTTGCAGAGCGGCATCTACCCCCATGCCGTTCGTCACATCTGCCCCGATAAAACCAAGCACTTCAGCGAATTGGTGCTCCAGCTTGCCCCAGGCTGGCAGAGAACGGTAAGAACGCCCTGTCTGCAGCGATTGGATAGCCGCGCGCGTGATGGGTGTGTCTGGCAACGGCAAAGAGTCCAGCACGTCTGGCCGGGTGGGCAAGAACACCTCAACCCCCTGGCAGTACACGCCCTGCGCTTCACGGCTGGTCAAATGCTTGACCAAAGCCAACGCCGCCCGCTCTCGTTCGTTCGAGGCTTGCACCTCATTCCAAACCACCAGGCTGTTGCCTCCCAGCCAGGGTACGCCCGGCATACTGATCACGCCCAGGTGCGAAAGCACACCCGGCGCCACCGAGCGCCGCCGCAGCCATTCATAGGGGCGGTCAATTCCAAACATCATCATTGCAGCCTGCCCACTGGTAAAATAACGTTCGGCTTCCACCCCATCCAGGCGCTGGGCCTCAGGCGGCAAATAACGCAGCAAATTAAAATAGGAGCGAAAACCTTGCAGGGCCTCTGGCTGGGTAAACGTCAGGCGCGAGCCGGTAGGGCTGACAAAATCTCCACCCATGCCCCACACAAAACTGGCTACCATGTGCAAAATGCCCAGGTGAAACGCACTGACTGGCGCTACCCACGGGCACTTTACACCGGCGGCATGCAATTTTTCTACCGTCTGCGTCAGGGTGGGCAAGCTCAAAAAGGCACTTGCTTCGTCGATCCCGGCTTTCTCAAGCACATCGCGGCGGTAACACAAAACAAATGTAAAAGCGCTCCACGGCACCGACCAGGCCTCAGGCTGGTTAGGCAGCACAGCACTATGCCAGATCTGCGGAAAGAAGGCCGTCGAGCCTCCCAATTCCCTGACTTCGGTATGGGTGAAGGGCCTCAGGCCATTCAATGCCACCAAGCTGCCGGTCCAGGTGGACCCCACCTGAGAAACATCTGGCCCCTGGGTGTGCAGCGCCCAATCCACCAATTCGTGCCAGGCTGTTTCCCAATCCAGGCTGCGGATGCGCACCCGCACGCCTTGCTGAATTTGAAAATTCTCTACCAACCGCATCAGCGTCGGTGATACATTACCGATCAGAGATAAGTTCAACTCCAACATAGGAAATATTATAATCCACTTGCAGGGCCGTAGGGCAACCACCCATTGATGTGATCCGGCACGGATGCTTTACGTTTCTCACTTAATCGCTTAAACTTCGAATACGCTATGAGCCAGGTCAACTACACCTGCCGCGGTCAAGGGCCGCCCATCATCCTGCTGCACGGCATGTATGCCTCCATGCACGACTGGGATACCTTGCTGCCCATCCTGGCTGCCTCGGGTTACCAGGTTTTTGCCCCCGACCTCCCTGGTCACGGAAAAAGCGCCCGGCTGGAAAATCCCCAGGACTATCATGCTGAGCATATGGCTGCCGAGTTGGAAGCCTGGATCGAGAGCTTACACCTGCCGGAGCCGCTGCGCCTGGTAGGTCATTCCTTGGGCGGCTACCTCAGCTTGCAGTATGCCATCCACCATCCACAGCAAGTGGACCGCCTGGTGCTTGTAGATCCACTGTACAACGCCAGCCAGCTTTCTCCGCTGCTGCTGCCTTTGGCCTGGCAGCCGCGCCTGGGCGAGCAAGCTGTCCGGCGCATCCCATCCAGTTGGGTGTATACCTTCATGGGCTGGGATGTCACGCCGCGTACCAACCGCTCCCCTGCTCTCCGCCGCCAGATCGCATCTGATTTCAAACATGCTGACCCACAGCTAATCCACCTGCTCGCCGATATCCCCGACCTGGCGCCGCAAGTTTCAAGCCTCTGTGCGCCAACCCTGGTCATTTGGGGCCAAAGCGACCCCACCCTCAACCCGCATTCCTTCCCCACCCTGGTACAGGCCATTCCGGGTGCCCGCGGGCACCCCATTGCAGGCTGCGGGCACCAGCCGCACATTGATCTGCCCGAGCTGACCAACCGGCTGGTGGTAGAATTCTTCTCATCATGAAGACATCTATCATCGACTCATCCTGGTACCAATGCCCAGACGATATCCGCCAGCGCACCTCCGCCGGCGGCATCATCGTGCGCCCAGCCCGCAAAAAATTGTGGGTGGCTTTTGCGCGCGAAGCCGATTTTCCACTCTACGTGCTGCCCAAAGGCGGCGTTAAGCGCCACGAAAACCTTGAGCAAGCCGCCCGGCGCGAGATTGCAGAAGAAGCCGGGCTGACCGAGCTGACCCTGCTGCGCTACCTGGGCACCCGCCCACGCCTGAACTTCGCCAAAGATCGCTGGATGACCATCCATTACTTTCTATTCTCCACCCAGCAGAAAGACGGTCATCCCACCGATTCTGAACGCCATTACGGCGTCTGGTGGTTTCCGATCACCGACCTGCCTTCTATGTTTTGGCCCGAACAGCGCGAGCTGATCGAGACTTTCCGCCCAGAAATATTAACCCTCACGGGTTATGGAGAAGGATAAACGATGCCTGCCACCGTTACGTTACGCAACAAATCCTATGAAGTTCGCCATGGCTGCACCCTGCGCATGGCGCTCAAAAAACTCGCCGAAAACCAGGGCGTCACCATTGATCTGGGGACTGTGCTGGCGACGCGCGATGGCGAAATGATCACTGAAGACGAGATCCTGAAGGCCGGCGATGTCGTCAAGCTTATCACTGTGATCTCAGGAGGTTAAGGAGATATCATGCGCTTAGAAAACCGCACAGCCATCATCACGGGCGGCGCCAAAGGCATTGGCCGCGCCACCGTGGAACGTTTTTCGGCCGAAGGGGCACGCCTGGCCATTTGGGACATGGACGACGAATCTGGCCTGGAGCTAGAAAACAGCATCAATGCGCTGGCTGGCAGCAAGCGCGCCACCTACTACCCCGTGGATGTGACCAACCCTGAGGCCGTCGAGGCGGCTGCCGGGCGGGCACTCCAGGCCTGGGGGCAGATCGACATCCTGGTCAACAATGCCGGCATCCTGCGCGACGCCCAACTGGTGAAATATCAAGACGGTGAGGTGCTCGGGCGCATGTCGTTCAAACAGTTCGACGACGTGCTCAACGTCAGCCTGCGCGGCGTTTTTGCTTGTTCACGTGCCATTGCCCCACAGATGATCAAGCAGCGCTACGGGCGCATCATTAACACATCCTCCATCATCGGCATCTACGGCAATTTTGGGCAGACCAATTACGCCGCAGCCAAAGCCGGCATCATCGGCATGACCCGCGTCTGGGCGCGTGAGCTGGGCCGCTACAACATCACCGTCAATGCCATTGCGGCGGGCTTTATCGAGACCGACATGGTGCACCAGATGCCGGCCAAAATCCTCGATATGATGGTTGCCCGTACACCCCTCAAACGCCTGGGCAAGCCCCAAGAGATCGCCAATGCTTTTCTCTTTCTCGCCAGTGAAGAGGCCTCCTTTGTCACCGGATCGGTGCTTTCAGTGGATGGCGGCACGGTCATCGGCACATAACCAGGTTAACCAGGCATTTCTTGGGTTTGCTGATATAATCGCCACATGCCCACCCTCTCTCTGGAAGCGCTGTCACACTATCGTGCTGGCACCTTCCGCCTGAAAAAAAGGCTGGCCTCTAAAGAGGAGGCTGTTGACTTCGTCAACGAGCGCGGCTTCATCTACTTCTGGCCCATCCGCGAGATCAACCTACCCAGCTTGTGGACCGCCACTGCCGGCGACCGCCCTGTGGCGGATGCCCACGATGACCCTGGTCACGTTACATGGGCGTGGAAGGACGCGTTCTTGGGCAAGAAGGTTTGGTATTACGCCAAGGTGCTGCGCAAAAAGGGCACCTTCATCTCCCTGCAAGCCGCCCCTTATTTCTACGCCCTTACTGAGAACTACGGCTCTCCCGACGAAGATTACCTGACCCTTTACGAGCAGGGCCGCCTGACCTTAGAGGCCAAGCAAGTGTATGAAGCGTTGTTGGATAAGGGCCCCCTCGATACCATCACCTTACGCAAGACCGCCCATCTGACAAGCAATGGAAGCGAGGCACGCTTCAACCGCGCCTTATCTGACCTGCAGGCCGATTTCAAGATCCTGCCGGTTGGCGTAACAGAGGCCGGCGCCTGGCATTATGCTTTTGCATATGACATCGTCCCACGCCATTTTCCAGAACTGCTTGAGCAGGCTCGCTATATTGGCGAGTTAGATGCTTGCCGCAAGCTGGCTGAATTGTATCTTCGCTCAGTGGGCGCAGCCCAACTGCGCGATCTGACCCGGCTTTTCGGCTGGAAGCCTGAGCTGGCGCGCAAAACACTCGACCACGGGCAGCAAAAAGGCTGGCTGCAAGGCGGCCTATCCCTTGAGAAACATCCCGGCGAATGGTTTGCCCTGCTGGAGGTACTGGCATGAGCGAAAATCACGATCAACCCCAAATTGCCCTGGTCACCGGCGCTTCGAGTGGGTTAGGAACAGAGTTTGCCCGCCAGCTTGCCGCCCAGGGCTACCACCTGGTGCTGACCGCCCGCCGCACCCAACGCCTGGAAGAATTAGCGGCAGAGCTTCAATCCCGCCACAGCATCGACGTCACAACGCTGACTGCCGATCTTTCGAATGATGCCGGCATCGCCCAGGTCGAAGCGCACATTGCCAATTTGCCAGGGCTGTCTTTATTGGTCAATAACGCTGGCTTTGACAGGCCAGGACCTTTCTACCAGGTTAAGCCCGGGGATATCGACGACGTTTTGCAGGTGCACGTCACCGCCACAGTGCGCCTATCGCGGGCAGCCTTGCCCGCCATGCTCAACCAGGGGCAGGGCGGCATCATCAACGTGGGTTCAATTGCAGGGCTCTTGCCGCTGCGCGGCACCCTGTACTGCACCACCAAAGCCTTCATTATCACCTTCTCAGAATCCCTGGCCCGCGAATTAAAAGGCAGCGGGGTGCAGGTACAGGCCCTTTGCCCCGGCTTTACATATACAGAATTCCACGACACCCCCGAATATGTCGCCAATAGCAATTTCAAGCGCTCCCGCATCCCATCCTTCATGTGGCTCACTGCCGAACAAGTTGTGCGCACCTCTTTGGCCGACCTGCGGCGCCGGCGCGTGCTTTCTGTACCTGGCGGGCAGTACCGTATCATCGCCGCTCTGGCCCGCAACAGCTTCACCTATGGACTCATAAAAATCCTTGCCAATATCCGTTTCAAGAACAAATAATCCATCCCGCTCTATTCTACCTACATAAGGAGGAGAAATTATGGTTCAACGGGCAAGTCCTGGAGCAGCCATCATCACCATCGAGCGTCACATCCTCGAGCAGCAGCTCTCTCACCCTGAAGCCACAGGTATGCTGACCAACCTGCTCTACGACCTGGCGCTGTGCGGCAAGTTCATTGCCAGCCGCACCAGCCGCGCTGGCCTGGCTGAGATATTGGGCTCCACCGAGGATATCAATGTCCAAGGCGAGACGGTGATGAAACTGGACCAACTGGCCGATAGCACCATGTACCGTCTGAACGATCACACCGGACGACTGGCTGTGATGGCTTCAGAAGAGCACGATGAGATCCTGCCCATCCCCGAGCGTTTCCCCACCGGCAAATATGTGCTGTTGTACGATCCCCTGGATGGCTCATCAAACATTGACTACAATGCCAGCATCGGCACCATCTTTGCCATCTACCGGCGTAAGTCTGGCGGAGGCAGGGGCACTGTTGAAGACTGCCTCCAGCCAGGCAAAGACCTGGTGGCTGCCGGCTACATGATCTATGGTTCAAGCACCATGCTGGTTTATACCAGCGGCCACGGCGTACACGGCTTCACGCTCGACCCCGCCATTGGCGAATTTTTGCTCACGCACCCTGATATCCGCATCCCGTCCAAGCCAAAATATTACAGCGTCAACCAGGGTTACCAGTCGTATTGGAGCAACGGTGTAAGACACTTCACAGACTGGCTGCAAGGGCTGGATCCCGAAGACCCACGCCAGCCGCTCTCCTCACGCTACATCGGCGCGTTGGTGGGCGATTTCCACCGCAACCTGCTGACTGGCGGCATTTTTTACTACCCAGCCGATACAAAGGACCCCAGCAAGCCGCATGGTAAGCTGCGCCTGACCTACGAGGCCGCCCCGCTGAGCTTTATCGCCGCACAGGCCGGCGGCTTGGGCACCGATGGCGCTCAAGATATCCTCGATATCCAACCCACTTCTTTGCACCAGCGCACCCCGCTTTACCTGGGTAACCGCGAGCTGGTGGAAAAAGCCATGGAATTTATCCGTAAATATGACGCCTGAACATCCCATTCCGTCCGGTGAGATTCACATCATCTTCATGCGGCATGGACGCTCGCGCGCCGATGATGAAGGCGTCCATGAAGGTCGTTATGATTCCCCGCTTACCGATATTGGACGCGCCCAGGTGCACGAACGCGGCCAGGGATGGAAAGACGCCAACCTGCAGATCAACCACATCATTACCAGCACCCTGGTGCGTGCCAAAGAATCTGCCCAGATCATCGGCAGCTTACTGCTGGCGCCGGTCAGTACCGATGCCGATTGGATGGAGACGAACAACGGCCCCCTGGCTGGGCTTTCATACGAAGAGGCCGCCGCGCGTTACCCCTTACCGGCTTTCCGCAACCCCTATGAGCCCATCTGCGACAGCGGCGAGAGCGAATGGGAGCTGCACTGCCGGGCCGGACGCGCCCTTGAAGCCGTGGTGCGCCGCGGCCCAGGCCATTACCTGGTGGTAGCACATGGCGGCATCCTCAACGCCGCCCTGCGCTGCCTGGTTGGCGCGCCACCGCCCATCAACTTCAGCGGGGTGTGGTTCCACTTTGGCGATACAGGCTGTGCCCACGCCCTCTACCGGCCTCACAAGCACCAATGGGTTATCCAGCAGTTGGAGCCAGGGATTGGGTAAGCCCCCGGTCACCCTGTACACCGATGGCGCCTGCACCGGTAACCCCGGGCCCGGGGGCTTTGGCATTGTGCTCATCTCGGGGAAGCACCGCAAAGAGCTGTCTGGCGGCTTCCGGCTCACCACCAACAACCGCATGGAATTGACAGCTTGCATCGAGGGCCTGCATGCCCTGAAGATGCCCTGCAAGGTAGACCTGTACAGCGACTCGGAATATGTTGTCAACGGCATCACCAAGGGGTGGGCCAGGCGTTGGCGCACCCGCGGTTGGATGCGCAACAAAAAAGACCGCGCCGAAAACCCCGACCTGTGGGCCCAACTGCTCGACCTGTGCGATCAGCATCAGGTGGCTTTTCACTGGGTACGCGGGCACGCCGGACATGTTGAAAACGAACGCTGTGACCGCCTCTCTGTGCAGGCAGCAGCCCAAGCCAACCTGCCGCCAGATACCAGCTACGAAAAGAACAAACTGCCTTCTGAGCTTGCTAACCCGGGGAATAAACAAACCGCCGGCCCTGGCCTTGTACCGCTTCCACCACAGCGCGCCCTGCTCTTCGATTGGGGCGATACACTGATGCGCGTCTTCCCACTCTTCCCTGGCCCGATGAAAGACTGGCCCCAGGTAGCAGCCATGCCCGGCGCAGCCGAAGCCCTGGCTGCCCTACAAGCCAACTGGATGCTCTGCATCGCCACCAACGCGGCCGATTCCACCGAGGAAGACATCCGTGCGGCCCTGCGCCGGGTGAAACTGGATGAGTACATCGACACGATCTACTGTTACCGCAGCGTGGGGCATCGCAAACCCAGCCCCGAATTCTTCGATCACATTCTCACCGATCTTAACCTGGATCGCTCGCAGGTGGTCATGGTGGGCGACGATTTCGAGTCAGATATCCAAGGGGCTAACCGCAGCGGGCTGTATGCCATCTGGTACGCCCCCCGCAGCCAGGAAACAAAGCAGGGCGAGCAGTACCGCTCGATCAATGATTTGCGCCAACTGCCTGCTATTTTCAAAGATTAAAAACTCTTGACAAATAGAATAATTGTTCTATAATATGGTTATTAGAACGCATGTTCTAATAACCATAAAAACGCCCTTTCTTATTTTTCAGGAGGCACCCTAATGAATCGCTCTGGTATGCAATCACTCAGCTTCAACCGCCTGGCTCGCCGGCTGCACCCCACCCGCGGCCTTTTATTTGGCATGCTCATCATCGGCGCACTGCTTGCTTTTGAGGTGTTCAACTACAGCACCACCGATTTCGCCCTTGGCGACCTGCTGGGAGACCTGAAATTCGTTGGCGTCCGTTGGTCTGCTATCCTGGCAGTGGCCTTCTGTGGCATCGACTTTGCCGGCATCGCCCGTCTCTTCACTCCTGAACAAGGCGCCGATGAGCCCAAAGAAGTCTGGTATCTTTTTGGGGCCTGGCTGCTGGCTGCCACCATGAACGCCCTGCTCACCTGGTGGGGTGTGGCGGTTGCCATTGTCAACCACCAATCGCTTGGCAACGCCGTGATTGACCGAGATATCCTGATCAATGTGGTTCCAGTTTTCGTGGCCCTGATGGTATGGTTGATCCGCATCCTGATCATCGGCACCTTTTCTGTAGCTGGTGACCGCCTGTTCAGCCAGGCCGAAGCTGGTGTCCGCCGCCAACAGAGTTCCCGGCCCTATGTCAACACTCGTCCCCAGATCAACACTTCTAGTTCTTTCCGGCCAGCTCCAAAAGCCAATCCTGAGAATGGCGTCTCATACCTGCGCCAGGAACCCACTTACCACCCTGTTTCAATGAGCGGCTATAACAATCGCAATTCACAGACCCGTCGCTAACGCGACTGCCTGACCTCTCCTCTACACCTGCCCTCTCTCCTCCGGGAGGGCAGGCGTATTTAAAAGCATCTCTCTCAGCACCGTGTCCAATATTCCGCCACTGCGGTAATAGGCCACTTCCGCAGGTGTATCCAGGCAAACCTTCACCTCAAAAGTGATCCGGCTGCCATCTTCTTTAACTGCCTGCACAGCCAGTTGGCTGCCAACCCCAAGGTTGGGCTCCAGGCCTTCAAGGGCATAGGCTTCACTGCCAACCAGGCCCAGGCTGCCGGCGCTTTCACCTGGCATGAACTGCAAAGGCAGCACACCCATCCCCGCCAGGTTGGCGCGGTGGAGGCGCTCAAACGATTCGGCAATTACCGCCCGCACACCCAATAGCCTGGTACCCTTGGCTGCCCAATCCCGGTTGGGGCCAGTGCCATATTCTTTGCCTGCCAACACCAAGAGCGGCACCCCTTCCTGCTGGTATTTGAGGGCAGCATCGTATATGCTCATTTGCTCACCATCCGGATAATGGCGGGTTACGCCGCCTTCCACCTCAGGCACCAGGCGGTTCTTCAACCGGGTGCTCGCAAAGGCGCCGCGCGTCATCACCCGATCATTGCCGCTCCGAGCACCAAATGTATTGAAGTCGCGCGGCGGCACACCGTTTGCTATCAAATACTTACCCGCAGGGCTGTCAACCGGGATCAAGCCAGCCGGCGAAATGTGGTCAGTGGTGACAGAATCGCCCAAGAAAGCCAACACACGCCACCCAGAACGCGGCTGGAGAGCCGGCATCTCCGAGCTGAGATCAGCAAAAAAAGATGGTTCCTGGATAAAGGTTGACGCCGCCGCCCATGGGTACAGGGCCTCATCACCAGCCTGGATTGCATTCCAGTTTTCATTACCGGCAAAAATTTTCTCAAAACTCTGCTGGAACATCTCAGCATCCAACGCTTCAGCCAGCGCCTCCTGAACTTCCTGGCTGGTGGGCCAGATATCACCCAGGAACACCGGGCTGCCTTCTGGGTCAGTGCCCAAGGGAGCCTTCGTCAAGTCAATATCCACCGTCCCAGCCAGGGCATAGGCCACCACCAAAGGCGGCGAAGCCAGGTAGCTGGCCTTGATATAAGGATGGATATGTCCTTCATAATTGCGGTTGCCCGAAAGCAGTGCCACTGCCACCAATTCGCCGCCGGTAATGGCCCTGGCCACATCCCCTGTTAACGGGCCCGAATTGCCAATACACGTCATACAGCCGTAGCCCACAATCTGAAAACCTAATTTGGCCAACGGGTCGAGTAAGCCGGCTTTCTTCAAATAGTCTCCTACCACACGCGAACCTGGCGATATGCTGGTCTTGATGTGCGAGTGCACGCTCAAGCCGTGTTCAACGGCCTTCTTGGCCAACAATCCAGCCGAGATCATCAAAGCCGGGTTGGCAGTATGGGCGCAAGAGGCAATCGCGGCAATCGCCACCGCCCCATGCGAAATCTCTGTACTGCTGCCGTTTGAGCCCACCCTGACCTTGCGTTCGAAGCTGCTGTCTCTCACATCATAACCACCATCTTTGACCGGAGCAGCCAACGCACTGCGGAAAGAGCGCTGAACATCGGCGAGCGGAACGCGATCTTGCGGAGGCTTTGGCCCTGCCAGGCAGGGAACGACCATTGAAAGATCCAGCTCGACGACTTCTGTAAATTCGGGATAGAGGGTTTGCTGGCTGCGGAACAAGCCTTGCGCCTTGCAGTACACTTCCACAAGCTCGATCACTTCTTCCGAACGACCCGTCAGGCGCATATACCGCAGGGTCTCGTTATCCACTGGGAAGAAGCCCATGCTGGCGCCAAATTCAGGGGCCATGTTAGCAATTGCAGCGCGGTCTGGCACGGTCAGCGCATCCAGCCCAGGGCCGCAGAACTCTACAAACTTATCCGCCACCCCCTTGCTGCGTAAAACCTGGGTAATGGTCATCGCCAGGTCAGTGGCGGTCATGCCCTCTGCCAGCTTGCCAAACAATTTCAAACCAATTACATCGGGCGTAGGCAGGTACACCGGCTGCCCAAGCATCACCGCCTCAATATCAAGCCCACCCATGCCCCAACCCACCACGCCCAAGCCATTGATCTGCGTAGAGTGCGCGTCAGCCCCCACCAGGGTATCTGGCACAGCCAGGCGTTCGCCATCCACATCTTGGGTCATCACCACCTGCGCCAGGTATTCCATATTCACCTGGTGAAGGATTCCCATGCCAGGCGGAATCACACGGAGATTCCGGAAGGCCTTTTGCCCCCAACGTAAGAACTCGTAGCGCTCACGGTTACGCAGCAGCTCCAGCTCGGCATTGCGCCGCAAAGCATCGGGGCTGGCGAAGAAATCCACCTGCACAGAGTGATCGACCACCAGGTCAACCGGAATCACAGGGTTGATCCTGGCGGGATCGCCGCCCAGGCGGGCCAGGGCAGAGCGCATGGCAGCCAGGTCAACCAGGGCTGGCACGCCGGTGAAATCTTGCAGCAAAACGCGTGCCGGGCGGTATGGCAAAGCCGGGCGTTTACCGCGCGGCTTCCAGCCAGCCAGGCTGCGCACATCTTCCTGGGTTATCACCTGTCCATCACACTGGCGCAGCAGGCCTTCCAAGAGCACGCGGATCGTAAACGGCAGCCGGTCAAGCCGCGTCAGTCCCAGTTGTTCAAGCTGGCTGAGACGGTAATATCTGTAACAACCGTGTGTCGTCTGGAGACTATCTTTGGCCTGGAAGAAATCTTCGGGCATCACAGCTCCTGGGGGAATATAGCATTCGAGCGGGCATCGCCCGCTCGATGTGTAAGATACCTGGTTTTCATTATATCCGAACTATCGCGTCCGTCATGCGCGCCACGCGGCTCATAAAAGCCACGTCGTGAACCCGCATAATATCTGCCCCGCGCACGATCCCCACCGCCACCGCTGCGGCTGTGCCCTCCAGGCGCTCATCCGGCGGCAGGTTGAGGGTGTAACCGATAAAGGACTTTCGTGACGGCCCCAATAAGAGCGGGTAGCCCAAGGCCCGCAGCTCGCCCATGCGGTTGAGCAGCTCCAGGTTTTGTTCCACCGTCTTCCCAAAACCAATCCCAGGATCCAGGATGATGTGCTCGGGCACAACCCCGGCTCTGGCTGCCAGGGACGCGCTCTCCAGCAGCTCACGTTTCACATCTTCCACCAGGTTTTCATAGGGGGTACCCACGTAGCGCCCACCCAGCCGCTCTTTGATCTCAGCATTGGCCCAGGTGCTGCGGTTATGCATCAAAATCACCGGGGCAGCATAACGTGCCGCTACGCCAGCCAGGTCAGGATCCGCCTGCAGACCCCAAATGTCATTCACCATGTGCGCCCCAGCCTGCAAGGCCGCCTCGGCAACCACAGCCCGGTAAGTATCCACAGATACGAGTACATCCATCTCATCTGCCAGGGCCTGGATGACCGGTACCACCCGCTCCAATTCTTCCTGCAGGCTGACCGGTTGGGCCCCGGGGCGCGTACTCTCACCGCCCACATCTAAGATATCCGCCCCACCCGCAACCATCTGGCGCGCTTTTTCCAACACAACCTGGAGGCTGACATCACCGCCGCCCAGCAAACCATCCCCCGAGAAACTATCGGGGGTGATATTCAAAATACCCATCACATAGGTACGCTTCCCCCATTCCAACCGATGGTCTTTGATCACGAGCGGCGCAGGCATCGGATTGACCCAGCCAGCCGCTTTATGCTTTCAAGGTCAGGGGTCTCTGCAGCCAGGCCTCTGCCTCAGCGATATCGGTGAAGATGCCCATCTCCAATCCCAGGGGAGCGGTCAGGTCTACAATCTGCTGGATGCCCTGGCGCACAGCCTCGCTGGCAATCACCACCGCCATGCGGATATTGCGTGTGGATGGGTCAGCACTCAATTGTAAGGCGATTGGGATCGCCTCACTAGGCAAGTCTTTGATCTGCCGCAAGTCATACAGGTTGCAGGTCAGGCGATCCGAATCCAGCAGATGTTCTTCAGAGAAGTCTCGCCAATGTTCCAGAGTGTGCATAGAAGCATCGGTAAAAGTAAAGTTCATGCCCCCATCCGCTCTTCGCGCCACCGTATAACCTACTGCGGGATCAGGCTGCCAATTCAGGGGTTTTTCACTTAAATCTGACATTACACAACCTCCTCAGGTTTTTAAGAAACAAATGGTTTTCCACACTTCAAACAGAATTGGGTTTTTAAATCCGCCTGGCGCAGCTGTGAATGGCCGCAGTGTTTACATGTAACAAAGTCGCTCGCATCATAGCCGCAGCCAGGGCAGTAATGGTAATCCAATGCCAGGCCCAGGCCGCAGAGCGGGCAATATCGCTCTGGAGCCACCGATGCAGGTGGCAGCATGGGACTGGGCTGGGCAGGTGCAGCACCAGCTTCGAGTGGTGCTGGCTCGGCCTGTTTCTGCGCCGGGCGGCGGGCATAGGCCAACATAAAGGTGCCCACAAACAGCAAGCCGCCAAAGGTCAGCAGCAGGCCGCGCCAGGGGGTCAGCATCCCCAGCGAGAACACGCCCAAGAAGATCAACAACAGCCAACCGGCCCGCCACCAGGTTTGCCGCCAGCCCAGCGACAAGCCCAAGAAAACGATCACCAACCCGGCTACCAAGGCACAGGCGATCAGCACTGCCAGCACCAGAGGCACCAGCCCACTCAAAAAGGTCAACGCAGGGTAGAATAGTGCCAGGCACAAACCCACCAGCAGGTAACTCTCAATCGGCATGCGCAGCCCAGCCAGGTTGAACAGTCCTCCCAGCGAGATCAGGAATAAAAACACGAAAACTGGCGCCAGGGCTGCCAGCGCTTTGAAACTACTCTGAAGCTCTGCCACGCGCTGGGTAAAGCTCAGCTGCTGGGGCAGCTCAAGCTGGATATCGCGGCTAGGGATTAGGCCGATATACCTCCAGGCAAATGTCTCTTGCGTGCCCGATACTTGCGATTCTTCTGAAACAGGCAGCGCACTCAGCGGCACCTGACTACCCGTCAGGCCATCCACTACGATGGCAATATCCACATCCGCGCGGCGGTCGCGGCTGAGCGAATACCCAAAGCTGTTCACGCCGTCACCGCGATAGCTGATAGCAACCTGGTGTGTATCGCCTGCGGCCAGGTCGGCCCGCCAGGTGATTTCGTTGACGCTAAATCTGACACCCTGTGGTTCCAAACCATCCACCGTGAAGCGTACATCGTGCAGTGTTTCCAGGTTATTGGGAAAGGGAAAGATCAATTCCAGTGTGGTGGTCAATGCAGGGCCAGGATAAGAGAAGCTGTACTCGCTCTCAAATTCCAGGTCGTACACCGTAACACTGACATCATTCTGCTCTTCGTAGTGCGCATCCAGATTGGCATCCACGCGTGTTTGCCAATCTGCCAGCGCCGCCGGCACGACTTCTCCACCTGGCAGCACCGTATTCCAAACTGGGGCAGCCTGACTGATGTAACGTGCTTCCTGATAATTCAAGTAATCCAGCTGAGCAGTGCTATATACTCGTGTCCGCAGACCGCTGGCCAGCGAGCCATACACCAACAACAAGCCCATCAAACATGCCAACAAAGCAAGGATCCATAAATTTCGACCCGCACGCTTTAGCCAATTACTCATGGGCTTAGTCTCCTCAGGAAAATTGTACCACGGACAAACAAAGAACTACCTTGCTGCATCCCTGATACCCAGCAGCGCCAGCAGCACATCGGCTGGCAAATCCACTTCGGGCAGTCCTCCAGCCTGGTAGCTCTGGTCCTGAGCCGCCCGCTCACGCAGTGCCTGCCAGAGCAACTGCCGCTCGTCTGATTCAACCACCAAATCATTGACAGTGCGTGCCTTCAAAAGATATTCGCCAGTGGTATAAAAGAAAGTGATCCGGCGCCAAGATTCTGCCAGCACGGGTTTTGCCAGGTGCTCCAGCGGGCCAAGCTGGATCTTAAAGTATTCTTCTGCCGCCCGAGGGTGATCCAACTCGTCCCGCAGTAACTCGCGGCGCGTGGTCAGCTCATGCCCGCGCACCGGGGCCAGGTACTGGATGCGCCACTTATCTTGCACGCCAAAGGCACTGGTCTGGTAAAAAGCCAGGTAATCCACCGCCACCACCTTGGGCGCGCTGCGCAGCGGAATGCGGTACCAACCTAATAGGCGGGCAATCTCCAGATCGCGCAGCTCATTCATCACCGCCACCAGGATCAGGGAAGCAGGAGCCACCATAAAATAATCCTTTTTGGA
>CAZWFQ010000004.1:0-1185 GCA_964633225.1 uncultured Anaerolineaceae bacterium
TCCCCCTTGCCGAATCCCCAACCTCTGCTAGAATCCAGGCATCGATCTCAGCCCCCTGCCACAAAAGGAGACCCAAAAATGAACAAACGCATCCTGGTTATCTTTGCCCTCCTGGCCCTGCTGGCCCTGGCTTGCAGCTTCGGCCAAAGCCCCGCCAGCCCTGCCGACCCCAGCATCCTCTTCGTCGATGACTTCTCAGACCCCACCAGCGGCTGGGACCGCGCCACCAGCGCCGCCGACGGCATCACCGATTACGAAAACGGCTACTACCGCATCAACGTCACCAGCCCCGATATGGACCTGTGGGCCAACCCCGGCCTCAGCTTCACCGACACGCGCATCGAAGTCGACGCCACCAAGGCCGGCGGCCCAGACGACAATGACTTCGCCGTCATCTGCCGCTATCAAGACGGCATGAACTTCTACTTCTTCATGCTCAGCTCCGATGGCTACTACGGCATCGGCCGCATGACCCCCGACGGCATGGAACTCATCGGCGGCGAAAACCTCGAATACTCCGACCTCATCAACCAGGGCAGCGCCACCAACCACATCGCCGCCGACTGCCTCGGCTCCACCCTGGCCCTCTCCATCAACGGCACCCAGGTGCTCTCTGTCACCGATACCAACCTCACCTCCGGCGACGTGGGCCTGATGGCAGGCACCTTCGGCGAAGTCGGCACCGACATCCACTTCGACAATTTTCTCGTTCGCAAGCCCTAAGCGGCCCTGCCCCTCCGGCAAGCTGCTTCATTTACAATGCTCCTGCGCATCCTGGCCTGGCTCGGCGCGCTCTTGCTCCAGATCTTGGGCGCCATGGCTGGCGTCTTCTTGCTCTCCGTCTTCTTCGCCGGGCTGAATGCCAACCATCCCGCCGCCTGGCTCTTCAGCCTCTTCACCACCTGGCTGGGCTTCACCGCCGGCGTCTACGCGGCCGGGCGCCTGGCCGAGCGCCTGCGCTGGACCAGCGGCAGCGCCGCGCCGCGCTTGCGCCTGGCTGCCACCGCCCTCACCGGCCTCTTGCCCCTGCTGGTGTTGGCCCTCTTTGGCCTCTCAGCCGGCCCGGGCACGCCCGCCTTCACCGACCTGGTGCTCAACACCTGGCAGCCGCGCCTGTCTTTCTTTGCTCTCTCCTTTGCCATCCTGGGCTTTCACCTGGCAGGCAGCATCTTAAAAAAGCGCTGA
>CAZWFQ010000004.1:1285-5361 GCA_964633225.1 uncultured Anaerolineaceae bacterium
CGGCCCACATCTTGCACCGCGCCCAGGGTCTCGCTGGCGGCGGCCTCTCCGCCCAGGGCATACAGCACCGGTTCCAGCGCCGCCAGGTCTGAGAGCAAATCTTCGCGCGGCCGCCCCGCCAGCATGGGCAGGGTGGCCTGCCACAAGCGCCCCAGGGCCTCGCCCGAAAGCAGTGCCAGGCCGGGCGCCAGGGCCGCCAAGGCCTGGGCCCGGTCCCAGGGTTCTTCCACCTGGGCCGCGCTGGCCAGGGCCTGGGCCAACACCGGTTGGCGCGGCGCATCTGCCAGCAAGGGCGCCAACAGGGCCAGCCCTTCGGCTCGCCGCCGGTCATCATTCACCTGGCGGGCCGTTTCCAGGGCCCCCGCCAGCAGGGTGGCTTGCTCTTCGCCCACCAGGCCCGGCGCCAGGGCCGCCAGGGCCTGCACCCGGTACAGCCGGTCTTCCATCACCTGGGCAATCCCCACCGCTTCTCTCAACATCAGCTCGCGCCGCCCGCCAAAAAGCTGGGGCGCCAATTTTTGCAAGGCCATGGCCCTGAAGCCTTCTTGCTCCACCATGCGCACCATCGCCAGGGCCTCTCGCAGCAGGTCGCCAGCCCCGCCCGCGCTGCCGTTTCCGCCCGCACTGCTTTGCCCTTCGGCATCCAGGCTGTGGGCGGCCTCCAACAGGGCCTCCAGCGCCTGCACCCGGTTATCATCCGGCTCAGCCGTGCGCGCCGCCGCCAGCATCTCTTGCAGGGCCGCCTGGCGCAGCTCTGCGGGCAGGTGGGGCACCAGGTCGGCCAGGGTGCGGGTGCGCACCAGGTCATTGGTCACCTGCTGGGCCTGGCGCAGCAGCCTGGGCATCAGCCAGCTTGCCAGGCGGGCAGGCAGGTGCGGCAGCAGGGCCGCCATGGCCCGCGGCCGCAGTGCGGCGGGCTGCATGCGCCGGGCCGTCAGCCAGGCATCCAGCAAGGCCCGCCCCCGCTGCCAGGCCGGCAGCACGGGCGCCAATCGCAAAAGGGCCTGCACCCGCACCAGGTCCCAGCCTGCCTGGCGCGCCGCTGCCAGGGCCTCGCCCAGGGCGGCAGCCCGTGCCGGCCCCGCCAGGTTGGCGGCCACAGCCGCCAGGGCCTGGCTGCGCTTATCCGGCCATTCCACCTGGCGCGCCGCTGCCAGCGCCTCAGCCAGCAGGGCTTCGCGCGGGGTGGGCGGCAGGCGCCCGGCCAATTCAGCCATCAACTCAGCCCGCACCGGCTCTGCTTCCACCCGCCGGGCCACGCTCACGGCCTCTTCCAAGAGGCCCTCTTCAGCCAGGCGTGCGGCGCGCGCCGCCAGGTCCCCCGCCCGGTAGCGGCTCCACTTATTGGGCTGGCCCGCGGCCAGGGCCTTGGGCAGGGCCTCCAGCCGCACGTGCGGCACCAGGGTCACCAGCATCTCGGCCCGCATGCCGGCGTCGGCAATCTGCTGCACCGTGGCCAGGGCCTCGTTGAGGGCCTGGCGCTGCTGCTCGGGGGGCAGGCTGGCGGCCAGGGCCGTCAGCGCGTCCACCCGCAGCCGCCGCGAGCGCAGCTTGAGCGCCGCCTGGTAGGCTTCGGTCAGTAAATACGGCGAAAGGTATGGCGCCAGGGCGGTCAGGGTCTGCACCACCAGGTCTTCGTTGCTGCCCGGCCAGCGCGCTTCGTCGCTCAGGTCTGGGGGTTTGGCCAGCACCTTGTTCACCACGGCCAGGCGCTGCTCTTCTGGCAAATAGGGGGCCAGGCCGGCCAACAGGTCTGGCGGCACCGAATCGTTCCAGGCCTCTCGGGCGGTGGACAGGGCTTCTTCCAGGGCCGGCTGGCGCTGTTCGGGCGCCAGGTAAGGCAATAGCGAGGCCAGGGCCTGCACCCGGTAATAGCTGCCCTGCACCTGCCGGGCCAGGTCCAGCGCCTCGGTCACGTAACCGGCGCGCGCCAGGGGCCGGATGAGGGGCCCCAGCACCGGCGAGGGGTCGTACATGCTGAACCAATGGCCTTGTTGGGCTGCCAGGCGGCGGGCGAACTCGATCACCTCTGCCACCACCTGCACCGGCAGGCTCACCCCGCCCTGGTCATCGGCATCGCTCGTCAGGTAGGGGGCCAGCCCCAGCAGGGCCATGGCCCGTTCGCCTTCCACCGCAATTGCCCGCCCCCGGTCCAGGGCCTCCATCAAAGAGGCCGGCGATAAATAGGGCGCCATGGCGCCCAGGGTCTGGGCATACTCGTGCATCGACTCGATCCGCCCGGCCATTTCCAGGGCTTCACCAGGCTGGCCCAGTTGGGCCAGGCGCACCGCCAGGGCCATCAAAATGGGGGTCACCAGGTCAAGGGCTTCGGTGGATAATACCTGCTGCACCGTGTCTAACATCTCGCTCAAGAGCGGCTGGTTCAGGTAAGGCACCAGGGCCGCCAGGGCCTGGGTTTGGCGGGGCAGGTTGGCCGTGCGGCGGGCGGCCGCCAGGCCTTCTGCCAGCACCCCGCCCTGTTGGGCCAGGGGCAGGTATTTCACCAATGTCGAAAGCGCCAGCGATTGCTGGGCGGGATCGGGCTTTTGGCGGGCGTAGGCCAGGCCCTGTTCTGGCGGCCAGAGCTGGTGCTTCACCAGCGCATCCAACAGCTCAGGCGGGATGCTCGCCGCCAGGCTGTTGAGCGAGGCCAGCATCAGGGCATAGCGCGCCTGCAAGCCCACTTCTAACCCGCCGCCGGCCTGGCAAGTCATGTTCCAGGCCCGGCGGATATCGTCTAAATAGCCTTCGGTTTGGCCCAGGCGTTGGCGCGCTTCAAACCAGGCATTGCGCCCGGCGGCGCTCTCTTCGCGCAGCAGGGCGTGTACTTCTGCCATCCACCCGGCCTGCTGGATATGCCAGCCCAGCCGGGCGTGGATATAGCCGTCATTGGGCAGGGTATGCCAGGCCGCGGCCGCCGGGGCCGCCGCGCAGCGCGCCCGGTAGCGCCCCAACAGCAAGGCGTTGGCCTGCGGCGGCAGCAGCCCCAGGCCGGGCAGGTCGCCGCGCTGCAAGGGGATGATGGGCGCCATCAGCAGCTTGAGGGCCGCGCCGTGCAGCAGGTCGTGCACGCGGTAAGTAGCGCCCCCCTCGGGGCCGGGCTCGCCCCGCAAGAGCATGCCCCGCTCGTACAGGTGGCGCAGCAAATCTCGCGCCTGGATCTCGTCCGGCAGGCTCCACAGCGTGGCGGCCATCTTGGGGTTCAACACGGCGTCTTCAGGCAAGATGCCCAGCCAGGCAAAGGCCGTGCGCCGTTCAGCGGTCAGCGGGCGCATGCTGAGGGCCAGCACGGCCTGCAAGGCCAGTTGGCTGCTCTGGGCCTCCGCTGGCAGCAGGGACTCATCTTGGGCTTGCAGGCGGGTTTTGTAAGCTTCCAACGCCTGGCCCAGCTCTTGAAAGCTCATGCCGTCTGCCAGGTGCGGCGCCGCCAATACCAACGCCAGCGGCAGGCGGCCAAGCTGCTGCGCCAGGTGCAGGGCTTCTGGGCGGCTGGCTTTGGCCAGCTTTTTGGGCCGCTGTGCTTCCAGCAGGGCCAGGGCCTGCTCATCGCTCAGGGCTTGCAGTTCCACCGCCTCGGCCCCGGCCGCGCGGGCAGTTTGCGCCCCCAGGGTGGTGATGAGGGTGCAGCAGGTCTCGCCCTGGGCCAAGAATGGCTGGATATGGGCTACCTCCCAGGCATCGTCAATGATCAGCAGGCAGCTTTTCTCTTGCAGCAGGGTGCGCAAATGGGTGCTGGCAGATTCAATCGTCAGGGGGTGGAACTGGTGGTCACGCAGGGCGTGGATCCAGCCGCTGAGCAGTGAAAGCACGTCTGGCTGGCGGCCCAGGGTGGCCCACAAGATGCCGTCTTTGAAGCGTTCTTGCACCTCGGCATCGTAAGCCAGGGCAGCCGCCAATGTCGAACGGCCCATCCCCCCCAGCCCATGCTGGGCGCAGATGGCCAGGGGCCTGGCGGTTTCTTCGCTGGGTTGGGCCAGCAGGCGTTCTTTGAGCGGCTGCATGGCCTCTGGCCGCAGCACAAAGCGCTCTGGCAGGGGCGGCGCCTGGAAAGGCACGCCCACCGGCGGGCGCGTAAA
>CAZWFQ010000004.1:5461-80380 GCA_964633225.1 uncultured Anaerolineaceae bacterium
ATGCGGCGGCAGGGTGGGCAGGGTGAACCAGAAGCGGCAGCCCTCGCCAGGCTGCGAATCCAGGCCCACTTTTCCCCCCAGCTTTTCAACGATCCTCAAGACGATGGACAGCCCCAGGCCATGCCCCTGGATGCGGGCAGGGGTAGCAGACCCGCCGGTATCCAGCCGGCTGAAGGGACGGAAGAGGCGATCTTGCAGCTCGAGCGGCACCCCGGGCCCGTGATCTTGCACCCAATAGCGGGCCATCGAACGCCCATGATCCTGGAACAGCTCTCCCCCCAGCTCCAGCACGGGCGGCTCGCCGCCGTACTTGAGGGCATTGCTCACGTAGTTGACCCACACTTCTTCGATCCATGGCCCGTGGCCCAGGGCCGGGGGCCACTGCGTGGGCAGGCTCACCTGCGCCCCACACTCTGCCTGTTGAGAAGACAGGCGCTCCAGGGCAATATGCACCAGGCGGCCCATATCCAAGGGCACCACGGTGATCTCGCTCAGCTTGCGCACGCTTGAGAGCAGCAGCAGCTCGTCAATGATGGTCGCCATCTTCTGGGTGTTGTTGACGGTGATATCGGCCATGCGGCGGATGTCATCTGGCTCCATCTGGTCCAGGCGCAGGCGCAGCAGTTCGCCTGCGCTCAGCAGGGCTGCCAGGGGGTTTTTCAGGTCATGCGCCACCGTGTGGGCAAAAGCATCCAGCTCAGCATTGCTCACTTCCAGGTCGTTGGCGCGCTGGCGCAGGGCCAACTGGGTTTGCTTATGCACGGTCACGTCGCTCAACACCACCAGCCAGCCGCTTGTCCGGCCGCGGCGGTCTTTCAAGAGCGAGGTGCGCAGCTCGAGGGTGCGTTTACGGCCTTCGCGCCCCACCTGGAACTCAGGGCGCGGGCCGCGGTCATCGGTGCTGCGCCAGGCGGCGGCCAGCCAGAGCGGCAGCACCTGCCGGTCAGGCTGGCCAATGGCCTCAGGCGCCAGATCCAGCAGGCTTTGGGCAGCCGGGTTCATATCCACCAGGCGGCAGCTCAGGTCCAGGGCCAACATGGCGTCTGGCAGGCTGTTCACCAGGGCCGAACGCGCCATGGGCTTGATGTCGAACAGGTGATAGCGATAAATGGCCACCACAAAGGCCAGGATGGCCAGCGCAAAGCTGATGGCAGTGTAATCTTTCTTCAGCCACGGCAGCAGGCGCAGAATGTAAATAAGGTTGAACACCACCGGCACCAGCGCCCCCACCACAATCAGGCGCGATTGCTGCCTGAAGGGTTGGGCGGTGCGCACATAGCGGGTCACGATCAACCCGGTCCCCCCGAAGACCAGCAGGTAAGAGTAGCCCGCCTGCACCCAAAAGTAAGGCCCGTATTCCACATTGACCGCCAGCATGCCCAATACATCGGTGAAGTGATAGGCCTTCCACAGCCAGAGGTGCGAGTCGTTGCTCCACACCATGATCATGGTAATGGTCGGCACCACGCACAGCAGCAAGATGCCCCACAGCTTGCGCCAGCGCCCCACCTCTGCCAGGCGCATTGAAAAGCCCGCCCAGGCCACCGGCGTAAAGGCAATGAAGCAGTAGGTCACCCGCATCCAAAACAGGGTGCCCTCAGGGGTAGTATCTGCCACCTCCAGGGTATTCCCCACCAACCAGCCCACGGTGGGCACGATCAGCCACACCAGAGAGGCACTCTGGGCCGAGGGGTAACGCAAGCGCGCAAAAGCTGCCACAAAAATGCACAGCAGCGCAGCGAACGGGGCCATAATGACGAATGCAATGTACTGAATAGAAGGGTCCATATAAAAATTGCCCCTCACACCAATCATACCGAAAAAACAGTGGCGTGGCAAGTTAAGTAGATACTTATAATGCGTTTTTATTCCTTGACAGGTAGCTAAATTTTGGTAAACTAAGGTTGTGAACGAACGGGTGCCCCCCTCACCCGTTCGTTCACGCTTTTAAGCACCTTATCCCTGCACGGCGCGGATTGCCAGGCCGGCAGTGACACTGCTGAATGTATCCGAGCTGCGCACGCGCTCTGCCCCAAACAAACCTTCCAATAATGTACCAAAAGCCGGGATGTTTGACGACCCCCCGGTCTTGACCACCGCCTCCACCTGGGGCGGCTCTAACCCCGCCGCAGCAACCGCCTCCAGCACCACCTGCTCCACCGCCTGCCGATGCTCCCAGATGTCGGCTTCAAACTGACAGCGGGTGTACAGCTCCCACAGGTCTAAATCCTTCTCCTGCAAGCTGATGACCGCCGCCCCCTGGTTAGAGAGATTGATCTTGGCCGTTTCGACGGCATTATAGAATGAAAAGGCCAGGTCGTTAAAGATAAGCGTCTGCAGGGCTTTCAGGCGGGCGGGGGCGCCGCTCTCCAAGATGGCTTTTTCCAGGCGCAGGCGCACCGGCGGCGTGCTCAGGTCGGGCAAAGCCGACCAATCGGCCACTGCCTGCACCAGCTCTTGCAACTCAGGGTCCAGCGAGGCCCGTCCCAGCCCAAAATGCGGCAGCAGGCGCTTCTGGATGATGGCACGGTCAAAGTCAGAGCCGGCGATGCCCAGGCCGCGGTTGGCGTATACCTGGCGTTGGGCCGGGTCGCCCAGGCGCATGATGGTGATATCCAGCGTGCCGCCGCCGAAATCGAAGATCAGGGCGGTCTGTGGACGCGCCAGGCTCTGCTCATAATCCAGGGCTGCCGCCACCGGCTCAAATTCAAAAGACACCTCAGAGAAACCTGCCTCCAGGGCCGCCTGGCGCAGGGTCTCTTCGGCGCGCTGGTCCAGCTCAGGGTCGGCGTGGAATTGCACCGGCCTGCCCAACACCACGCCCCCAATCTTTTCATGCAGCAGGTCTTCTGCCCGGCGCTTCAGCTCGCGCAGGTACAGGGTGATGATCTCTGCCAGGGTGTAATAGCGGTCGAAGATCTGTGTGCCCTGGTAGCCCGGCGAGCGCAGGGCCGTCTTGATGTACTGCAAGAGGCGCCCAGGCAACAACTCGTCCACGAAGGTGTACACATCGCGCACGAAGTACATATCCCCGCCCACCACATCAATCTCGCCCACCCACTTCTTCACAAAGCGGCGCAGGCGGTTGACGTTCTGGCGGTAATACAATTCCACCGCCTCTTGCCCCACGTAAGCCCGCTGGTCGCGGGTGATGTAGAGGATGGTCTTGATCACCCCCGGCACGGCGCCGTGTGGGTCCACCGGCAGCAAACGCACGTGTTGGCCATCATAAGCCGCCACGCCCGAGTTGGAGGTGCCAAAGTCAATCCCCACACGCAAAGTCATTGGGGGTCTCTCATCCCGCCGCCGAAAAAGCCGCCACTTGCAGCTCAGAATCGGCCGGCAGCAGCGCACCACGCGCCAGCAGGTCGCCCAGGCGATACAGGTTCAGCCTGCCATCTGAGAGCAGCGCCAGGCCCCAATCTTCAGGGGCTGCCGCGGCCGCGCCCACCATGCGCATGCCAGCCGCACGCCGCGCGCCCGTCAGCAAAGCCTGCCCGGCACTCTTGGCCGAAAGACCCGGCTCCAGCCAGCTTGCATCGCGCTGCACGGCCTTGCCGTTATTGGTGATGAAAAGCAGCGTCTCGCGCCCAGCCAGGGGGAAGGCCGCCACCAGGTGGTCATTGGCTGCCACGCGCAGCGCTTCCTCAATCGTAAAGGGCAGGCGCTCCACAGAAGCGCTGGCCACAAAGCCTCCCTGGCTCACCAGCACCATCTGGTCGGCTTTACTGCACAAAGACAGCCCAAAGGTTTGGTCGGCCGGCAGTTTGACGCCCGAACCGATGAAGTCTTTGGCCACGCAGCTTTCGAAGAAGCTTTCGGGCAGCTTCTTCAGGCAGCCGCGCCGCGTGGCCTGGATGGCAAAATCAGCCAATGCCATGCGGCCCACCGGCACCACCGCCGCCAGCGCTTCAACGCCGCGCGGCTCAAACAGGCTCGCCCGGCTCCAATCCAGGGGGCTGGCCTCTGGCAGGCTGGCGGCTGGCAGGGTAATGGAACGCCCAGAATCGTAGATCAACAACAGCTCTTCATGTTGGCCCACCAACAGCAAACCGGGCGGGGCCTGGGGGTCAATCGGGCCCTGCAGTTGGGCCACGGCGCCTTCTTCCAGGGTGCCGGGCAGTCCAGCCTTGAGCAACTGCCCCTGCGGGGTATAGAGCAGCAAGGCCAAACCGGCCTGCCCCGCCGCCGCAGCAGACCCCGCCGCGGCCGCCGCCGGCTGGGCTGCCCCCGGCGCGGCTGAGGCCTGGCGCTTCAACAGGTCAAGCTGGTACTCCAGGTTGGCAATCCGGCTCTCGTATTCTTCTACCTTGTGACCCAGGCGCAGGGCAATGTTATCCGCCAGCAGCTCCTCATTGCGGGCACTGAGCTCGTTCAGGCGGTTGGCAATGTAGCGGATGAGCAAACCTGACGAAAGTGGGCGCTCTTGAGCTTCTTTTAGCCATTCCTCGATCTTTTCAGGGGTAATCATGCAAGACCTCCGCGTATCAGGCGACTAATAATCTTACCACGAAAGGGAATATGATATACTGGCGGACATAGCAATAAAGTATACCTATGCCCACCTTTTCTACCATTGCACTAGACGCCGACGACACCCTGTGGCACAACGAACGCCTGTTTGCCAACGCCCAGGCCATGTTCAGAGAGCTGTTAGCCCAATACCTCAGCCCTGAACTGATTGCTGAGCGCCTGCACCAGACCGAAATGCGCAACATCCAGCATTTTGGCTACGGCATCAAGGCTTTTGCCCTCTCCATGATTGAAACCGCCCTCGAGCTGACCGATGGACGCGTGAAGGCCGGCGACATCCAGGCCTTGATTGATTATGCCAAGGGCATGCTGGTGGCAGAGGTCGAACTGCTGGAGCACGTCAGCGAGACCGTCCCCTTATTGGCTCAAAGCTACCGGCTGATGCTCATCACCAAAGGCGACCCACTGGACCAGGAATCCAAGCTGGCTCGTTCTGGCTTGCAGCCTTACTTCTGGCAGGTTGAGGTGGTCAGCGATAAGAACCCCGCCGTGTACCAGAACTTGCTGAACAAATACAACCTGGCGCCGCAGCGCTTTGTGATGGTGGGCAACTCACAGCGTTCCGACATCCTGCCGGTGCTGGCGATCGGCGGCGTGGCAGTATTTGTGCCTTACCTGAACACCTGGGCGCACGAGGCCGCCGACGCCCCCCCGCCCGGTCAGCCCGGCTATTACGAGATTGAACACCTGGGGCATCTGCCAGGCCTGCTGGAAAAGCTAGAAAATTCTCACCCATAACCATCATCCACATCCCCCAGTGCGATCTTGACAAAACTAGTAACTGGTATTATATTTACGTCTAAATATAACACCAGTTACTAGTTTATTGATTCTCCGTTCACGCATCCTGAGAGACTGCCTTATGTCTGTCCGCCATGCCATCTTGGGCCTGTTGGCCCAACGTCCTCGCCACGGGTACGAGCTGCGCCTGGGTTTTGAAGCCCTGGCTGGCGGCGAACAGTTGTGGGAAGTCAAGCCGGCCCAGATCTACAGCACCCTGGCCCGCCTGGCTGAAGGCGGGTTGGTGCAGCAAGAAAGCGTAGAACAGGGTGGCGGCCCCGAGAAGCACATTTACGCCCTCACCCCTGCCGGGAAGGCAGAGCTAGAATCCTGGTTCCAGAGCAGCGTTTCTGGCGAACACCAGCGCGATGAATTCTTCATCAAGCTGCTGTTATGCCTGGCAGATGAAATCGCCAGCCCTACCCGGCTGATCCAGGTGCAGCGCGCCCACTTATACCAGGAGCTGCACAATATTACCACCCAGCGCACCGATGCCGACCCCCGCCAGGCCCTGGCCCACATCTTGCTGCTGGACAAAACCATCATGCATCTGGAGGCCGACCTGCGCTGGCTAGACATGGTCGAAGCCCGCCTGGATGAGATCAAAAAGCAGCCCCTGCCCGAGCCCGAAATCCGGCCTCGCGGGCGGCCGCGCAAATCATAGCACGTCATTGAAGGTAAAACCGTTGGAAACCGCAAGAATTGGAGATCAATATGAGCATCATTCAAGTTTCTGAACTGACCAAAGTATACGGCAGCGGCACCACCGCCGTCACCGCGCTCGACCACGTCAGCCTGAGCGTGGAGGCCGGCGAGTTTGTAGCCATCATGGGCCCCAGCGGCTGCGGCAAATCCACCCTGCTCCACCTTTTGGGTGGGTTGGATAACCCCACCAGCGGGCAGGTCATCATCGACGGGCATCAGCTCTCAGACCTGACCGACACGGCCCTGGCCCAACTGCGCCGCCAGAAGATCGGCTTTATCTTCCAATTCTTCAACCTGATCCCGGTGCTCAATTCGGTAGAAAATGCCGCCCTCCCCCTGCTGCTGAACGGTGTGCCTTCTGCCAAAGCCAACGCCCAGGCCAGCCAATGGCTAGAACGCCTTGAGCTGAGCGACCGCCTCTCCAATCGCCCCGACCAGCTTTCGGGCGGGCAGCAGCAGCGCGTGGCTGTGGCACGCGCCATGGTGGCTGAGCCAGCCCTGATCCTGGCAGACGAGCCAACTGGCAACCTGGATTCGCGCGCCTCCGACGAAATTGCCTCGCTGCTGCACCGCGTGGCAGGCGAGTGGAACCGCTCGGTGGTCATGGTCACCCACGATCCGCGCATTGCCGCGTACGCCGATCGCATCATCTTCCTCAAAGATGGCCGCCTGGTAGACGAAACTCGTCTCAGCCAGAACGGCAGCGAATCGGCCCGCGTACTAAAAGAAAAAGCCGACGCGCTGGCGTAAGGAGCGTATGCGATGAATCTCCAACTTACCCTTGCCTTGCGCTACCTGCTGGGGCGCAAGCTGCGTACCACCCTCACCACCCTGGCAATTGTCTTCGGCGTGCTGCTCATCTTTGGCATGAACACGCTGATGCCGGCCTTTATCCAGGCTTTCCAATCCAACGCCATGGCCATGACCGGCGAGGTGGATGTCACCATCACCAATAAAACCGGCGAGATCTTCCCGCAGTCAGTGTTAGAACAATTAGCTGCGGTGGAGGGCGTGCGGGTGGCGGCTGGCTCGCTGGAGCGCGCCGTCAACCTGCCGTCTGACTATATCGATGCCAACCCGGCCGTCCCAGATCGCATCACCGCGCTGACCCTGATTGGGGTAGTGCCCGATGAAATTCGCTCGGTGTATGCCTTTAACGTCATTGAAGGCCGCTTTTTGCAGGCCGGCGACCAGGCCGCGGCAGTCATTTCCGAATCGCTGGCAGATGAGGCCGGCTTGCACGTGGGCGACACGCTCAGCCTGCCCACCCCCACCGGGATCGCAGATCTGACCGTTGTCGGGCTTCTGCCGCAGCGTTTGCTGCCTGGCAACGAAGAAGTATTGATCCCCTTGGCTGAAGCGCAAATCTTAATCGATGCTCCCGCCAAGATCAACATGATCGAGGCCAACTTCAACACCACCGATCAGGCTGAACGCGATGCTATCCAGGCCAATATCGAGGCTGCCTTGGGCAGCGGGTACACCATTGGCGTACTGCAGGCCGGCGCCGAAATGCTAGACCGGCTTGTACTGGGCCAGGTGATCATCAACCTGCTGGGCGGCTTAGGGCTGCTGATGGGCGGTTTTATCATCTTCAACACCTTCCGCACCATCATCGCCGAGCGCCGCCGCGATATTGGCATGCTGCGCGCCGTCGGCGCCAGCCGCCGCACCATCACCTACCTGATCCTGACAGAAGGCCTGATCCAGGGCATCATCGGCACGGCCATCGGCCTGGTAGCCGGGTATGGCCTGGGTTACCTGGCACTCCAGGCCGTTGGGCCAATCATGCAGAAGTTCTTGAACGTCCATTTCGGGGCGCCGGTGATCACCCCGGGTGTGCTGATCGGCTCGATTGCCATGGGCGTGGGGATCACGCTGTTGGCTGGGCTGCTGCCCGCCCGCGCCGCCAGCCGCATCACGCCGCTGGAAGCGCTGCGCCCATCCCCAGGCGAGTTCTCTCTAAGGCGCCTGGCCGGGGCCAGTTTTTGGGCCGGGGTTGCGATGATCGTACTGGCGATTGCCGCCCTGATCTCAGTCAACCCCACCCTGGTCAGCCTGGGCGGCCTGCTGTTCGTGCTCGGCCTGATCTTTGTGGCCCCCACCCTGGTCAACCCGGTGGCACTGCTGTTCAGCAAGCTGCTGGCCCTGGCCTTCGCCCGCGATGGCACAGCCCAGTTAGCTGAGGGCAACCTGAGCCGCCAGCCCAACCGCACCGCCATCACCGCCGCCACAACCATGATCGCCATCGCCGTGGTGGTGATGGGCGCCAGCCTGATGTCGAGCCTGGGCACCAGCTTTGTAGATATGCTGAAGAAAAGCCTGGGCAGCGATTACCTGCTGATACCGCCCTCTGTTTCGCTGTGGGGCTCAAACGTGGGCGCCAGCCCCGAACTGGCCGAGAATCTGCGCGCCATCGATGGCGTGGCGGTGGTCAGCTCAACCCGCTTTGCCAGTGCTCTGATCAACGATGCACCGGTGGGTTTGCTGGGTATTGAGCCACGCGCCTACACCGAAGTCAGCGGCCTGGCCTTCTCGCAAGGAGATCCAGAAGCAGCCTACCAGGCCCTTGAGAGCGGGCGCGCCATGATCATCAATGGCCCGTTGGCCGCAGCCGCAGGCATCAGCCTGGGCGATGAGGTAGCCCTGCTAACCCCCAATGGCCAGCAGACCTATCGCGTGGTAGGCATTGCTTCTGACTTTCTGAATGCCAAGACCAATACCGCCTATGTCTCGCATACCAACATTCAGGGCGATTTCGGGCGCAGCGAAGACGTGCTCATCCAGGCCAACCTGCTGCCCGGCGCCGATGCTGAGGCCGTTGAAGCAGCCTTCAGGCAGGCCATTGCGCCTTATCCACAGTTCAAGCTGGTGGCAGGCCAGGAGTATGTGGACCAGAATGCCGGCCTGCTCCAGTCTGCCTTTGCAGGGATGTACGTGATGGTGATCTTCCTCTCCATCCCCTCTCTGATCGCCATGGTCAACACCCTGGCCATCGGCGTCATCGAGCGCACCCGCGAGATCGGCATGCTGCGCGCCGTGGGTTCAACCCGCCGCCAGGTGAGCACCATCATCCTGGCTGAGGCCATCATCCTGTCTGCCATTGGCACAGCCTTTGGCATCGCCGCGGGGCTGTACCTGGGCTATATGGCTACCATGGCCATCGGCGACCTCGTCTTCCCAATGACCTATCACTTCCCCATTGCGGGGGTGCTGGTGGCGATTGCGGCAGGCCTGATCTTTGGGGCGATCGCGGCGATCATCCCAGCCCGCCAGGCCGCCAGGATGGAAATCGTCCAGGCCTTGCGCTACGAGTAAAGAGCAATCTCAAGCGATATTGAAGTCACTCTTATGAATGGCTTCAATATCGCTTATAATTTAACCGTGGCAACTATTTTGTTAGCAGAAGATAACGAATTAGTCAGCGAGATGACCAGCGAGCGGCTGAAGATGCACGGCTTTAACGTGGTCGCGGTAGGGAATGGACTAGAAGTACTGGCCTACGTCCGCCAGCAGTTTCCTGACCTGATCCTGTTGGACATGAGCATGCCGGTGCTGGATGGCTGGAGAACCGCTCAGAAATTGAAAGACGATCCCGCCACACGCAAGATCCCGATCATCGCCGTCACCGCCCACGCCCTCATCGGCGACCGCCAGAAAGCGCTCCAGTCTGGCTGTGACGTGTACGTGACCAAGCCGGTGAACTTCCCTGACCTTTTGGCAAAGATCAATGGGCTGCTGGAAATCGACTCTCAGTATCAATAATAAATTGCAATAATAAATTATAAGGAGAAAGCGGCGCTTGGGCGCCGCTTTCTCCTTATTTCCTTGCTTTTGTCCGCTTTGCGCCTGGCTTGCCAGGCGCTTTGGCTGTGCCGCGATAATTGGGCACGGTGATGGGGCAAATGGTGCACAGGCGCGCATCTTCCAGGCGGCTGAGCAAACGCGCGTCAATGTTCTCCATCAAACCTGTCACGGTGATCACGGTTGGCAGGCGGATCAGGTAACGGTAATCGAAAAGCTGGAAGAGTTTTTCTTGCGCCCAAGGCGTGTTCGATTGAGAGCCCAGGTCATCCAAGATCAGCAGCGGGGCTGTGCGGATCTCTTCAAAACGCCGGTCCAGGCTGACCGGGCTGGTGGGACTGAATGTGGCACGCAAATGATCAAGCAGCGCTGAAACCATGATGAAAAGCGGCGGCTGGCCCAGGTCAGCACGGTAATTGGCAATCGCTGCCGCCAGGAAGGTTTTGCCGCACGCCGCAGGGCCGGTGAACACCAGCCATCCATCCGGATGGTGGGCAAATTCATTCGCCTGGCGCATCGCATTTTCCAGGCTGCGCCGGTCTTCTTCGGGCAGATGCTCGCCGGCGCGGTCATCGAAACGGCTGAAGGTTTGTTCGTGGTGCATCGCCAGCGACGAAAGCTCCGAATGCCCGGCATCATCGGTCGGGCGGCGGAAATCAGTCGCCTGGATATTTACCGATGTCACCAGGTCGGGGTCTTCCAGCCGCGAGCGGATGCGTGGCTCAACCTGTTCCAACAGCAGGTTGGTGGTCACCACCAACGGCAGGCGGTTGATATAGCGGTAATTGATGATCTGGAAGAGTTTTTCCTGCGCCCAGGCGGTTGCGTTCTGCGTACCAAAATCGTCCATCACCAGCAGCGGGGCCGTGCGGATCTCTTCAAAGCGTTCTTCAAACGTGCTCTCAGGATCGTTGTATGCAAACCGCAGTGCATCCAACAAGTCGGGCACTGTGATGAACAGGGTGGGCACACCCAGGTTGACCACAAAATTGGCAATGGCTGCCGCCAGGTGAGTTTTGCCGCAGCCATACTTCCCCTGCAGCAAAAGCCAGCCGTTCAGTGCTTGAGAGAACTGGCGGGCTTGGTTATAAGCCCGTTCGAGCGAGTCGGCCTGCCAGGGACCCAGCCCCACCCGGCCGCGCGGCTGAAAATTCTCAAAGGTTAAGTGCTGCAAGGCCTGCAGGTTGCTCAGCGCAAATAAGCGGTGATGCACTTTTTGGCGCACCTCACCCAGCCGGCAAGTACACACTTCCAGCTTGCCAAAATCCGGATGATCAATTGGCACATCATGCCGCAGGTAACCCAACCCACCGCACATGGGGCAGGTGGGGTCGCCAGCCAGCGTGGCAGCCCGCGCCGCCGGGTTCAGCACCGCGCCGGCGGTGCGGCCTGCTGGTGCGCCATCATTTGTCGCTGCGGCGCTGCTCCCAGCGGGCATAGCGCTGGCGAGCTTGCTCAGCGTCTGGTCGATCTTGCTCTTTTTTCCCTGTCCGGTCATCCCGGCCTCCTTCCTGCCAGCGGCGCAGGATTGCTTCTACATAGCGCCAGGAGCGCTTATTGCGTTCCACCGCGATCCGGATGGCGTCTTCAATCCATTCGCTGGGATAGAGCGCTTCAGCATCCCGCAGGCTGTCGGCTAATAGAGGGGTCAACGGGCCAATATTGCCCTCGTACAAACGGTAAATATTCGGCCGCTCAACATACACTGCCAGTGGATCCTGATCCTGGCCGGTGGAACGCCATTCACCCTTTTGGATGGATTGGATCGCCGCCCGCCCTTTGGCATTATTAATGAAGACCAATCGTTCATCAGCCGGCGCAGAAATCCCAGGTTGGGCGCTAACCTGTTCCACCGGCAAATGTGCTACCAACAATGTGCCGCGCTGAGCCGCGCGGGCCAGGGCATCTTCCAGAGCGTTTTGTGCTTCGATGGCGGTGCGCCCCAGGGATCCCATCAAGGCCGTATCCGCCAGGAATTCTGCCCAACGCAGGCAGCGGAAGGAACCTTCTTTACGCTCCAGCCGCCAGAAGACATACAACGTAATGCGCAGCTCACCCAGGTGATCGATCTGCCACAGCAACTCGCGGAAGAAGGTCTCAGGCAGGCGAACGGGTCTTTTCTCGTTTTCCGCAAAGCCATCGAAAGGCATCTTTTGAGCCTATGTCTTTCCCAGGTCAACCACGTATGTGGCCGCATTCTCAAATTTCGCCAGGTTATCCCGGAACACCAGTTCCACCGTACCTACCGGGCCATTGCGGTGCTTAGCAATCTTGATCTGCGCCAGGTGCTGCTTGAGGGTATCCTTCTCATACATCTCTGGGCGATGGATGAACATGACGATATCCGCGTCCTGCTCAAGAGATCCACTTTCTCTCAAGTCTGAGAGCTGCGGCTCCTTGTCGGCGCGCTGCTCAATGGCGCGCGAAAGCTGGGCGGCTGCCATCACAGGCACGTTCAGCTCGCGCGCCAGGATCTTCATGTGGCGCGAGATGTAGGAAACCTCTTGCACCCGGTTATCAGTGCGCTGCCCACCGCTCATCAACTGTAAATAATCCACCAAAACCAGGTCAATGCCGTATTCCATGTGCAGGCGGCGGCACTTGGTGCGCAGTTGCAAAGGCGTTAAGCCGGGCGTATCATCCAAGAAGATGTGGGTATCGCCCAATACCTCCACCGCGTGAGCAAACAAAGACCACTCTTCCTCGGTCAGCTTGCCGGTGCGCAGGTGGTGGGTATCAATGGTAGTCTCCTGCGAAATTAAACGCTGGACGAGCTGCTCAGCCGACATTTCCATCGAGAAGACAGCAATATGCTTTTTATGCAGTTGGGCCGCGTTCTTGGCGATAGAAAGCATGAAAGCCGTCTTACCCATACCAGGGCGCCCGGCAATGATCAAAAAGTCTGAGGGCTGTAAGCCCCCCAGCATCTTATCCAGGTCCAAGAAACCCGTCGGCACCCCCACGGTCTCTTCACCGCGCCGGGCAATGGCATCAATGCGATCATAATACTCGCTCAGCACCTGCTGGATCGGCTGCAGGTCGCGCGTCATACGGCGCTCGCTGACCCCAAAGATGGCCTTTTCGGCCTCATCCATCACCGCTTCAAGCCCCAGTTCTTCCTGGTAAGCCAGCTTGGCGATGTCGTTGGCAGCCGTCAGCATCCGCCGGCGGATGGCAGTCTGTTCCACCAGGCGCCCATACGCTTCAGCGTGCAGGGCGGTGGGAACATTGTTAATCAGCGCCGTCAGGTAAGCAGGCCCGCCCACCTCACCCAACTGGCCCATCTGATCCAGTTCTTCTGTAACGGTCAAGAAATCCAACGGCATGCGGCGCTCGTGCAAGCGCGTAAATGCTTCCCACACCCAACGATGCCGGTGAATGTAAAAATCGTCCGGGCGCAAGAATTGCGCCACGTCATAATACGCCTCAGGGTTGATCAGCACCGCACCAATCACCGATTCTTCGGCTTCGCGGCTGTGCGGCACCACCTGAGGAGCAGGTGCGGGGGTTTCTTCAAACGGAGGCTGGTCGTCCATCAAAGCTTATCAGGCTCGTCGTCTACGCCATTGGGCTTGTCAATATCGTTCATGTCAAGCTGGTCAAGAAAATCTTCAAAAATGGACAGGCGTCCTTCGGTCTCTTCGCCAGCCGATTCGGGAGCTGGCTTTTCGGTCCGGCTGGGTTTCGGGCTGGCGCCATCTTGTAAGTCTTCCTCCGGCAAGATACCAACCGTATCCATGACCGTCTTGGCAACCATGATCGGAACATGGGCCCGCACTGCCAACGCCAGGGCGTCAGATGGCCGCGAATCGATGTTGATCGTCTGACCGTTCAATTCTGCCACGATGTTGCCATAGAAAGTCTCTTCTCGCATCGCAGTAACTTCAACACGCAAGATCCTGGCCCCCAAAGCGGTAAAGGTGCTGCGCAGCAAATCCCAGGTCAGCGGACGCGCCACTTCAACTTCCTGCAGCGCCAGCGCAATCGCCTCGGCCTCATAGATACCAATCCAGATGGTCAAATAACGATCCGCATCCGTCTCTCTGAGCACCACGATGCGCTGCTGCGACATCAAGCTCACACGAATGCTATCAACGACACATTCCACCATATCCGACATAGCCGCCTCCGAAACGATTGTCTTTGCAGGGTTATTTTAACACGGATTCCCAGAAGTTATCTGACCTTGCGATTTGTTAAGATTCCGGTATAATTCCGATTGGTTGGACATTCAGTCTGGGGGCCCATTACTCAGCAGCAACCAAATTTATTAAGGGACACTATGAAAGCCAGGATACTTTGGATTGAGGGCAAACGGGCTGATAGTCCCACTTTTGTGCCCGCCCTGAGAAAAAAAGAATACACGGTAGATGTAGTGTCAACTGGCAATGCTGCCCTCGAGCAGTTGAGCAGTTTAGACCCTGATCTGGTTGTGATTAACGCCGCCTCGATGCGCACCAGTGGTAAACGCACGTGTCGCCAACTGCGCGCTAAATTGAACGGCCTGCCAATTGTCGTGATCCTCAATGCCGACCAGCCAGATTCTGACGATAGCTGCGCCAACGCCTTCCTCAAACTACCTTTTACGGCTCGCAAGCTGCTCAACCGCATCCAACCGCTGCTGCCCGGTGACGGCGAACACCTGCTGCACGTGGGGCTTATCCGGCTGGATACAGAACGGCGGCGGGTTCGCTGCCAGGGTCGTGAAGCCCGCCTGACACCTCGCCTGGCCCAACTGCTGCAAATCCTCATGGAACATCCAGGCGCAGTGGTTGAACGCGCCCAACTCTTTCGCCAGGTGTGGAAAACCGAATACACAGAAGATACCCGCACCCTGGATGTGCATATCAGTTGGCTGCGCGAGGCCATCGAAGAAGATCCTCGCCATCCCCAGTTCTTAAAAACAATCCGCGGCGTCGGCTACCGCCTGGACACATAATACGCATCGTAAAAAAGAACTGTGCAGCTCTACTTCATCCGTCACGCTCAATCCTATAACAACGCCCTATATGATTCCACCGGCAGCGACCGGGGACGGCGCTTTGATCCCGAATTGACCGAGATCGGCCAACAGCAGGCCGCAATCCTGGCGCAGTTCCTGAAACGCAACCACCGGCCTTCTCATGCCGCTGCAGAGCCGCAGGCTGTTTCCTTCGAAAACAAAACCTCCTCCTTCGGGTGCGACCCACAGAACCAGGCTGGCTTTGGCCTGACGCATCTCTACACCAGCCTGATGCAGCGCGCCACAGCCACCGCCTCGGCAGTGGCCCAGGCGCTTGACCTGCCGCTAGTGGCCTGGGTCGATCTCCATGAGGGGGGTGGGCTGTATCTCAACAACGAGGTCACCGGCGAACCAGCCAGCCTGCCCGGCCCAGGGCGTTCTCATTTTGAGGCCCATTATCCCAGCCTGCAGCTCCCCGCCTGGCTGGATGAGCAAGGTTGGTGGCGGCGGCCCTACGAAACGCGCCCAGAGCGTGCCTTGCGCGCTCGCCGTGTGCTCGACGAGCTGCTGGCGCGCCACGCCAACACAGAAGACCGGGTAGCCTTTTTCAGCCATGGCGGCTTCTACAATCATTTCTTGACCGCACTGCTGAACCTGCCATCGCGCGACGGCCTGTGGTTCTCTCTCAACAACACCGCCATTACACGCATTGACTTCGCCGATGAACTGCGCCTGGTCTACCTCAACCGGTTGGATTTTATTCCGTCCAGGCTGGTGACCTGACATCTTGACACTTTCTTGACATGTTGGCGTCGTTTCTTGATCTTTAATTGACATGGGTGGGGGTATAAATCAGCTTCGGCCTGCGGGCCATTGCCAAGAACCCATTCGATCAAGGAATGATTTGTATGACCACTGCCTCAAAAATTCCGGGCGTCTTCCGGCGTCCATCTACCATTAAACCTTCTATCAGTTGGCACTCCTGGATGATCGGCCGCCCCCTGGCGAGCGCCGATGCCCCTCACCAAACCATTGGAAAACTGGTCGGCCTGGCTGTCTTCTCTTCTGATGCCCTCTCATCCGTGGCCTACGGCCCACAAGAAATTATGTTCGTGTTGGCCGCGGCTGGCGTCGGCGCCTTAAGTCTATCCCTGCCCATTGCCCTTGCCATCGTTGTTTTGCTATCCATCTTGACCTTTTCGTATGAACAGACCATTCATGCCTATCCGGGCGGCGGCGGAGCCTATATCGTGGCGCGTGACAACCTGGGCGAATTGCCCGCTCAAATCGCCGCCTCTGCGCTGCTGACTGACTACGTCTTGACAGTCGCGGTTTCCATTTCCTCTGGCGTAGCCCAGATCGTCTCGGCCTTTCCAGACCTTTTTACATACCGCGTGCTGATTGGCGTTGCCATGGTCATGCTGATCATGCTGATCAATCTACGCGGCGTCAAAGAGTCCGGCTCTATCTTTGCCGTGCCCACTTACTTCTTCCTGGGCATTACCTTTATCACTGTCATCACCGGCATTATCCAATACCTCACCGGTAACCTCAATCTCATTGTTGACCCGCCCGCGCTCGAAACAACCGTCTTACAGCCCTTGAGCGTTTTGCTGATCTTACGCGCCTTTGCCAATGGCACCGCATCAGTCACCGGTGTAGAAGCCATCTCAAATGGCATTCCTGCTTTCAAAGAACCACGCAGCCGCAATGCTGGCGTCACCCTCTTGTGGATGGCAGGCCTTTTAGGCTCCCTGCTGTTAAGCATTACCTTCCTGGCTATTCATACCGGCTCCCTGCCCGCCGAATCAGAAACGGTGATCTCACAGATTGCCCGCACCATCTACGGCGGGCGCGGCCTGCTCTACCTGGCAGTCATCTCTGCCACCACCATCATCCTGGTCATGGCAGCCAACACCGCCTACGCAGACTTTCCCCGCCTGGGAGCCCTGGTGGCTGCAGACGGCTTCTTACCGCGCCAGCTAACCTTTCGCGGCAGCCGCCTGGTCTTCTCATACGGCATCATCTCTCTCGGGGTCATCTCCTCGCTGCTCATCATCATCTTTCGTGCCAGCGTCACCGGCCTCATCCCGCTGTATGCCATCGGCGTTTTTCTTTCTTTTACCTTGTCTCAGGCTGGCATGGCTCGCCGCTGGTGGAAATCTGGCCACCTCAAACCCGGAGAAGAGCGCGCTGAGGCTGGCTCCGTCGTGCGCCACGACAAGGGCTGGCTGCACAAAATGATCATCAACGGCTTCGGCTCCTTCTGCACCGCAGTGGTAACCATCGTCTTCGCCGTCACCAAGTTCAAGGATGGCGCCTGGGTTGTCGTGCTGCTCACCCCCTTGCTGGTGGTTGGCTTTCTCGTCATCCATCATCACTACAAGAACCTGGCCCGCCAACTTTCGCTGACCAATTACGAGCCGCGTTCTACCATCCAGCGCAACCGGGTGATCATGCCCATCAGCGGCGTCCACCGCGGCACCCTGGAGGCCCTGCGCTTTGCCCGTACCATTTCAAACGATATCACGGTGGTCAATATCTCTTCTGACCCCGAAGAAGCCCAGCGCCTGGAGGCCAAGTGGCAGCAATGGGGCGATGGCATCCGCCTGGTGATCCTCGATTCGCCCTACCGCTTGATGATCGAACCGCTGCTTGATTACCTGGCAGAGATCACCAAGGTGCGCAAATCCAACGAAATGATCACCGTGGTGGTGCCGCATTTTGTGCCCAAGCACACCTGGACCAACCTGCTGCATACCCGCACCGCCAACCTCCTGCGCCACGCCCTGCTGCACCGAGATGACATCGTGATCATGGAAGTGCCGTACCAGGTGAAATAGACATTTGCCCAAAGCCGCTAGAAGATACTATAATCACAGGTAATGAAACAACCTGTCAAAGATCAATTCTCTACCCTTTTCACCAAATTGAAAGACACAATCCGCTGGGTGAAAGGCTACCGGCTTGGCCGTTTCTTGGGAAGCTTTGGTTTGGTGCTGCTGGTGACTGCGATTGGATTACCCCTGGAGATTTTTTTACACCCGGTCAACCTGGTGATGCTCTACCTGGCGGCGGTGGTGGTGACGGCCCTTTATCTGGGCCGGTCTGCCGCCATCTTGGCCTCGCTTCTGAGCGTGCTGGCCTTTGACTATGTGTTTGTGGCACCGCGCTTTACCCTCAATGTATCAGATACCGAATACCTGGTCACCTTCTTGGGGCTTTTGGCCGTTGGATTGGTGATCAGCAACACCACCGCCGTGGTGCGAGAGCAGTTCCAGGCAGCCGAACAGCGCGAGCGCAACGCCACCGTCCTCAACTCCCTCAGCCGCGACCTGACCGTAGCTGTGGATCTGGATGAAATGCTGCAAGCCGTTCTGCGTCACATTGGGCAGACCTTCAAACGCGAAGTGGTGATCTGGCTGCCCCAAAACGAGCGGTTGGCTGTCCGGGCCGCCACACCCGGGTTTAATACCACGCCAACTGAAGAAGAGGCTGCCTCTTGGGCTTATGAAAACAACCAACCCGCCGGGCGAGGCACCGAAATCCTCGGCCAGGCGCGCGGCCGTTACCTGCCGCTCGAAACCGCCCGCGGTGTGCTGGGAGTATTGGGAGTAGAACCATCAGAGAAAACCGCCCTTCTCACCGCAGAACAACGCCAGTTATTAGATAGCTTTGCCCGCCTGGCAGCCATGGCCATCGAACGCGCCAACCTGGCCGAACAAGCCAACCAGGCACTCATCCTGCGCCAGACCGAAAAATTACAATCGGCCCTCTTGAATTCCATCTCGCACGATCTGCGCACCCCGTTGGCTTCCATCACCGGCATTCTCAGCACCTTGAGAGAGTCAGAACCGGGCCTACCCGAGAGCGGCCAGCCGGATTTGCAACTTGCCAACAACCTGGATCCCGTCACCCGCGCCGAACTGCTTGAAAGCGCCAGCGAAGAGGCTGCCCGCCTGAACCGGTTGGTAGGCAACTTACTGGATATGACCCGCCTGGAGGGCGGCGCGCTGCGCCTCTCAATCGATTTATGCGACGTGCGCGACCTGGTGGGGGCAGCCCTGGCCCAATTGGGCGACCGCCTCAGCCTGCATCCACTGCGCACAGCCATTCCACAGGATCTGCCTTTGGTGCCGATGGATTTTGTGCTCATGGTTCAGGTGCTCAGCAACTTGCTGGATAATGCCGCCAAGTACTCCCCTCAAGGCGCCCCCATCGAAGTCACCGCCCAGATCATCGAACACCACAGCAAGCTGGCGGGGCCGGCAGTTGAGATGGCTGTGTTAGATCGCGGCATCGGCATCCCCCCAACCGACCTGAAACACGTTTTCGACAAATTCTACCGCGTCCGCCGCCCCGATGGCATACAGGGCACCGGCCTGGGGCTGTCAATCAGCCGCGGAATCGTAGAAGCACACGGTGGGCGCATCTGGGCCAGCCAGCGCGAGGCCGGTGGAACGATGATTGGCTTGGCTCTGCCACTGCACGCCTTACCCCCACTGCAGGAGACATCCAAAAATGGTTGAGAATGGCTTACGCATCCTGGTTGTAGATGATGAACGCGCCATCCGGCGTTTCTTGAAGGCTTCCTTACAAGCGCACGGCCATCATGTCATCGAGGCTGCCAACGGCACCGAAGCCCTGGCGTCAGCAGCCGAGCAGCACCCCGACCTGCTCATCCTCGACCTGGGCCTGCCAGATATGGATGGAATTGAGATCACCCGCCGCCTGCGCGATTGGTCACGCATCCCCATCATCATCCTGTCAGTACGCGACCAGGAGAACGAGAAAATCGCCGCTTTGGATGCCGGCGCCGATGACTACCTGACCAAGCCTTTTGGAATTGGTGAGCTGATGGCGCGGCTGCGTGTGGCCATGCGCCATACCACCGCCGCGCAAGATGAGCCTGTTTACCAGTTCGAGACCCTGCAGGTAGACCTGGCGCACCGGCGGGTGACCCTGAACGGGCAGGAAGTGGCCCTGACCCCCACCGAATATGACCTGCTGCGCCTGCTGGCAAAAAACGCCGGCCGCGTGCTGACCCACCATTACTTGCTGCGCGAAGTGTGGGGCGCAGCTTACCAAACAGAAACCCACTTGCTGCGGGTCAATATCAGCAACCTGCGCCACAAGATCGAGATAGACCCCGACCGGCCGCGTCTTATTCTCACCGAGCCCGGGGTAGGCTATCGCTTTCAGGCTAACGAGTAGTAGTTGTGTTACAATTGCCCCTCAAATTTTATCGTTGGAGAAATTTATGAGCGACTCTATTCCCACCTGTATCGTTTGCCAGCAAGATGACACCCACGTTCCCCTGCTCAGCTTCAGCTACCAGGGCGGGCAGCATTTCATTTGCCCCCAACATTTGCCCATCCTGATTCACAAACCCGCCCAGCTAGCCGAACAACTGCCCGGGCTGGAAAAAATCAAGGTGTCTGAAGGCCACCACTAGCCCGCATCTATCCTTCGCGCGTTAACCAGCGATCCAGGCCCCCCGGAGCGCGGTAAGTCGCCAAGAGATCCAGCAGGGTTTCGGGTTGGCTGGCGCTCACCAGCAAATCGCGGTGTTCAGCATACATAAAACCTTCGCGGCGGGCATGTTCTACCAACTCCAGCAGCGGGTCGAAGTAGCTGCGCGCATTAAAGAGGCCAACCGGTTTCTGGTGCAGGCCAATCTGCGCCCAGGTCAACATCTCAAACAGTTCTTCAAAAGTGCCGTATCCGCCTGGCATGGCAACGAAAGCATCTGCCAACGCTTCCAGGCGGGCTTTACGCGTATGCATGCTGTCCACCACTTCCAGGCGGGTCAATCGGCTGTGCATCAACTGGGGTGTGGCGAACAACTCGGGAATCACGCCCACCACCTCTCCACCCGCTTCCAGCGCGCCATCCGCCAGGGCACCCATCATGCCGGTACATCCGGCCCCATAAACAATGCCCAGGCCGCGTCCGGCAATCGCCCGGCCCATCTGGCGGGCCGCATCCAGGTAAGCGGCATCCATTTTGTCTGAAGAACCGCAGTAAACACAAATCGTTCTCAACACACACCTCTCATCATAAACGCCAACGGAATAAGGTAAACGGCTGTTCAAAACCTTTCACCGCAGCCTGGAAAGTTTCTGGTATCACGCTGTTTTGCCCCAGCCAGTCAGCCGCCTCAGGGTCGCTCGAGACCGGCTCAGAGAGAATGACCTCGCCGCCTTCGGCCAGGCTGTGCAAGCGGGCGGCCAGGTTCACCGCAGAGCCAAAATAATCCAGGCGCTCATTCAGCGTCACCACAATGGCCGGGCCGGTATGGATGCCCACCTTGATCGCAAGCTGGGGTGTGCCCTCCAGGTCGCGGATAGCGGCGTGCGCCGCACGAATGGCCTTCAGGGCCGTCACCGGTTGGCGGAAGACCGCCATCACCGCGTCGCCCATCGTCTTGACCACCGCCCCGCCCTCCGCAGCAATGGCCTCTTCCAACAGGTCAAAGTGCTGGCGCACGCGCCCAAAAGCCGGGGCATCGCCAATCTGGCGGTACATGCGGGTTGAGTCACGCAGGTCTGTGAACATCAGGGTTACGCTCTTGATCTCAATTTCATCGCCGGCGCGCAGCACCTGGCGGGCAAAGAGATCACGAAAAACCTGCAAGGAGGTCACATCGGCTGCGGTAGCCGAATCATCGCGCCAAGCTGTGCGTTCCAACACCAACTGCTGGGCAAATTCTGTCTGGTTAGACAGGTGTAGGGTGGGGCGCGGCGCCAGGCGCAGCGCTGCCGATGGCCAATTGCCCACATCCAAGACCGCCTCAGCCATCCCATCCACCGCCACATCCACCGCCAGACTCTGCGAAGAGTTTAAGATTGACAGGTTATAGCGTCCCACATCCAGCACTGTTGGCACAGATTTGGCTTCACCAGGTTCAAGATTTTCATTTACCAACGCATGGGGCACCGCTTGCGGCCCTGCCACACAAAAGAGCAGTTGGTCAGGGATCACCCGCACGGTGGAACTGGGGCGAAAAACCACCTCAACCTGGCGGTCAAAATCAACGCCGAAATCCACATTACAAAAATCGCAGTGCGTGCTGCGGTGCACCTCGCTCAACTGAGCATGGCTGGCGCCGGCCCCACGGCAGTACGGGCACAGCAGTTCCCAACGCAGGTCCAGCAAGCCGGCACGGGCCGCGCGCAAGAAGGTTTCCAGCGTCACCCGGCGCGGCACCTGCCAACAGTCAGCCAACTGGTAGGGGCGAATGCGCTGCAAAGCCAGGTCATCAGCACTTTCTAACAGCAGCATCAGGCGATCATAGACAGCCTGAGAAGGCGCATCTGGGGCCACCATCGTCCGCGCCGTTTCCATGCGCTGGCGGCCTCCCGGAGCATAATCGGCCATACCGGGCAGATCATACTGCGTGCCGCCGCTCTGGATCAAGGCGTCGTACAGGCGGAATACTTCCTCAAACCGTCGGGCACTGACCATACCAATCTGGATGCGGATTGCCAGGTGACCGAACAGGTTGGCGGGGCGTGCCCAAACCTGGTAGCTCAAGTGTGTGCCGCCGCCAGTCGCCTCGGCCATCTCAGCCTGGACGCGCATCTGGGCCAACGGCCCACGCCGGTAATAACGCGTCACGTTAAACCGGTATGGGAAGATCCACTCAAAGGGCGCCTCATCCCACTCCACTTGCTGGCCCAGGTAGGTAAAGCGCAGCCGGCGCATCCCTTCTGGCGCATCGGGCGGGCTGGGCAGTTGGGTGATGGGAGGCAGCCCGGTATCGTGGTTGAAACGGTTCGTATCGGCCACAAAAGGCCACAACGCCGCCGGGCTGGATTTCAAGTCTACTTGCCATGAATAGTGGTATTCGTGCGACATAACTGAATTATACATGATTGCTAAGATAATCTGAGGTTTCCCCTTTGTAACGGTGGTATGATTGGGGCGCATTATTTTTTCATAAGGAGTCGATTTATGCCTACTGTAGAATTAACCCATATCCGCAAAACCTTTGGCCCCGTTGTCGCCGTAGAAGATGTCTCGTTCAACGTAGAAAAAGGCGAGATCTTTGGCCTGCTGGGACCAAACGGCGCTGGCAAGACCACCTCGATTCGCGTCTTACTGGATATCTTCAAGCCCGAAAAAGGCCACGTGGCTGTGCTGGGCGGCCCCATGACCGAGGCCAAGAAAGACCGCATTGGGTACATGCCTGAAGACCGCGGCCTGTACCAGGATATCGAGCTGGAGCGCTGCCTGGTGTACCTTGGTTCACTGAAGGGCATGGAACCAGCCGAGGTGCGCCGCCGCATGGGCGAATATCTAGAACGCTTCGACCTGGCAGCCCACACGCACAAAAAGGTCAAAGAACTAAGCAAGGGTATGCAGCAGAAAGCCCAGATCATTGCCACCATCCTGCACCAGCCTGAGCTGCTGATCATCGACGAGCCCTTCAGCGGCCTGGACCCAATTAACACCCAGATGGTCAAAGACCTTCTGCTCGAGCTGCGAGGGCGGGGGGTTACACTCCTCATGTCTACCCACCAGATGAACCAGGTGGAAGAATTGTGTGACCGGATTGTGCTGATCGACCACGGCAAGGATGTCTTGTACGGCACCCTGGACGAGGTCCGCCGGCCCTTCACTGGCAACGCCGTGTTGGTACGCAGCGCATCTGGGGAGCTGCCCGTTATCCCCGGTGTGGCGCTGGTGGAAGGGCACAATGCCGCCCAACGCCTGACCCTACAGGAGGGCGTCACCCCCCAAGATGTGCTCAAAGCCTTGGTAGCACAGAATGTAGCCATCGAGCAGTTTGAGATCGCCGCCCCCACGCTGGACGAGATCTTCATCCAGGTCGTACAGAGCAGCGAAGCCAACGCGGAGGCGTCCCAATGATTAAATTTTGGCGCGTGGCCTGGCATGAATACACCCGGCACGTGCTGCGCAAGCGTTTCTTGCTGGCGCTCTTGAGCGTGCCGTTGATCATTGGCCTGATGATCGGGATGGTCTTCTTTGTGGTCAGCCTGGAAATGTCAGACGAGCCGGTGGGGTATGTTGACGCATCAGGTCTATTGACAGATCCCCTACCGCCGCCAGAGGTTCAAGCCCCAGAACGTCAAATCTCTATGCAGCCTTTTGAGAGCGCTGAGGCAGCCGAGGCCGCGCTGCAAGCCGGCGAGGTCCAGGCCTATTTTGTCTTACCTGCCGATTACTTGCAAACCGGCAAAGCCCAGGTGTTTTACGAGGGCAAGTTGAGAGAGTCGGTCACCGGCCAATTCTTCGATTTCCTATCCGTCAACTTGCTGCGCAGCCAGCCAGATGAGGTAGCTGCCCGCCTGGTGCAAGGTACGCTGGTCGTTGTGCGGGCCACTGAGTCGGGCCGCGAGGCATCCGATGACAGTTGGTTCAACGTACTTCTGCCCTTCTTCGCCGGGATTATCTTCATCATTGCCATGTCCACCAGTTCCGGTTACCTGACCCAGGCTGTGGTGGAAGAAAAAGAGAACCGCACCATGGAGATCGTGGTCACCTCGGTCTCACCCATGCAGCTTATGGGCGGCAAGATCATTGGCGATATCGCCATTGGCCTGACCCAGTTGATCATCTGGGGCATCTTCGTTGTCCTGGGCATCCTCATTGGCAGCCGGTATGTCAGTTGGCTGCAAGGGGTCAGCCTGCCGGGAAGCATGATCTTGCTGGCAGTAGTTGTGCTGATCCCTGCCTTTGTCATGTTCTGTGCCCTCACTGCGGCTTTGGGGGCCACCGTCACCGAGGGGCGCGAGGCCCAACAGGTGGTTGGGATCTTCACCATGATCGTGTGGGCGCCTTACTTCTTCATTGCTATATTGATGGAACACACCAACAGCCCCTTGGCACTGGCGCTTAGTTTCTTCCCACTCACCGCACCACTGACGCTCATCATGCGCGCCGGCTTCTCCGATATCCCGGCCTGGCAAGTGGCGCTCACATCAATCATCCTGGTGCTCTCAGCCATCGCGTCGCTGTGGCTGGCTGGACGCGCCTTCCGCTTGGGCATGCTGCGTTACGGCCAACGCCTGCGCCTGGCTGAGCTTTTCCGCCGGGGAGGTTAATCATGAACAAAACACTTCTCATCCTGCGTCATGAAATCTATACCGTCGTCAGCCGCCCATCCTTCCTCTTCGGCATGTTTGGCATTCCCCTGCTGGGCGCGCTGATCTTCTTCATCGCTGGCAACCTGACCAAAAACCAGGGCGCTCAAAACGTGGTGGAGCAGTTGGTCACCAGCCCGCCAGAGCAAATGGCAGAAGGCTATATCGACCAGGCCGGGCTCATCCAAAACTTACCCAATGGCGTCTCAGAGGCCCAGTTGATCGCTTATGCCAGTGAAGAGGCAGCCCGCGCCGCCCTGGATGCCGGCGAGATCGGGAGCTACTACATCGTCCCGCCCGACTACGTGACCAAAGGCGAGATTGTGCAGGTACGCCCTGACTTCAATCCCCTCTCTGGCTTCAGCCAATCGGGGCTCTTTGAATGGGTACTGCGCGTCAACTTGCTCGATGGTGATGTACAGGCGGCCATGCTTTCGAATGGTCCAATTGAGTTGCAGTATGTCAACCGTGCGCCAGAGCCAGAGGCCGCCCGCGACGAAAACAATATGCTGACCTTCTTCCTGCCTTATGGCGTGACGATGATCTTCTACATGGTCATCCTGACCTCGGCCAGCCTGCTTCTCAGCAGTGTGACCAAAGAAAAGGAAAACCGCATCATCGAAGTCCTGATGAACTCGGTGACAGCCCAGCAGCTGCTAACCGGCAAGATCATTGGACTGGGCCTGGTGGGATTGGTGCAAACCGCCATCTGGGTTGGCACCGCCAGAGCCCTGCTGGGCGCCAGTAAGAGCACCTTCAACTTATCCGATGCTTTCCAACTACCGCCATCGTTCTTGGTGTGGGGATTGATCTTCTTCATCCTGGGCTATGCCGTCTATGCCAGCCTGATGGCTGGGCTGGGGGCATTGGTCCCCAACCTGCGTGAGGCCTCCCAGGCCACCATGATCGTGGTGATGCCCCTGATCATCCCCCTGTTCTTGATGAATGTGTTGATCGAGACCCCCCACAGCGCTGTTTCTACGGCATTGAGCTTGTTCCCCCTCAGCGCACCGGTGGTGATGATGACACGCCTCTCTTCGGGTGGGGTTCCAGCCTGGCAGCCGCCCCTGGCGGCCGTGCTCTGCGCGATCACCGCCGTGCTGGTCGTTCGGGCTGTGGCAGGCATGTTCCGGGCACAGGCCCTGCTCTCTGGCCAGGCCTTCAGCGTTAAGCTGTTTTTCAAGGCCTTGATCGGTAAAGCATAAGTTTTCAAAACAGATTGAGGCGGCGCCAAAAGGCCGCCTTAATCTGTTTTGGGTATCACCAGGGGGAAAACTGCCGTAAAGGTGCTGCCCTGATCCACTTCGCTGGTCAGGTGGATCTTTCCTCCCATCAAGCCCACCAGCTTCTTGACGATCGCCAGGCCCAGGCCAATCCCCTGGCGTTTTTGGGTCCCCGTCCCAAGCTGACGGAATGGCTCAAATACCGCTTCCTGAGCCTCAGGCGGGATACCCCGCCCCGTATCGCTCACCTCGATCGCCCACCGGTACTCATCCACCTGGATGCAGCGGGCACCCACCTGGCCGCGCTCGGTGAATTTGATCGCATTGGTCAGCAAGTTGACCAAGACCTGGTTCAGCCGCTGCACATCGCCAACCAGGCTCTCCGGCAGCCCCGGGTCGATCTCGGTCACCAGGTCCAGGCCCTTCTCGCGGGCAGCCGTAAGCACCGCTTCACTCAGACCATCGATCAAATCTGAGGGCGCAAAAGGCAAATTCTGGATCGCCAATGTGCCGGCCTCAATGCGAGCTTGATCGAGCAGGTCTCCCACCAGATTGTTGAGCTGGTAAACATTGCGCACAATGCGCGCCAGCAAGTCATCCTGCTCTTCGTTGATCGGGCCAGCGATTTTTTGCTGGAGCATGTCGGCCATCCCCAGGATGGCGGTCAGCGGGCTGCGCAGATCGTGCGAGACCATGGCCACAAAATTACTTTTCATCCGGCTGACCTCAACTTCATGCGTCACATCATGCAAAACAGCCACAATGCCCGCCATTTCACCAGCCTCCAGGCGCACCGGGGCCACGTTCAGTGAATAGACCTTGCTGCCCCACGCCACCTGCAGCGGCTCAGCAAAAAGCGGATCGCGGAACAAGGTCTGTGCCACTTCAAGCTGCGCCTCCGGCAGGGCGTGTTCCAACCAATCGCCAATTTGCTGGCCCATAATGTCCTCGGCCGGTTGGCCGGCCATCAAGCCTAGGGCCGGGTTGGCCGCGCTGATCTTCCCCATGGGGTCGATCACCAACACGCCATCTGCAATGCTGTGCAAAATGGCTTGCAAGCGGCCGGTTTCAGCCTGCTGGTGCAGCAGTGCCTGGTGCAGTTCATCCGTGCGCTCCGCCACGCGCTGATCCAGTTCGCGATTCACCTGGCGCAGCTCTTTAAACGTATTCTCGAGGGTACTGGTTGCCAGCCAGGCAATCAATGCGATGATGCAGTAGCCCATCTCCAAAAAGAAACTGACTTCCACCTGGGCCTGGTTGGCCAGCCAGATATTCAGCACAACTACCACTGCTGCCATCACAAAACTGGCCACCGGGCGGATCAACATGCTGGCCAGGAAAATGGGGATCACAAAATAGATGATCGAGCGCCCAATGGCCAGCTCTTCTTTCGTGTCACTGACTGCAATCAGAATGGTGAACAACACCAGAAAAATGCTGCCGCCAACCACGCTCGACCAATACCGCCCAGACCAATAGGCCAGCACAATCGCACCGCTGAATCCCAAGAGGGCAAACAAGGTGCGATAACCCGGATCGGCTGTTTTTAAATCTTGGGTCAGGGCCACGTATACATAAAAAATCAGGCCCACGCAGCAAGTCGCCGCCAGCCCAATCAAGATCACATTAAGCAGCCAGCGACGGCGGGCGTCATCGGGATCAGTTGAGGGGATATCGAGCAGGCGCTGCCAGAGTTTATTCACCGCACAATCTGACCCTGTGATTACCCCTTATGCGGGCAAGGTCAGTTATTCGATTCTAACATAATCGTAACGGGGCCATCATTGCGAATCTCTACCAACATGTGCGCCCCGAACTGGCCTGTTTGGGTTGGCACGCCCAATTCGCTCAGAATCGCCGCAAACCGCTCAACCAATGGGCGGGCAATCTCTGGCAGGGCCGCATCCGTAAAAGATGGGCGGCGGCCCTTGCGCGCATCCGCATACAAGGTAAACTGAGAGACCACAATCGCTGCCCCGCCCACATCCAACAATGAGCGGTTCATCTTCCCCTGCTCATCTTCAAAGATGCGCAGGTTGGCTGCCTTCTCTGCCAGGAAGCGCGCTTGCGTTTCGCCATCCCCTGGCGCGATACCTAATAGAATGACCAGCCCTGGCCCGATCTCAGCCATGGGCTGGCCTTCCACACTCACCTTACCATAAGTCACACGTTGTAAGATCAGGCGCATATTGGTTACACCCGCAAGGCCAAGGCCACGGCCGCGGCCCAGGCCAGGATCTTGAACTTTCCATCTGAAAGGGCCTGCTCCAACTCAGCACGCGAAAGCAGCACCATTTCTTGCGCTTCCAGGTCATCGCTGTCGATCTCGCAAACCCGCCGCGCCTGGCGCGCCAGGTACAGGTTGCCCGTGGCCACGCCCCGGTTTGGATCCACTAAGAAATGTCCCAGGTCTACCCAATCGTCAGAGACGCAGCCGGTTTCCTCGCGCAGCTCGCGCTGCGCCGCGGCCAGCGGCACCTCGCCCGGCTTGAGATAGCCGCCCACCAATGCCAGCATCGGCTCAGGCACGCCATATTTGCGCTGCCAAAAGCACAGGTACTCTCCGGCCTCGGTTTGCACCACCACGTTAATATAGTCTGGGGTGGTCAGCCAGGGCCAATCTGGAATGACGCGCCCATCGGGCAGCTCCACCGCGTGGTGTTCCACCACCAACCAGGGAGACTGGTCCAAGACCACCTTGCGAGAAAGGGTTTTCCACGGCAGCATGGCGTTTAAGGCAAGCCCACAGCCCGCCGCACGCCCACCATGGTTTGCTCGGCAATGACACGCGCCCGGCGAGCGCCATCATCCAAAACATCCAGCACATAAGCCGGGTCTTGCGCCAGCTTGTTACGGCGTTGGCGGAAAGGATCCAGGTTGGCGTTCAGGTTGGCGGCGAAGCGCTTCTTGCAGTCCACGCAGCCAATACCGGCCTTGCGGCATTCGCTGTCAATCATCGCCACTTCGTCGACCGGCGAGAAGATCTTGTGCATCGAAAAGACGTTGCACACCTCTGGGCGCCCCGGATCGTTGCGGCGCATACGCTGAGGGTCGGTCACCATCTGCATCACGCGCTGCTGTGTTTCCTCGGGTGTAGAGGCCAGCTCGATGTGATTATTGAGGCTCTTGCCCATCTTCTCCACACCGTCAATGCCCAACACCTTGGGCACTTCAGTGTTCTTCATCTGCGGCTCCACCAGCACGTCCGTGTTATAGCGGAAGTTAAAAGAACGCACCGCTTCGCGCGCAAATTCCAGGTGCGGCGCCTGGTCAACGCCCACCGGCACCACGTTGGCCCTGTAGAGCAAAATATCGGCTGCCATCAACACCGGATAGCCCACCAGCCCATAATTCACGTTGTGGGGCTGCTGGCGTACCTTCTCTTTGAATGTGGGCAGGTCGGTCAGTTTGCCCAGCGGCGTGACCATCGAAAGGACCAGGTGCAGCTCAGTCACCTGCGGCACGTGGGATTGGATAAAGATGATCGATTCCTCCGGGCGGATGCCTGCCGCCAGGAAATCGAGGGCCATTTCCATCGTATTCTGGCGCAAGTTGAGCGTATCCTCAACCGTGGTCAGGGCGTGCAAGTCCACGATACAGTAGACGCAGTCGTAATCTTCTTGCAATGCCACGTAATTCTTGATCGCGCCCAGGTAATTGCCCAGGTGCTGGCGCCCGGTTGGGCGCGCCCCCGAAAAAGCGCGGCCTTTCTTCATTGTAGCCATCTTATTACCTCCAAAGAATATATCTATTTAATTACTTATGACCCGAACAGCTTGCGCACCAGCCCAGTGACCTCGCCGGGTTGGGCATGGCGGTCGGTTTGCAGCTTCGAATAGACAAGCACATTGTTGGCGGTCACTTCAAAACGCCCGCCATCCGATGGGATGAGCGTGATCGCCTCGATGTGGGGCTCAAATTCTTTGAGCAGCTCGCTGGCCAGGCTCACGGCCCGGTCAGTGTAATGTCAAACTGCGCAGTACTCCACTGTAATCTTCCACAACATAACAGCCTCCTTTGAGAAAAAAAGACCCCCGCCGGTGATGCGACGGGGGTGAAAAGCCAGCTTCACGTTCAAGCACGGTCAGGTTGGCCCTCTTTGCCAATCTACGATGCCTTTTGCCCTGGTAACGGTGGCAACTCCGGCTTGGGCTACTCTCAACAATGATTTTGCCCTTGCAGCTCCGAGGGCCATTCAGCGCAGGCGCACGGGCGGGGTTCTCAGCCAACAACCGCTCTCTGTTCCGCCGCATCCACGCGTACTCGTCCTCATCAAAGCTGATCAGTTTTGATTTTGCGTAGTATATCACAAAACGTCACAGCCCAATGAGGCTCTTCTCTGTGATCTCTGTGTCTCCGTTGTTTTCTCTTGGCATTCCACACCGCACACAGTTAATCCCAGCCGGCTATCCTATCGAGATACTCCAATCCAGCCGGCGTCAATTCAGCCACGCAGCAGCCTGCATACCCAATCCGAGAGATCGCCAGTTGGGCCGGGTCAAGGCCTTTCAAGATCTGCGGCAGCATCATGCGGTACACCCCGCCGTGCGATACGCACAGCAAATTGGCATCGCGGTCGCCGTACTGCCGCACCAGGCCTTCAACAAAGGGCACAAAGCGCGCCTGGATATCGTAGAAGCTCTCACCGCCCTCGATACCACACTCCCATTGCTGGCCATCAGACCATGCATCAAAATATTCCTTCCAGGCCTGCCAGGCTTCCTCGTCTGAGCGGCCTTCCAACACGCCGCAATCATACTCGCGCAAGGCCTCCGTCACCTCATATTCCACGCCCAGCCGCCCCGCCACGACGATGCTCGTCTCAATTGTGCGCAACACCGGGCTGGAATAGACATGCGTGACGGCGGCCTGGCCCAACCGCTCAGCCAGCCCTGCCGCCTGCTGCCGGCCGCGCAGTGTCAACCCATGCACCAACCCACGGTTCGAAATCTGGTGCAGGGTATTAGCATGGCTCTCGCCGTGCCGTGCAAAGTAGATTTTCATCGCGATATCACGGGCAAGAACATCATTTCTCGCCCGCCTCGATCAAAGCTTCTCGCCTGCGGCGGTACTCGATGATTGGGCCGTCCCCGGCGATCATCTTCTCGCCCATTCTCAGTTGAGAGCGCAAAGGCCGCTGGGTCAGCACCACGCGCCGGTCCTGGCGTTCGATGTACAGGTTGCCCAGGTTGCCGGCCAATTCAAATACCTGGCGCAGCACGGGTGTCTTCACGGTGTGGTAAGTGCGCAGGTAAAGCAGCGTGTTCTCATCATCCACCGGCACAAAAGCAATGAACAGGTGCAGATCCCCCAGCCAATTGTGCCAGATATTGGGGAAGCGGAACTGGATCTGCGGGCGCTTGTCAGCCGGCGGCATCTCAGAAGCCCTGAGCGGCTTCTGGCCGCGCTCCACCTCACCGTCATACCACAGGTCGATCCGGTCGTGCCCGCCCGGAAATTCGGTGACGGTGTAGCGCGGACCGTTGATCACGGTCTTATTGCCGCGCCCGATGCTGTTGGCATGCACAAAGGGCAGGTGCACCACGTCCAATTGATTCTCAATCGCACGTGAATAATGGGTTTTCCAATGGTCCACAAAGGTGGTGTAAACATAACGCCCGTCTCCCATGAAGTCAAATTCGGGCAAGGGTGGATACTCGGCTTGCGGCGCTCCCCACCAAACGTAAACCAGGCCGTGCGCCTCGCGTACCGGATAAGCACGCACATTGAAAGCCTTGGGAACTTCGGCGCTGCGCCCATTAGCCGGGATAAGCGTACAGCGTCCGCTGGGATCGAACTCAAAGCCGTGGAATGGGCATTGGATGCCATCCCCTTGCACCTTGCCCGCGCTCAACGCCACCCCCCGGTGCGGGCATAGGTCGATCGCACAGGCCGCCTTCCCCTGGGCATCGCGCCAGAAAACCAACTTCTCGCCCATGCGCGTCACGCCAACCGGCCGGTGGCGTGGGATTTGGCGCCCTTCAAGCAGTGGATACCATTGGTTGGGGATCATTTGCCACATCCTAAATCATGCAGCCCTTCGGCCAGCTCAACGATCTTAGCGCGCATCGCCAGCTTCTCAACCCAATCCGCCGGGATGCCCGCTTCGCCATAATATGCCCCCGCCAATTGGCCGTAGATAGCAGCCGTAGTATCGGCATCATCCCCCAGGTTGGCAGCCAATAAACACCCACTGCGGTAATCTTCTGTTTGATAAAAAGCCCACAGCGCCGCCTCAAGCGCACGCACCACGTAACCGCTGCCCTTGATCTGCGGCGGCTGGCGCGTTTTGAACGAACCGCACGCCACCTCATCCACTTCAGCGGTTAGGGGGTTCTGATCCCAAAAAGAACCTGCCAGCGGAGCATAGCGCTCCACCAACAGGCTGCTTTTATCCACGCCGTTCAACGCCCCCACCAGCAGCCCGCCGTAGTAACGGCAGGCATCCACCGCCGTCTGCGCGCCGTGGGTGGTGCGCGAGCTGTTGGCGCAGTGCTGGATGGCAAGCGCTGGCTGCCGGACATACGCCATCGCCACCGGGGCCAGGCGCATCAGCGAGCCATTGCCGGCTGAATGAGGGTCGGTTGGGCCGGGATATGGCTGGCGTGTACGCTCAAAAGTTTCCAGTGCATGGCGGGTGGTGCCGCCAATGTCAAAGCAGCGCCCGTTGTGGCTCATGTAACCCTGGCGGTACCAACGCAGGTACCGTTGAAGTTGGTCCAACGGGTCAAAATCCGCACACACCACCAGGCTCTCTGCCAGGCACAGGGCCATCGCAGTATCGTCCGTCCACTCGCCAGCCTTCAGGTAAAAAGGCCCCCCGCCGGTCATGTCAGTGATCGGCTGAAAACTGCCCGGCAGCTTGAATTCCAGCGTTGTGCCCACGGCATCGCCCACCGCCAGGCCCAGCAAGCAGCCGCGAGCTCTCGCCATTGATTGAATAGGGTGAAGGTCGGTCATCTACATTCCTCCCAGGGAGATATTATACTCCCCTGTGCAACCTTCTCTCTGGCCTTGCGTACACTATCTTAGAACATAAATAAGGAGAAAACACCATGAATAATGATAAAAGGTTGTACCGCAGCCGCACCAACCGCATGGTTGGCGGCGTATGCGCCGGGATTGGCGAATTCTTTGGCATCGACTCCACCGTGATCCGCCTGCTGTTCGTCTTTGGCGTGATCTTCGGCTGGGGATCTATGCTGGTGGTGTACCTGATCATGCTGGTGATCGTGCCTGAGGAACCGGGTGCAATGCCCCCACTGCCTCCCGCCCCTCCGGCCCCGCCCATTGAACCAGAAGTGTAGTGAATAAAACGAACTGGCGCTGCGATGCAGCGCCAGGTTATTTAATGATCCGATCCCGCCCGCATGCCGTTGAGCGTCACCAACAGCGAGGCCCCCATATCGGCAAAGACCGCCATCCACAGCGTGGCCCAGCCAGGTAAAGTCAGCAGCAAGAAAACAGCCTTGAGCGCCAGGCTGACAATGATATTCTGAATGATAATGCTGCGGGTGCGGCGGCTGGTTTTTACCAACGCCGGCAGCGAGGCCAGGTCATCTTGCATCAACACCACATCCGCCGTCTCCATGGCCTGGGCCGAGCCAGCCCCGCCCATCGCAATCCCCACGCTGGCTGCCGCCAGGGCCGGGGCATCGTTAACCCCATCCCCCACCATCGCCACCAACGCACCCTGAGATTGCAGTGCCCGGATGGCATCCAGTTTTTCCTCGGGCAGCAGCGAGGCGCGCACCTCATCCACCCCGCCCAAATTGGCCGCAATCCGCTCTGCCACAGCCGGGTTGTCACCGGTCAGCATCACCGTACGCATACCCGGGTCAACAGCTTTCAACGCCCGCAGTGCCTCTGCGCTGTTGGGGCGTTCACTGTCGGCCACGCTGACAAAACCCATCACCTGCCCCGCGCGGCCCACCAGCATCACCGTGCGGCCGTTCCGCTCGGCTTCTTGTACCTGCTCATGCAAGCCGTCGCAGCCAGGATAGCGATCGTGGATCATGGCATGGCTGCCTACCAGGATTTCCTCACCGTTGGCCAGCCCCTGCACCCCCTGCCCGGTCAACGCCTGGACCGTCTCTGCCGAAGGATAGACATGCTCCAGGCTGCGGACCTGCGATTCATTTACAATGGCCTGCGCCAGCGGATGGGCTGAACGGCGTTCGACCGCCGCCGCCACAGCCAGCATATCATCACAGGCCTCGCAGCGTTCTGCGCCTGGCGGGCAAGCAAGCGTAAAGGTTTCCATCACCACCGGTTTGCCATGCGTCAGCGTGCCGGTCTTATCAAAGGCAAATACCCGCACGCGCGCCAACAGATCCAGGAAGGCCCCCCCTTTCACCAAAATACCGCGCCGGGCCAGGCCGGTCAGGGCGCTCGCAATGCTCACCGGCGTGCTGATCACCAACGCACAGGGGCAAGCCACGATCAACAGCGCCAGGGCGCGGTAAAGCCAGCCGCGCGTGCCATCTGGCTGGTCAAAGAAAGGCTCGCCGAACAACGGCGGGATGATTGCCAGGCTGGCCGCCAGCAATACCACCGCCGGCGTATACCAGGCTGCAAATCGATCGATGAACCGCTCCACCGGTGCGCGCTGGGCCTGGGCTTGCTGCACCAGGCGGACGATCCGGCTGATGGTCGAATCTTCGGCTGGACGCAGGGCCTCGATTTCGAGCGCAGCTTCACCGTTCAGCGAGCCGGCGTACACCGCATCGCCGGGGGCCTTGTCCACCGGGGTCGATTCGCCCGTCACAGGAGCCTGGTTGACAGAAGAGCTTCCACTGCGTACTACCCCATCCACCGGAACGCGCTCGCCGGGCTGCACGATCACCCGCTCACCCACCTGCACCTGGCTGGCGGGAATAGCCGTCTCATGCGCGCCGCAAAACGGGCAAGGCCCGCCGGCATATCCATCCTGCCCAAGGTGCTCGGCGCAGTCCATGCAGGGGCGCAGTACACGGGCCTGATCTGGTGTCAGTGCCAGCAGGCTGCGCAAGCTGCGGCGAGAACGTTCGGCAGTGAAGCCTTCCAGCGCTTCGCCAATTGTGAACAGCAAGATCACCGTCGCCGCCTCACCGGTTTCGCCAATCACCAGGGCCCCCAGGGCAGCAATGGTCATCAACAGGTCGATCGTCACCTGGTGGCCTACCAGCAGGGCGCGCAGCCCCTTGTTGGCAATGGGGTAGCCTGCCACCACGCTGACGCTGATCTGCACCGCCAGGCGCAGCCAGCCTGCCCAGGGAGCTTCCAACAGGCCCAAAAGCGCCGCCGCCAAAAGCAAGATCCCGCCCACCAGGGCCAGGCTGGTGCTGCGCTCAGACAGCAAGAACTGTAAAAAACTGATTACCGCTGGCTGCGTCTCTGCATCGGCACGATGCGGCAAGGCAGCCTGTGCCTGAGGCAAACTGGCGTGGTAACCCAACGCCTCCACACGCGCCACCAATGCTTGCGGATCAAAGGTACCGCTGGCTGTCAGAACCGCCGCCGTGAAGTTGACCTGCACCCGCTCCACACCTTGAAGTTGAGTCAGGCTGCGTTCTAGCGTCAGGGCGCAGTTGGCACAATCCATGCCTTGGATGGCATATTCAACTTCGCGAGAAGGGTAAGTATGAGACAAAGACTTACCCTTTCCACTCATCGTCAAGATCCACCTGCACAGAGCCGGTTTTCCAGTCTGCCATGATCAACAAGATCGCCCGCACCAGGCGTGCGTCATCGGCAGCGCGCCGTCCAAAAGGGGCCTCGGCATCCAATCCCAAATGCAGGGCAGCTTCTAGCAGCGCATAAGTGCGGTAACCGCCCGTGCGGCTGTCGCGTTGGCTGTGATAGATAGCAAACAAGTCTTGAATGCAGAAGAACTGCCCCTCATCCAGGTCGTGCCGCAGGTAATTGCGCTTAAGCGACAAGGTCAAAGCAGACAGGTGCTTATCCTGCCCATACACCCCCACCCGCCGCCCTTTCAGGATCGGCCTGACCTTGGGCCACACCTCACCCCAACCGGGCGCAGCGCTGACGCGTTCAGCCGTGATGCCGTGCAGGGCTGCAGCCTGGTCTGTGATGGGGCCGTGCGGCTTCACCAGCTCGTCTAGCAGCACGCGCTCATCCGTATCCAAGATGGCAATCTCCACAACCTCGCCTTCAGCATCCAGGCTGCTGAACTGGCAAGCCAGGTAAAGCGGCTGCTCAAGCAGGATTTGCTGGCAGCGCAGCATGATATCGAGGGTAGCCATAAGAAGGACAGTGAGTAGTGAATAGTGGGTAGTGAGTGAGGTCAGAAGGGCAGGCCAGCCATGTGGTGCAGCAGGGCGCGGGTCAAGAGGGCATCATCAATGGCCCGGTGCGCATTGGGCAGGGTGATGTTGCACTGCTTGCCGGCTGTATCGAGCGAGATCCAGCGGTAAGAACTGCGCTTGCTGTCCCATTCGCCATAGAAGCGGGCATACAACTTCATGATACAGAAAAAGGCCCCATCTTCCAAGTCCCAGCGCAGCCACGACCGAGTATGCGACTGTTTCATCAGGCGCAGGTCAAAATCAACGTTATATACACCCACCCGGCGCCCAGCCAGCACGGCCCGCACCTGCGGCCAGATATCCAGCCAACCAGGGGCAGCCGCCACTTCCTCTGCCGTGATGCCATGCACCCGGGCTGCATCTGGCTCGATGCGCCCGCGCGGCTTGACCAGCGATTCAAACAACGGCTTGCCGTCCGCATCGATCACGCCAATCTCGATGATCTCAGCATTTGGGCCGGTGCCAGTGGTTTCAGTATCCAGGTAGACCGGGGCTGCCTCCAGCAAACGGCGAGCTTCAGCCACAGCCTCTTGACGAGCCGGGGAAAGGTTCAAAATTCACTCCTTTGCAATAAAATCAAGCTGCATCTTCAGCCAACAGGGCTTTCAGGCGCGGGTGATCCGCATACGCGCCGTGGCGTTCGGGGGGTAGCAGGGCCGCAATGCGGCACATCACTTCATCCGTATATTGCTTGAGCTGTGCATCGCGGTCCCCCGGCCCCAGCGGCGGCAGCGTGAATGGCTTGCCCACGGTGAGGGTGATATCCAGGCGCTTGAAGTGCTTAAAACGATCTTTCACCACGGCATCTTCACTCCCCGTCACTGCCACCGGCACCACCGGCAGGCCCGCTTTGGCTGCCATGTAACTGGCGCCATCCCGCCCTTCCAACAGAGCGCCGCTCTTACTGCGCGTGCCTTCAGGAGCCACCACCAACATACCGCCCTTTTTCAAGCGACGGAACACCTCGCGCATGGCGTTCAGGTCGGCATTGAAGCGATCTACCCAGATGGCATCAAAAGCCTTCACCAGCCAGCGTACCCAGCCAGTTTCTTTGTACTTATCAGCCACCAACATAATGATATCGCGCCGGTCGAACAGGTAATACACAAGCCCTGCATCAATGCGCCCAATATGGTTCGACACAGCCACAAAACTGGATGCATCTGGCACATACTCTCGCCCAACGATCTTCACCCGGGCCAACAGCTTGAACAACAGGCGGATCAAGAAACGTGTAAAATGATACATCATAGGGTGCCTCTCTCTACAATTTTATCGTGTTATTACCGGCAAAAACAGGCTGTAATCCAATGACAAAGGCTGTACATCAATTGCCAGCTCTAATATATCAGAATCCTTATAAAATCCCAACACAGTCACTGCCAGGCGGCTGGCGCGGCCATCCCACAACCGGGCGCTGGGGGTAGAAACATCATCCCAGGTCCGGCCGGCTGTCCAGGTATCATCGCACTCACCCAGGTTAGAGCTTGTCAGCATATCATAATTGCCATCGGCTTCCACCAGTACCACACCAGGGTGCGCCGGGCAGTCAACACCAGCCGCACAGCCCTGGGCATTAACCTGGTTCACCGTCGCATACTGGCTGACAATGCTTCGATCCACATGCCAGATCAACAAACCCGGGCAAAGCCCGGCCTGTTCCCACCCGGCATCAAACCCCCTTGGCTGCCGGTTTTCAAGCAAGAAGTACTCGTCACTGGTCGGATCGCCGCGCGGGTACAGGCGGATAAAGTCGTTATATTCCTCGGCCGGATATAACCACACGGTTCTCGTCCCTTCCAGATATTCGACTGGTTCTGACCAGCCTAACCACTCTTTGGTTACCACGCTGGGCAGGAAAGGTATAGACCCACTCCAATCGGCGCCGTACAGGCCGTAACCCATCAGGTCCATCAATCCCACCCCGGTTGTCGTCCAGGCTGTATTGTATAAATCGTACATTCCCAACCCATGCCCGTGTTCGTGGGCGCACAGCCCCACCCGGCTGATGCCCCCATCGCTGTACAGCTCAGGGCAAATCGTATAATTATTGAAACGCTGCCCAGCGCGGCTGACATACTCGCCTCCCAGGCCTGCATCAGCCAGGCGGTAGGCCGTGGCCTCCAACGAGGTGTAAGCATTACCCGTATACATATAATTCAAACCTGCGAAAATCACCACCAGGTTCTCCACCATACCACTGTATGGGTTAGCATAAGGGCTGAAATCAAAGCCCATCCTGTCCAGTTCCAATAACGCATGATACACCACACCGCCGTTATTGCGCGGGAAGGCATCCATATCATACCCATACTGGCCGTTTGCATAATACGTGATACGGTTAGGCAAGCGGATATAAGCATCAACCATCGCATCCTTCTCACCCATAGCCCCCACAATAGCGGTTTTCTGCGCGCTATAACGAAGCTGGCCGTAAGATGCTTTCCAAAAAAAATCAACAAAACCACCCGCGTCAAAAAAGTACGCCTCCCAATCCCTTCCATCAAACCTGCCTGGCAGGTAGAGAAAATCGACCAACAGCACCAGCAAAGGCTGGTCGCCAAGCCTGGGGATTGGATTAGAAATAGAACCAGGATCTGGTGGGAGTTGTGATGATGTTAGCCCCCTCCCACTTCCCTCAGCCGATCCCGGCACTACCATCGACAGCAGCAGGAGAAAAACCAGCATACGCGTGCGCATCATAGCGTCATATTCCAAACATCCATCTATTTTAACGTAAAATACCCAGAAACGGGCTAAATGATCGAACATGACTCAGACGATTTATAATGGAGATAGTTCCCGATGTGTTCATTTCGGACAACAGGCAGAGTATAATACACACCATACCGAATAGATAGGAGCACACTATATGGAAAATTCCCCCATCCTGGCTGTTATCGGCGGCTCTGGTCTTTACCATATCCCCGGCCTGAGCGACGTAACCGAACACCAGCTCGACACTCCCTTTGGTAAGCCCAGCTCACCCGTAGTGGTGGGCACCCTGGAGGGGCAGCGCATTGCCTTTCTGGCCCGGCATGGGTTGGGGCATACCATCAGCCCATCCGAGATCAACTACCGTGCCAATATCTATGCCCTTAAAATGCTGGGCGTTGAGCGCCTGGTAGCTGTCAGTGCGTGCGGCTCGCTGCGCGAGGATTTTGCCCCTGGCGACATGGTCATCCCCGACCAACTGTACGACAACACCAAAGGCCGTGCCAACAGTTTCTTCAGCGGCGGCATGGTTGCCCACGCCGGCGTGGCTGACCCCTTCTGCAATCCCTTCTCAGAGCAAGTCTACCTGGCTGCCAAGGCCACCGGCGCCATGGTGCACCGGGGCGGCGCTTTCATCACCATCGAAGGGCCGCGCTTCTCAACCCGGGCCGAATCAAACGTCTTCCGCTCCTGGGGCATGTCGCTGATCGGTATGACCACCAGCCCCGAGGCTTTCTTGGCCCGCGAAGCCGAGATGTGCTACGCCGTGATGGCCCACATCACCGATTACGACGTCTGGCATCTTGAAGAAGAACCCGTCAGCGTCGAAGCCGTCATTGCCACCATGAACCAAAACACCCAGCATGCCCACCAAGCGATCATCAACCTGGTGCGCAGCTTGAGCGACCAGCAGCCCGCTCGCAATTGCGAATGCGGCACCGCACTCAAAAATGCCATCATTACTCGCCAGGAAGTGGTTACACCTGAAGCCCGCCAGCGGTTGGACCTATTGGTGGGAAAGTATCTCAAATAAAATAATCTGTGCTGCACCCACGTTGGACCGCCGAGCAGATTGAGCGCCGGCTGCTGCTTTTAGCTGGCGCTTTTGTGTGCCTCTATGCCATCGCCCTGACCTTGTCGCCTGCTGCCCGCCAGCGTAACTGGCTGGTGGATTATCGTTGGCTGCACTGGCTGGGCGCAGCCGCCTGGGCGGGCATGTTTACCCTGGCCTGGCGTGCCTTGGCGCGCTGGCTGCCAGGGCATGATCCCTATCTGCTGCCCGTAGCCGCCTTGCTCAGCGGCTGGGGCCTGCTCACCATCTACCGTCTTGAGCCCCAATACGGCCTGCGCCAGAGCGCCTGGCTGGCAGTGGGCTTGGGTGTTTTCATCCTGGGGCTGCGCCTGCCCAATGGGCTGGATCTGCTGCGGCGCTACAAGTATATCTGGCTGACCAGCGGCCTTCTGCTGACCGCCGGCACCCTGGTCTTCGGCACCAACCCCCTCGGCGCAGGGCCGCGCCTGTGGTTGGGCTGCTGTGGGTTGTACTTCCAACCATCCGAACCCCTCAAGCTCTTATTGATCGTGTACCTGGCTGCTTACCTGGCAGACCGCTGGCCCGCCCAGGCAGGCGCCGCTTCGGGCCGCCCCGCCACGTCTCTTCTGCCCCTGCTGGGCCCCAGCCTGATCATGACCGGCCTGGCTTTGCTGCTGTTAATTGTCCAACGCGACCTCGGTACAGCCTCCATCTTTCTCTTCTTGTATGCCGCCATTACCTACGCCGCCACCGGCGACCGCCGCGTGGTATGGATCAGCGCGCTGGCTGTGATCCTGGCTGGGGTGGCTGGTTATGCCCTCTTCGATGTCGTGCGCCTGCGCGTCGAAGCCTGGCTCAACCCCTGGCTGGACCCCAGCGGGCGCTCTTACCAGATCGTCCAATCGCTGTTGGCCGTGGCCAATGGCGGGTTGTTGGGGCGCGGGCCAGGCCTGGGCAGCCCGGGCCTGGTGCCGGTGGCCATCTCCGATTTCATTTTTGCCGCCATCGCTGAAGAAAGCGGCCTGGTTGGCATCCTGGGCCTGCTGGCTTTGCTGGCTCTCTTGACCGGTCGCGGCCTGCGCCGGGCATTAGGTGCGCCAGATGCCTTCAGGCGCTTGCTGGCAGCCGGGCTGGCAGCTTACCTGGCAGCGCAGAGCATTTTGATCATTGGCGGCAACCTGCGGCTGCTGCCCCTCACCGGCGTAACCCTGCCCTTTGTCTCTTACGGCGGTTCTTCATTACTGAGCGCTTTTCTGGCCTTGCTGCTCTTGCTGCAAGCCGGAGCAGACGCGGATCAGCCCGCACGGCTGGCGCGGCAGCACAGCCAATCTTACCGCCAGCTAAGCGGGGGGCTGCTCTTGGGCCTGGCGGCTGCCGGCCTGGTGGCTGGCTGGTGGGGCATCTGGCGCGGCCCAGATTTGCTAGAACGCACCGACAATGCTCGCCGTGGCATTGCAGACCTGTACGTAAAGCGCGGCACGCTGCTCGACCAGCACAACGTGCCCCTGGCAGAATCCAGCGGCATACCTGGCCAATTCACCCGCCAGTATATCTACCCAGATCTTAGCCCGGTTCTCGGCTATACGCATCCAGCCTACGGCCAATCCAGCATGGAAGCTTCTCTCGATCCCTATTTGCGCGGCTTGCAGGGTAACCCTGGCCTTGAGATCTGGTGGGAACATTTGCTCTACGGCCAACCACCTGCCGGCCTGGACGTGCGCCTGAGCCTGGACTTGCGCCCCCAGCAGATCGCCGATGCACTCTTAGATGGGCAAGCCGGTGCTGTGGTGTTATTGAATGCCGGCAGTGGCGAGGTTTTAACCATGGCCTCCAGCCCAACCTTTGACGCCAACCTGCTGGACACCAACTGGCAGACCCTGCTGCAAGATCCTGCTGCCCCCCTGCTCAACCGGGCGGCATTGGGCCTTTATCCCACCGGGGCGGCCCTGGGGCCCCTGCTGTTAGCCGGGCGCATTGAACAGGGCATTCTGCCCACCAGCGTCCACAGCCTCTCGGTGACCCTGGATGGGCAAACGCTGACCTGCGCCCGCACCCCCGCCAGCCACAACTGGGGCGCCCTGGTGGCTGCCGGCTGCCCGGGGACATCCGTGGCCCTGGGTGAGCTGCTCGGCTCACAGGCCCTGCTGGAATTGTATGCCCAACTTGGGCTGTACACCGCCCCCAGCCTGCGCATCGAAACCGCCAGCTCAAACCGCCCACAAACTGTAGAAGATGCCGCCCGCTACGCCCTGGGCTTGCCCGATCCCACCACCGGGCAAAGCCTGCTCGTCAGCCCGCTGCAGATGGTGCGCGCCGCCGCTGCGCTCAGCAATGGCGGACAGCGCGTGGGCCTGCGCCTGGCCCTGGCTGTTGATACGCCGCAGGCTGGCTGGGTGCTGCTGCCGCCCCTGGAGGATCCGGCGGCTGTTTTCTTGCAATCTACCACCAATTCCACCAGCCAACTGCTGGCTGACGATGTGCTGCCCATCTGGCAGAGCCTGTCAGTCATTGCCGAAGGCCCATCTGCCTACACCTGGTACCTGGGCGGGACCCTGCCTGATTGGCCTGGCGTCTCGCTCAGCGTGGTTGTGCTGCTGGAACAAGCCAACCCCGCCTTGGCAGAGCAGATCGGTCAAGCCGTGTTACAAGCTGCTGTGCAGCCATGATACCCCTAAAAATTCAGGCGATTGGTATAATACAGTCGGAGCAAGCGTGAACGATAAAGGGAAATTGATCTTACTCGTCGACGATGAGCCTTTGCAGCTCAAAGCAACGCAAATCATGCTGCAAGAGGCCGGCTTTCAAGTACTCCTTGCCGCCAATGGCGCGCAGGGGCTTAAGCTGGCCTTAGACCGCTCCCCCGACCTGGTGATGCTGGATTGGATGATGCCAGACATGGATGGGTTAGAGGTCTGCAAGCAGTTGCGCGAGCACTCCAGCGTGCCCATCATCATGATCACCGCCCTATCGAGCGAAAAGAACAAAATTGCCGGGTTGGAAGCCGGGGCTGACGATTACATCACCAAGCCTTTTGGGCGCGGCGAATTGTTGGCACGCGTGAATGCTGTTCTACGACGCGCCAGTAACCCCTCGCACCCCGCTGAAAACCAAACCCTGGTCCTGGAGGCCTTGCAAGTTGATTTCGCCAACCGGCGGGTATGGTTAGATGAGCATGAGGTGCGCCTTTCGCCCACCGAATTCAGCCTGCTGCGCGAGCTTGCCCGCCAACCCGGAAAGGTGCTCAGCAACGAAGAGATCCTCAAATGCGTCTGGGGCACCGATTACATTACAGATACCTCCCTGGTACGAAAAGTGATCCACCGCCTGCGCCAGAAGATCGAGCTCGACCCTCAGGATCCACATTACGTGCTTTCGCAGCCAGGATTTGGCTACTACCTGGCCCAGAAATGATCAATCCCCTCCCACGCCCATCACAAGATTGGCGCGCCCCCCTGCCAGTGCCCACAAAACGCCTTCTAGCCTTACTATTCCTGGTGGCCATTTCAGCACTGCTGGCCCTATCCCCAGGCCCGCGCGCCGCGGCAAACACCATCCAGGAGCCAGAATTGAAGTGGGCCTACGGCGGCTGCAGCGCGGGCGGCTGGTGCCAGACCGGCTGGTATTCCTCGCCTGCCGTGGGCGATATCGACGGCGACAACCAGGCCGAGGTGATTGGCGCCGCTTACGATATCTATGTGCTAGACGGCAATACTGGAAATATTGAATGGAAAGTGGCCTCTGGCCACGATCGCTCTCAGCCAGACGCTGATGATGTCGGCCGCACCTGGCCCGGGGTGGCCCTGGGCGATATCGACGGCGACGGAGCATTGGAGTTCGCCACCGCCCACAGCGGCGGCTGGGTGGCTGTTTATGATTCTGCTGGGTACTTCAAGCCTGGCTGGCCCCAACGCCCCACCACCTACGAGCTGCGCGGCCTGGCCCTTTCAGACCTGGACCAGGATGGCACCCTGGAGGTGATCGTCACCGGCGGCGTTTCTACCAATGATGACGTGGACTACATCGCCAACACCTGGGTTTTCGAGCACGATGGCAGCCTGCGCCCCGGCTGGCCTCAGCTCAACAACACCAGCGGCTACGATTGGGGCGTATTCAACGACAACCTGGCGGTTGGCAACCTGTATGGCGACGGGCGGGGCGAGCTCGTTGTGCCATCTGATGTGCACTACATCTGCGCTTACGATGATCACGGCACAATGCTGCCGGCCCACAGCATGTACGGCGGCAAGGGCTGGGGCCGGGTGGGGATCTGGGAAAGCCTGGCCATTGAGCTGCGCGGCTGGGGCAGGTGCAACGGCGAGCGTGCCGAGAGCTACCGCACCAACTTTGCCCATGGGCCGGCCGTCATCGCCGACGTCAACGGTGACCGGCGCATGGAAGTGGTTGCCACCGGCAATGTATACGATTGCAATGGATCGTACGACAGCCGCTATACGGGCCTTTACATCTTCAACGCTGACCGCTCGCGCTTTGTATCTGCAGGCTTCGATTGGCAAATCCCGCCCATTGATACCGGCGCACCGATCCAAGAAAACTACTGGGTCATTGAAAGTGCCCAATCCAATCCTGCTGTGGCCGACCTGGATGGCGACGGGCTGATGGAAATCATCTTTGCCTCCTATGATGGGCGCCTGCACGCCTTCTGGCTGGATAAAACCGAACACGGTCATTGGCCCTATTCTGTTTACCACGGCACCGAAGACATCTACCGCTTTGCATCTGAGCCCGCCATCGCCGACCTGGATAACGATGGGCAGGCAGAAGTGATCTTCACCTCCTGGACGCAGATTGGCTCGAACCAGGTGGGCATGCTGCACATCCTCACCAGCCTGGGCGAACCGATCTACGAGCTGCCCCTGCCGGCCCCCTCGAACGATGAAGATTGGAACGGCGCCCTGCCCGCCCCCACCCTGGCAAACATCGATGGAGATAGCGACCTGGAAGTGGTGCTCAACACGGCGCATTCAGGGCTGGTGGCCTATGACCTGCCCGGCACGGCCTCTGCCCGCCTGCTGTGGAGCACCGGGCGCGGCTCTTACTGGCGCGACGCCTATGTACCTCTCCGGTCCTTTGTGGTTGCCGCCCAGATTTTCGTGCCGCTGATCCAAAAATAATGCCCCTGCCTGGTACAATGGGCTCCCTGGAGATCACCATGCTGCATCCCTTCGAAAGTATTTCTTCTGCCCGGCGCAGACAATTCTTCTACCCCCTGCTCGGCCTGGCCCTGCTGATTATGATGGTCATGAACTGGGTGGGACTGCCGCTCAACACACCCGCCGCCCCCAACGGCATTGTCTCATTTGAGTTAGCCGGCAGCCCAGAGCGGGCGGCTGCCATGCTCAACTCTTGGGATGCTGATGCCCATGCCAGGGCCGCCTTCATCCAGGGGCTGGACTTCTTATTTCCTGCCGTCTATTCCACCACCGTAGCCCTGGGCTGCATCATGGCAGCCAGTGCGCTCTCGGCACGCCGTCTCCCCCTGGCCCATTGGGGGCGCGCCCTGGCCTGGGGGCAGTGGATTGCAGCCATCTTTGATTACCTCGAAAACATTGCCTTGGTGGTACTGCTCTTTAGCCCAGCCCAGGCTCCCTGGCCTCAGATGGCAGCCGTTTGCGCGGTCATCAAGTTTGGCCTGCTGTTCGCCGGTCTGGTCTACGGCTTTTATGGTTTGGTGATGCGCTGGGGCCATTGATTGCAACCAATCCCCACCGGATGCGTATACTGAGTATCGATCTTAAATTTGTGGAGGCTGCTATGTTCCGAAAATCATTCTTACTGGCTGTGGCTGCCCTGGTGTTAGCCAGCCTGGCTTGTGGCATCAATATTGAAACCCCCATGACCGAAGTTAAAACCGGTCCTACAGAAACCGAAGAGATCAACATCCCGCTGCTGGAGAGCCAGGATGCCACTGCCGATGTGACCCTGGAATTTGGTGCCGGCAATATCAAGCTGGCCCCAGGCGCAGAAGACGCCCTGGTAACTGGCACTGCCGAGTACAATGTCACCGACTTCAAGCCCGACATCACCGTCAATGGCGATAATGTCACCATCTCACAGGGTGATCTCAACGTGCGCGGCATTCCCCAGTTTCAAGATGACCTGATCAATAATTGGGATCTGCAGTTGGGCAGTGCTCCGCTCTTCCTGCGCATCAATGCTGGCGCCTACACCGCTGATTATGAGCTGGGGGGCCTCTCGCTGACCGGTCTGGACGTCACCGATGGCGCCGCAGATGTGGATCTGAAATTCTCTGAACCTAACCTGGTAGAGATGGAAAGCCTCACCTACAATACCGGTGCCTCCAATATTTCTCTCGAGGGCTTGGGCAATGCCAACCTCTCCAAGCTGGTCTTTCGCAGCGGAGCCGGCTCTTACACGCTGGACTTCTCTGGCGAGATGCAGCGCGATATGACCGTCAACATTGAAGCGGGCATCAGCAGTATCACCATTATTGTTCCCGAGGGTGTGGCAGCCAACCTGACCTTTGAGGGCGGCATGTCAAATGTTACCTACGATGACGGTTGGGACAAGGACGGCAGCAATTACACCGCTGCCGGAGATGACTATACCCTCACCATCTCTGTCCAGATGGGTGCCGGCAACCTGGAACTTAAGATAGACAAATAGATACATTAAGCAAAAATCCCAGGGCAATTGCCCTGGGATTTTTGCTTAATGTCGTTAGCCGTTAGAGCTGTAACCCGGCCCATCCTTGAAGTAATCGTAATTAGGCTTGATATCGGGGGTCAGATCCACCACCTCGCCGGCCTCAAGCTTGCGGGCACAATCGAGCACTACCTTCTCGCCGTGGTGATTGGTCCCTTCATAATGGCCGGTCAGGCCAATCTTGCTGATGAACTCGCCGCCTTTGGCTGTGTAAGCAGAGGGCACCTCATCTTCCGGGAAGATCGCACCGTAGGGGCATTCAGCCACGCAGGCGCCGCAGTCGATACAGGTATCGGGATCGATGTAATACCAGGGCCATTCTCCCTCCGGCTTGCCAGGGACAATACATTCGACCGGGCAAACTTCTACGCAGCCCGAGTCGCGTAAACATAGACTGGTGATAATGTGCGTCATTTTTGCATTCCTCCTGAGTAAAATATGAATTGAACTGTACCGTTGAAAGTGCACTGGTCGCGACCAGAGCATCGCTTTGGATTTTAGCCCCCGCCCCCCCCTTTGTCAAGCAACTGAGACTCCCGCTGCCGGCTGCCATCTACACATATAAAATGATATGGAAGCTGCTGCCGGGGCAGGTCTCCTCATCGTGCCCGGGGCTTTCCACCCAGATGCGCCCGCCGTGTGCCTCAATGATTCCGCGGGCAATTGCCAGGCCCAGCCCAGGCCCGCCGCCCTTGAATTTCGTTTGGCCTGATGAGTGGAAAGAGACCTCACCCGTCTGGTAGAATTTTTCAAAGATCAATTCGTGATAAGCCGGGTCAATGCCAATTCCGTTGTCAGTGACCACCAACTCTACCCGCTCTGGCTGACCGGCGCGCTTGGGCGGCAGCAGCTTGCCCGAGACGGTAATCTTGCCGCCATCCGGCGTGAACTTGATGGCGTTGACAATCAACTGGCCAAAAACTTTGGTCAACTGATCGGCATCGGCCTGGACAGGCGGGAGTTCCTCCAGGCCCACCATTTCGAAGCTGATCTGGCGCTCTTTCATGGCACGCTGGTATTTTTCGCCCACCGCATCGATCACAAACACCAATGGGATCAGGCCTTTGTACAGGGTAAAGGTCTGGCTGGTGATCTTTGAAATATCCAGCATACTGTTGACCACCTCCAGCATGCGGTTTGAGCCGCTGACAATACCATCCACCAGTTTCTTAATCTCAGGATTAGCCGCCACAGTGGGGTGAGTCTGGGCCACCTGGGCATAACCGCTGGTAATGGTCAGCGGGGTGCGCAGCTCGTGAGCCGCCACATTGATGAAATCCGATTTGTTCCGATCCAACCGCTCCAGGTTGTGATAGGCGCGGTTCAATTCTTCAGTCCGCTGCATCACCATCTGCTCAAGCTGCTCATTGAAGCGCTTGATCTGATCATACAGGCTGGCGTTTTCGAGCGCCGCCGCTGCTTGCACGGCAAAGGTGGTTGCCACCGTGGCATCATACTCCATGAAGGCGCCAGCCTCGCAGCGTGTCAGTGAGATCATTCCAAGCGTGCGTCCCTTCGAAATAAGCGGCACGCCCAACCACGAATAGTTGAGCGGCAGGCCCTCCGCCTGCTTCCAGCCCGCCTCGCGCGTCACATCATCCACCACCAAAGCGCCCTGGCGCTCTACCATCTGGTTATACACATCCCCGGGCCGGATGGGCATTCGCAGGTCTTCTTCCCCCTCCGGGAAGCCCCGTTGGGATACACTGACCAAAACCCGATCCTCTTGAAGCCAGAGCGAACCGCGTTCATACGGCAGCACCATGGCCATTTGATCCAAAACCCGCCCGGTCAATTCTCCTAATTCAAGGCTAGAGGACATTTCGCGGCCCGCCTGCCGCAGTGCATCCGCCAGGTTGCGCCGGTCTGTCTCGGCCTGGTAAAGCTGGGCATTGCGGATGGCGATTGCAATCTGGTCAGCCAGGATCTGCATGGTCCACAAATCGTCTGGGCCAAAGGCATCTATTTGCTCCGCCTGGATATCTAACACCCCAATACTGCGGCTGCCCATCCGCAGGGGCAGGGTTAGCTCAGAACGTGTTTCGGGCAGTTCTTTAACAGACAGGTAATCTGGTTCAGCCCGCACATCGTTCACCAGGCGATACTGGCTGGTGCGGCAGACATGCGCAATGATGCTCGAAGCCTCAAAATCAAGCACCGTATACGATCGTGATAAGGGCACCTGGGCCCGCCCGGCACTCGCCTGCAGGATGATCGTCTTGCGGGTAGGTGCAATCAGCCAGACACTGACATTGTAATAGCCAAAGCGCTCATGGATCAGGCGCACAACCTGGTCTAACAGCTCATCCAGTGCCAGGATCGAGGTTGCCTGCTGGCCCACCTGGCTAGAAGCCTCAAGCTGCACAGCCCGCCGCGAGAGAACCTGGTTTGCCGCTTCTAACTCGGCCGTGCGCTCAGCCACACGCTGCTCAAGGGTATGCGTCCAGGCTTCCAATTCTTCGTACAGGCGTGCATTCTCAATGGCGCTGGCAGCCTGGTTGGCAAAGATCACCATCAATTCCATATCTTCTTGCGAAAACCGCCCGCTGACCGTGCGATTATCGGCATAGATCATGCCGACCAACTCTGCACGGGTCAACAACGGCACACATAATACCGAGCGCAAGTTAAGCTCTAAGACACTGGATTGACGGCTGAAGCGCTCATCTGCCATGGCGTCTTGCAGCAGCACAGGCTTCTTCGACTGAGCCACCTCGCCTAACACCGTGTAACTGATCTCGGCCTGGGCGCGTGCCAGTTCATCCTCAGCCATGCCCCGCGCCACACGCAGGTTCATCTGCCCGGCCTCGTCCACCAATACCAAAAAGCCGCGCTCAGCACCGCTCAGCTCGATCACCTGGTCCATCACATAATGCAGCAGCGACTCGGCATCATGTGTTTCGTTCATTTGGACACTGATGTTCAGCACCCGGCGCAGCTTATCTTGGATACGAGCCGGCTCAACCGCCTCCGTCTGCTCAATTTCGGGCGCTTCAGAGAAATCGGCATGCTGGGCACCGGTGCGGCGCGCCATCTGGCGCGTCCACTCCAAGAGGATGGCACGGTTGATCTGGACTTTATTGAGATAAGAGCGGCGCAGGGCTTCGTCACTCAGCGTGGCAATTCCGTTCAGCATCGCCAGGTGAGCTTGCTGCAAAGAATCCCATGCCTCGTTTTCAATCCGCTCACATGCTGCGGGGCAAGCCTCTAACACCTGGTAATGGATCCACCACACATCTTGCATCGGGTAGTCCCCGCCAGTGCCCAGGGCCGAAGCCAGGCGTGTGGCTTCGCCCGATATATCATAGGCCAGTTCCCACTGGCCCAACTGTAAATGCGCCGCCGCCCGCCAGGCCAGGGCAGCCGAAAGCTCGGTGGCTTTCAGCTCACGCAAGATATTGCCCGCCCGCCAGGTCACTTCCAAAGCCGCACCCGGCAGGCCTTGCGCCAACAGCACCTGCCCTTTTGTGATAGAGGCTGCGCTCTCGGCCCAGCGGTTGCCCGAGTCTTGTGTGAGCTGAATGGATTCCTCCAGCACCGCGAGGGCTTCTTCATAACGCCCCAACGCCAGGCAGCAGCGTCCCATCGTTTCCATATACAATCCAAGGCGGCGGTAATCTTGCAAACTGCGCGCCAACCCAACCGCCTGTTCCATATATTCAAGCGCCCGGCTATACAGGCCCATCGACCAGTGGATTACCGCCAGGTTATTGTAAGATACGGCCTGGCCGTTCTTGTCGTCTAGGCTGCGGCGGATTGCAAGAGACTGTTCATGATGATCACGCGCCTGGGCAAAATCGGTCACCGCCAGGCCGATCGAGGTCAGGGCCTTGGCCTGCCCGCCCAGGTCTCCGATCTGGCGGAACAATTTCAGGGCCCGCTGTGCATATTGAATGGCAGGTTCCGTGCGGCCGGCGCGCATGTGCAGGTGGCCCAATAGGCGCCAGTTTTCTGCCTGCCCGGCAGGGTCGTTCAAGGTCTCGTACAACTTCAAGGCCTGCTCGTGGCAGCTCTGGGCATGATCGAAACGAGACAATTGATAATACAAATCACCCAAGCCGGTCAGCGCCTGGGCTTCCAATAGTTGTTGACCCGATCGGTGCGCCAATTCCACCGCGGCCTCAGCCGAACGCAGGGCTTCTTCTTTTTGCCCCCGTAAGCCGGCCAGCTCAACCTTGCGCCTGAGCGCTTCCACCTGGCGAGGCAAGTCCCCCAGCGCTTGGGCCAGGTCGCTCATCACCGCCAGTTCCTTCTGCTGCTGCTCACGCTCGCCCAGGGCCACATAACAGCGCTCGCGCCCGGCATGCAGGTCAAAAGATAGGGCTGGCTCAACCAGTTCGGGATGGCTTTCAAGCAATGTAATTGCTTCTGTATAGTACCGCAGGGCAGTTTGGATTGCCTGGCGCCGCATGGCACTCTCAGCCGCCTGGCGTAGGACCTGCAAACTTTGCTGTGTATCGCCGACCCGCACAGCATGCCAGGCCAACCAATCCACAATTTTTTCCAACGGATACAGCCGGCGCAGCGCTTCAATGATGCGCTGGTGGCGTTCCCGTCGGTCAGGCTCCGTGAGGGTCTGGTAAACCACCTGCCGCATGGCATCGGTGGTAAAGCCGTACACCTGCACGCCGCCGCGCTGGCTGACTTCCAAGACATGCTGGCTTACAGCCCGCTGTACCAGCCCCATCGCTGTATCACCAGCGCGGCCGCACACTTCTAACAGCACGTCAATTTCCAGCCACTCGCCCATCGCCGCCGCCCACTGCAACAGCCCCAAGAGCGTTGCATCCAGGCGCTTCAAGTGACGGCGAGCCGCATCCTGGATATCAGCCGGCAGGGTCAGGGCATCCAGGTCAATCTGCCATTGGCTGCTATCAAAGCGCAGCAGTTCTTCTTCCACCAGGCTTTGCATCACGCTTTGAATGAAGGTTGGGTTGCCTCCGGTCTCTGCCATCAACCGCGGCAGCAAACCATCCGGCAGCGGCGCACTGGCAATCTCTTCGGCGCCCAACATCGAACGGACGAAGACCTCAACGTCTGCCTCGTTGAGCGGCAGCAGAGAGATCAGGTTGCCGATCCGCGCCGGGCTGGCTTGAATTTCATCCGCCCGTCCCGTCGCCTCGTCAATTAAGCCCAGCAGCGGGTGAGATGCAGTGATCTCATCATCCCGGTAAGAGCCCACCAAGAGCAAGCGCCGGGTCCCGGCCTTCTGGCTGAGGGCTTCCAGCAAGGCAATTGACTCAGCATCTGCATACTGCAAATCTTCCAAGATGATGACCAGCGGCTGGTTGACCGCCAACAGCAGGTCAGCCGCCGAGTTCCGCAGCCAGGCCGGGTCCTTCTCTCCCGCCTGAGTGGCGACCAAATTAAACTGTGCCCCCAGCTCAGGCATCAAAGCATTCAGCGCAGGGCCATGTTGGGCCAGGGCCTTGGGCTGGTGGGTGCGGATGAGGGGGATCAACATGCTGAAAATGTCCATCCAGGGACGGTAGGGGATGCGATCTTGCTTCTGACAATCCCCCTCGCACACCAACACCCGCTGCACCTGGGCGCGCGCCTTGAACTCGCGCCCCAGGCGCCGCTTCCCCATGCCCGCCGCCCCCGTGATCAACACCAGGTTCCCCTGCCCCTGCAGCATATGCATCAACAAACCCTGTAGATGGGCCAGCTCGGCTTCTCGTCCCACAAAGCGCGCGCTCTGGATATAGCCGCGCCGGGTCTCGCGCGTTTCCACCGGGAATTGCAATCCACTGATCACATTGATGGCCTCAATGACCTGGCTGGCACTGGCATAGCGGTTAGCCGGCTCTTTTTCCAGCAGCTTCATGATCAGGTCCTGCAAACCCTGCGGCACATGGCGCACCAGGTCGCTGGGCAGCTCGGGCTGTTCCTCCAGGTGGCGGCGCATGAGCACAATGCTGCTGGTGTCGCCAAAAGGCAGGCGGCCGGTCACAATCTCGTACAGCGTCACCCCCAGCGAATACAGGTCGGCGCGTTGATCCACCTCGCCGCCACGGATCATTTCGGGGGCAATATAATCGGGGGTGCCTCGCACCTTGATCTGACCACCGGCACGCGGCTCTCCAATCAGGCCAAAGTCCATCAACTTCACCTGGCCAGAGGGTGTGATCTGGATATTGCGGGATTTTACGTCGTAATGAATAAGGCCGCGTGAGTGGATGTAGCTCAGAGCGCGGCAGACCTGAACAATGATCTCATACAGCCAGGTATAATCCGGCGCTTGCCCGGCCTCCGGCACCTTCAGATGCCGCTGGGCCAGGCTGAGCAGGTCCTCGCCCTGCACATACTGCATGGTGTAATAGAACGCGTTGAGATGTTCGGCATCCGGCAACTCTTCAACATTGAAGATGCTGCCAAAATCGTACACTTCCACCAGGTTAGGATGGTGCAGTTGGCCTAGCGTAGCAAACTCATACTTGAACTGCGCCATACTGCGGTCACCGATATGCTCGGTACGTACCAGCTTCAGGGCCATCACCTGATCAGAACGCAAAGGATCCTTGACCAGGTACACGATACCCATGCCGCCCTGGCCAAGTTTGCTGATGATGCGGTAGCGATGGTTAATGGTTGCTGACATGGCCCAATCGCGCCTACGAACGGGTTAATATAGAAAGCAAGAGTGAGAACATTATACCGGAATAATCAAGCCAATGGCGCCTGAAACCGCTTTACAGAATCGTTTAGTCAATAACCCCACACCAGCCAGGCTCCCGATGTCTGACTCTGGGAACACCAAAGGCTTAACCCTGATCCATTTCTTTGGCGGCTGGAACCTTGAACTTCGTCCAAACCAGCAGGATACTTGACAGCGCTGCGATCGCCGTCAGCCAGAAGGGCAATGCCGGGTTAAAACGCGACCATAACTGCCCGCCCAGCCAGGGGGCTGGCAATGAGATCAAACCCAGGCTGGTCCACAACAAGCCAAAGGCCATACCGCGCATGTTTTCAGGGATGGCCTTAGAGATCAGAGAATCGTAAGCCGGGTTCATCAGCCCATAGCCTGCCCCCAGGACCATGAACGATAACACAAAACCATAGAAGCCCTCCGCCAAAACGAAAATCGTTAGCCCAACCCCTTCCAGTAGAAAACCCAGGGCGATCGCCCGCCGCTCACCGATGCGGTCTGAAAGCCAGCCCGCCGGGAAGGTGACGACCATCAAAACCAGGCCAAGCAGCGCATTCAAGTAGCCAATCTGCTCTACCCCCAATTGGCCAACTTCTGATAAGTAAAGCGGTTGTAAATTGCTCGATAAGTTATAGCCCACATCCCGCACGCCATCGGTGAGAAATATCCAGGTCACCAGGCCTCCTGCGGTCAATAGGGCTGCCAGGCTTCTCAGGCCGTGCTTGAATCCTTCGAGGGTGGGTTTCTCTGTAGGCCGTGGACTGCGGAATTGTTCAGCTAACGCCATCCAAATCCGCAGGGCAGTGGCCGACAGATAAGTGAGGCAAGCTGCCAGGAATAGGGTATGGAAACTGAACGAGCCCGCCAGCCAGCCGCTCAACAACGGGCCAACGATCGTCACGATCATGAACAGTCCGTTGGTCAGCCCGAATACCCTGCCGCGCGTCTCTTCGGTTGAATTTTCGGCCACAAAAGGGCCGTAAGATGGGGCAATCAGCGCGCCGGAGAAAAATTCGAGCCCCAAAGAAACAATGATCCATTCCCAGGATGGAGAAAGAATGAAGCCAATGTAGCCAAATGAACCACCAATAGCGCCGATGGCAATGATCCGCAGGCGGCCCACTTTGTCTGAAAGCCATCCCCCAAAGATTTGCAGGGCCATGGGTACCATGCCTGCAATTGAGTAAACCAGACCAACCTGGGGCGGGGTGGCCCCCATCTCATCTGCCAGGTAGATAGGCAGCAGTGTATAGACCATGATCCCAGCGATGTTGGCCAGGATCATGGAGGCAATGAACCAACGCAAGGTCGGCGTGAGCAGCCGGAATGCGCGCATGGGGATAATTAAACCACAAATTCAGGCTGTCACGGCAGAAGCTGTACTTCCCGGGCACCCGGCACATCGGCGGGGATGAAGGTATTAAGATCCACCTTCTCTGTGCCGGCTTGCGATGCCCGTTCAGCCAGAGAGGCCTTCATATCCAAGAGCAGCTCTCCAACCAGGCGTGCGTTGCCAAAGCCGCGCCCATCTTGCAACCTTCTCGCCTTAAAATATGCTTCTAATCCTTCTTGCACCCCTTCTTCCCAACGGTAACCTTCGGCCTCTGCCAAACGCGTGAAGATCTGCCACAGTTCTGCGGAAGTAAAATCTGAAAATTCGATCGAACGATTGAATCGAGAACGCAACCCGGGGTTGCTTTGAATGAAATATTCCATCTCCGTGGGATAACCCGCACAGATCACCACCAGCCGTTTCCGGTGATCTTCCATAGCTTTGACCAGGGTATCAATCGCTTCTTGACCATAGTCCTGGTCGCTGCCCCGCACCAATGAATAGGCCTCGTCAATGAACAGCACGCCATCCAGGGCCTCTCGGATGCGCTCGCTGGTCTTCAGGGCGGTCTGCCCCAAGTAACCCGCCACCAGGTCGGCCCGGCCCACCTCCACACAATGTCCTTTTCGCAGCAGGCCCAGGCTCTGGCAGAATCTTCCCACCAGCCTGGCGACGGTCGTTTTTCCGGTGCCGGGGTTTCCGGTGAAGAGCATGTGCGGCATCCGCAGCGCGCTTACCGTGTTGGAACCATTCAGCACCTGTCGATCTTGCTCCAATTGGATCACCCGCACAATCCGGCGCAAGGCATCTTTCACCGGCATCAAGCCCACCAGGTCATCCAACTCTTCAAAGAGGCGATCCAAATCTGGCGGCGGGGGCGATAAATACGGTCTATACTCAGCCGGGAGGTCGGCTTCATCCAGGGGTGCATTCTTATCGAGACGATTGCGCACAATCCGGTCTGCCCGGCGGCGAGCAAGTCCCTCTGCCAGAGAGCGCATCTCGCCTGCGTTCCCAAAATGCTCATCCCGCCCATCATACAATCCGGCGACCACATCCTTCAGCTTGTTCAACACGGCCCCAGGGCACTGGAGTCTCTTTTTGGCCAACATACCCAGCAAGACTTGTTCCAATTCCTCCTGGCTGTAATCTGGAAAATCCAGGATGTGATCTCTGGGAAAACGTCGTCTCAAACCGGGGTTCGAGTCGAGGAATTTCTGCATCTTGCCAGGATACCCCGCCGCAATCACCACCAAACGGCCGCGCTCGTTTTCCATGCGTGCCAATAAGGTCTCGATCGCTTCTTGCCCATACCCGCCTCGCTCCTCCTCTGCCAGGGCGTAAGCCTCATCGATGAACAACACCCCATCCAACGCCTGTTGGATCAGGGCGTTGGTTTTCAAGGCAGTTCCCCCCACATGTTCTGCAACCAGGTCTGCCGCCCGGGCTTCCACCAGGTGGCCGCGCCTTAACAGCCCCATCTCATACAGCATCTCACCCATCAGCCGGGCAGCGGTGGTTTTGCCAGTTCCCGGGTTGCCGGTAAAAATCATGTGTAGGGATGGGGGGTCCCCCACCCCATCAGGTCCTTGATTTGAATAATGTAGCCAGGCAAAGGATCCCAGCTCTCTCAGTTTATCCTTTACGGTTTGCAGGCCGACCAATTCCGCCAGCCTTTGGGCCGCAGGCCTGTCTCCAGCCTTGCTGGCTGAGATCCAGCCGCGTTCTCGGATGGACTTCCGATCTAAACGTTGGAGGGTCTGCAAACGGCGCAGCCATTGGGCTGCCAAGAGGTCTTCCGCCGCCAGGTCGCGCAGCAGGCGCGGCAAGTGGGCTTCATCCACCTCCAGCTTGGGCCGGAGCGCATTCACCAGCCGGGCCAGTTCACGCGGCCCTGGGCCGGGCAGTTGTACCAGGTGATAGAGCTTGCGGCCTTCGTTTTTCTGGCGGGTAATAAATTGGCGCAGTTCCGGCGCCGGGATCGAATCTGCCGCCTGGCACAGGGCATCATACCCGTCCACCGAGAACAACAAGTAGCAAAGGTTGCTGTTTGCCGCCGGCAGACGCGCCCAATCCCCAATCAAGCCCCCAAGCGTGCGCGGGTCCTCGTGATAGCGGAATATGGTCTCGGCTTGCTCCAGGATCACAGCCGTACGGGGTCCGTTCGTTTCTTTCATCAAACTATCCAAAAAGCGCACCGCATGTGCGTCCCCCATGCCCACACTGGCCATTTCAGGATTTTGTAAAACATCCACTGGTTGGTGAGCGGTGGATGCGGCAACCGGGTTTTGGTAACCGGCCTGGCTATCAGCCAGGTGGTGAGGAGACTGAGTCTCTGCCAACAACTGCACATTCCCTAATGGCCCCCCCGCCAAGAAGGTCATCACACCCGCCTCGATCTGTGCGCCAGCCTGTCGCAATCCCCGCCGAGAGGGATTCGAACCCACAGCCTCGGCCTTGACAGGGCTTCGCTTCCCGTTTTGAGAAGCGCTGGTTGGCTGGAAACTTGCTAACTGGGTGGAGCGATCGTCCAGGTAATGGATCGAACCATGCGGAGAGAAGAAGACAATGCGCTCAAAACCTCGTTGGCTCAGGCAGGCGTGTAAGAGGCGGTTGATCGGATGTTCTTGTCCTTCAGCATCCAGGTGCGTATCATCAACCCCCTTGCCATATAAGATCACAAAGCGCGTATCCAGGTCAACTGGAACCACCATCCCATCCCGTTCAACCGAGCCAGGCAAATCCTGTGCTTTCATTAAACTGTCTACCGATTGAGATACCATCGAAAAACCACACCAAATCAATTACCGGTCGTTTGGAAGCTGGGCTTCCTGGGTGCGATACGTACCCCTGGTCTCGGCTGCCTGGCGAGGCGACCGGTTTTCCATTCGCTGGGCCGTATAAGGCGTCCGCTCATCCACCGCCACCAGGTTGCTGACCAGAAGCCCGGTTTGTTGCAGTGAGCGTTGGATCTCGCGGGCACGCTGCCTCAACTCATGTTGGGTGCGCGGCTGCCGGTCGCTGGCAATCAGGTGCAAACGGTTTTCAGGGGTTGCTGCCCCCTCCGGGTCCACCTGGACCACAATCTCACTGCCGCTGCGATCGATAACCCTGGCAAAGAAGCCGTCCTTTTCACTGCCGCTGTAGCTTGCCTCCGTCAGGGCATACCCCTGCCCGAATAGAGCCCGCACCACAATATCGGCAATGTTCAACCGTAGCTGAGAAGATAAAGCTGCCATGCGCGCATCGCCCACCAGGTCACTCAGCGCGTGTTGTTTTTCTGGCAAGACCTGTTCGTACAACTCGCGCAGATTTTCGACCGAGTAGACTTCCAAACCCCGGTCAATGGAACGCCCGATCTGCCTCAGCTCTTGCAGCATGGCGCGGATGCCTCCTTGCGTCCAGTAATCCACATCCAGGTTAACCCCCAATTCCTGGTTCGCCAGGTTGATCGCTGGGATGTGGGCGCTGCCCTGTGTCATGCGCAGGAGGACCTTCACCTGTTCTCGGCAAGCCTGCTGCAAGAAACGGTATTCTGACCAGGCAGTTTCGCAGCTCAGGCGCATCTCAGCCAGTTGCAAGTAAGCGTCTTGGGCCTGCGAAATTGCGGCCTCATGCAGCCCCTGTTCCTGGTTCTGGTCTGCCTGGAGCAATCGGTTTTCGATCCCGTCCAACCTGCCGGGTTGAAAGTGATCATGGGGGTAATTAGCCTGGATGAAAGCGACCAGAGCCATTCCAGCATCAATCCAATCACGCGCCAACGATTGCTTGGCGCGCTCTCCATCAGCTTGTTTGCGCATGCTGTGCGCAAACTGCCGGAACTGCTCTTGAGTTTGGTGATACAGCTCTTGTTCGACCTTTTTATGGGCTTCGAAGAGGTGTTTCGCCAGGTGATCTGTCTGATCCCAGAGCGTCCCCGCCAGGTGGTTCATATCATCCTGGATCTGTGCCTGGTAGGCGACGAGTGCCTGCTGGGTGAAGGATTCCAGTTCCACCAGGTTGCCACTGACCTCGCCCACGGTATCCAGCAGTTGCTGCTGGCGAGATTGAAACGCCTCATAATCCCGGTCTAAAGACTGCCGTGTGGCACGCGTGGCATCTTCAACCAGCTTCGGATAATCCTCATGCATAAAGCGCGCTCGCATATCCACTTCGTGCAAGCGCCGGTATTCTTCTTCGGTAATGGTAATGGTGGCCTCTTTATGACCGCTCATCGAAGCCCTCCAGCCGCCAGGCTGCTTTGTCGCAACGCGGCAATGTCTTGCATTACCGCTGAAAACACCCCCAGCGGTGGCACCCCCACAAACATCAACTCGCCGTCTCGCACCAAGACCTCCACTCGCCTTGGGGCATCCTCCAGGGCAGATCCCACCAGGCGCGCCGAGAGATAATGCACGGTTTGGTTGGAAGAGCCTCGCAAACCGTGGTTATCATTCAAATCAGCCCGGTAAGGCCCATCAATTAAAACATCGATCATATCTAGCAGCCTGGGAACGCCCGATCCATTCGACATCCGTTTGAGTTGAGAAAGTTCGTATCCCGTGAAGACGATCACGTTGATCTCCCGCAGGCGCCTGCCTGCCCGGATCAATTCTGCCAGCGCCTTCGCTTGCAGCATGGGCTCTCCCCCCGAAATGGTCCAGCCCGTAACCCGGTCATCTGCCAGCAGTTCTTCAGCCAGTTGGTGCGGGCTGACCAACCTGGCGGGCCGGTTTGGGATCCAGCCGGGGGCAATGCACCCCTGGCAGCGGAATGGGCAGCCCTGCACCCATACCGCTGCCCGCCATCCCGGACCAAGCGCCTGGGTGGCAGGTAGACTGGCAGCAATATTCAGGTTATCGGATTGAATCCTAGAATTGAACCCTGGCTGGGTCATGATGTAAAAAGACCTCTATGCCTTCCCGATCGATAGAACAAGTCGATAACGGTTGGTTTGACTGAGTATGAATTATTGACAGGAACAGGATGCTATTCCTAATTCATCATAGCACATTTGTTCTAATAAATCAAGACCCAGGTCTGGGATATTCCTCCCTCTTTCCCCAACCCCTGGTGGCTGTTTCCCCCACTGATGACACTTCCCCGCCAGGTGCTCAATCGGGCGTGAAGCGGATGGACGTAGCGTTAATATAGCACATATGTTCTATTTAGGCAAGGAGTGATCCCACCCCAGGCTTTCGTGAAAATCCTTCACCGCAGAGACCGCCAAGCAAGCCAAGATTCTTACTCTGTCTCAGCAGGCTCCGCCATCTCTGCGGCGAATACCTTTTAAAAATGATCAATTCTCACCATAACCAACCTCCTGTAAGCACTGATAAACCGCCCAGCGATCTTCTTCTCCCAACACCTTGATTCCCAGGGCGGCAAACCGCTTGTGGTCCGGCTCACTGAGAGCCAGCGCATCACGATACACAGCCATCAACCGGCCCGGGTCATCATCAGCCGCCACCCGGTTAAGAGAAACCTTCCCACATGCCTGGCACACCTGAACCAGCATCAGCTCACCTGCCTGGTGCGGCGCATAACGGTTCCGCCCTGGCTTAAAACTCAAGCCAAGCGGGCGCATGGGGGCGCGGCACACCGATAACCTATCTCCAGCCTGGTATAGGTCCAGGTGGCGCGACCAAAGGCAGTACGGACAATGGTTACGGTTCTTAACCCCTGACAGCACCGGATCAGCAGAGACGAATCCCTGGCAGTTCAGGCAGCAGAAGTCTCCGCCTGCCAGCATCTTCGGCCCAGCCAGCCGGAAAAGCTGGCTGGGCCTGCTACGAGAACGGAATTTTTCCGGCAGCGGGCGGGTCATAACTCCTCCCGCAATCCGATGAACGAATGATAACGCCGCACGCTGACCAGCCCCTCGTTGACCGCCTTTCGGATGGCACAGCCCGGCTCCTCCAGGTGCTGGCAGTCCAGACCAAAACGGCAGCGTCCAACCAGCGGGCGGATCTCAGGGAATAGCATACCCAGGTCATCGGGATGCACATCCCACAAGCCAAACTCTCGCATGCCCGGCGTATCCACAATCGCGCCGCCAAAGGGCAGATCAAACATCTCGAGGTGCGAGGTGGTGTGACGGCCTTTGCCGGTTGCCTGGCTGACCGCGCTGACACGCAGCCCCAGGCCCGGCTCTAAGGCATTCATCAGCGAGGTCTTGCCCACCCCCGACTTGCCCACCAGCACAGAAACCCGCCCTGCCAAAGCCTGGCGCAAGGCATCCAGGCCCTGCCCCGTAACTGAGCTTAGCAGCAGAGACTGGTAACCAAGCTGATCATACGCTTCCAATGCCTCTGCAATTTCTGGCTTCAGCAGGCCGTTTTGATCCTGCACCAGGTCGATCTTGGTCAGCACGATCAACACCGGTATGCCCGAGGCCTCTGCTGAAACCAGGTAACGGTCCAGCAAGTTCCATTTTGGTGCCGGATCAGCCGCCGCCAGCACCGCTAACACCTGGTCGGCATTGGCCACGATGGTCTGCTCGAAAGGATGCGCCCCCGGCATGGGAGAACGGCGCCTCAGATGCGTCCGGCGCGGCAGCACTTCAACGATCATGCCCCGGTCGTCCCCAGCTTCCACATAGCGCACCTGGTCGCCGATAGCGACCGGATCGCTGTGATCGAGCTCTTTGACTGCCTGCACCACCTGCCGCCGAGAATTTGGGTCGGCTGTGGGATAGATCAACAGCTTATGCAATTTATTCGAGAGCGTGCAGACAAGCACGCGCTCTTGTGCATGGACATGATAATGTCCAATTGTCTTTTTATACACCACTCCGCGGCCAGAGCCATCCTGGTCTGCCTTAAACAGGTCAAGATGGTTGCAAAGGTCAGTGTGGTCAAACATGCTACTCACGGCGAGTATTTCCTCTCTGGCCTGGGGCAAACCGGTGCGTCGTAACGATTTCGGCTGCTACCCAGGCATCAAAACAAAAGCCAGCCTCGGGACATTCCCGTGGCTGGCTACATATCAAACGATTTTCTGGCGCGCGCCGCAGCGCGCAGCCTGACAAAAACAAAAAGCCACGGGGCATGGCGCGCACCCGTGACCGCATATCTTTATCCGTTAGAGGAAAGAACTATGCCGCGATCAACCGGCGCGTCCATGCGCAGGAAACAGGGGAAAATTTGACTTGAGCCATTAAACGCGCCTCCTTTCATGAGAATGAGATTAACAACAGGCAAAGTTTATCAGAAGGATTTCAATTCGTCAAGAAAGAAATCTGAACAACCCCGCTCCCAGGCGCCGTGTGGTGTTCAAGCCTTGGGACCGGCGAGGCTTATAAGAAAGCTATTAGATTTGCCTTCCCTGCCTTGACAAGTCTGATTTCTACCAGTATCATTCTTAACAATAACTGGACAAAATCACACCAATTTTCCAAACAAAGGAGCATACCATGATCCATAAACTGCTTACTGCCGTTGACCAGACCTTCGGCATCGAGCGCGCCAGCGCCCACTGTGATATCCCCTGCGGCATTTACGATCCTATCATTGCCCAGATCAGCGCCCTGACCGTCGTGCGCATGCTCGACTTGATGACAGACCTGGAGAACAAGGGTGGCGAAAAAGGCAAAGACTACATTAACAGTATGTCTCGCTACGTCACCGTCAAAGAAGAACACGCCGAAAAGGCCAAAGCCGAGATCCGCATCATCTGGGGCGACTTCCTCAAAGCCCAGCATCTCGAAAAGCACCCCGAAACCCATGACCTGGTACACAAGATCATGCAGCTCGGCTCGAAGGTGCGCCAGACCACAGACCGCGAAACCGCCGTGCAGTTTGTCGAGGCCATCAACGAGTTTGCCCAGATCTTCTGGGAAGCCAAGGGCATTGCCACCAAGCGCGCCAAAGCCCCCTACGCCCCGGCCCTGGAGCTGGTTTACCCGGCCCTATAATGTTCAAGCTGCTCAAGGTCACTGGCCAAAGCCTGGAACCTGAGTACAATGGAGGGGATTTTGTTCTGGTGAGCAAAATCCCCTTTTTGCTTACCTCCCTGCGCCCTGGCAACGTGCTGGCCTTCCGCCAGCCGGGCTATGGCACCTTGCTCAAACGCCTGGAGCGGATTGAGCCTGACGGCAGCCTGTACGTCTTGGGCACCCATCCCGCCAGCGTAGACAGCCGCCACTTTGGTCCCGTTCGCCGGCAAGATGTGGTGGGCAAGGTTGTCCTGCATGTGCGCCGCCCAGCCGCCGCTCATCGTTAATATTCCATGCCCTCCCAACGCCCCCTCGTCCCGCCCGGCCTGGCCATCTTCTTCGGCATCCTGGCTGTTTCCACCGCCTCCATTTTTATTCGCTTCGCCCAACAAGAGGCCCCATCACTGGTAATTGCCGCCTGGCGGCTGAGCCTGGCGGCGCTGGTGCTGGCCCCGCTGGCCCTGGCGCGCCACCACCAAGAACTGCGGGCACTGACGCGCCGAGAGCTCGGGCTGGCTCTGCTCTCTGGGATTTTTCTCGCCATCCACTTTGCCACCTGGATCAGCTCCCTGGAATACACCTCAGTTGCCAGCTCAGTGGTCCTGGTCAGCACCACCCCGTTGTGGGTGGCGATCATCGCCCCCTTCACGCTCAAAGAGCGTTCCGGGCGTTGGGTCATCTTGGGCCTGGTCCTGTCCTTAAGCGGCGGCCTGGTGGTTGGCTTGAGCGACGCCTGCCAGTGGAGCGCCACTGGCCTGGCCTGCCCGCCCCTGGCCAGCTTTGTGCAGGGCAAAGCCTTCTTGGGCGACCTGCTGGCTGTGGCCGGGGCAGTGGCCGGTGCCAGCTACTTGCTCATCGGCCGGCGGCTGCGCAGCTTGCGCAACCCGCCCCTCTCGCTGGTGGGCTACATCTTTGTGGTCTATGGCATGGCCGCCCTGGTGTTGCTCGGCATCATGCTGGCGGCCGGGCTCAGCCCCTTTGGCTATTCTGGGCCCACCTATCTATGGTTCGCCCTGCTGGCCTTTGTGCCGCAGTTGATCGGCCATTCCACCTTCAATTGGGCCTTGGGCTATCTCTCGGCCGCCTATGTATCCATTACCTTGCTGGGCGAGCCAATCGGCTCCACCATCCTGGCCTATCTGCTGCTGCAAGAGAGTCCCTCGGGGCTCAAGATCTTGGGGGCGGTGCTCATCCTGACCGGCATCTACATTGCTTCGCGCGGGCAAAAATAGAATCTCCCCCTCCCGATATGCTGGTAGAATAACTTCTAACCCCATTCTTTGTACGCTTCCAATCAACAAAGGAGCCCAAATGCCCAATATCGGAGTGAACGTTGCCGCCATCCAAGAGGACAAGATCCTGCTTACCCTGCGCAGCGATTTTGAGGTCTGGTGTTTGCCTGGCGGCGGCGTGGATGCCAATGAAAGCCTGGCCCAGGCTGCTCTGCGTGAGCTGAGCGAAGAGACCGGCCTGGAAGCCCGTCTTTTACACCTGGTGGGCCTGTATTCACGGCGCGACTGGCTGAGCTGCGGCCTGCACGTGGCTGTCTTTTCGGGCCAGGTGACCGGTGGCACCCTACGCGCCCAACCCGAAGAAGTGCTCGAGATGCGCTTTTTTGGGCGCCACGAGCTGCCCGAGGCCATGCTGCTCGGCCACCGCCAGCGCTGCCTGGATGCCTTTGACGGCGTGTGCGGCGCGGTTTGGGCGCAAGATGGCGACTGGCCCTTCCCCGCCGGGATGGACCGCCAGGAATTGTACGCCCGCATGACCCAATCGGGCCTTCCACCCGCCGAATTCTACCGCCGCTACGTTGGCAAGCCTGCCCCTGGCGGCGCCGCCCTGGAAGTGGCCGGGATAGAGAAGAAATAAAGCTCCGCTGGCAACCTGGCCCGGCCTGGTTTTCAGTTGACTGCAACCCGATTCTATGCTATTCTCACTTTCGTGAGCCCTTCCAAAGTCCCCCCTCCCCCTCAAGCATCTGAGCGCTCCTGGATCGAAATCTTAATGGATCTGGGGGCGCGTTTCCAACGTTTCACGTGGGATGTTGCCGGCGTGGTACTGCTGGCCGTGGCGTTGATGACCCTCTTGACCATCATCTTGCCAGAGCTGACCGGCGGCGTGCTGCTGCAAGCCTGGGGCGGGCTCTTGCGCCGCGGGCTGGGCTGGGGCATCATCCTGGTCATCCTCGCCAGCGCTATTGCCGGGCTGATGATGCTGCGCTTGCGCGTCCAAGAACGCCAGGCCGTGCCAGGCACTGCACTGCCCGGCACACGTTGGGGCCGCATCATCGCCCTCGAAGCCGCCGCCTTCGCCGGCCTGGCCATGCTGACGGTGATCAACAACGCTTCCAACGAGGCCAAGCTGCTGCGCACCGCCGCCGAGGCCAACATGTCTGTAACCATTGGGCCTGTGCGCCAAATGGCTTCGCAGATGTCTGTGGCGCGCGCCGAGCAAGGGCTGGATGGCGGTCTGGTTGGCTGGGGTTTGGCCGAGTTGATGCGCCTGGTACTCTCTCGCCTGGGGCTAGGCCACCCCTTCTGGTCCATGATCCTCCTGATTGGCGCCATTGCGCTGTTCTTGATCTATGGCTTTGGCCTGGTTGGGCCCATCCGGCGCAAGCTGCGCCAATGGGCCGCTGAGCCCTCCGTCACCGTAGAGCACGAGCCGGCAGTCATCTTAGGCGATGTCCCCGATGATGCCATTGCGCCGCCGGCGGCCAGAGCGGCCCGCCGCCGCGAGCCCCTGCCCCCGCAGTATCGCAAGAAATTCCAACTTCCCCGCTCTGAAGAAAAGAACACCCCCCCACCCGAACGCGCCGAGCACCTGCCCCCGCTCGATTTGCTGGTGCATGAGCAGTCCGCTCGCCCAGATGAGCGCAGCATCAACCAAACCGCCGGCATGATCGAGAAGACCCTGGCCGAATTTGGCATCCCGGCCAAGGTGGTTGGCTTCCGCATTGGCCCAACCGTCACCCAATTTGCCATTGAGCCCGGCTTCTTAAAGAATGGCGAAGAGGAAGACGTACAAAAGCAAAAGGTCCGCGTGGCCCAGATCGCCGGCCTGCGCCGCGACCTGGCCCTGGCCCTGGCAGCCGAGCGCTTGCGCATCGAAGCCCCCGTGCCCGGTCGGCCTTACATCGGCATTGAGGTGCCCAACAGCCGCACCACCGTAGTGCGCCTGCGCCCGGTGCTCGAGTCCGAAGCCTTTTATAAGGTCGGCTCTCCCCTCACCATTGCCCTTGGGCGGGATGTATCGGGGCAGGCCATGGTTGGCGACCTGGGCAAGATGCCTCACCTGCTGATTGCCGGCACCACTGGCTCTGGCAAATCGGTTTGTATTGCCGCACTGACGGCCTGCCTGGTGATGAACAATACCCCCGATGATCTGCGCCTGGTGATGATCGACCCTAAGATGGTTGAGCTGGTGCGCTTCAACGGCCTGCCCCACCTCTACGGCAAGGTTGAGACCGATATTCAGCGCATCCTGGGCGTGATACGCTGGGTGGTGGTGGAGATGGAACGCCGCTATAAACTGCTTGAAGAACTCCACGCTCGCGACCTGGATGGATACAATCGCAAAGCCCGCCGCACCAAGGGCAAAGAGCCCCTGCCGCGCCTGGTGGTGATGATCGACGAGCTGGCCGACTTGATGATGTCTGCACCCGACCAGACCGAACACACCCTCATCCGCCTGGCGCAAATGGCGCGCGCCACCGGCATCCACCTGGTGGTGGCTACCCAGCGCCCCAGCACCGACGTGGTCACCGGCCTGATCAAGGCCAACTTCCCTGCTCGCATTGCTTTTGCGGTGGCATCTTCGGTTGACTCGCGCGTCATCCTGGATGTCAACGGCGCCGAATCGCTGCTTGGGCATGGTGATATGCTCTTCCTGCCGCCTGAAGCTCCCGCCCCCATGCGCGTCCAGGGGGTGATGGTTTCAGACCAGGAAGTAGAGAAAGTGATCACCTACTGGCAGCGCACCCATCCCAAAGACCCCAACGCCCCATCTCCCTGGGAAGCATTCCTGGAAGAACAAGCCACCCTGGCTGAACGGGACGACCTGGTGAGCAAGGCCATTGAGATGGTGCGCGGCACCCAGCGCGCCAGTGCTTCGCTCTTGCAGCGCCGCCTGCGCATTGGCTATCCGCGTGCCGCCCGCTTAATGGATGAGCTGGAACAATTGGGCGTAGTAGGCCCCTCCCAGGGCGGCGGGCGCGAGCGGGATGTGCTCATCGGCGACGATGACGAAATGTAAACCCCTTCTTGACATTCGCCCTTCCTTGCGATAGCATACTTCAATTACAAAAACCCTACTGGAAAGGTAGACTTTTTAACTGTGGAGAAAGCCGTAGAGAAAAAACCGACCATCACCCTCACTGACCGCGTCCGCGTAATTTTCAAAGGCGTCGTTGATCCAATTGCAGGCTTCTTTAACCGCCTGGGGATCATGCCCAATACCATTACCATTTTGGGATTGGTGGGGAACACCATTGGCGCTTATTTTATTGCCACCGGCAGCATGACCGTTGGCGGCATCATTGTGCTGGTTATGGGCGCCTTCGACACCCTGGATGGCAGCATGGCCCGCTTGCGCGGCATGCCAACCGATTTCGGCGCCTTCATCGACTCGGTCACTGACCGTTACTCTGAGCTGGTCATCTTCGGCGGGCTGCTTTACTACTACATTCAACAGGCCAACTGGCTGATGGCCCTGGCCACTTACCTGGCAGCTTGTGGTTCGGTACTGGTCTCGTATATTCGGGCTCGCGCGGCTTCGTTGAGCATGGATACCAAAGTCGGCATTCTCTCACGTTTTGAGCGCTTCATTGTACTGGCACCTTCCCTGGTATTCAACATTCCCTGGTTGGGCGTTTCGATCATTGCCTTGCTGGCCAACGTCACCGCCATCCAACGCATCTTAGATGTGCGCCGCCAGGCCCACGCCCGCAACCAAATCTAATTTTCAAGAGGTTTGCTATGCCCATTGGCTTCCATATTGGACCCTTATTCATCCGCTACTACGGCATCATCCTGATGCTGGGCGCCGTGGCGGCAGCCTTCCTGGCAGAACGCCTGGCCCGCCGCCGTAAGTTGAACAGTGATTTTGTCTGGGATGCCCTGATCTGGGTGCTGATCGGCGGCATTGTGGGGGCGCGCCTGTGGCACGTCTTCACCGTCCCGCCATCCATGCAGGCCATCGGGATCACCACCGAATACTACCTGACCCACCCCCTAGACCTGATCAACACCACCAAAGGCGGGCTGGGTATCCCCGGGGCAGTCCTCGGCGGCGGGTTGGCCCTTTACCTCTATTCTCGCCGCAAAAAGACCTCCTTCTTGATGTGGGCCGACATCGCCGCTCCGACGGTTGCTTTAGGCCAGGCCATCGGTCGCTGGGGCAACTTTATCAACCAAGAAGTGTACGGCAAACCCACCGACCTGCCCTGGGCCATCACCATCCAGCCCCAATACCGCCTGCCCGAATTTTGGGATGTAGAAAAATACCATCCCCTGTTCCTGTATGAATCGCTGTGGAACTTTGCCAACATGGGTCTCTTGCTGTGGCTTGGCAAGAAGTACCCTGACCGCCTGAAAGAAGGCGATTTATTCCTGCTTTACCTGGTGGGCTACCCTATCGGGCGCTTTTTCTTGGAATTCTTACGCCTGGATTCGCCCATGATCGGCACCATCAATACCAACCAGACCATCATGCTGATCGTCGCCCTCGTATCGGCTGGGTTATTGTTCTGGAGGCACCGCCCCGGGCAAAACCCCCTAAGCACGCCGCCGGCGGAAGACCCCGCAGCTTAATATGATCGAGACCCATGAGCTGGTCAAAAAGTTCGAGGATTTCCTGGCGGTTGACCAGGTTAGCCTGAATATTCCGACCGGAGAGGTCCTGGCGCTCCTCGGCCCAAACGGCGCCGGCAAAACTACCACCGTCCGCATGTTGACCTCCGTACTGCGCCCCACCAGCGGTTGGGCGCGCGTGGCTGGCTATGATGTGGCGACCCAGGCCGAAGAGGTGCGCGCCTCAGTCGGGGTACTCACCGAGCAGCACGGCTTGTATGGGCGCATGCCCGCCGATGATTACCTGGATTTCTTTGGTCAGATCTACCGCATGCCCGCCGCGCTTCGCCGTAAGCGCGGCGGTGAGCTTTTAGAACAGTTCGGCCTGGCTAACGACCGCAAGCGCAAGATCGGCCAATATTCCAAAGGCATGCGCCAAAAACTGGCCCTGGCACGTTCTTTGCTGCACGATCCTCCCGTGCTGCTGCTAGACGAGCCCACCTCAGCCATGGACCCCGAGAGCGCCCGCCTGGTGCGAGATGCCATTCACAGCTTGCGCTCTGCCAAGCGCACGATCATCATTTGCACACACAACCTGCCCGAAGCAGAAGAGCTTGCCGATCAGATCGCCATCATCCGCCGCGGCCGCATCATCGTCCGCGGCACCCCCACCGTGCTGAAAGAAGCCTTGCTCGGCCCAGCCGAATACCAGGTGCAGTTCGCCGCACCCTTGACCGACAGCTCGCCAGAACTGCCCGCCCACCTGAAGATCCACAGCCGCGGCCCCGATTGGCTGCGTTTCTATCCGCTCGATCCCTTGCAAGATAACCCGGCTGTCATCCGTCACCTGGTGGGGCAGGGCCTGCCCGTGCTGGGCCTGACCGAGGTGCAGCGCAGCCTGGAGCACGTTTACCTGCAAGCCATTAACGCCCCCGACGGGGCCGATATCATGAACATGAGAAATGCAGCCCGCAATGATGCGGTCACCCCCCAAGACACAGAGGCCGCCTATGCGGGATAACCTGCGCCCTGTTTTCATCATCGCTTACCGCGAGGTACGCGACCAACTGCGCGATTGGCGCATCATCATACCAATTGCCCTCCTGACCCTCTTCTTCCCCTTCTTGATGAACTTTACCGCCGGGCAGGTCGTGGGCTTTGTCCAACAATACGGCGCCAACTTGCTTGCCGATCGCTTCATCCCCTTCTTGCTCATGATCGTCGGCTTCTTCCCCATCACCATCTCATTAGCCATCGCCCTTGAAAGCTTTGCCGGCGAAACCGAGCGTCGCAGCATTGAACCTCTGCTGGGCAGCCCGCTGAGCGACTGGCAGCTTTACCTGGGCAAACTGTTGGCCTCTCTCATCCCGCCCCTGCTTGCCAGCTACCTGGGCGTCATCGTCTATCTCATCGGCATTCGCCGCACCGCCAACTGGGTGCCCAGCATTGATTTCTTGATCCTGGTGCTGCTCTTGACCACCGTGCAGGCCCTGGTGATGGTCAGTGGGGCTGTGGTCGTATCCACCCAAACCACCTCAGTACGGGCGGCAAACCTGCTGGCATCTTTCATCGTGCTGCCCATGTCGCTGCTGATCCAAGGCGAAAGTGTTGTTATGCTGTGGGCCGATTATAGTGTCTTGTGGTGGGCGGTTCTGGGCCAGGTGGTCTTGGCCGGGCTGTTGGTGCGCATGGGCCTGGCACACTTCAACCGCGAAGAACTGCTTGGCAAAGAGATCGATACCCTCAACATGCGTTGGGCCTGGAAGGTCTTCAGCCGCGCCTTTGTTGGGCAGGCCCGCACCCCCAGCGCTTGGTTGAGGCACGAGCTGCCCCCAGCACTGCGCCGCCTGGCAATCCCGGTCATTTTCATGACCATCACCCTGGTGGTGGTCACCTGGGTGGCAACCGCGCAAGCCGGCCTCAGCAGCCTGCCTGCCAGCGTCTTCAGCATGGACAAGCTCACCACGCTGGATGAAACCTTCTTAGATCAGTTCCGGGAGCTTGGCTTTTTCTCGGCCAACGGGGTCCTTTCGATCTGGCTGCACAATTTGCAGTCCATCTTGATCGCCACCTTATTAGGCGTGCTGACCTTCGCGGTGGGTGGGGTGCTGATCTTGCTCTTACCGATGGGCATCATTGGTTTCTTTGCCGGCGCAGCCAGCATGGCAGGTATCAGCCCGGCAACCTTCTTGTTGGCTTTCACCATGCCGCACGGCCTGTTTGAACTGCCCGCCATCATCCTGAGCGGGGCAGCCATCTTACAAATCGGCGCCGCTTTGCTCACCCCCGCACACAATATGACCATCGGCGAGGCTTGGCTGCGCGCCTTTGCCGACTGGGCCAAGGTGGCCCTGGCTGTGGTCATGCCGCTCTTCTTGATTGCCTCGGTGCTCGAAATGTTCGTCAGCCCGCACTTTATGCTCATGATCCTTAGTGGATCGTAGAGGCTACAATGCCAAAGTTGATCATCCTGGGTACATCATACGCCATTCCCGACGAGAAGCACGAAAACACGCACATGGCCTTGAAAGGCGATCATTCTACCATCGTCGTAGACTGCGCCGGCAACCCGGTCATCCACTTCAAAAAAGCCGGCATCGACATCAACACCATCACCGACCTGATATTGACCCATTTTCATCCCGATCATGTTGGGGGTGTCCCGTTGCTGCTGATGAGCATGTGGCTCTTGGGTCACAAAAGCAAGTTGAACATCTACGGGCTGCACCACACCATCGAGCGCATTGAAGACTTGATGTACTCGTATGATTGGTCGCATTGGCCAGGCTTCTTCCCGGTGGCCTTCCACCGCATGCCGCACCACGGCCCGGCTGTGATCCTCGAAAACCAAGACTTCCGCATCACGGCATCACCGGTGCGACACCTGATCCCGAATATTGGATTGCGCTTCGAATCAATGGAAAGCGGCCGCTCAATCGCTTACTCTTGCGATACCGAACCCTGCCCGGCTGTGGTTGAGCTGGCCAGCGGCGCCGACATCCTGCTCCACGAAGCCGCCGGCCCTTACCCGGGCCATTCTTCAGCCGAGCAGGCCGCGGGCATCGCCCACCAGGCCGGCGTTAATTCACTCTACCTGATCCATTACCCCACCGGAGATACAGATCTTGCACCGCTCTTGGCGCAGGCGCGGGCCAACTTCTCTGGCCAGGTGCTGCTAGCCCAAGACTTCATGGAGCTGGATTTTTAGAGCTCACCAGCCGCTCACGTATGGCCGCCAGTCATCGTTATCGTTAAGGTGCCGGCCAAATAGATATTCAGCAGAAGATGGGGGCTCGCCAGGGCTGCGCAGCAAGCGCATTTGTGCTTGCTCAAGGGTTCGGCCGCCTTTGCGGTGGTTGCAAGCCGGGCAAGCTGCCACCAGGTTCTCCCAGGTAGGCTGGCCGCCCAGGTGACGCGGCCTGACATGATCGACCGTCAAGGCAAGGCTATGCTGGCCGCAGTACTGGCAGGTATAGGCGTCGCGCCGCAGCACTTCGCGCTTGGTCAGCTTGACACGCGGGCGCGGCCTGCGCACCATCTTTTCTAAGCGGATGATCGAGGGCAGTGGGTAACTTTGCGAGACGGTTCTGATCTCGCCTCGCCCGTTCAAGATCAAGCTGGCCCTTCCGCCCAAGATCAAAGAAATGGCACGGTAGGTACTACAGACATGGATCGGCTCAAAATTGGCGTTGAGCACCAACACAGGCGCCTGCATGGCGGCCTCCAATGGACAAAATTATAGCACAGAGGCACATTTCAAGTGGCATACCGTTATATCGCATTCTTTAAGCCGTATGGAGTGCTCAGCCAGTTCACAGATGCATCGGGGCGCGCCACACTCAAGGCTTATATTGACGTGCCCGGTGTGTATGCTGCCGGCCGCTTGGATTACGACAGCGAAGGCTTGCTGCTGCTCACCGATGATGGCGGGCTGATCCGCCGCCTGACGGACCCACGCTTCCATCTCCCCAAAACCTACCTGGTGCAGGTGGAAGGGCTCATCACGCCCGAAGCCATCCATAAGCTAGAAGCCGGGGTACTGATCCAGGGTTACCAGACCCGCCGCTGCCAGGCCGCCCTCACTTCCGAGCCCATTCTCCCCCCTCGCCCCAGGCCCATCACACCCCATGCCCCGCCCTCCTGGCTGCGTATTGTGCTGCACGAGGGCAAAAAACGCCAGGTGCGCCACATGACCGCCACCGTGGGCTTCCCCACCCTGCGCCTGGTGCGCGTGGCCATCGGGCCGTTGGCACTGGGCAGCCTCCAGCCTGGCCAATGGCGTGAGCTGTCTCAAGCTGAGGCTGCTGCGCTGCGCCAATAAACAAACCTGGCGCCCGCCATACCAGTCCCCAAGAATCCCCCCCTCGCTCTTCCCATCCAGGCCCTGCGCCGATGCATCGCCAGCGCCCCCACCATCCCTTGCGCGCTTTCCGTATTACGTAATATATTTTGCAAAATCTTCACGATCCCTTCATTCTACCCAACCAAAACAGATATCGCCGGCTTGTAGACAGCCAATCTATAAATTTTAAGCTCGAAAACTCAATTTTGTGGTAAGATTAAACTCTATAAATCAATTTTTATTGCACATTAATTCTATTTATTCAGATTGACAGGAGAACTTATGCGCACGATGCACCACCAAACTGAAAAAGGCCAGGCTGTGGTTTTCTTAATTCTCGGCTTGGCAGTCTTTATGGGCTTCTTAGCCCTGGCAATCGATGGCGGTATGGTCTATGCCGACCGCCGCAACGCCCAGAATGTGGCTGACTCAGCCGCTCTGGCGGGGGCAGCCGCCACATCCCTGTACCTCGAAGAGCATCAAATCTACTACAACAACTGGGACTGCAACACCATGGGCGTCTGGAATGCCAAGGTAGCTGGCCTCAACGCGGCCATCAACCGCGCGGCATCCAATGAAATGATCATTGACGCAGACAACACGGATGCCAACGGCGTGCTGGTGACCTGTGGGCAGCAGTTCAATGGCACTTACACGGAACGCTTCATCGACATTACCGTCGACATCTCGAACACCACCACCACCTCCTTTGCCCACCTGCTCGTATCTGGCGACGACCTATCCAACCATGTAGCTGCCGTCACGCGCATCCACCCGCGCATGCCCATGGCTCTTGGCAATGCCATCGTGGCCCTTAACCCAGCTGGCTGTTCAGGCAACTCCAACGGCATCGTGATCCACGGTAATGCCACTGTGTACGTGGAGGGGGGTGGCGCCTTTTCCAACGGCTGTTTGCAGGGCAACGGCCAACCCGTGATGGATATTACCAACGGCAGCATTGCGTATGTGGCTGCCTTCAACCCTGGCAATGCCGATTGGAATCCGGCCCCCTTCCAGGCAACCAGCCCCATTCCGGCCGAAATGTATGCACTTCCCGAGCCCGATTGCACCGGTCACTGGGTCAGCAGCCTGAATGGCAACCTGGCGCCAGGCCTGTACTGCATCACAGGTGATCTAAAGATCAATGCGAACAAAACGGTTACCGGCAACGGCGTCACCATTTACATCCCCAATGGCAAAGTACAGATCAACGGTAACGCCACCCTGCAGCTTTCTGCACCGGTTGCCAACCCCGATCCCTCGCCAGCCATCCCGGGCGTACTCTTCTACATGCCCCCCTCGAACACCAATACCATGAAAATCAACGGCACCTCCGATTCGTACCTCCAGGGTTCCATCATCGCACCGGGGGCAGATATTGAGATGCTGGGCACCGGAGCCGTGAATGGCTACCGCACCCAGGTCATTGGCTGGAATGTGCGCGTTGGCGGCACTGCCGACACCTTCGTCCTCTTTAACGCCAACGATCAATACTCCAAGCCCACCACCATGGAATTGTTCCGCTAGAGAGCATCCACCTGACATCCCAAAACGAGCATCAAGCGGCGCCAGTGCACCGCTCGGTGCTCGTTTTTGCATCTTATGGCCTGCAATTTCGTGGTATGATGAAATTCCCCAGGCTGGCCGGACGGCCGCTGGCGTTCTTGGAACGTCAGAGGAAAGTCCGCACTCCACAGAGCACGGTGCCGGATAACATCCGGGGCGGGGGCGGCTGCACTGCAGCCGTTACCTGCCGGATCGGGCCACAGAGACATATTGCCCTCACTTACTTCCTGATCTCCTTCGGGGGAGAGGGATTACGGGTGAGGGGCGAGGGTGAAAAGGCAGGGTAAGAGCCTACCGGCACGCCCAGCAATGGGCGTGGCCAGGTAACCCCCACCAGGAGCAAGGCCAAACAGGCGCAAGGTGCTGCTCGTACCGTCTGAGCGCCGGGTCGGCTGCACGAGGTCGGTGGAGACACCGGCCCTAGATAGATGGCCGTCGGCGAGCCCCGCTCGCGCACAGAATGCGGCTTATAGGCCGGCCTGGGGTAAAC
>CAZWFQ010000005.1:0-27557 GCA_964633225.1 uncultured Anaerolineaceae bacterium
AGACCATCTACCACCTGGCGGCCCTACTCGCCGCGCGTGGAGAGTAGGGCCGCCAGGTGGTAGATGGTCTCGATCTCGTATTCGCTGACCAGGCGCGCCAGCAAGGCTTTATCAAGAATATCCCCTTGCAAGGCCGTGACCATCGGCTGCACTTCATCGGGCAAGGGGCTCAGATCAAGTGTAACAACTGACCGCTCGGTATTTTCCTTTAAGCTTTTAATCAGGGCCTGGCCGATTTCGCCAGAGGCTCCAGTGATCAATGTGATCTTCTTGCGCATAGGCTCTCCTTATCGATTGTTGGATTCAAGATGTGTTTTACATCGGGATGTGCTAGAATGATATGATTTATTTTACAATAGCTGCCAGGTTGTGCGAAGTGTCAAGTGTCAAGAAATGTCATGTCAAGTGCCACTTGCTAGCAGGTTTGTTCATCTTGCTGGTTTTAACGGGCTGCCTGCCGGTGGCGCGCCCGGTCAGTACCCCGCGCCCCTCTGAAACGCCGCAGCCGGCGACTGAAACGCCCATCCCCACCACTGTCTGGTTTCCACCCACTGCCACACATACGCTTTTGCCCACTGTAGAACTGCTGCCCACCCAAGAGATGCGCCCTGGTGTGGGTGAGCTGCTGTTTGAAGATGATTTCAGTGATGAGACGGCCTGGATGCAGTGGAACACTGCCGCCGGCAGTGTGGCAATCGGTAAGGATGATCTGACAATTGTCATCTATGAAGAAAAAGTCTACATGTACAGCGTGCGTTTGCAGCCGGTTTTTACCAATTTTTATCTTGAGCTGACGGCCAACACCAATTTCTGCCGCGGCAAGGATGAATATGGCTTGCTGGTGCGTGTATCACCGGATATTGATTACTACCGTTTTTCACTGGCCTGTGATGGCAATGTGCGCCTCGACCGGTTTTCTAACGGCCAGGCCACTTCACCACAGGCATCGATGTTGAGCGGGGCGGCTCCGCAGGGAGCGCCAGGGCAGGTGCGCCTGGGTGTGTGGGCGCTTAAGGATGAGATGCGCTTTTTCATCAATAACCAGTACCAATTCACCGTCAAGGATGGGTTGCTGCCTGCTGGCGGCGTGGGCGTCTTTGCCCATTCTGCCAGCGCTGAGCTTTTATCGGTTTACTTTTCGGATTTAAAGGTATACAGCCTGGTGGGCGAACCGTAGGAAAACCATTTTTGTTGATGGAGTATGTATGGCGAGAAAGCCGTATGTCAATCGCTTGAATAGCCTGGATCCGAAATCCTGGCTTAAATTCCAGAAATCTTGGTTTGTTCACAACCCGCCGCGGCGCCAGAAGAACGTGCTGCGTCACCCGGCCAAGTTCCCTGAAACGCTGGCGCAGGAATTCATCGAGTTCTTCACCCAGCCGGGGCAGGTGGTGCTAGACCCTATGGCTGGCACGGGCAGTACGTTGGTGGCAGCACTGCGCAGCGGGCGGCACAGCTACGGTGTAGAGTTGAACCCTGCATACGCTGAGATTGCCCGGCAGGTGGTGACAGAAGAACGCCAGGTTTTGGGGGCAGAGGCAGAAGCGTTAACGGCTGAGATGGTCACGGGGGATGCCTCTGGCCTGGTAGAGCTCTTTGCTGTGTACCATTTGCCGCCGGTGGACTATGTGCTGACATCGCCGCCATATTGGGATATGCTGAACGTCCGTGGTGCTCAAACGCAGCAAAAACGCCGCACCAACCCCGGCCTGGATGTAGCCTATTCGGATGATCCGCAAGATCTGGGCAACGTGGCCGATTACGACGAATTCATCAACCGGCTGGTGCCCATCTACGAGGGCTTGTTTCCACTGTTGAAGGTGGGAGCTTACCTCACCATCATCGTCAAGAATGTCAAAAAAGGGGGACGCATCTATCCTTTGGCTTGGGACCTGGCAGCGCGCCTGGGCAGCACCTATGTATTAAAGGATGAAAAGATCTGGTGCCAGGATAATCAGCGCCTGGCTCCTTATGGTATGGGCAATGCCTGGGTGAGCAATACCTTCCATCACTACTGTCTTCAATTCCGGAAAGAAGGGAATTGATCGTTTTTGTGCTAGAATCAGGTTAGATCATTTTATGGAGCGTACGATATGGCAGAACGGATCGAATTTACTCGCAACTATAATGACTTGAGTACCAACCAGGGTTTCCAGTTTGAGTTCATTTGTGATCGCTGTGGTTCGGGTTATCGTACGCGTTTCCAGGCGAACACATTGGGCACGGTCAGCACTGCTTTGGGGGCAGCCAACAATCTGTTTGGCGGCATCTTAGGGCGGGCGGCTGACTTGAGCGAGCAAGTGCGTTCGGCTGCCTGGGAGAGGGCCCATGACGCGGCTTTCACGGATGCGATGGAAGAGCTGCGGCCCGATTTCTTGCAGTGCCCACGCTGCTCTTCATGGGTGTGTAAGAAGAGCTGTTGGAACGAGCGCAAGGGCCTGTGTAAGACCTGCGCCCCCGATGTGGCGGTGGAGATGGCGGCTGCACAAGCTGCCAAAACAACCGAGGCTGTTTGGACCAGTGCTGTTGCATCCGATGACGATCAGGCCCAGGTGAGCAGCCAGAAAGCCTGGAAAGAAGGGGTAAGGGCATCCTGTCCGAACTGCAATGCAGCAATTGACCAGGGGGTCAAGTTCTGCCCAGAGTGCGGCACCAAGATGCAGGTGGCGGCTTTTTGCAAGGAATGTGGCGCCAAGCTCCAGCCTGGTGCTAAGTTCTGCCCGGAGTGCGGCCACAAAGTGTAAGGGAATGATCACCCCATCCGACCTGGTCCGGCTGTCTTTTTCTCCTGACCTGACGTTGGGTGGGGTGACTTATGCTTGCCGCTCGCTGCCGCATACTTATGACCGCATGGGCGGCAGCGATATGCAGCGCCTGCGGCGCATTGTGGCGGGTAAGGCAGTCGAGCTGGCTTTCCGCCGTCACCTGGCGGCACACCAGGTGCCTTATGATACGCTGGGTGCTACGCCTTTTACTGACCCCGATCAGTATGATGTGGCCCTGGGAGGGCGGCGCTGTGATCTCAAGAGTTTCTTGATCCACGATAAGCAGGTTATCCACCGCATCAAAACTGATCCAGGCGAATTGTTACGGGCTGAGGCTCTGGTGCCCAGTGAGCAGGCCATTTCAGACAGCTTGCGTCCCCAAGATTTGTTCATCTTTGCCTTTACCACTGCTTTGCTCACCCCCCATAGTGATGACTTGCGGCGCGCAATGGCTGCTGAGCAGCCGGTTTTCTTGCTGCATGCCCTGCCTGATGCTTGGCGGCGCCCGGCTTATTGGGCCTCCTTGGGGCGCCTGGGGCTTAAATCAAATTGCTCACAGCCGGTGACATTGGAATTGGGGGGCCAGGGCGCACAACGCGAGTTCCGCAGTCAAGAAGTGACCCTGTTCCCGGGCGTGCGGACAGAGGTGGGGGAGGATTGGTATGCGCTCTCTTACCTGCGCACTCCGGCTTTACTGGATGGGCAGATGGGTATTTCGAGCCCACGCCTGGGAGATGCATACATTATCCAGCCGCAGGATTGGGGGAACATCTGGGTATACGGCCTGGAAATATTCTTGTGCGGCTACATGCCTTGCGCCGAATTCCGCCGCAAAGCCCGGCGCTTGCCGGTGGGCAGCCGGGTGTGGCAGTACCCGCGCACGCGGGTTAAAAACCTGGCTTTGCCAGTGGCTGAGTTGAGGCCTATGGGGGAGTTATTTGATGCGGCGAAGGCCTGGGGGCAAACCTGTCCCTAGCAGCACTCTGTTTGCAAGCATGGTGATGACTAAGGCAACCAGGCTGGCGGTGTAGACGGCCTGTGGTTGGTAATTGTACAAAAAGCCTGCTGCAAGCGGCGCCACGATCATTGCCAGGGCATTACCTGTCTCTACCAGCCCGTATGCCAGGCCGGTGTCTCTGGTTTTGACCAGTGTGTATGAAAAGGCGAGCGCCATCGAACGGTACAGGCGGTACCCGCCGACCAGCGCGTATCCGGCGAAAAATACGGCCGCGCTCTGCCCCTGCCACATGATCAATGCATACCCTGCTACCAGCAGCTGCCCGACCAACATGCCGGTTGAAGGGCCTAAGTTTCCAAGCAAGACCATCATAATGGCGGTGCCGATGCTGGCAACTGTGCCCATCATCCCAATCTGCTGGGTGGATAGGTGGTGGACGTTTTGCAGATACATGGAGGTGAGCTGTTGGGGTGCGCTGAGGGCGGTTATGGTGAAAAAAACAACACCCAGTAAAATAAGGAAACGTGGATTGGTGAGTGGGCTGACCTTAGGCGCAGCAGGTTCTCGTGATTCTTGCACCAGGGGGCGTTTGACCAGGATGATCACCAACGTGGAGAGCAAGAAGAGCACGCTGGAATACCGAAAGATGACCGGCAGCCCGGCTGAATCTGCGATCCAACCGCCCACCGTGGGCCCGAAAATCAGGCCAACTTGCATGGATGCAGACACAAACGTCATGGTGCGCTGCACGCTCCATCTGCCGCGCAGGCCAGTGATGTAACTGTTCAAAGGTGGGCTAATCAAAGATGTAAAGCCGTAAGCCAATAACCCGGCAACAAAAAACGATAGGGTTTGGGCCACGGCCATCATGACTGCCGCGGCCACTCCCAAAAACATGGCAGCCAGGATCAACGGGCGCGTTCCAAAGCAGTCGGATAGGTAGCCGGCTGGCACCTGCACGACTGCCATGGTCACCCCGATCAGACTGAGCACGGCTCCAATTTGCACCGCGCTCGTATCCCACTTTTGGAGAGCAAGTGGAAGAAAGAAGATGAACAAGCCTTCACCCAAGCCCCAGATGAACATAGCAAAAATGACAGCTGCCAGGCTGGTGGAAATGCCAGGTGAATGTAAAGGCCGTGTTTTCATAGGATGATTGAGTTTATCACAATAGAAGCCCAGGAATGGAAATGGGAGTCGGGATATAATACGCTCGTATGCAGATGACTTCAACTTGACCTTATACAGGTGTGTCAAACTCCTAGACCAGAGTGTTGCAGAAAGGAATCCTCGATGGCAGATATTCAATCTCTAATTGCACAAATGACCCTTGAAGAAAAAGCAGCCTTATGCACTGGCGCCAGTGCATGGACGAGCAGCGCGGTGGAACGCCTGGGTATTCCAGAATTAACGTGCTCGGATGGCCCGCACGGCGTGCGGCGAGTGCCAGACATCCATTCCGTCTCTATTGAGAGTCTGCCTGCCACCTGCTTCCCTACGGCTTCTTGCGGGGCTTCTACCTGGGATTTGGGCTTGATCCAAGAGATGGGTGCAGCCATGGGAGAGGAATGTATTGCTTTGGACGTGGACGTGGTTCTTGGCCCAGGGGCAAACATGAAACGCTCTCCCCTGGGAGGGCGTAACTTTGAATATTATTCAGAAGACCCCTACCTGGCCGGAGAAATGGCTGCCAGCCTGATCAAGGGTGTGCAGGGCAAGGGTGTGGGGACTTCGCTGAAACATTATGCTGCCAATAACCAGGAATTCCAACGCTTCACCATCAGCGCTGAAGTGGATGAGCGCACCTTGCGCGAGATCTACCTGCCTGCTTTTGAAAAAGCAGTCAAAGAGGCTCAACCCTGGACGGTGATGTGCTCGTACAATAAGGTCAATGGCACTTTTGCATCGCAGAACTATTCCCTTTTGACCGGCATTCTGAGAAACGAGTGGGGTTTTGAGGGCCTGGTTGTTTCAGATTGGGGTGCGGTGCGCGATCGTGTGGCGGCATTGAAGGCCGGGTTGGACTGGGAAATGCCTGGGCCTGAAGACCGCCACGTGCAGGCGGTAGTGCATGCCGTTCGATCTGGCGAGCTGCATGAAGCGGTGTTGGATGAGGCAGTACGCCGCATCTTGCGGATCGTGTTCAAGGCCAAAGAGACGCCCAAGGGCAGCAAGTTTAATGTGGATGCACACCATGAATTGGCGCGCAAGATTGCGGCAGGTGGAATGGTGCTGCTTAAGAACAATGGTCTCTTGCCGTTGAAAGGACAGCAGCACATTGCAGTGATTGGGCGGTCGGCAGAGGCGGCTCACTTCCAGGGTGGCGGCAGCTCGCACATTAACCCCACCAAAGTGGCGGTGCCGTTCAAGGAGCTAAAAGAGCGGGCTGAGAATGCAGAACTTAGTTATGCTGAAGGCTACCCTGCCGATAATACTTACCGCCCAGAGATGATCGACCAGGCTGTTGGCCTGGCCCATTCGGCAGATGTGGCGATTCTGTACATCTCGCTGCCTTCCTATAAAGAGTCTGAGGGTTACGACCGGAGCGATCTGGACCTGACGGAACAGCAGGTGGCGTTGATCCAGGCTGTTTGCCGGGTTCAACCGCACACGGTGGTGGTGCTGAACAATGGGGCGCCGGTTGCAATGGGCGAGTGGATTGACGGCGTGGCAGCTGTGCTCGAAGGATGGATGATGGGGCAGGCGGGCGGCGCAGCTATTGCAGATGTGCTGTACGGCAAGGTCAATCCCAGTGGTAAGCTGGCAGAGACGTTCCCGCTTCGGCTGGCGGATACGCCTGCTTATGTCAATTGGCCAGGTGGCGCCGGTGAAGTGCGCTATGGAGAGGGCTTATTCATCGGTTATCGTTACTATGATGCCAAAGAAATGCCGGTGTTGTTCCCCTTTGGTCATGGATTGAGTTACACCACGTTTGCATATAACAACCCCACCGTGTCAGCCAAAACTTTCAAAGACGTTGATGGGTTGACGGTGACGGTGGATGTGACGAACACGGGCAGGGTGGCTGGCAAGGAAATCGTCCAGGTGTACGTCCATGATCAGGAGTCTGGCCTGGTGCGGCCAAAGAAGGAATTGAAAGGTTTCGCCAAGGTGGCGCTTGAACCAGGCGAGACGAAATCCGTCTCGATCCCGCTGGATTTTCGCGCGTTTGCTTATTACCATCCGAAATACCAACAGTGGATCACCGATGATGGAGAATTTGATATCTTGATCGCTGCTTCAGCAGCCGACATCCGCCAGGTTGTGACGGTGAGGCTTGAATCGACCCTGCGCTTGCCCTGTATTCTTGACCGGGAATCTACGATCCGAGAGTGGATGGATGACCGGCGCGGTAAGACAGTCTTCGGGCCTTACTATGCACAGATCCAGCATGAGGGCCAGAAGACCTTTGGCGGCGGCGAGAGCGGTGGTAACAAAGGTTCTATGGGCGTGGATATCATGGATATGATGCGAGATATGCCGTTGGTGAGCGTGCTCATGTTCATGGCAAAAGCACTGCCCGCGCACCCCGAGGATATCGTAGACGGCTTGTTGAAGCAAGTACATAGTATGGAATGATGGGGTGGGGTGCAGTTTGCTGTTTCTTACCTGGTAAACTGCACCCCAAACCCCTCACGAAAAGCCAGTGAATAGAGTACAATTGTTCTGTAAAGATCGGTGAGTGTAACCAGGGACCTGCCTCCGGGTGGTGGTCACCCGGAATATTCGACAGCCCGCTCACCGTACAGGAGGATTTCTCATGTACCACACAATTATTATCGTTGGCAATCTGGGTAAAGATCCTGAGATGCGTTATACGCCCTCGGGGCAGGCGGTGACCAATTTTAGCCTGGCTACCAACCGCCAATACACCGGCAGCGATGGGCAGATGGTTAAAGAGACCATCTGGTTCCGCGTTTCTACCTGGGGTAAACAGGCTGAGACTTGCAACCAATACCTCAAACGGGGGAGTAAGGTCTTGGTAGAGGGGCGCCTGACGCCCGATAAAGAAACCGGTGGGCCGCGGGTTTACTCTCGCCAGGATGGCACTACTGGTGCGTCGTTTGAGGTAAATGCCCAAACGGTGCGTTTCTTGTCTTCGCGCGGTGATGATGATGGTGGCGCAGGTTATGCGGCCTCTGAAGCTCCGGCTGATGATGAGCCGATCCCCTTCTAAATTCAATCTGTGATGTGTGTATGAGCAGGTGGTCGTTCTGTGAACCCGGCGACCACCTGCCGCCTATACCTGGAGGCGTTCATGTCCCTGCCTGCAAATAAGCGTCCCTCCGTGCCCGCACACCCTATCCTGGAAGTGCGCGCCGATTTGGATTCGGTCTATGCCAACCTGGTGCGCATTGCTCATTCTCCATCTGAGTTGGTGTTCGATTTTGCCCATTTGCTCCCTGGTGTCCCGCAGGCGCGGGTCAATGCGCGGGTGGTGATGTCGCCATTGGGCGCCAAGCTGCTTTACCGGGCTTTGGGAGAAAACCTATCGCGCTACGAGGCGGCTTTCGGTGAGATCAAGACCCCTGTTGAGGCCACCCTGGCCGATTTTCTCTTCCGCCCGCCTGCCAAGGATAAAGATAAGGATACAGAGAAGGATAAAGAGGAGTAAGCGCATGCCCAAGTTAGATGAGATTGCCGAGCGCATCCACGCTGCCTTCGAAACGCGCACGGCTGCGCGAGATGGAGCGCTATCACAGGCCCGCACCCTTACCCGTCATTGTGCCAATGCCATCCGGGCCATTCACCGCGACGAAGAGCTGCTGGCACAGCAGCACCTGTCGAGCGCGGCTGAGTTGGCAGCAGCCTTGCGCAGCGACCTGGTTGAATTCCCCGATCTGTATCATGCCGGTTATACCCAGGATGCGCTCAAAGAATTTGCTGAAGCCAACCTGGTGTATGCCCTGGTGGGCGATAAGCCGCTGCCCAGCCCCGAACAGCTTGCTCTGGAGCCAGCTACCTATTTGCAGGGTCTCTCGGAGGCCGTGGGCGAGCTGCGCCGCCGCAGCCTGGATGCGCTGCTGAAAAACCACCCTGCTGAAGCCGAGCGTTTGTTAAGTGAGATGGATGAAATCTATGCTGTGCTGGTGACCATGGATTATCCCGATGGCATTACGGGCGGACTGCGCCGCCTGACCGATGTGGCGCGGGCCATTATTGAGCGCACACGCGGTGACCTGACCATGAGCCTGCGTCAAAGCCGCCTGGAGAGCAGCCTGCATCAGTTGGAAGAACGCCTGGATCGCTACCAGAATTCAAACGGATAAACCCATGCGTATCATCCGCGCCTCTGAGCTCAGCTCTTATCTCTATTGTCAGCGGGCCTGGTGGTACGACCGCCAGGGTTATGAAAGCCAAAACCTGGCTGAATTGGCCGCGGGCAGCGATCTGCACGAGCAGCATGGGCGTATGGCCCTGGCCTCTGGCTGTATGAAGACGGTGGCTTATGGCCTGGTGTTGGTGGGTGTGGTGATCTTGAGTGTATTGGCGGTTCAGGCTTTGTTAGCCAGCCTGGCTGAGCCCGTCTTTTAAAGTGATCTTATGTGGCCTGTGGTTGGTATCCTGTGTTTGCTGCTGGCGGTAGTCTTGTTTGTGCTTTCAGGCTATCAAAAGCGCCAGCTTGGTTTGCCGGGCGGGCGGGTGATCTATGCTGATACCAGTCGTTGGAATAAAGCTGAGAAACCGCTCTTTGACCCCGAGCTGGGTCTGACTGGCAAGCCTGATTACCTGATTGAGCAGGGTGACCTGATCATCCCGGTGGAGGTCAAGTCTACGCGTGCGGTTGACGCGCCCTATGACGCCCACATTTACCAACTGGGCGCATACTGCTTGCTGGTAGAACGCACATATGGCAAGCGCCCTCCCTATGGCATCATCAACTATCCCACCCGAACTTTTGCGGTCGACTATACGCCAGCCCTAGAAGAGGCTGTTTTGAGTATCATCGGTGACCTGCACGAAAAATCCAACCAGAAGAATGTATCGCGCTCCCACGATGCGCCAGAGCGCTGCGCTCACTGTGGTTTTCGCAGTGTTTGCGACCAGTCGCTCAGGATATAATAAGCCGTTATGAATGCTAAATCACCTGTGCCCCGCAAGGTCGTTATCGTTGCACATCCGAAGGTGCCCGAAGCAGCCCCTGAAGCCAAGTACCTGGCAGCTTACCTGGAAGAACACGGCGCCCAGGCCACTCACGGCCTGTTATATGACGAGGAATTGCGAAAGCGCGTGCGGACTGGGGAATTTGATCTGCTGATTGCCCTGGGAGGGGATGGGACGATCTTGAGGGCGGGACATCTTTGCGCGCCAGGGAATCTACCCCTGCTGGGAATCAATATGGGGCACCTGGGTTTCTTGATGGAAATCCATAAGCAAGACTGGCGAAATTTTATGCCGCGCCTGTTGGCGGGTGAGTATTGGTTGGAAAATCGCATGATGCTGACCGCCGAGCACTGGCGCACAGGCGAGAAGCAGGGCAGTTGGGATGTGTTGAACGAGGTGGTGGTCAGCCGCGGGCAGACCATTCGTGCGGTGCACATCACCACACTGGTAGATGGGCACTGCCTGACCACCTTTGTGGCAGATGCCCTGATCGCGGCTACGCCCACTGGGTCTACCGCCTACGCCCTGGCAGCAGGGGGGCCAATCTTACCACCAGAGCTGCGCAATATCTTGCTTGTGCCGGTGGCGCCGCACCTGTCTCTGGACCGGGCAATCGTGTTGGCAGAGGGTTCATCTGTCAGTATGACGGTGGAGTCTGATAGCCAGGCTGTCTTCAGCGTGGATGGGCAGGCGCCGGTGGGCCTGGCAGAGAACGACCGCGTGGATGTTTTTGCGGGAAAACATTCGGTGCATTTTGTCCGTTTCCAAGACCCAGGCTATTTTTATCGTAATCTCACGCCGCACATCGGCATGAACCAATCTAATGACACAAATGGGTAAGTCACGATGACAATTGTTGAACCTTCGCCTACCTCTGCTCCTTCTCCGTTGTACTGTGCCACGCACCCACAGGTAGAGACCACCCTGCGTTGCAACCGCTGTGAAAAGCTCATCTGCCCCAAGTGTGCGGTGTTAACCCCCACCGGCTACCGCTGTAAAGACTGCGTTCGTGGTCAACAAAAGGTTTTTGAAACAGTGAGGGTGTATGACTACCCGGTGGCGTTTGTGGTGACGGCATTCTTGTCGTTCTTGGGCAGCCAGGTGGCTGCTGTGATGGGTTTCTTTGTGCTATTTATTGCCCCGATGGCTGGGGTGATCATTGCTGAAGCGGTGCGTTTTGTGATCCGCAAGCGGCGCGGCCGTTACCTGGCATGGACGGCTGTGGCTGCGGCTGTGATTGGCGCTCTGCCGGTGTTCTTTAGCACCTTGGGCGGGATCATTACATGGATGAATTATACCGGGGTGGGCGGTGCGGGGGCATTTGTCTCTTTGTTGTGGCCGGGTGTTTATGCGGTGATGGTTGCTTCGACCGTGTACTACCGTCTATCGGGGATCAGAATTAGTTAGGGGTTGCGAGCTATGCTGACTGAACTGCGTATTGAGAATTTTGCCATTATTGATCATCTGGAGCTGAGCTTTCATCCAGGACTGAACATTTTTACCGGCGAGACAGGTGCTGGTAAGTCCATCATTATTGATGCCGTCGAGGCGATCTTGGGTGGGCGCTCTGAGGCGACCATGGTGCGGGCGGGCGCAAACCGGGCCAACATTGAGGCGGTTTTCGAGTTGAGCGAGACGACCAGGGCAGCACTGCATGAATTGTTAGATGGCGAAGGTTTATTGGAAGACGATGCGCCTGGGTCGGGGGTCAAAGCGCTGACAGTTGGCCGTGAGATCCGTTCTAACGGGCGTTCGATTGCGCGGGTGAATGGACGCAGTGTGAACGTGGGGCTGCTGGTTCAATTGAGCGCCTACCTAGTGGATGTACATGGTCAATCTGAGCATTTATCGCTGCTGCAGGTCAATCATCACCTGGGTCTGTTGGATCGCTTTGCAGATGTGGAAGAACCGCTGAATGCTTATCACCAGACCTACAGCCAGATGCAAGCGCTGCGTCGAGAGCTGGCTGACCTGCGGATGGCAGAGAGTGAAGCCGCCCGCCGGACAGATATCTTGACTTACCAAATCAATGAAATTGAGGTAGCTCGCCTGCATGCTGGCGAAGAGGAAGACTTGCGTACGGAACGCAACCGCCTGGCAAATGCAGAGGGTTTGGCCGCCCTCTCGCAAGAGGCGGTCCAACTACTGGACGAAGGAATGCCAGAATCGCCGGCTGTGACTGACCTTGTGGGCCAGGTGGTCAGTGCCTTGGGTAACCTGGCCCGCCTGGATCCGGCGCAGGCTGCTTTGAGCGAACAGGCACAGTTGGTTTCTGAGAATCTATCGGATCTATCCAGCAGCCTGCGCGATTATTTGGAAGGGATTGAATTTAACCCCAAGCGCCTGGATCAAGTGGAAGAACGCCTGAACTTGATTCACAACCTTAAGCGTAAGTATGGTGAAGATATCCCGGCAGTGTTGGCTTTTGCCGAGCATGCCCGTGCCCAGTTGGATGCCATTACACATGCTTCTGAGCGTATTGTTGAGTTGTTGGGAATGGAAGAGCGGCTGCTGCAAACCCTGGGTAAACAGGGGTTGATATTGTCGGAGAAACGCCATGCCGCGGCCCAAATGCTTGAGAGCGCTGTGGAACACGAGCTGGATAGTCTGAGCATGTCGGGAGCGCACTTTAAGGTCGAGTTCCGTCAGCGGCCTGACCCAGAAGGGGTGTTATTGGAAGACGGGCGTCGCCTGGCTTTCGATGCTGCCGGCCTGGAGAAGGTGGAGTTCTTGGTGGCCCCCAACCCGGGTGAAGGGTTAAAGCCGCTGGTTAAGATTGCATCGGGCGGCGAAACTTCTCGCCTGATGTTGGCGATTAAAAATGTGCTGGCAAACGCCGACCAGGTGCCCACCTTGATTTTTGATGAGATTGACCAGGGCATTGGCGGGCGGGTAGGGGGCGTGGTGGGGCGTAAGCTGTGGAACCTGGCTCGTCAGCACCAGGTCTTGTGCGTTACCCACCTGCCGCAATTGGCTGCGTATGGTGAGCAGCACTTCTGTGTGCAAAAAGACCTCAAGGATGGCCGGACGCTGACCCGGGTGCAGGCTTTGGATGGGCAAGCGCGGCTATTAGAGTTGGCCCAGATGATGGGCGAAGTGAGCGAAGGTACCCGCCGCTCGGCCCAAGAGCTGCTTGATGCGGCTCGCCAGGCGCGAGGGGCATGAGTTTCACCGTCTCGCAGGCGGTTCGTTTTCGGAACCGGCGGCGCAGCCGGGCGCGGCGCCAACCGTCTGGACGGTTTGGGCTGGGCTGCAGTACTTTGCTCAGCCTTTCTCTGGCTTTGATCTTCCTGGCGGCTTTGGTGGGGTATACCACCCTGCTGCGTGACCTGCCTTCTTTAGATACTCTGCCGGTATTGTTGGACCCCCCAGATGGATTACTGCTCCAACCGACCCGCATCTACGACCGCAGCGGCGAATATTTGATCCTAGAGATGGAGAACCCGGCCGTGGACGAGCGGCGTTATTTGCTTGTCAGCGGCGAGAACCAGGGGGATGAGCCTGCCCAGCCTGAAGCAATCATCGGGGCGACTTTAGCCAGCCTGGATCCTACTTTTTGGGAGAACCCTGGTTACAGGTTGGATGGCTGGAACACGGGTACGCACCCTACCCTGGCACAACGCCTGGTGGTAGATCTGTTGTTGTGGGATGAGCCGCCCTCGCTGCTGCGGAATCTGCGCGAGCGGCTGCTGGCAGCCCAGTTGATCAGCCGTTTTGGGCGCGCCCGGGTGTTGGAATGGTATCTAAACAGTGCCTGCTACGGCGAATGGATCTATGGGGTTGAGGCTGCGGCGCAGGTATATTTTGGCAAGTCTGCGGCCCACCTTACCGCGGCCGAGGCTGCCAACCTGGCGGCAGTGGCCGAAGCGCCAGATATCAATGCCTGGGATGCGCCTGAAGTGGTGCGCCAACGTCAAAGGCAGATCTTACAAACGATGATGCTGTCTGGCTGGCTGAGTGTGGATGAGGTGTTGGCGGCTGATAAAAAGGCTGTTGCTTACCAGCCGGCTCAGACGACTGTAAACCTGGCGCCGGCCTTTGTGGAATTGCTGCTGGCGCAATTGCAATCTGAGGCACCAGAACAAGTCTTTGAGCGCGGCGGCTTGCGCATCGTTACCACGCTGGATTATGATTTGCAATTGCAAGTGGCATGTGCCACCGGGTCTCACCTGAGTCTGTTAGCGGGGCAGGCCGCGCTAGAGAAGACCGCCAGCGGAGATACCTGTGATGCGGGGCGCCTGCTGCCTACTTTGCAGTTGGATGCTAACCCAGGGCGGCTGGATTTGGACGCCAGCGCGGTTGTTTACGATCCACACACCGGGCAGGTGCTGGCACTAGCAAGTGATCCGGCGGATGGCATGACCGTTCTGCGCTCACCCGGACATCCTGCCGGCACCCTTCTGTCTCCTTTCGTTTACTTAACTGGTTTTACGCGGGGTCTCAACCCGGCCTCTTTGCTGTGGGATTTGCCGCCTACAGAAGATGCCGGGCAAGCACAGGATGCAGATTATCATGGCCCGCTGCGCTTGCGGACGGCCCTGGCTAACGATTACCTGCCGCCAATCTTGCAGGTGTTGGAACAAGTGGGGGTTGAAAATGCCTGGCGCACGGCCCAGCAGTTTGGCTTTGCTTCGCTAACACGTCCGGCCTTGCAAACCGGTACGGCAGCCTTCTTGGAGGGTCCGGCGACTTTGCTGGAGAGCGCCCAGGCTTATGGTGTGCTGGCTTACCAGGGCCTGTTGGTAGGGCAGGCGGTGAAGACTTCGGGAGAAGATGCTGCGGCCTTGCAGCCTCAACTGGTCTTAAGGGTGGAGGATGCCAACGGCAGCCTGTGGCTAGGTTGGCCTGAGGCGCAGCTGCGCTCCATTGTGACCCCGCAGTTGGCTTATCTATTGACGCATGTGCTTAGTGATGAGACTGCCCGCTGGCCCAGCCTGGGGCATCCCAATGCGTTGGAGATTGGCCGTCCGGCAGGGGCCAAGCTGGGCCGATCGCTGGATGGCGCGGATGTTTGGACGGTGGGCTATACGCCCCAACTGGTAGTGAGCGTGTGGGTGGGCCGCTCCGACATAGCAGAAACTTCTGCCAGGGTACAGCCGTTGGATCCAGAATTGGCGGCGGCTTTATGGCACGCTGTGATTCAGTTTGCACTGCGCGGCCAGGCAACAGAGGCCTGGAAAGCCCCGGCTGGCGTGAGCCAGGTGATGGTGTGTGACCCATCCGGTTTGCTGCCTACCGCCGACTGCCCCAGCGTGGTTAACGAGGTATTCTTAACGGGCAGCGAGCCAACCCAGGTTGATTATCTCTACCAGCGGGTGCAGGTTAATCGTGAGTCTGGCCGCCTGGCGACCGTATTTACCCCGGCTGAGCTCGTTGAAGAGCGCATCTACTTGCGTTTGCCGCCTCAAGCAGGTGCCTGGGCGGAGCGGGCAGGGCTTGCGGTGCCGCCGGATGATTATGATGTGTTGTATGAGCCGCCGGCTCTGGATGATGCACAAATCAGCGCGCCAGAAATGTTTGCCCACGTGGGTGGGAATGTAACTTTTCGTGGGACGGCCAGCGGTGCAGATTTTGCTTATTACCGCTTGCAAGTGGGGCAGGGCCTCAACCCTCAAGCCTGGATCCTGGTGGGAGAAGATGTGCAATCGCCCGTGGAAGACGGTATTTTGGGAACCTGGGATACAAGCACCTTGAGTGGTCTATATGCTGTGCGGCTGCTGGTTGTAGAAGGCAGCCAACGGGTGCAAACCGCCGTCTTGCAGGTGACGGTGGATAACCAGGCCCCAGAAGTGACGATCTTATACCCCCAGGCTGAATCCTCTCCGGCATATGAGCCTGAGAGTGGGGTGCTGCTGCAGGCCGAGGCTTTCGATGACCTGGAGCTGGCGCAGGTGACATTTTACATTGATGACCAACCCGTGGTAACGCTGGCGCAGTCGCCCTTTAGCGTGTTGTGGACGCCGCGCCTGGGCGAACATGTGCTGCGTGTGGTGGCGGTGGACCTGGCAGGCAATGCCAGTGAAGATGAAATTGTCTTTACTATCAAGCCGTAAAAAAAGAAATTTTAAAAAACAGGCGTTGTCTAAAAAGTGGGGTTTGGGGAGCGGCGACCCCCAGGTATGGGGGTCGCCGCTCCCCAAGAATCCTCTATATGGTGTTGAGGCTGTCCCAAAAGGCACTTTTGGGACAGCCTCTGTTTTTTGATGCAGTAGTTTTTTACAGATCGCCCACCAGGAAGGTATTCCAGATGGTGTCGACGATGGCGGTCTCGCCCTTAGGCACCTGGACGATGACCAGAATAATGGCGGCGGTGGGGGTGTCAATCGGCACAGCCGAGAGCACATAGGTATCAAAGCCGCCCGTGCCACCGCAGTTATAGAAGGCATCGTACTTGCCGCGGTAGTAGCCGTCGTTGTAATCATAGCGCCCATCATACTTGCAGCCATCAAGGTACGTGCCATTGTAGTAGTCCAGGAATTGCACGTAGCCGCCGATTTGGGCGAAGGTGGCTGATGCGCCGAAGAACACGCCGGGGGCATCATAGTAATCGAAGAAGTCGGCGTTACTGGGCGCGGCCGAGATGGCGACGCCGATCTCATCACCATCCCAGGTCCAAGAGCCGCCGTTCACGTCACCCCATTCCAGCGGCACGTCCATCATGATGGAGTACGTATCATCCAGGCAAGACATGTAACCGGCATTGTCTTCTGATTCGAGGCAGTTGGCGGGTACTGTGGAACCGGTACTACCGCCGGTATTGCCGCCGGTATTGCCGCCCGTACTGCCTCCGCCAGAGAAGTAGCCGGTCAGCTCGATCTCGCGCCCATTGAGCTGCCCTTCCCATAGCGACAGATCTGACCAGCGGATGACGGTTACCGACATGGTGTCGCCAGAATTGCGGCTGCGCAGTACATCGCAGTAGTCGGTCATGGTGCCGTCCAGGGCCAACACCTCGTTCTCTAACATGTAGATGATATCGCCAGGCATGATGCCGGCATTATCGGCGGGCGAGCCAGAAGCAACGGACCGCACCCACACGCCAGATATGACATCTTCATTGATCGTGCCGTAGACGGCGCCGCCGTTTACGCCGATGGATTCAACGTTCTTGCCCAATCGAAGTTGGTCGATGATCGGCAGTGCTTCATCACGGCTGATGGCAAAGTTCTGGTCGGTCTCAGAGACGATGGCGTAATTGATGCCTACCAGGGAGCCGTTGGCATCCACCAGGGCGCCGCCCGAATTCCCTGGGTTGATCTTGGCAGTATGCTCGATGACCGAGTCAACCGAGGCCCAGCTTGTTTCACCATCGGCTGAGGATTTGGAGACAATGCCATCTGTCAGTGTGAAGCGTGGATCGCCCAGGGGGAAGCCCGCAGCATACACTGGCTGGCCCACGTCGATATTGCCGTCAACCCACTGCATATAGGGGAAGCCGTCGCCATCGATGTCAATTACGGCCAGGTCTGAACATTCAGAGACACCCAAAACTTTGGCGTTGTAAGTTTTGCTGGTATCGCCGCCGACCCAGACGCGCAAAATGGCAGCCCCGGTAACAACATGGTTGTTGGTGATGGCAATGCCAGATGGATCAATGATCACGCCCGAGCCACGTTTCCCTACATTCACATTCCAACCGACCTCTGGATCAACAAAGGTGCCCTCGGCCTCAATCTGAATGACAGCTCTTTCGACATCTCCCAAACCGCTGATCAGCAGTGGGGGGACGGTGGGGGCTGGGGGTTCGGTGGGGGTTGGGGGTTCGGTAGGTTGGGGTACTTCGGTGGGTGGTGGGGGTTGTGTGGGGGCGGGCGCTACCGTGGGTGTGCTGCCACCGCAAGCCAGGCTAACAAGGATAACAATGTTCATGAGCCACAATAAGGGCTTAAGCGGGTGTTTCTTCATCTCATTCTCCTTTTGTTTGGGGTCTGGGAAAACAGAAAAACCTTGGAGCAGTATTAACCTAATCTTAGTTTACCATAAAACACTTAAAATGGGATAGGTTTGGGGGTATTTGTTCGGGTGACCAAAGCAGTGTGTTCTGGTCTTAAAGGATTTTTATTGCAGGGGCAAACGCGCGTTTGAGTGGAGATCATGCCCGGCTGCCGCGCCGTAAGAAGAAAGCTGCCAATCCAGTGGCTACTGCCACCACACCCAAGATGACTTCGATTGTAAGCAGCGCATTTGAGCGGCTGGAGGGGATGGTCACATCTCCTGATGCCTGGGTGGGCTGGTTTTCGCTGGCGCTTTGGGGCTCCTGAGCATTGGTATCCGCGGTGGGCGGCAGCGGGAGAGGGGTGTCAGTTGGTCTAGCGGTGGGCGTATCCAGGATCATTGCGAGGGCGGCTGCTTCTGCAGTCTCTGTCAGGGTGGACGTAGCCAAGCTCGCGGTAATCACGGTGGGGGTGGCTGTTGCTTCTTGGGTCATGCTGGGGGTAGCTGTGGCAGACCCGATGCGTGAAGCGGTGACATCTTGGGTGGCGCTTATGGTCGTGGTAAATGGTTCTACAGGATTGCTGGCAGAGATACCAACGATATCAATCGGTTCGGGTGATGGCTCGACGGGAAGTTCGGCGGTTTCGTCCAAGCTCTCGGTAGGTGCAGTTTTGGGGCTCGGCTCTTCGCTAGGCTGGGCTCCGCCTGTCGCCAGTTCGGCCGACTCGGCGGCGGGTGGCAATCCAGCGACGGCTAAAGTTTCTTCCGTCTGCGTGATCTCCATCCCTTCAGCCTCAGCGCTGGCGGCTTCTTGGGCCATCCCGGCGTCGCTAATGGCGGCCTCAGGTTGGGGAGCCTCAAGCGCCACTGGTTGGGCGTTATCTGGCGCAGCATAATGAACCGCACGCGGAGCTAATCCTAAGAAATCTCCCAGCAGCACCAGCACCAAGAGCAAGCTGCTGACAGCAGACGCAAAGCTGAAAGCAGGGAAAAGCGGCTTTGGCTGGGGCTGCCGGCTGGTGACCATTTGCGGAGTCAAAGTAAAACTGCGCGGACGACGCGGCCGGGGCAGGCTGCGCAGCAGCAGGCGGGTCTTTTGCAGATCGTCCAGGGTGGCTTGTAAGATGGGGGTTGTGTTCAGGCGCGCTTCCAGGCGGGCACGTTCTTTGCTGTTTAGCTGCCCGTCCAGGTAGGCTGAAAGTATTTCATCGTCGCGCGCGGATAATTGACCCTTGATCATCACATCTCTCGGTTCTCACCATCATGACGAAATACCGCGGGTAATAGTTCCCAAAAGCCTTTCAGGCAGTCACGCATGCGTAAGCGGGCGCGCGCCAGCCTGCTCTTGACCGTGCCTAGCGGCTTGCCCAGGGCCTGGGCTGCTTCGGTGTAATCCATGCCCTGGATATCTACCATTAATACTGCGGCGCGGAAGTCGTCCGGAAGATCATGCAGGCAGTGTTCAATTGCCTGGCGCAGCTCGTCGCGATCCAAGTTCTCTTCAGGCGAATCTTGCGGATCTATCATCCAGCGTGGCGATTCGATCTCTTCGCCACTATCATCCAATGGCTCAAGGGGGGTGGTGGGCCGGCGTTTACGCCTGCGCAGCTCGTCATAGCAGGCGTTGGTCACAATGCGCAGCAGCCAGGCGCGGAAAGATCCGCCGCGGTAAGAACGGATATGATGAAAAGCGGAGATGAAGGCCTCTTGAGATGCGTCAGCAGCCGCAGCCTCTTCTCCCATCATGCGGTAGGCTTGGTGGTAAACCTGGTCTTGGTAAACCAACACCAGGTGATTGAATGAATCCAGGTCGCCCTGGCAAGCAGCCTGGATCAGGGCCGGTTCGTCCATATCGCATAATTGTAACCGAGAATGTTCGATGACAAGGGCGAATTCTGACCTTATCTATTGCCCTTCTTTGTAAAGGCGATTACAATGCGACCTTGGAGAAGCTCATGTCTGAGAAAAGTCGAAATATTTTCCTTTCTTGCCTGGTTATATTCTTGGTGGTTTGCTTGTGTTTAAGCCTGATGACTGGAGGGGTGGCGATATTCATGGCTTTTCAATCAGTTGGCCAGTGATGCCCGATGGATCGTAAACGATGACACTTGATCTTAACCGGATACAGGGGTTGTGTTTTGATGTGGATGGCACACTGAGCGATACCGATGATCAGTTTGTGCGTAAGCTAGCGCATTGGTTATCGCCCCTGCGCTTTGTTTTTCGCCAGCGAGACCCACTGCCCTTCGCCAGGCGGGTTGTTATGGTCACTGAGAACCCAGCCAATTTTATGGCTGGTGTGCCTGATCGGCTGGGGGTGGATGGCGCGATTGCCGCAGCGGGTGACTTCTTTTACCGCCAGGGCCTGGGCAAATCAGACGCGCCATTCTTGTTGATCGATGGGGTGCGGGAGATGTTGGGGCGCTTGCAGCAGCATTACCCCATGAGCGTGGTCACGGCGCGCGGCTTGCGCAGCACTGAGCGCTTCTTGGATCAATTCGAGCTGCGGCCATTTTTTCACTGTGTGGCGGCTGCCCAAACCTGCAAACATACTAAACCTTATCCTGACCCTATCTTATGGGCGGCTGAGCAAATGGGCCTGCCCTCACAGGCTTGCCTGATGATCGGCGATACGACGGTAGATATCCGCGCCGGCAAGGCGGCTGGTGCCCAAGCTGTGGGCGTGTTATGCGGTTTTGGCGAGGAAGCAGAACTGAGAGTATCTGGGGCAGACCTGATCTTGCCGAGCACGGCTCTTCTTCCTGAAATCTTGCAGAAATAACAGGTTTTCACCACTTTGGGGCCAGTTGGGTATTGTATCTGCGGCAATGATTGGCTATAATCTAGGTATGAAGAAGTGGGGCCTATTGGCTGTTGCCTTGTTGGTTTGTTTGATGGTGCCTGGGTTATTGGCTCTGGCCCAGACGGAAGATGCGCGCTACTTCCCAGAGACCGGGCACTGGGTGACCGGGGATTTCCTGGCAATGTACAACAGCGTTCCAAATCCGCAATTGGTATTTGGTTACCCAATTACCGATGCATTCACCGATCAGAATGGAATGAAAATCCAGTATTTCCAGCGGGTGCGCTTTGAGCTGCATCCTGAGCTGCCCATTGAGCCGCGGGTGGTGCTGACGTTGTTGGGAGAGTATCTTTACCAGGTGGATGGGCCGGGCACTGTTGTACCGACCGCCACGAGCATGACGGCCTGCCGCCGCATCCCTGTAGACGGCTTGCCGGTTTGTTATGCCTTCTTGGATTTCTTTGATGCCAATGGCGGGATTGCTCAATTTGGGTTCCCAATCTCTGAGATTGAGATCCATGATGGTGTGATGGTGCAGTATTTCCAGCGAGCACGTTTTGAATGGAAGCCTGATCTGCCATCAGGCCAGCGCGTGGCGTTGACAGACTTGGGTGCTCACTATTTTAATCTTTACGAAGATCAAATCTGGTTACTGCCCAGTCAAGAAGGCGATAATATTCCCTTTACGGTGATCTCCCTAAATGCACGCGCCTTTGCTCGGCGGGCGACCATGGCCTCCAGCGGCCGTCAATTTGTGGATATTGTGGTGCAAGATCAAAATTTGCGTCCCGTAGACAATGTGACGGTACAGATTATCGTCCGGTTTACAGATGGCAGCGAGCGGCTTTTCATGGTTGTGACGAATGAACATGGACTTGCTGAGCAGGATTTTTCGTTCAATGGGCAGCCTGCTGGAATTGCCGAGATCATCGTCGTTGCCACCAGCGATGAGTTGGAAGACCGGACCATCACTTCGTTCGGCATCTGGTAGTTGGGTTGTGTCAAGTTATTAAAATGAGTGGAAGGCTGCGCAATTAGCACAGCCTTCCACTCATTTTGTTCGTTTTATTTCTGTTGCAACTTGGCCAGCATCTGCTGATAATCGGCAGGGTTGGGGGGATTGAGCGCCAGGATGGCCATGACGGTTTCGGCGGCTGCCGGGCGGTTGCCGGCTTGCAAGAATAGATTAATGGCGGCGTCAAGCTGCGTAATGGCCTCTTCGGTGCGCCCTACCTGGCGATAGAACTCTCCCAGGCGGCGGTGCATGGCCGGCTGTTTGGGATTTTCTTGTACCAGGGTGGTCAAAAATTCAAGCGCCTTTTGGTCTTGGCCGCTGTTTAACAGGTGGGTGATGTAGTTGTCTACCTCAGCCAGGGCCTGGGCTGTTTGCCCAAGGCGCAAGTTGAGGTCAATCAACATCCCGCGCGCCTTGGCATCATCAGGCTCAAGGGTGCGCACCTGGTCGAAGACACGCAGCGCCTGGCGCCAATCGAGACTTTGCATATCAATATCTGCCATGCGGTGCAGCAGGTTGACCTTGGTCCCGCGGTCTACGTTAGCCTGCTGAGCATACCGCAAGGCGCGGGTATATGTTTTGCGGGCCATTCCCAGGTCAGCCTGGCTGTAGTACACCTCAGCCAGCTTCAGAAATTCGTGCACTGTCTCTTCGACCTGGCCGCGTTCCATCATCAAATCAATCAAGTGGTTACGGGGTTCCATATCCATGGGGGCCAGATCACTCACGCGCTTGAGCAGTGCAATCGCGCGGTTGGCTTCGCCGCGCACGCTGTAGCTTTCTGCTACCACGGTGAATTTATGCACGGCTTCAGCGATGTGGTTGTCTTGCAAGAGCAGATCGCCAATGCAAATGTGCAGGGGCAGGTAGGTCGGGGCAAACTTCAACGCGTAGTAGGCTTCTTCCATGGCAGTGCGGAGGTGACCTGTGCGGGCCAGGTTGTTGACCTTGGAGAGCGATTCAACTACCTGGTTGCTGCTGGCCTCGGTGAGCATTTCAGCCAAGGGAATTGGAGGGGTGCCTTCTACCTGAGCCGGTAGCTGCTGGCGGGCGCGCTTGATGTGGGTACGCCAGTCGGCACGGACGAGCATGGCGTTGATGTTGTCGCAAATGCGGACCTGGAATTTGGGGTCGTCTTGCTGGCTAAAAGCTTCAATAATCGGCTCGTAAAGCTGGTTTAACTCTTCGGCATACTCAGCCGAGACGTTTTCAGAATCGGCGATTTTTAGGGCCTCGAGGTATTCGATGGCAGCCTCTTTGGTGCGCTCCATCTTACGGTAGGTTTGACCGAGCAGCAGGCGGGCGCCCAGTGCAAAGCTGGTGTGTTTGACGGCTCGCTGCAGGTTGCGCACGGCACTTTCCAGGCGCTCGCCTTTGGACAGCAGCATGCCCAGGTCAAAATGCGCTGCGGGGCTTTCAATCAAGCCGGCCTCCATGGCTCGCTCCAGTTCGTTAATGGCATCGGCATCTTTGCCGTGCGACTGGAGATCAATGGCCTGGCTGATATGCAGGGTCATCTTCGTATAGTCAATATGCTGCCCAAGGATGGCCGTGCCTTTGACAATCGAATTCAAGCCTCTAGCCTGTTGTTGGGCGGGCTGGGCTTCAGCCGCCTGCTCAAAGAGCATGCCAGCCAGGGCAGTCAGGGCTGCCTGGCGGGCCTCTTGAATTGGATCCAGGCTGGCGCGTTCTTTTGTGTCGGGTTTGGTTGTTTCTAACTGCTTGACCTGGGCCATGGTCAGGGGGCCGGTTGCCCCGCGCGGGCGGCGCGGTTTTGGCAGCGGCTTGCCAGTCTGAATCATCGCCAGGGCCTGGGTGGCTTCATTGCTGTCGGGATATACTTGCAGCAGATGATTGATGGTCTGGACTGCTTTTTGTACCTCGCCGCTGTGCTGCATCAGGCTGGCGACCGCCACATACTCCATGATCGCCTGCTGTTTGCGATTCAGGCGTTCGTAAACCAGGGCCAGGCGCGAGTGCGCCACCACGTTCTCGGGGTTGAGGCTTACCACACTGGTCCAGTTTTCGATTGCTTTCTCAATGTCCTTGTTGCGGGCATATTTTTCAGCCACTTCCAAATAGGTTTTGCAAGCCTGATCCACATTCCCGGTGCGCTCGAACAATTCGGCGACTTTTTCGAGCGGCATGGGATCATTGGGAGAAATAGTGGCTGCACGTTGGTAGGTTTTGAGCGCGTTTTCAAAATCCTGCACTTCATAGAGCGCCAAGGCAAGATTGATGAGGGCCTTAGGCTCATCAGGAAATTCTGTCAGAGCCTGGCGATAATAACCAGCCGCTTTATCCCAAGCCTGGTCCCATGCTGCTGAGTGGCCCTGGTTCATTGATTGTTGAAAACGTTCTTGATTTCCTGCCATACGATCTCCCTAGAGTTCCAACGGCGTCAACTCACCCCAATTGTTCCCGCTGCGGGTTTCGGCACGCAGTGGGACCTTCAGTGAGTAGGCTTTTTCCATCACGCTGCGCACCACCTCGGCGGTTGAGCGCAATTGATCTGAAGGACATTCTAACACCAATTCGTCGTGAACTTGAAGTAAAATCCGCGCTGAAAGCCTGGCTTCTTTTAACGCTGGCGGCAGATGCAGCATGGCGATCTTCATGATATCAGCTGCAGTCCCCTGGATAGGCGCGTTGATGGCTTCACGTTCTTCGCGGTTGCGAATGGCCTGGTTTTGTTGGGTCATTAGGCCAGGGAAGAGACGCCGCCGCCCTAAGAGAGTCTCCACGTAGCCTTGTTGGGCAGCCAGGCGGCGAATGCCATCCAGGTAAAGCTTGATGCCAGGGAACTGTTTGAAATAGGCTTCGATGAAGTCTTCTGCTTCTGCCAGGGTGAGTTCGCTGCTGCGTGTCAAGCCGAAGGCGCTCATCCCGTAGATCAGGCCAAAATTGACCGCCTTGGCATGCCGGCGTTGGGTTTTATTGACTTTGTCGAGCGGGATGCCGTAAATGGCGGCTGCCGTGGCCGCGTGGATATCTTGCCCAAGGCGAAAAGCAGCCAGCATGGCCTGGTCATCGGCCATATGCGCAGCAATGCGCAATTCTACTTGTGAATAATCGACCGAGAGCAATTGCCAGCCAGGTGCGGCAATGAAGGCACGCCGCACCTGCCTGCCTAAATCGGTACGGATGGGGATGTTTTGCAGATTGGGCTCAGATGAGGCGATGCGCCCAGTGACTGCGCCGGTCTGATTGTATGACGTGTGGACGCGCCCGGTATGGGGGTTTACTTGCAGCGGCAGTGCGTCCAGGTAGGTGGATTTGAGCTTCGAAAGCTCGCGCTGCTCCAAGACCAGGTCTACAACAGGGTGCTTGCCGCTCAGCGCTTCAAGCACGTCAGCCGAGGTGGAATAATGACCACTCTCAGTGCGGCGTGTACGATCGGGCGGGGTCAGCTTCAGCCGTTCAAAGAGCGCTTGTGAGAGTTGTTGGGTGGAATTGATGTTGAAGGGTTGGCCGACCAGGGCGTACACCTGGGTCTCAATTTCTGCCAGGCGGGCTGCCAGTTCGGCTGACATTTGAGCCAGGAAGGGCGTATCCAGGCTGATACCGGTCATTTCCATATCAGCCAATACGCTGACGAGAGGCATTTCAATTTCTTCCAGCAGGCGCATTCCGGGTCCGGCTTCTAATTCGGCCCGCAGGGGGGGGATCAACTGCATCACAGCGGCAGCATCGGCGGCGGCATAGGCGGCAGCATCGACCACGGGTACTTGGGCCATGGTACGTTGGTTCTTACCCGATCCGATCAGATCCTGGATCTCCGTCATTTTGAGGTCCAGGCGCACCCAGGCTAGATTTTTAAGGCCCAGGTTGCGAGAGGCTGGATTAGTGAGCCATTCGGCCAGCATGGTGTCAAATGAGAGGGGGGTGGCGCGCAGCCCCAGGCGGGCAAGCATGATGAAATCGTACTTCAGGTTATGGCCGGCCTTGGGTATGTGGGGGTCTGTCAATGGGCGGCGCAGGGCCTCCAACACATCTTTCAAGGGCAGCTGCGTTCCCATATCGGGGTTATGCCCCACGGGGATGTAATAACCCTGGCTGCCCTCAACTGCCAGCGAGATCCCTACTAGATCAGCGCGCATCGGATCGGTGGATGTGGTTTCGGTATCGAAAGAGATCAGGCTGGCCTGCTGTAAGCGCTCGGCCAGGGCCTGCAGGGCAGCGGGGGTGTCGATCACCTGGTAATCGACCGGGCCTGGGGCAATGGATAGGGCAGGGGCGGGCGCTTTTGCAGGGGGCTGTGCGGCGGCATCGAAAAGCGTGAGCTGCTGGCCTTTGTTCAGCGGCTGGGTCTTTCCATATAATGGGTAGAGGTCGGTTAGTTTCTTGATCAAGGTGCGAAATTCGAGCTCGCGGAAAAGGGCTTCTACCTGTGCCGGATCGAAATGCTCGGTGCGGGCTTTGTCCAGGTCCATCTTCACCGGCAGGTCTGTCACAATGGTGGCAAGGCGCCGGCTGAGTTCAGCACTTGCGCGCCCGGCCTGTAGTTTTTTGCGCACACCCTCAGCTAACTCATCCAGGTGGGCATAAATCCCTTCTAGGGTATCGTATTTTGCCAGCAGGTTGACGGTAGTTTTTTCACCAATACCGGTTACACCGGGGATGTTGTCGGAGGTATCGCCCACCAGGGCTTTGTAATCCACCACCTGGTCGGGGCGGACCCCCAGATACTCCAACACATCTTGGGCAAAATAATCTTTCGAGTCGGCGCCGCCTTTGCCGGGCAGGTTGACCAAGATGCGCTCGTTGACCAGTTGTAAGAGGTCTCGATCGCCGGTGATGATCTTGATCCCAAAGCCCTGGGCCGACAACTGGCAGGCCAGGCTGCCAAGCACATCGTCGGCTTCGTAGCCTTCTAGCTCTAGGCGGGGGATGTTGAAAGCGTCTACAAGCTGGCGGATGCGCTTCATCTGGGGACGCAAATCATCGGGCATCTTGGCGCGGGTGGCTTTGTATTCGGGGAACAATTCGTCACGAAATGTTTTGCCCGTGTCGAAGGTGACAGCCAGGTAATCGGGGCGGTCTTTCTCCAAGATGCGCAGCAGGATGCTGGTGAAGCCGTACACCCCGGCGGTTGGTTCTCCGGCGTGGGTGGTAAAGGCTGTGGGGGCGCCGCGTGTCAGGGCATAGTAAGCGCGGTAAGCCAGTGCATGACCGTCGAGCAAGTATATGGTGGGAGGCATTCCGGTTTTAAGGGCGAGACGAGTCTGTTGGTCGGGAGGCGCCCTGGTGGTGGCGGGTCTGCTGGATGAATTCGCGGATCACATGTGCAGGAGGCGGCTGAGGGCTGCTCATGATCAGGTATCCTGGAGCCCAAAAATCACCAGAGGGGTTCTCGCGTCCGAAGGTTGGAAAGTCAGCAAAAATACGCTGTGATGTTTGTTGGCGCAAGACGCGCATCAGGTAGCTGGGAGATGTGGTTGGCGCAACACCAGCTACCCATTCGAGATAGTCGGGGCGTACGGCGATGTGGTCCAGGCGCCACCCGTAAGCCAGGCAAAGCTGGGGGAGCCATTCGCCCAGGCGGGCGCCCAGGTCACCCGTCAGGTAGTGCTGGGGCAGGCGAGGAATAAGCAGGCAGGCATAGACCAGGTTATGCAGGCCGGGAGAGATTGGATGCAACTCAAGGCTCTCGTCTTGAGCTGCGACCGGCGCCGGTGATGCGGCTGACTGGATCTGCGGCAGGGCTGCTGCAGGCAGCAGGTTGACTGCGGTCTGCGGCTTGGGCGGGCTGGCTGGGGTTGGTGCAATGACTGGCTCAGCGATCACCGCACTGGCCAAGGGTCTGGCTTGGGCACTGAATTGTGGATTGGCGGATAATTGTATGCCAATATCTGGATGCGGGCGGCTGATGGGTGCCCGTGATGGCACCGGGGGGGAGGGCGGTGGAACATCTTCCAACAGCGGCTTGAGGTTAGACGGCGGTGGAAGCTGTGAAAGTGGGATGGCGGCATCTGC